>NZ_JBIMEX010000002.1:0-671788 GCF_051262635.1 Oceanobacillus sp. CF4.6 | reverse complement strand
TTACTTTTTGAGGAAGTAGTTCATTTCTAGAACATCACCTTCCCAAGGTGGGGATTGCGAATTTGAATCCCGTTTCTTGCTTCAAGCCCTTGCCGGGGTGGCGGAACTGGCAGACGCACAGGACTTAAAATCCTGCGGTAGGTGACTACCGTACCGGTTCGATTCCGGTCCTCGGCACCATTTGCGCCCGTAGCTCAATTGGATAGAGTACTTGACTACGAATCAAGCGGTTAGAGGTTCGACTCCTCTCGGGCGCACCATTTATTATCGGGAAGTAGCTCAGCTTGGTAGAGCACTTGGTTTGGGACCAAGGGGTCGCAGGTTCGAATCCTGTCTTCCCGACCATTCATTATATTACGGGGCCTTAGCTCAGCTGGGAGAGCGCCTGCCTTGCACGCAGGAGGTCAGCGGTTCGATCCCGCTAGGCTCCATTTGTTTTTATTATATTGGCGGCGTAGCTCAGCTGGCGAGAGCGTACGGTTCATACCCGTGAGGTCGTGGGTTCGATCCCCTCTGCCGCTACCAAAATATATAGTTATAAGATGGCGGTCGTGGCGAAGGGGTTAACGCACCGGATTGTGACTCCGGCATTCGTGGGTTCAATTCCCATCGGTCGCCCCTTAATATTAAATGATTATAAATTGGACCCTTAGCTCAGTTGGTTAGAGCTATCGGCTCATAACCGATCGGTCGCAGGTTCGAATCCTGCAGGGTCCATTTGAAGTAACGATTATAATGTGGAGGTATACCCAAGTCTGGCTGAAGGGATTGGTCTTGAAAACCAACAGGCGGGTCAAACCGCGCGGGGGTTCGAATCCCTCTACCTCCTCCATATATATTGTTAATTCATTCATTGGCTTGGTAGCTCAGTCGGTAGAGCAGAGGACTGAAAATCCTTGTGTCGGCGGTTCGATTCCGTCTCGAGCCACCACTTTAAAATTAATCGTGGAGGGATAGCGAAGTTGGCCAAACGCGGCGGACTGTAAATCCGCTCCCATCGGGTTCGTAGGTTCGAGTCCTACTCCCTCCACCATTTTATATATATAACTTTCGTTTTATGCGGGTGTAGTTTAGTGGTAAAACCTCAGCCTTCCAAGCTGATGATGAGGGTTCGATTCCCTTCACCCGCTCCATATATTCTTTCTATGGGCCTGTAGCTCAGCTGGTTAGAGCGCACGCCTGATAAGCGTGAGGTCGGTGGTTCGAGTCCACTCAGGCCCATTTCTATAAAATTTCTTCTATGTTGATCATACTTCATACAAGTGTATGTTAATATATCATTCTTCATTGTGCCCTTAGCTCAGTAGGATAGAGCAACAGCCTTCTAAGCTGTGGGTCAGAGGTTCGAATCCTCTAGGGCGCACTTAACTATTCATTATTCCACAGTAGCTCAGTGGTAGAGCAATCGGCTGTTAACCGATCGGTCGTAGGTTCGAATCCTACCTGTGGAGCCATTGGAGAAGTACTCAAGTGGCTGAAGAGGCGCCCCTGCTAAGGGTGTAGGTCGTGTAAGCGGCGCGAGAGTTCAAATCTCTCCTTCTCCGCCATTATTGGGCTATAGCCAAGCGGTAAGGCATCGGGTTTTGATCCCGTGTATCCCAGGTTCGAATCCTGGTAGCCCAGCCAATGACATACTAAAATACGAGTTGACTATCTATAAATTAGAAGTAACAGACTAAACAATAATATAAATAGCACATAAAAACGCATGGATAATGATATCCATGCGTTTTAAATTTGCTTCATTTATTGCAAATAAGTAAGTACTTTTATTTTTTTCAAAACCCTCTCATACATAAAAAAAGTTATTCCTTCCACTATCTCCTGCTGAACTTCTTACCTTCAAATAACCAATTGGACTTTCACAACATAACTTACCACTTAGAGACTTCATTTGTCGGGACTATATAATATTGATTAGTCTACTATATAAAGCGAATATTTTCCTATAGTAGTTTCCTGCCCTTCTATTCACCTATATGATCCTGAAGTCAACTCACTTTTATAGAAAAATATATCTATAAATAAGTTCGAAATATTGACAAATTAGTTTAATAGACCTATGATATAGTAAGCGATTATAATATAAATATTTAAATAATTGTAGATTAATAATCACTCTTTCTAGATTACCAACTTAATCGTTTTAATCTAGTAATTTATATTATTTATGCAGAATTAAAGAGAATCTATTTTTGATAGCTTGATTACGCTGTTTGATTAACGCAACCATTATTATTACTGCAATTACATAACAGAGCAAAGAAATAAAGTAATCGATCATAATGAGATGAATTTACAAATTCGGGGATAACTACATAATCGGCTGTGGGATTAAAAATCCATATGCGATAATTGTCACCTCTCTCTTTACTTCTAATTTTAAATGAATTGGAGGCTTTTTTTATGTCAACGAATGATGAAAAACACCTTAATGCAAATGGTTCCTCAAGACGTAAATTCCTGAGAAACAGTGGAATTGCTGCTGGGGGAGTTGTTGTTGGTGGAACATTAGGCGGTTTACTTGGATTTAGTGATAAAGGTGAACAAGAAAGCACCGCTACAGCGTCAAAAGAAACACCACCTGCACAGCAGCATGATCAGGCTTTAGAATATTTTACAAATCGAGCGGATTTCGATTTGCTGGGGCAGGCAACGGAGCGAATTTTTCCAGAAGATGAAAATGGTCCAGGTGCGATTGGTTTAGGAGTTCCTTACTATATTGATCACCAGTTAGCAGGGAAATGGGGAATCAATGCGAAGGAATATAGGCAGGGGCCTTTCTTTGAGGGGGAGCTGAACCAAGGCTATCAATCTCAATTAAAGTACCATCAGATTTATGACTTAGGCATTGAAGCAATCGAAAAATATAGTCAAGCGACCTTTAGTGAAGGGTTTACCGCATTAGATGGTGAAAAGCAAGATGAGGTCCTAGTAGCCTTTGAAAATGATAAAGCAGACATACCTGGTATTAAATCTAGCATCTTCTTTAATATATTACGTCAGTCAACTATAGAGGGTGCCTATTCGGATCCACTTTACGGTGGGAATAAAGATATGCAAGGTTGGAAAATGAAAGAGTATCCTGGTGTTCAAATGAGTTATTCAGATGAACAAGTGGCATCTAAAGAATTCATTGAAATTAAACCAGCGAGCCTTCATAACACACATAACTAAACATGTATAAAAAAAATAAAAAGCTGTAAGAAATAGATTTTAACTTGGCAAATAGAAAATATAAAACTTTCCTATCTGCATAAGTGCAACTAAAGCTTACTAAAGGCTTGAGAAATGCCAAGTTTTCTAAAGAAAAAATGTACAGCAGGAAAAGGGGTAATTGAATATGGTTACGAAACTACCTAAAACAGATGTGGTAACAGTTGGTGTAGGTTGGACAGGCGGAATTATAGCTGCTGAGGCCAGTAAAGCAGGATTAAACGTTGTAGGATTAGAGCGTGGCGGAAATCGTGGCACGGCAAACTTTGCTATGAAGCATGATGAGCTTCGTTATGCATTACGTGGTGAATTGATGCAAGATTTATCGAGGGAAACATTAACATTTAGAAATAATGGTGATCAACGTGCATTACCAATGCGTCAATATGGATCCTTCATGTTAGGAAACGGTGTAGGAGGAGCAGGTACACATTGGAACGGAATGACAGACCGTTATAACCCATATGACTTTGAAATCAAATCGAAAACGGTTGAAAGATATGGTGAGGCTAAAATTGCGGATGGGCTACTCATCCAGGATTGGGGAATTACCTACGATGAAATGGAGCCATATTATACAAAGTTTGAAAAGATGGCAGGTATTTCTGCTGACGAGACGCCTCTTCGCGGAGAACGTTCAGAACCCTTCCCAAATCCGGCATTGAAGCATGGTCCAGAGCTTGATTTATTTAAAGAAGCAACGAAAAAGATGGGATTGGATCCTTTTACCATGCCAGCAGCTAATAACTCACAACAATATACAAACCCGGACGGTCAGCATTTAGCAAGATGTCAAATGAACGGATTCTGTGAACGTTTCGGTTGTGAATACGGTGCTAAAGCAAGTCCAAACGTTACGGTTATTCCAGCAGCACTAAAAACTGGGAACTTTGACCTTCGTCCGAATTCTGAGGTTATCGAAGTGTTGCATGAAGGTGGGAAGGCAACAGGGGTTATTTATGTCGATACGCGTACAGGTGAAAAATTTGAACAACCCGCAGATATTGTTGCAATCACAAGTTATACGTTTAACAATAATCGCTTGTTACTCAATTCAAAACTTGGTACTGCCTATAACCCTGAAACTGGGAAAGGTACGATTGGCAAGAACTACTGTTACCAAGTAATTGTAGGAACAGATGGATTTTTCGATGATCAGAAGTTCAATACGGCAATTGGTTCTGGTGGACTCGGCGCAACATTAGATAACTTTAATGCCGATAACTTTGATCATACCGATTATGACTTTATACATGGTGGAGCAATTATAATGAATCAATCAGGAAAAAGACCGATTGACAACAACCAAGTTCCTCCAGGTACACCAAGTTGGGGGAAAGAATTTAAGGAGCAATCATTAAAGTACTATAACCGCACGTTGAACGTTCATACGTATGGCGCAACTTTACCTCATGTGGATAACTATTTGGATTTAGATCCGACATATAAAGATGTACACGGTAATCCACTTCTTCGCATGACGTTTGATTTTTCGGAAACCGACCGTAAACGTGGTAAATTCCTAAACGACCAAACAAAGAAAATCATGAAAGAAATGGGAGCGACGCATGTTTCTGAGAATGAATCCGTTGAGCATTATGACATTACAAAATATCAAGCGACACACAATACAGGCGGTGTTATCATGGGAGCGGATCCTGAAACGTCTGCTGTCAATAATTACCTGCAAATGTGGGAAGCGGAAAATGTTTTCGTAGTTGGTGGATCGGCATATCCTCACCAAAGTGGTTACAATGCGACGCATACTCTAGGAGCGCTTGCTTACCGAGCTTCAGAAGGAATTATCAAATTTAGTAAAGATGGCGGCATGCTGGTTTAAGTAGTAGGGCATGCACAGCTTGCAGGAATCAGAGCAAAACTTAAGGAACAGGGATTAAGAGGAAAAACAAATCCACAGCATACGTGCTGTGGATTTTGTGAATTTTCGCAGGGATACTTAAATTCAATGTATATCTATTCTATTTTTAATATTTTCAAAAACTTCTTCAGATCCATTACCTATTAACAAAGGAACCCCATCAATTACTTTCTCTTTTAAGTCGTCTGGAACGATCGTAGCGGAGATGATAAAGTCATAATCATCTTGTACATGGAATGCTTCACTGACTTTCCCTTGATGCAACTCCACTTGTTCAAGAAGGTTTTCGTCTCTCAACCATTCTGTTAATCGCGCCATGATGATCGTAGAAGTAGCAATGCCTGTCGCGCAAATGACTAACACTTTTTTCATGTTTGTTTTCCATCCTTTTTTATTTTATTTACATAAACTAAACCGGCTAATGCACCTAGGCCGATCGCAGCCATCCCATACCAGCTTAATAATTTACCTAGTCCTGCGAATAAGGCAGTTGTCCAAACAGCACCGTCAACAAGAGAAGAAACACTGGAATTATTTCCGATATCAAAGTCCGAAGCAAGGGCCATTTCGGTAAATATCGGGGATAGCCATGTAGCTATATACAATCCAACACTGATGTAAATGCTTGCTGCGATGATCGTGCGGACGATGTTTCCTTTAAATACAGGTACCATTAAGCAGATCAAGAATGGGATTGTTGCTAAGTCACCGAATGGCAAGACACTATTTCCGGGTAAAATGACTGCTAGGAATAACGTAACTGGTATCATGACTAAGGAAGCGGATAATACAGCGGGATGTCCTACTGCTAGCGCACTGTCCATCCCAATATAGAGCTCTCTGTCTGGATACTTTTCCTTCATTTTTTTACTAGCAGCTTCTGAAATAGGTGTCAGTCCTTCCATTAATAAGGCAACCATTTTCGGCATTAAAAATAAGACGGCAGCAGTCTGTATCGATAATTGCAATATATCTTGGATGTTGTAGCCTGCAACTAAACCGATTAGCAAACCAAGCAATGCACCTAAGACAATCGTATGTCCGAAGATTCCGAAACGTTTTTGGATAGAAGCTGGGTCTGCTTTTAGCTTATTAAATCCTGGAATCTTGTCAAAAACGACATTTAATGGCTTCGCTAAAAAATAGGACGGTGCGGATGCCGCATGTGGAAAGGTTATTTGTTTTAATCCGAAAAAGTTTTGCATATCTTTCGCTAACATATCACCCATGAGGAGCACCACTATAGCGTGTACCGCCGTTGTAAACAGACCTAATGCGAAATCATTCGTCAACGCATAAATGAGCGATCCTGTAAAAGCGATATGCCAATAATTCCAAATATCAACATTTACTGTTTTCGTTAATCCGAATGCTAATAGTAAAAGGTTAATTCCAATTCCTATCGGTATAGCAAGACTTCCGAGTGCAGTGCCATAGGAAATAGCTGCTGCAGCTGGCCAGCCAACATCAATGGTTTGTAAGTTTAAACCGAAATGATCGACCATCGAATGTGCTGCTGGCCCTAAACTCGTCGTCAATAAGTTTAAGATGAGATTCAATCCTACAAAACCAACACCGACAATCAATCCGGAAAACAATGCTTTTCCTGGACCCGTACCAAGCAGTATTGCGAAAATAAAAATAATCATTGGGAGCATCACACTCGCTCCCAAATCGACAAACCATTGTAAAACTTCCAACATATAGCCCTCCAGACTAGTTTCTATTCTATTTAAATACTCTATTTAGAGGGCGCCCCACAGCTCAACTCATCCGAAATACCGGTAATATAATGATTTTGCTTCGGTCACATCACTCGTTCCATGCACAAGTATCCGTCCATCGTGAAACATGACCAAACGATGCGGTTCGCTCGTAAAGGATAATAGAAATGAATTTTGTTCGACTTTTCCTGTATTGGAGAGGCGTGCCGCGATCGTTTGCAAGTCTCGCTTTCCTGCTGACGTTGGTCTAATCTGTACTGTATCTCTCCCGCATAGTACGGCAGTCTTTGTTTGACTTTCATAGCTTAAATGCGGATATGTCGGTGCTTCGCCACAGGACAGGCAGCTTGTATTTTTGAACGTGCTGACATCAATGGAAGCTTGCTGATTACTCCAAAGATCAAACGAAATTAATCGCTTTCTCAATGCGTCCCGGTTATCGGTTAGAATTTTTAAAGCCTCTGCCGATTGATGGGCAACAACCATTTGAACAACGGGACTGATAACACCTGCCGTATCACAAGTCATCCCGCCCATTGGCACTTGTTGCAATAAACAATGCAAACAGGGCGTTTCTTTTGGAAGAATCGTATAACTGATACCATAGCTTGCAACAACAGCACCGTATATCCAAGGAATGCTATGTTTTTGCGATATATCATTGATGATAAGTCGAATATCGAAATTATCTGTTGCATCAATAATCAAATCGACGCCATCTATGAGCTGACGCATCTCCAATGGGGTGACATCGATTATCTTTGCTTCAATTTGCACATCCTGGTTAATTTCCTCTAATCTTCTTTTTGCTGCAATGACTTTTGGCATGCGATTAGTCGCATCACTCTCTGTGTATAGCTGTTGACGCTGCAAGTTGCTCCATTCGACGTAATCTCGGTCAACGATCGTTATTTTTCCAACACCAGAACGAACAAGAATCTCCGCATTCCCTGTACCAAGTGCACCTGCACCAATCAATAGGACATGCTTCTCAGCTAATTTTTCCTGTCCTTCATGACCGATGGGCGAAAATAATATTTGTCTGGAATAACGATCATTCATTAGATGCTAATCCCTTCTATTGGGCTGCTTGCAGTTGCGTAGCGTTTTTTCGGAATGCGTCCTGCTTCATAGCCGAGTCGACCTGCCTCTACAGCAAGTTTCATCGCTTCAGCCATTTTGACAGGGTCAACGGATGCGGAAACCGCTGTATTTAAAAGGACGCCGTCAGCCCCGAGCTCCATTGCAAAGGCCGCGTCTTTTGGAGAACCAATTCCGGCATCAACAATGACAGGCACATTTGCTTGTTCAATAATAAAGCTTAAGTTAAGCGGATTAATTATCCCTTGCCCGGATCCAATCGGTGACGCACCAGGCATAATCGCATGGGCACCTAACTCTTCCAGTTTCCGTGCTAAAACAACATCATCGGAAGTATAGGGAAGTACGATGAAACCTTCTTTCAATAATTCTTCCGTTGCCCGCAGTGTTTCTACAGGGTCTGGCAGCAATGTTTTATCACAGCCGATGATTTCAACTTTCACCATGTCACAAAGCCCGGATGCTTTAGCGAGCTTCGCAGTTCGAACCGCTTCCTCAGCTGTTTTTGCACCAGCTGTATTGGGCAAAAGATCATAATTTTTCAAATCTATCTTTTCCAGGAGATTTGGCTGGGAAGATTCAAAAATATCCATCCGGCGCACCGAAAAGGTTAGAATATTCGTTTCTGATACTTCCACCGCTTCTTTCTGGATAGCAAAGCTCGGGTATTTTCCAGTTCCTAAAAATAAACGGGAATTAAATTGTTTTTCGCCAATCGTTAACATGTCATCCGCCTCCTACAAATTCTACTAATTCAATTTTGTCGCCATCTGCAACGATTCGTTTTGGATGGTGATTTTTCTCCAAAATTTCTCCATTATGTTCCACAATGACAATGGGATCATGATCAAAAAAATGGGTAATGACATCAGAAATCGTAAATACATTGCTTGGAACTTGTAAATGATTGCCATTCACTAGCAATTTCATCGGTTTACCTCCTTGATATATGGTGTTCTGTTAATGGAAAATGGGTGATGGACCGCTTTTCCATCGATCATATCTGCCATTAATAACCCGGTAACAGGAGATAATAAAATACCATTTCGGTAATGGCCAGTTGCGACGAATAGCCCTTTTACATGTGGATGTTCTCCAAGATAGGGCAGTCCATCTCCTGTTTGCGGGCGAATGCCAGCCCATGCTTTCTCCCATTTGGCATTTTTTAATGCTGGAAGGATGGTTACCGCTTGAGTCATTAACTGATAAAGTCCATCCAGTTGAACGGATTCATCAAACGTATGAGGCTTTTCTGTAGCGCCAATAATGACTTTGCCGCCAGACTTCGGAACGATATAGCCCCCAGATGAAAAAATACTGGATGTGATCATTCGTTCAGGAGTATGTACGGAAAAGCATTCGCCTTTTACGGGATACGTTTCTAGTGATATGCCGGTTCTCTTAAGGATGTGTTTGCTCCATGCTCCGCCCGCAACAATGACATGATTTGCGGAAAAGAAATCTGTTCCTGTTCTTACACCGGAGATCCGATTATTATCTTGAACCAATTCCTGTACTTCGGTATATTCCAGGAAGTCTGCTCCTAAAGCGGCTGCAGATTGGGCCAATGCTTTGGATAAAAGTGGGGCCGACACTTGCCCATCATTTGGCATATATAATCCACCTTGTACAGCTTCGGAAAGTTCCGGTTCCTTTTCTTTCACTTGCGCAGTAGGCAACCATTCTACCTTTTCACCTAACTTTTCTTGAATGGCTGCGATTTCGCGTAAGTGTGCTGCTTCTTCTTCTGATTGAGCAACTTTTATAATTCCACTTTGGATAAGTTTGATATTGATAGTAGATAAAAATTGAAGCTCTTCCGCTAAGGCAGGAAACATTGCTCTACTTTTACGTGCAAAGGACAGGAGCGGACTATCTTCTCCTATTTCATTTTGCGCACCTAACATGCCTGCAGCAGCACGTGATGCTTTTTGAGCGAGTGCCCCTTTTTCTACAACGAGTACATGGTAATTACGCTTGCTCAAATGGAATGCAATGGAACTGCCGATGACACCTCCGCCAACAATAATGACATCATACTGTTTCTTCATTTTTCCCCCCCTTTCTTAATGCATGTTTGTAGGATATTGCCTTTGCGACTGGATCACTGGACAATAACACTCCTGATAAAACCGCGATACCGCTTGCACCATGATTGATGATCTGTGGCGTATTTTGAGGGGTGATGCCACCAATTGCAATCACTGGAATGGATACATGCTGTGCGACTTGTTTCAAGCCATCCAAACCTTTTGGCTTTACGCCGGGTTTTGAGCGGCTGTCAAAGACATGACCATATAGCAAGTAATCTGTACCGTGTTGAAGTGCGGAAACAGCTTCTTCCACGGAATGAACGGAACAGCCAATGTACAAGGATTCATAAGTCTTTCTTGCTACGGATACATCGATGCTTTGATAGGTTAATTGAACACCTCGTACCTGCATTGCGTTGGCTACATGAATCCGGTGATTGACCATGATTTTTTCAAGTGGAATGCCTTTGGAATGAAGTAGTTCGATTGTTTGCATATATTGAATATCGGACCATGATTTCTCTCGAATATGAAAAAAACCTACATAACCGTTTATTTTTTCAGCAATGGATACAAACGTTTCAGGTGATTGTTCCCCAGTTGAGATAATATGAAGTTCTCCGTATGTATCATCTTTTTTGTTGAAATCATTCATCCTAAGTTTCTCCTTTAAGATCATTTGAAAAAATAAAAAAACCACTTCCCGCATGAAAAGGAAAGTGGTTTTATCGCATAAATAAACAAATAGATTACGATATCCGTTCTTTCACTTCCCTCCGCCGGCATCAACCGTATCAGGTTCAAAGAGTCCCAAAGTCAATCGCTTTGATCTCAGCCCTTTTAAAAGGCACCTCTAGTGAATCGGTAAATATTTAATTAACAATTTGAATAAATTATAACATTCTTAAAATGATTGTCAATAGCCGAATTATCTTAGGTATGTCTGTATGAGGAGGTATAGATAGGTTAGCTTTAAGGGACACGAGGACATAGTGGGACGAGAGGTCACCTCATGTACCCTCTGTCCCACTCAGCTTTCACAAAAGCATAATAAGAATGAAAAGGAGCTTGGTAAGATATCCAAGCTCCTTTTGTGTGAATGTAGTATTTAGATATGAATTATATTTTTTCCTGCTTTTCCACAATTTTCCCCATCCTAAAGGAAGCCACGATAAGGACAATTATAAGCAAGAGTCCGAGGTTTCCGATTAATGGATAGAACCATGCAACAAGTGTTGTAAAGCCGACAAAGCTTAATGCAAATGCAACCATACCGGTGATTATTGTAAAGATTTTAAATTTCTTTGTTCCCATTTCTGTAAATCTGGCACTAAATGAGAAGAACATACTTATGGCAGTATTGAATATCATTCCAAATAAGATAAAGGTATAAACAACCCCTAAAATTGGAGAAATATCATCTGCAAGTTTTAACATCGGCATGTCAAAAGCGCCGACAATATCAACTTTCGAGAAGATCATAATATGACTGATGATAATTAGAACACCAATCGCGAGCCCACCTAAAAAGCCACCAATTGCTGCTGTTTTCTCATTCTTTTCATCCCCACCCATTACAATCGCCATAGAAAAACCTACTGCAATGTTAAAGGAGACATAATTTATCGCTGAGAAAATCCAGTTTGGCAATGCAGAGTCGTACTGCTTTGCGATTGGATCAAGTGTTGCAAACGTATTGTCCATTGTTGCTACGCTGAAGATGAACAGTATAATAAGCGCAAAAATTAAAAACGGCGTAATACTTCCGATTACCTGAACAACTCTAGTTAAATTGAGCATTGCAATGAGTACGACAAGCGTAATCAAGAGCAAATTACCGACAACTATGGGAAGGCCGAATTGTTGATTTAAAATAGACCCGCCCCCAGCAACCATAACAACACCAACACCAAATAAGGTGAAGATAATGATATAGTCAATGATGGTACCTAGAACTTTTCCGCTCATTTTATGAATCGCGTCTTGATGAGAGGTTGCTTGCATGCGACTACCAATCCTAGTCATCACCATTCCCATATAAGCAAATAATGCGGTAGCAATGATTGCACCGATAATCCCAATCGTCCCGAAACTAGTGAAGTATTGCAAAACTTCCTGACCAGAGGCGAATCCGGCACCTACGATAATGCCTACAAATGCACTGCTAATTTGAAAAATTCTCTTCATTGTATCCTCCTGTTGTTTTATTGTTTCTCTTCCAATTATCTTAAACCATAATACGCTTCTTATTGCTGGATAAAATTGGGGACCATTTTGATTTGCAAATTTAGACATTATATGTGGTAAAGTTTTATTATAACAGAATAGTCATGTAAGTAGCTGGGTTGTTGTAGTTAAAAGATTATTTAGTCTATTCACCAAATTAATGCAATGTAAATACACCATAAAACTAAAGACAATTTACCAAAAGAGGAAGACAATGCATTGGGGGGAAGAGGGGGAACATTGGGGGCAGGCACCGTTTCCCGATATTTTCATTAAGGACTGAATATGGTTTTCTATTGATTTATCCCCATTTTAGTAACTGAAATCATAGGGATTGAGACAATGACAATGGTTGTTTCTGGTATTGATGAAAGGGATTAGAGGGCTGTCGACTGCATGTGGGAGAAAAAGAAATAATATTCTATTTCCTGAGCAGGATATAGAGGGAAGACCCACCAATTCCTATTATTTTTAGATATACTTCGGGGCAATGTACCTGTCCTTCTGTCCCACAAGTTTGAAAAAACTATTAACTATAATTCCTGCTAAAAATCTGTTATACTACAAACAGACCCGTTGGTATGTTAGGAGAAATACACGAATATGGATACAAAATCGCTATTAATTGAAAAATCTACAGCTCTTTTTCAGGCAAAGGGTTATAAAAATGTTGGACTTAACGAGATTTTAAAAGTCTGTAATGTTACAAAAGGAGCGCTTTATCATCATTTCCCAAATGGAAAAGAAGAATTATTGATTACTTGTTTACACGATTTAAATGAAGCCATTACCACAGATATCGAAGCTATTTTCAGTAGGCACCCTACAACACAGGAGGCCATCCTCGCCATGATCGATAAGTTAATTGGTAACTTTGAAAAAAACGGCACCATTATCGGCTATACATTTAGCAGCATTGTCAGTGAAATGGCCACGATGAGTGAACCGGTCCGCATTGCTTGTAGTGCTCTATATGAAAACATTCAAGAGCTTTACTATGAGAAACTGATAACAGAAGGCTATTCAAACGAATCAGCTTCTGCTATCGCAATGTTGTTGACAGCTTCGATCGAGGGTGCCATTATGCTTTGTTTAACGCAAAAATCCGCAACCCCATTGAAAACAATCGCCACATTATTACCGATTATATTAAAAGTGAACAAATAGCGTTGGTTGAAAAATTGATTTTGAAGGAGAAAAAGAAAACGATGCATCAAGAAAAAAGACTACCAAAAAATGGTAAAGAGGGCGCAATATTCGGCGCAATTATTGTAACATTATCCGTATTAATGATGGGATCCATCAATATCATCCTTGCAGCTGGGGAATTTAACAAAGAGGTTGCAATGAACATGTTAATCGTACTACCTATTATTTGGGTTATCGTAATGATTATTGAACCAGTAGCAATCGGTCGCTTTGCAGAATTTTTATCATCTAAATTTATTTCGCAAACAGACGGTTTTGCTGCTCGTATTATGTTCCGTACGATTTTCACCGTATTAGGGATGTCATTTACAATGACAATTGTTGGAGATATCATTGGAAATGGTTTTACAACTGAGATTTTTGCTAATTTTGTACAAATCTGGCCTCGTAACTTTGTAATTGCCCTATTTTTGGAGAGTGTAGTTATCCAACCATTTGCACGTTTCGTAATGGTTAAAATGCACGCAGCCCAAGATAGAAAAGCTGCAGTTCAAACGAATACACAATTTATCTAAAAAAGCGCTCAAGGCTTATAAAGTCTGAGCGCTTTTTTTATGATGCAGGCGTACGGATGACTAAAACATCGCATTTGGCAGAGCGAACGATGGCTTGAGATACCGAACCAATAAGATAGCGCTCTACTGTCGTATGCCCTGTAGCACCACAAATAATTAAGTCTGCGTCCACTGACTTAGCAATCTCATTTGCAATCATCATTCGTGGTGAACCATATTCAATAATGATATTCACATTTTTAACAATCAAAGCTGTAGCACGTGCTTTATAGCAATCTAATTTTTGCCGCGTTTTTTCTTTGACATCTTCTGCTAATTTTTTATCAAGAGGTCCCAAATAGCGCGTATCAATAATGTTAACGATGTTTAATTGTGAGCCCTGATGTTCGTATGCAATATCAAGTGATTTACGAAATGCATATTCCGCCTCTTTGGAACCATCTACAGCTACTAGAATACTTTTATAATGATCTGTCATTTTGTCGCAATCCCCTTTAATCATGTAATAAATCAATTTGACTTTTCCATGATTAATAACAACATAACATTAATTACGGTTAATAGTCCAAGGGGAGAGAGGAAGCAAAAGAACCGTCCCCGTGCTGTCAAAGTAACCGGATTGTTGATTTAAATTCTATATAAGATGTTTATTTAAATAAGAAAAGGAATCTTCATAAACAAAGTCTGTATCAGGTATTTGTTTATTTGCGCGTTGCAAAGCACTCATCTGATTAATTAATGGCGCTAATCGATCTTCATCTTGGACAGTTAAGTTGAATTTAACACCATAGAAAAACATATCTTCTTTTGCTTCGTCTTTCCATATCAATGTACCTTCTAATTCAAACAATTCATTCATAAGGGTAAAAGCAAACATAAATTTCATATCGGAATTAATAGGAAGTTTTAATAAAGATACTATTTTTATTCCACCCAAACTAATATTTTCTATTAAAATTTGTGTTGCACCAAGACTTACTTTACGATGATTTACTTCTGTGATGGTCATATTTCCAAGCAAACTGTATGGGAATTCAAATCGATAAAACTCTCTACGTTCTATTTCAGGTATCTTTGAAAGTTTCTTTTTACTCGGTAATAAATAACCAGCTTGTAGCATTTGTTCAAATATTTCTAAGGCAACTGGTTTGGAAAATAAATATCCCTGAATAATATCACATTCATTTTGTTTCAGAAACTCTAATTGTTCATACTCTTCAACACCCTCTGCTACCACTTTCAAACCTAATCCTTTAGCAAGATGCATAGTAGAAGAGACGATTGCTGCATCTACTTTGTTCTCGTTAGTAATATGTTGTATGAAAACTTTATCAATCTTTAAGGTGTCCGCTTGGATTTCTCGCAAAGATTGCAACGAAGAGTAGCCTGTACCGAAATCATCAATGGCAATGGTCGCACCAACACTTTTTAAGTCCTCTAACGTGTTAAAAACAGTATTATCGTACCTTAAAAGCGATTCTTCTGTGATTTCAAACTCCAAATAGTTGCCCGGAATTTGATAAAGCTCCAACTGTTGTTTAACGTATTCTACCAATCCTTTTTTCATTAAACGAATGGGGGATATATTAATAGATATAGGGCGTAAAGTAAAGTCTTTTTCTTTCCATTCTCTAAGTCGTGCGCAAACTTCCTTTATCACCCAATCACCTAAATCATTAATAAAATGATTTTCCTCTGCTATGGGAATAAATTCTACAGGTGAAACCAGTCCCCATTCATGATGATTCCATCGTAGTAGTGCCTCTGCTCCTACAATGATTCCTTCCGTATTCACTTTTGGCTGGTAATAGATTTCAAATTCTTCATTGATGAGAGCCTTTCTCATGTCTTTATCCAAAATATATTTCTTATAAGATGATATATCTTTCATATCAGAATATACCTTATAATTGTTTTTCCCTTGTCTTTTTGCACGGTGTAAGGCAGAATGGGCATTTTCAATTAATGTTAGTTTGCTTTCTCCATGTTCTGGGAAAAAGCTAATTCCAATACTTGTTGTAATTTGTATATCAAATTCTTCTATCGTTACTGGTTTTTGAATATGTTTCATTAATTGCTCAGCTAAATGGAAAATGGAAGCTTTATCTGGATAATTTTCAATCACGATTACAAAGTCAGTGCCACTGATACGTGAGATATAACCTTCTTGGTGAACAATCGCTATAAGTCCACTTGCTACTTCCTTTAATAACTCGTCCCCAATATGATAACCTAATGAATCGTTGATAAGACTAAATCGATCTAAATCTAAATACATAAGAGCAAATGGATGTTCTTTTTGACAAAGTGTATCGAGTTTATCATAAAGACCATGTTGATTCGGCATTCTGGTAAGTGCATCATGATAAGCAAGGAAGTTAAGTTTATCATGCATTTCTAATTCATCGCTGACATCTAGTACCATTCCAAATAGATAAGCTATTTCCCCGTTATCATCCAACCAAGGAAATGTCTGCTCCTGAAGCCATTTTGTTTTTCCGTCTGGGCATTCTATCGGGAATGTATTTTGCGTTATTTGTCCTTTTTTCAATAAATGAATACTTTCGATTAACATCGTATGATATTCTGGTATAACCATTTTTTCCCAATAATCAGGTTCTTTATATATCTGTTCTAAAGGATATTGCAGAATGTCCGCTAGCCCTTTTGAAGCAAAGACCATTTTTCCTTCTATGTTTTCTCGCATCCATATTCCAGCCTTTAAGTTATCATAGATATGCTGTAAATTGGTAAGCCTATTTTTTAATTCATTTTCTAAACGCTTATAAGGAGTATCGTCTCTAATCACCCCTACAAATTTATAAGGAATATCACCCTTCTTGATACATTCAGCCTGAGCGGTTATGTACCGTAGTTCATTTGTTTTGCCATGAAGGATTCGAAATTCAGCGGAAAAGCTATTTCCTTTATTCGTTGACTCATCAAAAATTTGACGAGTCAACGAATAATCTTCTGGATGGACCAATGTAAAAAGCTTTTCTATTGAGATATTTTCAGATTCATCCATACCAATTGTATTAAAAAAGTTATTCGAACAATCGAATTTATCATCATTAATGATATACTCCCAACTGCCAACCGCAGCAATCTGCTGGGAGTGATCTAAATGTTTTTTCATCAGTTCTAACGACTGTTCGAGCTGTGCGTGTTTCGTTAAATCATTAATGATTAAATAAATACGCTCTACACTATTGTTTTTTATATGAATGGGAATAAAAGTAAGTAGAAGCTGAACCTGTTCACCGTTATATTTGTTAACTTCTATTTCTATATTCTCTGTTTTACCGCCTAATGTGTTACTAAATAAAGTATCTAATCTTTCGGAGGTCGATTCTGGAAATAAATGAAGAAAATCATTTTTTGTTTGTGGTCGAGATCCTAATAATTCTATAAGCCTTTTACTAGTTTGCGAAACAATATCCCCTTCTAGAGAAAAAGCAATAATTAAATCTGGATGGTTACATGCCAAAGAAGGAAGGGGAGTACTTAATGCGTTTCCCTTCGTGTATTGCTTATCAATTGCATGATTATTAGAAAATATATTTCTTTTAAACAGATTTCGGAATTTTGATTTTCTCATTGCCATTTAATATATTCCTCCCTAAGTGTAGATTATTATTACTAAAACTAAATAATTACGAAGAAATAATAACAGATGATGTTATACAGAATTCAAAGAGAGTTCAGTCGGAGGATTCTAGGGGCAATATTTCTGTCACTCGTGGTTACTATTGATATCTCATGAAATGATACTAAATTACTTTAGGAACTAGTTTATATTAATGTTCCCTTTTTAATTAAACGTGTGATCTTGTCTTAACTATTTTAAACTAAAGAAATTCAAAAAGGTGAACCAAAGAAACTGGCTCACCTTTAAGATTCGCTTTCTTCGGAACTAGGCTACCTTAGCTAAATAAGCTTTAGGTCCTTGGTTTTGCGTCCTTATCTTACAACAAGTTCGCTATTATTGGATAGACTATATAAATAGTTATATTGAACTATTACTTATACTATCGACAAGAAGAGTAAAACTATAAAGTGTTTTTTACTTATTAATGATTTATTAGAATAGTACTGGATTTTATCTTTTTAGTTTTCTATAACGATAATAATCAAGGAAAAGCGAATGGTGTGACAAATCCATTTCCCTTGATTATTATTTGCAAAAACTGACGATCGCATTGCGGATTTTTAGACGTAAGCCTGTCACTAATGGAATGCATTTGCATGGCACGGGTGCTATCAGGAAATTCAAAAGCAAATCGATGGAGGATGAGGTTATTTATCCAATCCATAAAAAGGATTCTGGGGTTTCTGGTGCAGTTCAAAAGAGGTATTGCAAGTATCGAAGGAACAAAACCTAAAACTTCAGAAACCAGCGAGACTTGGGAGTGGGAAAAACAATGACAATTACCCCAGCGAATGGACTATATTCAAACTAAAGGAGATGGAATAATAGATTTACCAAGAACGATTGAAGAATTGAAGAGGTATTAGAGAGAGTATGGTAAAGAGTATGATGATTCCTTTTTATTGAAAGGGGGCCGCAATCTAGGTACCTAGGGTCAGTCCTCTACTACGCTGTCACTTTAATGTAGCTAGGGACTGTGAGCTGACCCCATTTTGGGTTTACTAATGGGGATAATATTTGTATACAAATGGGAAAATGTTATTTTAAATAAAAATAATGCTTTACGTTTACAACGATTGTAATACTCATTTCCTTGGTATTCACCAATAGAAAAAAGCAACTACCCTTTACGTCCACTAGTTGAGGCAGTTACTTTTTATACTTCTATATTTAGTTATCGCTTTTCATGCGGTATTTGGATGTGTCATTCAAATCGTTAATAACGCCCACTCTCACCCACAACAAAATCATAAACCCGAAAATGCTGCTTTTTCATCCTATACCTCTCAAAAAATGATTCCTCAATATCAACCAGCTCAGCCAATAACTTAAGCTCGAACTTCGTATAATTTAATACATCTTCAACA
Organism: Oceanobacillus sp. CF4.6; assembly: GCF_051262635.1. Lineage (NCBI taxonomy): Bacteria > Bacillati > Bacillota > Bacilli > Caryophanales > Bacillaceae > Oceanobacillus > Oceanobacillus sp. CF4.6. The sequence continues at coordinate 652,866 of NZ_JBIMEX010000002.1, read as the reverse complement.
AAGCGTATTTCTTTTTCAAAAAGAACTTGAAAAGAACTTTTAATTTTTCCTGGCTTCATGATAATGATTTGATCGTCTAATGGCTCAATTTCCTTATAGTTATTTCGATTCAGAGAGGCATTAAAATACCTGTATTGCTGGTAAGTCATTCGTTTAAGCGTATACGCTCGGTAAGCAATGGCAGGGATAGATACTTTCCATTTCTTCTTTAATTCAATATAAGCATTTGGATTTGAAATCTTACCGATTGCTTCTAAGTCACTTAAAAATTCTTTTTCCGGTAATAGAAAGTTTGTGGCAAATGTGTTTGCTTCTCTTTCTATTTGCTCGTAATCTTTTTTGTTTAAGTCTGTTATATCTATCTTGTAATGTAAAAGCAGGTGACCTAATTCATGTGCTAAATCAAAGTTACGTCGAACCGCAGATTTTCTTATATTGCCTAGAATAATGAAAGGGATATCGGTATCAGACCATGTGCTACATGCGTCAACCGTATCACCTAAAGACTTTTCAAAGATGAAAGCCCCATTTTTTTCAATATGAAAGAGCAAGTCTTCATTATGATCACTAGTTAAACCGATTGATTTTCTAGCATGCATTGAAATATGTTCAATTATCTTATCCATTTCTATCTGCTCGGCATGTTTATTTTTATAGCTAATGGCATCGTCTTTGATTTCTTTTATTATATTGTTTGGAAAGTTGATCGTTGACGAAAGGAAATTTGTTATATGATTTAAGAATTCTAGATAAACGGTTTCCGATTTTGTTTTTTGTCTACTGTTGCGAACTTTGGATCGGTACGCTATATGTTGTTCATTAATCTGACTTGGCAGATCGCTTTTGGAATAAAAGTATTTTGGTTGAACGTGGAAGTAAGTTCTCAACTTGTTAATCGCTTCTAAACACTGGGGGAAATATACCCGTTTTCATATTGCCAAATAGACTGTTCCGTCACATCTAACTCGCTGGCTAGCTGGCTTCTTGATAGTCCGTGGAGCAATCGCATGTTGGTTAACGTTTCACCAACAAACATGTTGCACTTCCTCCTTTATGATTCTGTGTCACTATTCTCTTGATTCACCCTAAAAGTTAGAGTGAAATCTGCCTTCCAGGGTGTTTTTTTATGGCTAAACATCGTGAAGCATTTATTATTTTTAAGGCATCTACCCCATATTTTTCGTTTCATATGTCCTTAGTGGGTGGTAGCTTATAATCTTAATTAATTCATTTGCCATCTCATGTGGAGGCGTTTTAAAATCCTCTTTTATCCATTTGACGATTAAACCCCAGACTCCATAGGCCCGATAAGTAATAAAATAATCATCATTCATATTTGTCTGTTGGTTTGGAAAGTAGATAATATCGTTTTTCTGAAGTTCTATAAACGTGTCGATGATTTTATCTTGAAACCCTGGTATCCCATCCGAATCTTTCCATAGCTTGTAAAAGTCAGCATTGTTTAAAATATGCTCAAAAATAATGACATTGGAAGGAGATAGAGCGTCGACTTTAACAATACGATTATATTTATAGGGAAAACGAAATGCTTTGGTTAATTCAGCTATCATGTCATCAACTAGTTCTTGTTCCAGCTCTTCTTTATCTTGATAATGACGATAAAATGTGGTCCGATTATAATCAGCTCGATCTACGATATCTGTAACTGTAATACTTCGGTACGTTTTTTCATTCATTAGCAAGATGAATGCTCGTTTCAGATTACTTTTCGTTCTGCGGATCCGCCGGTCTTCTGCAACATTATTTGATCGCATAAATTTCCCTCCAAGAATTAGGATGAATACGCAACAGTCTGTTTTAATTTGTTGCTTAACGATACAATGTCGTTTTTTTTAATGATTGATAATATCTTCTTTGATTGTATACTAATGGTGAGTTCAAGAAACAATTTATTTAATTGTAAGCGCGGTCATTAATTCGTAGTTATATTTTACCATTGTTTCACCTAGTCATCCAACGAATGGGTGATAAAAAGGAGGAGAAATATGAATAGAGTAGAAGATAAGGTAGTTGTAGTTACAGGCGGAGCGAGGGGAATGGGAGCTAGTCATGTAAAAAGGCTGATTACGGAAGGTGCAAAGGTTGTTGTTACAGACATATTAGAAGAGGACGGAAAGAAACTAGAAAGTGAGATTGGTAAAAACATATTATTTATCAAGCATGATGTATCAAATGCATCTGACTGGGAAAATGTAATCCAGAAAACAGAAGCAACTTTTGGTCCGATTAATGTTTTGGTTAACAATGCAGGTATTGATATACCTGAAATAAACCTTGAAGATTATCCAGAAGAAACATACCGAAAAGTCATTGATGTAAACCAAGTATCGGTATTTCTAGGTATGAAATATGTTGTGCCGTCGATGAAAAAAGCAGGGGGAGGATCGATTGTAAATATCTCCTCACTTGCTGGAATTGTTGGTGCGAATAAAAAAATTGCTTATACTGCCTCTAAATTTGCTGTAAGAGGAATGACAAAGGCGGCGGCCCTTGAACTAGGTGAATTTGGAATCCGTGTCAATTCCGTACATCCCGGATTTATCCGGACACCTATGACGGAAGCGCTTATTAACGATGATTTGATTAATATGTTCCCACTCAAAAAAGCAGGAGAACCGGAAGAAGTTACCAATCTGGTATTATATCTAGCTTCAGATGAGTCAAGTTATTCCACAGGATCTGAATTTGTGATTGATGGTGGGTTAGGCGCGCAATAATAGGATGATATGAAGAAACATAGTATAGAATGGGAGAGTTTTAAATGAGTAGACTAGAAGGAAAAGTAGCCATTATTACAGGTGCAGCAAGTGGTATGGGATTAGCTGGTGCAAAGTTGTTTGCAAATGAAGGAGCAAAAGTAGTTGCAACAGACGTTGTTGGTGATGTATTAGATGAAAGAGTGAAGGAAATTGTTGCGAATGGTGGAGAGGCGATTGCATATCATCTCGATGTATCCCAACCGGATTCGTGGAATGAAGTAGTTGAAAAAACAGTTGAAAAATATGGAAAAATTGATATTCTCGTTAATAATGCAGGTATTCACATGGCAAAAGGTATTTTAGAAGCTGAATTAGATGATTGGGATAAAGTAATGGCCATCAATTCTACTGGTGTATGGTTAGGAATGAAAACAGTTATCCCACATATGCAACAAAATGGTGGAGGTTCTATTGTTAATACTTCTTCCATTGCTGCTATCGTTGGAGGAGTTGCTGATGCTGGGGGTGCAGCATATAGTGCATCAAAAGGTGCTGTTCGTGCATTAACGAAACACGCAGCACAATGGTTTGGAAAAGACAATATACGTGTAAATTCTGTTCATCCAGGCGCTATCTTTACTGGGATGGTTGAAAAAGCAGGGATTCCTTCTCGGGAAGAGATGGGTGCTCATTACGAAGGGAAAGCGGCTTTAGAACCGTATGCAGGTGAAGCGCAAGATATTGCAAATGCGTATTTATATTTAGCATCGGATGAATCAAAATATGTAACAGGATTAGAACTAGTTGTAGACGGTGGTTGGACAACTAATTCGTAGGAGATCAAGAGTCTAGTAAAATGTCAGCTCTCATTATATGGGGAGCTGACATTTTTGATAATTGTATGATTAAAAATAGGAAAATATGGTCTGTCTATAATAAAGTATTATTGTTACAATGATACTTGTACAAGAAGGCTTTCATGGGTGGTGGCTTACTCCCTTTTTTGATGAAAGGGGGTGATGCCTAATGACGGTATATGAATCGCTTGTTCTAATGATTTCATTTGGAACGTTAATCGTTGCATTGCTGTCAAGCCATAAAAAATAACCACCCTGTGAGCCTGGCAAGCAATTAGGGTGGTTATTTCTCGTTCTCTATTGTAAGCCGCCCCTTTGAAGGGCTATTGTATGTGGCCGTTAGTGTATCCGCACTAGCGGTCTCTATCCATTTTATGCAACTAATCTACATTTATTATACCCGATATCTCTGGAAATGAAAACAGTAGTACCACAATGGTGCCACAATTGCCTGTCACTCTCCGAAATTTGTCGAATTTATTTAGAGATAAGTTATAAAAGAATATATTTTGTGAGTCTACAGTTTTCCAATTTATCTGATTATGGTACACTGAAAAGAAATAATTGCTATTAGGAAATCAGTATACGTACAACGAAGGCTTTCCTGATGAAAGCTTGGTGATAAGCCTTCGTTTTCTAAGAAAGGATTCTATTTCATGAGTACAAAAGTAAGTCCGATTCAAATAAAAGATATTATTGTTGCTAATCAAGTATTAAAAGATGTTGTCATAAAAACGCCGTTGCAGAAAGATCCGATTTTGTCTGAACGGTATGATTGCAATGTTTATTTAAAGAGGGAAGACCTGCAAGTTGTTCGCTCCTTTAAACTAAGGGGAGCGTATCATTTAATGCAAAGTTTATCACAAGAAGAAGTAAAAAATGGGGTTGTTTGCGCAAGTGCGGGAAACCATGCCCAAGGTGTTGCCTATTCATGTATGGCGCTCGGGATTCATGGGAAAATATTTATGCCAAGCACGACGCCAAGGCAGAAAGTGAAGTTTGTTGAATCTTTTGGAGGATCCTTTGTATCAATTGAATTAACGGGTGATACCTTTGATGATTCCTACGAAAAAGCAAAGGAATACTGTGATGCTCATGAAATGACTTTTATTCATCCATTTGACGATTACAGAACAATAGCCGGGCAAGGAACAGTCGGCCTTGAAATATTAGACGATATGGAAAAGCCGCTATCCCATATTTTTATGTCAATTGGTGGTGGTGGACTTGTATCTGGAGTTGGCTCCTATATTAAAAGCATTAGTCCGAATACAAAAGTAATTGGTGTCGAACCTGCTGGTGCTGCGTCTATGAAAGCGTCATTTGAACAAAAAAAGGTAGTCAAGTTGAATCATATCGATAAATTTGTAGATGGCGCAAGTGTAGGTCAGGTAGGCCATCTAACGTATGAAACGTGTAAACAGGTTGTGGATGATATTGCTGTCGTACCTGAGGGGAAAGTATGCACAACACTGTTGGAACTATATGATAATGCGATTGTCGCAGAACCTGCTGGTGCACTACCGGTTGCTGCATTAGATTATTATAAGGACGAAATTAAAGGGAAAAACATTGTTTGTGTGATTAGTGGTGGGAATAATGATATTGATCGCATGCAGGATATTCAAGAGCGTTCCCTTATTTTTGAAGGGTATAAACATTATTTCATCGTTCATTTTCCACAGCGCGCAGGGGCCCTTAGAGAATTCATGGCAGATGTCCTTGGAGAAACGGATGATATTACTCGCTTTGAATACACGAAAAAGAATAATCGCGATAAAGGACCTGTCCTTGTTGGAATCGAGCTAAAACATCCAACCGATTATGAGCCTTTAATCAATCGCATGAATAATAAAGGATTTACTTTTATTGAGATTAATAAAGATCCGGATTTGTTCCAATTGTTAATTTAAATGAGAGAAAGAGACCTGTTTATGGCCTGTAATGGCATAAGCAAGTCTCTTTTTGTTTTTGGGACAAGGAACCTGGGGTTATCGTGCCCACTGCTCCTGCGCCCCCTAGAATTCCGCAAATTTTAGACGTATTTCCGCGAAGCACTAAATTTATCCGCGTATGTGGCTTTATTCCGTATTTTTTAACTTAATCCGCGAAAATGGCAATTATTCCGCGAATCGATATGCAGTTGTTCCTCTTCGTCGCTATTTTATTCGTTTTCAGGAATCACTTCTAGCGCAATAAATTGTGTAATCTGGGTAGCATTGAAATTGTTATCTGACACCAGTACGAGGGTGTCATTGCCATTAGGGAGTCTTTTTCCCCAGGTCATGCCTTCTATATTATCAACTTTATTCAAACCAAGCGTATTCACATCAACAATAAGTTCTTTTTGTATAGGGATGACATGATCCTCTTTTATAGATTCCATCTCTTGGATGTCTGTAGCTCCACGGATATCTGTCTTGTAAATACGAACATAATTACTGTAGTCTCCATTATCGGATTGGACACTTGAACGCTCAAGGACTAAAAGTTCATGCTCATTGATGGAAAGGATCTCTGTCACCCCGTTATCCGCATGTTTGCCCTCCCCAGGGGATTCAGGGATGGCATCAATTGGATAGGCGTATTCAGCCAATAGATTTCCGTCCCGGTCGTACTGTGTAATTCGCGAGAGTGCACCGGAATCGGGAGTTGGCAGTGTATCATCTTGAATGAGCGGACCTTCCATTGCCGTCCAGTATGTTTGGCCGTCAGCGGAGAAAGTGGAGCCTTCTAGTGCAAGATTGTTCCTAAAACCTTTCTCGGATTGTTCATTCATTTGGATGGTATCTGTAACCGGAATATCTGATAGATAACTTCCATCCAATGCAGCTTGATGAATGTATGGATTCATTCCTAGGGAACGATCTCCTTCACTCGTGTACCAAATATGGCCGTTTTCCGGATCAAAACGTATCGATTCCGGATCTGGTACCAATCCGGTCATTCCGGAAAGATATTGGTCTCTACTTGGATAAACCGTTCCGTCCGGTTGTTTGAGATAGGTAACATCAACTAATTGAACGTTTTGAAAATCTCGAGAATTGTAATTCAGTTTTGCGGTATAAAAGCGAGCTGGATTTAGGTCTGACCTGTCATCACTGAGTAACAGCCATTTATTGTTTTTAGGGTTGTAGGTAACACCAGAAATACCTCCCGCAATTGTCCCCTTATAAGCTAATTCATTTGGTAGTATTTCCGATCCTATGAATCTTACTTTTTCAATCGTTCGGGAATGATCCTGGTTAACGCTGTTTACCGATGAACTAGAATCCGCCATACCGGCATTAGGTTGAGCCTTGGCCGCATCCATTGTATATCCAGCTAAACTAAGTGCAGCCATACCTGTTAAAAGTGCTTTTCCTAACTTCTTCATTTTGTCTTCTTCTCCTCTCAAAATATTCATTAGATTACTTATATTATATTTTATCAGTATAGTGTTAATTGTATATAAACTAGATATATAGATTGTGTAAATGGAAGGAGTGAATGCCACAAGATCAAGATAGTTTCAAGTAGTCTAGAGGAATGGAATAGATGTCTCTCCGCCTGAAACAATGGGCAATTGTAAGGGATTTCACATTGGCTTATTGTTACAAAGGATTCAAGTACAATTTACTATATTTCTTTACTTATTTGATAAACTCAGTTTATACCAACTTCATAGACTTCATTTAAACTAGATTTAGACAATCAAAGAGGGAGGATGTATTCAAACGGTAATCGGTATTTAAGTATGACAATGGATCTTATTCTACTAAGTAAATCAATTTAAAGGAGGACTCTCAAATGAGAAGCTTGTTTAAAATTTTTTTTGTCTTATCGAGTTTGTTCGTGATTTTGGGAAGCTTATTTTTCAGTCCAGTCCAAGCTTTAGCTGCTAAGGAGAATGCAAAGATTAATGTGATGACCTTCAACTTAAGGTACCTAAATGATTCTGATGCATCGCCACATACCTGGGAAGAAAGACGTTCTACAGTTCGTCAGGTTATTCGAAAGGAACAGGCTGATATCATTGGAACGCAAGAAGCAGTCTACCAGCAGGTAAAAGATGTTGCCACTGACTTACCAAACTATGAATGGATTGGACAAGGACGTGAGGGTGGCAATGAAGGTGAATTCATGTCCATTTTCTATAATGAGAATCGTTTTACTCCATTAGAATATGACCATTTTTGGTTGTCAGATACACCGGATGTTGTTGGTTCCGCATCGTGGGGAAATACGATTCCTAGAATGGTGACATGGGCTAAATTTCTGGATACCGAATCGAATAAGGAATTCTATTTTGTGAATACGCATTTTGATCACATGTCTGAAAACGCGAGAGAGAAAAGTGCTGAGCTAATTTCAGAAAGGGTAAAAGAATTTGATCAAAACTTACCGATTCTAATGACCGGGGATTTTAATGCCGGTCCTGACAGTATACCTCATGATACATTACTTAATGAAGGTGGATTTGTTGATACTTTTACAACAGCAGAGCAAACCATAAATAAAGAACTTGGTACATTTAATGGGTTTGATAATCCCACTGGTGGCGGTGCTGACAACCGAATTGATTGGATTTTATCAAAAGGAAATGTAACCACTCATACTAGTGAGATTGTTAATTACCGAAAAAATGGGCAATATCCGAGTGATCATTATCCGGTATTGTCAGAAGTGGCCTTCTAAACAAAATCCTATGGGACGGGCGAGAATTTTCCCCAACTACATCAATCTAAAAATTTAACCGTAAAAACAGTTGGGTTAAACCTAGAAGTCGAGAGAGAATCGAGTTGTATTTCCCTGAGAAGATAACTCCAAAAGCTCATCAATAGATGTTTTTTTGATTCATCCTTTTTAGCGGGATTTGGGGACAGTCCCACTACTATAAAAAGCTGCAAGAATTAGTGAGAGTTAATCCCATTGATTCTTGCAGCTTCTATTTTTAGAAAATTGATTTTGCCTGGCGTGTATTTGATACATTAGAATTTTGGGATGAGGCCCTCGCTGTTGTAATTAGAAGTTTGACTTCAAGTTCGTAACAGGTGTATTTGGATTAACTATTACATCTGATGATTGAACATAGGCTCTTCCCAAAATGATTTCCTAGGAAGATTATCTTATTGCTGAACTACGCCGAAAAACATGTGTCCTATTTGAGGCTTACTCGTAATGGCTCTAAAGCAAGTTTTTCAATTGCATACGCCACTCCGCTTTCATTATTACTCCGGGTTTGGAAATCGGCGGCTGCTTTAATTTCTGGAATGGCGTTATCCATTGCGACGCCACACCCAGCGTATGTGATCATCGATAAATCATTTCCATTATCACCGATACTCATTACTTCCTCTTGTTTAATACCAAGTTGCTCTGCCAATTTTTTCACTGCGTTTCCTTTGCTTGCAAGTGGATGCACAAATTCGAGGAAATAGGGTGAACTTCGAACAATTGTATACTGTTCATTTAGGTTTTCCGGAAGTGCTTGAATGGTACGATTTAAGCTTTCCTGATCATCAATAAACATGATTTTCGGTATCGATAGAGTTGTAGGTATGTCGCTCACCTGACGATAACTTAATGGAATTTTATTTAAATACGATTCTAACACCGTAAATTCGCTAATATCAGTGTTCGGCGTATAAAGGCCTTCCACATCAAAGAAATGCATTGGCGTTTTCAATTCGATACTAAGCTCGTACAGCTTCACTAAATCATCATGTCCAAGTGCTAATTCAGCGATAACCTCGTTTGTGTGCGTATCTTGTACAAATGCACCATTATATGCAATCACAAAGTCGCCCTCTTGATCTAAGTTTAGTGCTTTAATGTATTTCCGCATGCCACCAATTGGGCGTCCGGAACATAGGACAATTTTAATGCCCTGCCTTTTAGCTTCATCTAATGCATGTTGTACATCTTCTGGTACTTCATGACGGTCATTTAGAAGCGTCCCATCCATATCTATCGCAATTAATTTATACAATTTTCATTCTCCATTCTCCTGCCTGATAGGACCATTATACGACAAGAAGGGTTATTTGGCATGTAACTAGTTTGGATCCGCTTTCCATCGAATCTATATGTCAAAATCGGGACAGGGGCAGCGTATTCTCAGCACAATAGTATTCCAGATATATTGCGTTATCCAGTGGGGCAAATAGGAGTATTTTAGAACAAAAAGTGGTGATTGGAATGATTAACACCTTTTCTGCAAAATAAAATTTAAATATCGCCCTGAACCTCTGAACGCTCCAAAAAGAAAATAAGAGCTCGCCCCTGTTAACAAGGCTCCAAAATTATTCGTTGAGCAAACATTTGCACTTGATTTGTAGAGCGATTACAATTGTCTTGTAATTAAGATAATATATTTTAATTACCAAAACATATGGAGAGGGATGATTTAATGGGTAGATTTACAGATAAAGTGGTATTAATCACAGGTGCTGGTTCAGGTTTAGGACGTGCATCTGCATTGCAAGTAGCAAAAGAAGGGGCAAAACTTTCGTTAGTGGATTTAAATGAAGCATCTTTAGAAGATACAAAAAAACAAGTATTAGAAATAGCTCCAGAATCTGAAGTTCTTTTAGTTACAGCAAATGTAGCTGACGAAGAACAAGTGAAAAATTATGTGAATCAAACAGTTGAAACGTTTGGTAAAATCGATAGTTTTTTCAATAATGCAGGAATCGAAGGAAAACAAAATCTTACAGAAGACTTTGGTGCCGACGAATTCAATAAAGTAATTGCCGTTAATTTAAATGGTGTATTCTATGGTATGCAATATGTACTTAAAATAATGAAAGAACAAGGCAATGGTTCTGTCGTCAATACTGCATCTGTTGGTGGTATCCGTGGGGTTGGTAATCAATCTGGATATGCCGCAAGTAAACATGGAGTTGTTGGGTTGACCCGGAACTCTGCAATCGAATACGGTCAATATGGCGTAAGCATTAATGCAATCGCACCAGGTGCAATCTTGACTCCAATGGTAGAAAATTCCCTTAAACAAATCGGTGGAGAAGAAGGCTGGGAAGAAGTAGGTAAAGAATTTGTTCAACCAAACCCAATGAAACGTTTTGGAGAACCGGAAGAAGTAGGTTACTTAGTAGCATTCCTATTATCGGATCAAGCTAACTTTATCAATGCAGCTGTTGTTCCTATTGATGGTGGACAGTCTTATAAATATTAAGGTATTTAATAATGATGACCAAGCCTGGTTGGGCTTGGTTATTTTTATTGGTTCAACTAACTAGCAGTGGGGAACGAAGATACCCCACTGCTAGTTAGTTGAACTTTATGCGCTTGCTTTATTCGATAGCTTCCCTTCTCGTTTTTTTTCCAAGGCATTTACGACAACCGCAGCAGAAGCATCACCTGTAACATTGACAGATGTCCGGACCATATCCAGGATTCTGTCAATACCTGCAATAAGGGCAATCCCCTCTACTGGAAGCCCTACAGAGGTTACTACCATTGTAAGCATAATTAAGCCAGCTCCAGGAACTCCCGCAGTACCGATGGAAGCCAGAGTTGCAGTTAATACAATCATTAACTGTTGCGCAATAGTAAGATCATATCCGAAAAATTGTGCTATAAATATTACACATATACCTTGATATAATGCGGTCCCATCCATATTGATGGTGGCTCCCAACGGAAGAACGAAGCTGCTTACTTTCCGGGATACACCTAGGTTTTCTTCAGTACTTTTAATGGTAATTGGCAAAGTTCCAGAGCTACTTGTCGTACTGAATGCGACAAGGCTTGCAGGAGCAATTCCTTTTAAAAATTTCCAAGGATTCATGTTTGCAAAATATTTAACAAAAAGTGAATAGGTCAATACAGCGTGAAGGATGCATCCTGCATAAACGATTAATATAACTTTCAAAAGTGGAAGAAGTATAGAAGCACCATACTCTCCAACAATTGGTGCGATTAGACCGAAAACTCCGATAGGAGCCAATTTTATTACAATGGCTGTAATTTTATACATAATTTCAGCAAGTTCATCGAAGAAGTTATAAACTGTTTTCGCCTTGTCACCTAACATCGTAATCGCTAGACCAAGGAAGATGGCAAAAAAGATGATTTGCAGCATATTCGCCTCTACCATTGAAACAATAGGATTAGTAGGTACGATATTTAATAATGTATCAACTATTCCAGGAGCCTCTGTTGTCTCTACCTTATTTGTGGATTGAGTTATATTGAGACCAACACCAGGTTTGAAGATATTTGCAAGGGATAATCCGATTGTTACTGCAAAGGCCGTGGTTATAAGATAGTAAAAAAACGTCACTCCACCCATACGTCCAATTTTCTTAATGTCCCCTGTACCTGCTACACCAACTACGAGGGAAGCAAGGACTAAGGGAACTATAATAAACTGAATCATGCGCAAAAATAAATCACCAAGTGGTTTAACGACCTCGATACTTGGTCCAACGATAGCACCAACAACGATAGCAAGTATGAATGCAATCAAAATTTGTGTAAGTAAGCTAATTTTTTTCATAGGAACCTCCTTTTGTTCGGAATAATTTGATGAAAATGGAAAAAGGTGAAAACAGTAATCAGTTAATGATAAGCGAAAAAAGAGCTAATCTACTTTTAGATCCCTACTACGATTTTACAAATATCCCTCCTCGCTAGTTAAGGAAGCGTTTACAATACTCCTTAAAATTTAAAAGGTAATAATCCCTTTTATAGAAAAGTTAAAGGAAAATGTCAATAGTTATTTAGTAAATATTACGAAAAAACTAAAAATATATAAAATTTTATTGATTTTATATAATAAGTTATATAATATAGTTGTTAGAAGAAGTTTGGAAAGGATTTTTTTAAATGAATACAATACTTGAACAGTACATTCCAGTAGCAGAGGTGATTGCCAAAACCTTTGGCCACGATTGTGAAGTGGTCGTACATGATTTAACTGTTCCGCAAAACTCAGTTGTTTACACGGTTAACAACCATGTAACAGGCAGGAAAGTAGGACAAAGCTTTAATCATTTAATTACAGATGTATTACTTTCCCAAAACTTTACAAATGATTTTGCAGCAAATTATTATTTTCATTCAGATGATGGTAGATTAATAAAATCTTCTACATTATTAATTAGAGACCAGGAGAAAAAGGTAATGGGGGCACTTTGTATCAATATTGATACAACCAGAATTACTGAAAATATCAACTGGTTAAACAGTATGATTCCAGATAACCCAAATCATCATCCAGAGCCTATTTATAAAAATGAAAATCTAAATGAAACGGAGCATATACAGGAGGTTGCCAATGATTTAATTGAAAAAATAATTGGTGATAAAGCTGTAGAGAAATTAAGGCGGGATGAAAAGGTTGAGATGATTCGATTTATGGAAGAAAAGGGGATTTTCCTAATACGTGGCACTATTGATAAAGTAGCTCAAAAATTGAGAATTTCCAATGTGACTGTATACAGTTACATTGAAGAAACTAAAGAAAAAAATAAAAGGTGATCGCAATGAGAATTTACTCCATTTTTTAAAATACTTATATAAAATTTTATATAATTCATAAAATATATTCTATGAAGGAGACATTATAATGAAATTCATTTCAATTAAAGGTGCAAAATCAAATCCTGGTCATTATTCTGCTGCAACACAACAAGGTAACTTCCTTTTCATTTCGGGACAGCTCCCTGTTAATCCCTTTACAGGTGAGAGAAGTCGTGGCGGGATTAACGCCGAAACAAAACAAGTACTTTCGAATCTAGACAACGTTTTAGAAGCAGCAGGAGCAAACAGAGAGGATATCATGAAGGTCACGATTTATATTTCAGATATTTCATTATGGGATACCGTGAACACTTTATACAAAGAGTATTTTGGTGATCATAAACCAGCACGGGCTGTTGTTCCAACGAATCAGCTGCACTATGGTTTTTCGGTTGAACTTGAGGCAATTGCTTATATTGACAAAGAAAAGGAAGATTAATGATGAACTATATCTGTTCTGACTGTAAATCAAGATACCTACTAGAAAGTAAGAAATGGAAATGTGATTGTGGAGGGTTGCTCGGCCTTAAATATGAAAAAGAGGAAGTTGACTTTTCAAAAACCTCCTTGTCACGAAATCATTCTCTCTGGAAATATATCGATGTATTGCCATTTGAAAGGGAAGATGTCTGGCAGGATATTACATTAGGGGAAGGTGATACCCCACTCATCAAAATATCTGAGAATGTCTATGCAAAAGCCGATTATTACATGCCGACTTTATCATTTAAAGATCGAGGTGCTGTACTCCTTGTTGCTATGGCAAAAAAACTCAAGGTGACTCGAGTTGTAGCAGACAGTAGCGGAAATGCTGGTACAGCAATTGCGGCATACGGGGCAAGGGCAGGAATCCAATGTGATATTTTCGTTCCTGATTCTACCTCAAGTAAAAAGGTTAAACAGATAGAAGCACATGGCGCGGTCATTCATAAGGTTCCCGGTACGAGAGAAGATACAGCAAAAGCGGCAATCGCCATGGTAGAAGACGCGAATGCATTCTATGCAAGCCATATTTATAATCCGATCTTTTGGGAAGGTACGAAAACATATGTTTATGAGGTTTTTGAACAAATGAATGGCGAGTTGCCTGATGCATTCATTATTCCAGTCGGAAATGGAACATTGTTAATGGGAGCCTATATTGCCTTCGGGGAGTTAATGGCAAGTGGGCAGATCGCGAAAATGCCCAAAATTCTTGCTGTGCAGGCAGAAGCTTGTGCACCTATTCTTCAAGCTTTTATGGAGGGAAAGAATACGGTGGAGCCTATTGAAAGTTCTGGAACCGTGGCAGAAGGCATTGCCATTGCAGCACCAGCAAGAGGGACAGAAATCTTACAAGCAATTCGGGCAACAGACGGTGATATCATCGGCGTATCGGAGGAAAGCATTATCATTGCGAGAAATGAGCTTGCATTAAAAGGGATTTATGTTGAAATCACATCGGCTGCTAATTACGCAGGATATTTACGTTACGTAGAGAAATACCCAGAATTAAAAGAACAACAAGTAGTATTTCCTTTATGTGGAGCTGGTATAAAGAGTAATTAATATAGGATACAAATGCTTTATAATTTTAATTATGGGGGAGTGTTCATAATGAAAATGAAAGAATTAGATACACCGAGCTTAGTCATTGATCGAGAAATAATGATGGATAATATTCGCAGGATGCAATCGTATGCTGATAAATATAATGTTCATCTTCGTCCACATACGAAAACGCATAAGATGCCTGCACTAGCCAAACTACAGGTAGATGCAGGTGCAAACGGAATTACTGTAGCAAAAGTTGGTGAAGCAGAGGTAATGGCTGAAAACGGATTAAGCGATATTTTTGTTGCAAACCAAATAGTAGGCGAAGTCAAACTAAATCGTATAAAGAAGCTTGCGGAAACAATTGATATTTCCTTTGGTGTTGACAGTATCGAGCAATGCAAAATGATCGAAAACGTATTTAGTGACAGTCAAAAGCCGGCTCAAGTTCTTATCGAAATTGAGGTGGGCGAAAACCGCTCTGGTGTTATAGAAGAAAGTGATTATATTCGTTTGGTAGATTATATAAAAAGTTCCTCACATGTGAATCTAAAAGGGATTTTCTCACACGATGGACATACATACAAAGCAAAGGATCTTGAGGATTGCCGCCGCCTTTACAATGAAGCACAAAAACGTACGCTTCATTTTGCGCAGCTTGCGAAGGAGCAGGGTTGCAAACTTGAAACAGTTAGCATCGGGTCCACACCACCGCTATTGCACGATTTTGGAGTTATGGAGGGTATTACCGAACTTCGCGTCGGAACCTATATCCTCATGGATGTAGCTCAAGGAAATGCAATCGGATCCTATTCCAGCTGTGCTGCCAGTGTCCTGACGACCGTCATTAGCAAACCAACAAATGAACGTGTCATCACCGATGTCGGTGCCAAAGGCCTAACCATGCAGACGAGAATTGAAGGAATTTGTGCAACGAAAGGGACAGGCTATATCAAAAATTCCGATCAGGTTCATATTGACCAACTCTTTGATGAACACGCAATTATATATAATGAAGGATTCAGGAATCAAGTTGCAATTGGTGAGAAGCTGGAAGTTATCCCAAACCACATATGTCCAGTCTGCAACCTATATGATTATGCGTACCTTGTTTCCGGGGATGAGGTTGTGGAAGAAATTCCAATCTTAGGTAGAGGGAAGCTGCAGTAATCAAGATATTAAATTGATGAGAAGTACCATTACATTAACCTTTTAGTGGTGCTTTTTTTACAAGTAAGAAAGTATAAAACTTTCTTACTTACATACGTTCAACTAAGGTATTCACCCAAAGTCTTAGGCATTTGCCAAGTTTTCTAATTAATTGGTAAATCACTGACGGTTCTCCTGCTTCCATTTTTGATGAGGAGGAAGCAAAAGAACCGTCCCGCTGCTTCTTTTTGCGGGGTCTTTTGAATCACTACTAATCTCGTGTTTTTACTTACATTTCTTTATATTCCCTTTACAGTCATTTAATAGACTTCCTCTATAATTAAAGACAAATACTAGTAAAGGGAGAGATTAAGATTATGATACGCAAAGTTACTATCTTCTCACTGACAGCAATGATCTTCATGTCCATGTTTACAGCCCCTGTATTCGCAGCCAGTGGTGATACGCCGACAATTCAACAACAGCAGCAAATGGTTAATGTTGCACATCGGGGTGCTTCAGGTCATGCTCCGGAAAACACAATAGTCGCCTTTGATAAAGCGGTTGAAATGAAAGCTGATTATATTGAGATTGATGTACAAATGACACAGGACGGGAAATTGGTAGCTATCCATGATACAACCGTTGATCGTACAACAAATGGGACAGGATCGGTTGGAGATTACACACTTGATGAAATTCAGCAACTGGATGCTGGAAGCTGGTTCGGTGAGGAATTTGCGGGTGAACAGATTCCTACTTTTGAAGAAATAATCGATAGATATCAAGGGAAGATAGGGATATTAATAGAATTAAAATCACCAGCATTGTATCCGGGTATTGAAGAAAAAGTTGCTGAAGTCTTAATGCAGCGTAATATGCATAAACCTAATAATGATAAAATTATTATCCAGTCGTTCAATCATGAATCTGTACAACGATCAAAGGAACTTCTGCCGAATATCTCCCATGGAGTCCTCGCTGGGTTAACTTGGGCAGATGTTACAGATGAACAGCTGGCACAATTTGCAGCATATGCTGATTTCTTCAATCCGAATATGAATATCGTTACGGATGAGCTTGTTGACCGTGTACATACTACTGGGATGATGATCTACCCTTATACGGTACGAGCGCAGGAACAAGCAGATAACTTATTCCAACTTGGTGTTGATGGGATTATTACTGACTTCCCTGAGTATGTTTATAAGCATCCGGTGAAAAACTAAGAGTTGAGAAAAGGCTAGTAGTCTAGTAATCGAACATGCAGATAATCGCCTCAATCGAGTGAAAGCGGAAATGGTGCTTTCTTATCCTTTAAATGGGAATTAAATATACGACAACATGAGTACTTTATAATTACCAAAAATATGGGGAGGTAATGACTGTGAAGAAAATTGTTGTAGGACTAGCCTTGAGTATCCTCGTAGTATTTTCATTAACTAGTAATGTTTTTGCAAGTGATTATGGGAAAGAGGTAGATGTAAAAGTAATGTCTTATAATATTTACCATGGTGTTGGCCTGGATGGAGAACTAGATTTAGAAAGAATTGCTGAGTTAATTCAGAATGCAGATGCGGACATTATTGGACTTCAAGAGGTTGATCGCTTTTATGGGGATAGAAGTGATTTTCAGGATCAAACAAAGGAACTTGCAAAATTATTGGATTATCACTATGTTTACGGTGCTAACCTGAATCTTGACCCAGCTGAAGGGCAAGAAGAAAATAGACAGTATGGAACAGGTATACTCAGTAAATATCCGATTATCGATTCAGAGAATATTTTCTTAAGCAGTTTTGGAAATGAACAACGAGGACTCTTGCGTACGAAAATAAACCTCAAAGGGGTTCATGTTAATTTCTTTAATACACATTTAGGCTTGAATGTCCCTGAAAGAGACACCCAGGTTGAAGAAATAATCGAAGTGACATCTTCAATTGAGGATCCAAGTATATTGGTTGGTGATTTAAATGCAGAGCCAGACAGTGAAGAATTTCAATTATTATTAAATAAGGGTAATTTTGTTGATACATTTGCCGAGGTGGAAAATTCTAATACATTCCCGGTAGTTGACCCAACCAAAAGAATTGATTACATTCTCACATCACCACTTATCGAATTCACAAACCAAGAGGTAATCTATACAGAGGCATCTGATCATTTACCATTAGTAACTGAATTAACAATTAGGAGATAACGAAAAAGCACACTTCATAAGTGTGCTTTTTTATGTGTAGGTATTGAATATTGTTAAAAGTAAGAGTCTGAAAATGCCTACTATTATACCCTGAGATTATTATTGCATTTTAATAGAAACTTTTTCAGTGGCACGTGGGGTTCCTTGACCCATGTTTCAACTAGTATATTAATAGTCTCTTCTATAGGCCTTTTATATTCATTTTGATTTTCTATAGTTTAAAAGCTGATAGGCTGTGTCTGTATAGGATCCATCCACTCGATGGGAAAGAGCAACTTCTTATAATAGAGCACCTACTTTCACGCTATGAACGCGCATTAGCCTAGCATTATGCGCACTATCATACTACGAACGCGCACACAACACCAACCAAATTCCGATAGAACAATGGGACAGGAACCTTGTCCTACGCGTCAAACCCATGCTTTTATTCACTCTACTTAGGGTTAATCACAATTTCCACTCGGCGATTTTCATTGCGTCCATCTTCCTTTTCATTGGATGCGATTGGGGCAGTTTCCCCATATCCTTATGTTTTGATGTTCAAGTGGTCGATATCACCATATCACCATTTCTTTTAGATATTCAAATGCTGCATCTGCTCGGGCAATCGTTAAATTCGTATTGAATTCTTCTCCAGTGTTATCTGTATGCTCATTTATATGAACGTTTATATTTCCGTGTAATTTTTCAAGGTCAGCAATAATTCACTTACCTTTTTTGTTGAATGATATCGATTAATTTTTAACGCTAAAATAAGTCATTAATGGACTGCTTTTACACTTCTTTTTTGAGCTAGCAAACCGATTCGCGGATTTCCAGTTGTTAGTATCTCATTCAACAAATGATCTAAAGATTGAACTAAGTGGGACGTGGAGACAGTCCGAGACCACTGAAAAAAGCACTTTTTTTCTGCACTTGTTTCCGGATTTAGGCGCAAATTTTCTGAAATTTACTATTTTCACCTTCAAAATTCAAAAAAACTATAATAAAATTAGAATCAGACCCTTTTTTAGAGGATAGTATCGCTGCTATCCTCTTTAAATTAACTGCGTATGCCGTTAATTTTGCTTGTAAGGCCATGCTTTTTAGACCATACCCCGTGGCACGGTCTAGCCCATGAAATTGCTTCATCTCGCCATTTTTCCATTCTTGGCAAGACCTTTTCTTATATTTTTCCTTAAACTCATCCGTCTTTTGTTGCTGGCTATAACCGTAAAATTCCGGAGTATTTATTCCTATCTCCAGAATTCTGCCAACTGTATGGCCGGACGGAATACATCTTTCCCTTAAAGGGCAGTTTCTGCAGTTTTCTCTTTCAAAATAATATTTATATTGTTCCCTTCCATCTTTTCTTTTTCGATAGACTTTCCTTTCTGTTTTATTCCCCTGAGCGCAGAACCACTCATCCGAATCTTTATTGTAACTATATAAATCCTCATCAATCTTGTAGGCCATCTCACTAACTGGTATGTATGGTGTAGCTCCAACTTCCGTTATTTTATCTAAGATTGGTTTCCTAAA
The DNA here is from genome assembly GCF_051262635.1 of Oceanobacillus sp. CF4.6. NCBI lineage: Bacteria > Bacillati > Bacillota > Bacilli > Caryophanales > Bacillaceae > Oceanobacillus > Oceanobacillus sp. CF4.6. The sequence goes on along the minus strand of NZ_JBIMEX010000002.1, from coordinate 633,355 downwards.
ATATGCCTTATCCCCATATACTTCTCCGATGGTTACGCCACTTTTCTTTGTTAATTCTAGTAATTCATCAAACTTCTTGCCATCGACATATGCTCCATTACTTACATTAACTGCGGTAATGATTCGATCTTCCGTTGTTATCATAAATTCCGTTTTGTATCCGAAGAAATGGGAGGTTTTACTTTTATGCCCTACTCTAGCGTCCTGGTCGACAATGGAACGTACCCCTTTTTGTTCCAAAAATTTAGGGTCCTCCAGAATTTCCTTTGCATTATCCAGTACTTCCTTTGTTTTAGGGCTGTTTTCTATATCTATATTCTTTTCCACTTTGGTGATCGTATCTTCAAGGTAAGACTTCATCGTCGCTTTCGCTTCTTTATGGTCTTCTATTTCTTTATAATTAGGAATTTCTTGATTGATTTCCTCTGGTACTTCGCCGTTTTCTTTCTCCACCGTCTTAAATATCTTACTTGCTAGGCGTTTCATGACTCTTTCTGCGATGCATTTAAATGTGTTTGCTTCTGTATGAGTTGTATCTATACTTATTCCAGACCCTTCTAGGATATCTTTCTCCACACATTGATGAATCGTTTCCGCCATAACCTCATCGATCGTTAAGTTTCCTTCTAATTTATCTTTACGGAATTTCGTTAATAAACTAGGATCTGGTAGTTCATCTTCTGGATTGATACCTAAAAAGTACATATAGGCAAGATTCAAAGAAGCTTCTTCTATCCACTCGTACATCGGATAGATTATAAAGATATTGTAATACTAAAAGTTTCAACATGAGTTCCGGTTCTTTGGCCGGTCTTCCGTATCTCTTACAATAGGTTTTTTCAAGCTTCTCATTGATGAAACTAAAATCTACTTCATCTCGAAGTACTTTAAGCGTATGATTTTCTGGAATTTTACTGTATAATACGGAATAGATGCTTAATTGCATATCTTTGTCTTTAAGCATAGAAATACCCCCAATTTGGTAATAGTTTTTCGCTAACTCTATTATACCAAAATTCGGGGGTATTTCTTTTATTTCCATAAAATATTATATAATTCTGAATTTTAAGATGGACTTTTTCAGTGGTCTCAGACAGTCCCCGCGTCCCACTAAAAGTGATGGTAGACAGGAGACGAGCTTAAAATACAACTTTTTTAAAAAATAATGTAATCGCAAACATGCAATCGGTGTCTGTATTTTAATCTTGAAGTATAGCATAATAATGAAAAAACAGGATTGACTTTAAAAGGATATACTCTTAAAATTGGATAATAATTTAGTGATTTAACCAATTAAAGCAAACAATTAAAACTGAGTGGATATATGAAATTTTTGAAATAGAACAACTAGATGGGTGGAGGATTGATTTTGGAAAAGAAAAAGAAGACGAGTTTTTTAGATCGATTTTTAAATAAAGTTGAAGTTATAGGGAATAAATTACCGGATCCGATCGTGATTTTTATCAATTTAATGGGTATTATTCTTGTAGCCTCCTTTATTGCATCCTTATTTAATTTGAAAGCGACCAATCCTGGGACAGGTGAAGTGGTCGAGGCTGTAAACCTACTTTCCGGAGAGGGCTTAATTCTTATTTTAACGGAAAGCATTAATAATTTTAGTGCATTCCCACCGTTAGGAATGGTACTTGTCGTGATGCTAGGTATTGGAATTGCAGAGAAAACAGGTTATTTTGAGACTGTAATGAAACGAGTTATTGAAGTAGCACCACGCAAACTGATTATTCCAACGATGATTTTAGTTGCTATTATTGGAAATGTTGCTGGTGACGCAGCACCCGTAATCCTCCCGCCACTTGCAGCTATGGTTATGATGCGGCTTGGCTACCATCCTTTTGCTGGACTTGTGATGGCATATGCTGCATCACTTGGGGCTTTTTCAGCTAACTTCATCATCGGGATGACAGATGCTTTAGCACTGGCTTTTACGGAACCAGCTGCACAACTTATTGATGAGAGTTATACGGGAAATATTGCGATGAACTATTATTTTATTGCTGCTTCGGCAGTGTTGTTACTGATCGTAACCTATTTTATTACGACAAAACTGACGATTCCACGATTAGGTACGTATCATGGTGAGAAATTTTCTGAAGAAGGCGTAAGTGTGGCTGAGAAAAGTGCGTTACGTTGGGCCAATGTTTCGTTATTAATAACTGCTGGAATTTTTATGGCACTTGTAATTCCTGAAAATGGGATACTACGAAATCAGGAAACAGGCTCGATTATGAATGATTCACCGTTCATGAATTCGGTTGTTTTCCTTATTACGATTTTGTTCTTTGTCCCAGGTTTGGTATATGGGTTGAGGGCGAAAACAATTAAGAGCTCGAGGGACTTTGGGAATGTGTTAAGTGAATCGATGGCAACAATGGGAAGCTACATTGTTCTCGTGTTCTTTGCAGCTCAGATGCTTGCATACTTTTCATGGAGTAATTTGGGGCCGATTTTAGCGATAAAAGGAGCAGAATTTCTTCAGGATATGGATTTCACTGGAATACCGTTAATTCTAAGCTTTGTCATTATTGCTGGTTTTATCAACTTACTAATTGGAAGTGCCTCTGCAAAATGGGCAATTCTTGCACCTGTGTTCGTTCCGCTATTTATGCTTTTAGGCTATGATCCGGCTTTTACACAAATGATTTTCCGGATAGGGGATTCAATTACGAACCCAATTACACCAATGCTTCCATATTTGCCACTATTATTGGCATTTGCGAAAAAGTATGACAAGAATGTTGGCTTGGGTACGTTGCTTTCTAATTTACTACCGTACTCCATTGCTTATTTCATTGTATGGTCCTTATTTTTGGTCCTTTGGTATTTAATAGGCTTACCAGTCGGTCCAGGAGGTCCTATCTTTTTAGGACAGTAACGCAATCCGAATAACGGCTCACTAGCCAATAATAATGAATAAATATTAAATGAGGAGGTACGAATGGATATGAATAAACAAATCGAAGAAGTATTACCAGATGTTATTCAGTGGAGAAGAACCATGCACCAACATCCAGAGGTTTCTTTTGAGGAGCACTGGACAAGTCAATATATTGAAGACGAGCTTCGACAAATGGACAATATCGAATTATCTCGTCCAACGAAAACAAGTGTACTTGGAATTATTAAAGGAAAAAAACCTGGAAAGAGAATCGGGCTGCGAGCGGATATTGATGCATTACCCATTCAAGAAGAACGGGACGACCTTGATTTTACCTCAACAAAAGACGGTGTCATGCATGCTTGTGGGCATGATGGACATGCCGCGATGCTGCTTGGGGCGGCACGTGTATTATCGCAAAACGTAGACGCAATAAGTGGAGAAATTTATTTGATTTTCCAACATGCGGAGGAAGTACCTCCGGGCGGTGCACAGGAAATGGTTGCGACTGGGCTGTTCAACGACCTTAATTTCGTCTATGGTCAGCATTTATTCACACCGATTCCTACTGGTAAAATTGGAATTACAAAGGGGCCTATCACATCAAATTCGGATACGTTTGATCTCCTCATTAAAGGGAGTGGTGGACATGCATCTCAGCCTGAAGATTCGGTTGACCCGATTATTATAGGTACGCAGATTATCAATCAATTTCAAACGATTGTATCGAGAATGACTTCTCCACTCGATTCTGTCGTAATCTCAACCACACAGTTTCATGCTGGTAGTGCAACGAATATTATCCCTGATACTGCTACATTACAGGGGAGTATACGAACGGTCCAACAAGAAACGCGTGAATTGGTAAAAGAAAAAATGGAAAAGGCAGCTGCATCTATTTGCGATTTCTATGGTGCTGATTACGAATTTAACTTCCAGTATGGCTATGATGCGGTTATCAATAATGAAGAGAAAACAGATTCTGTGATCGATATTGCAACCAAATTATTTGGTGATCGTGTATTCAATTATCCATTGACAATGGGTGGTGAGGATTTCGGTGCATTCTCCAAGGTAATTCCAGGAACATTCATTTTTATTGGAGCAAGAAATGAGGAAAAGTCCTATGATTATGCCCATCACCATCCTAAATTTGCCATCGATGAAGATAGTTTAATCGACGGTGTCAGCATGATGGTTCATGTTGCGTTAGAAATGGGGAAATAAAATAGTGAATTCAGGGGTCAGTTCCCTACCGCTATCAATTTTTCTTTTAACGTCATGGTTTTCTTATGCGTATATTTAGATAAAAATAGAGACAGGCTTTATTTATTTAGGCCTGTCTCTATTTTTTTATAATGAACATTACATATGCTGCAATATTTACGATAATATCGATTCGAGGAATAATTGCCATATTCGCGGATTAAGTTAAGGAAATCGCGGAATAAACACCACATTACGGATATACGTCTGAAATTCGCGGAATTCCAGTGGGGCCAGTGGTTTGCTGTCCCCGCGTCCCACCTACAATGCTTTCATTATTCGCTGTTTGTGCTGGAAGGTTGCGATTTCTTTGATGCCTTTTTCTAGTAACTTATTTCTGATTTCACTGGAGTAGATGCCTAGGTCATTTGGGAAGTGGGAGTCGGATGACATGGTGAATGTAACTCCTTCCGCGATTAATATATCAATGAATGTGATGCTTGGGCACATTTCTTCTACGGGATATCGATAGTAGAGTCCAGGATTTATTTCGGTTGTAACATTGTTCGCTGCCAAGGTCTTGGCTACGTCACGATACATTTCAATCAGGGTTGTTTCGTCTGATCGATAATTAAACACTTTCATATTATCTAAATGTGCGATGAAGTTAAATAGCTTACTTTTTGCAGCGTTTTTCACCGTTTTGAAATGGTTTCTGTACAGTTCCTTTAAATCGTAATCTTTAAATTTATGTTGAAGCTCAGGATTATCAAAGCCCCATCCATCATAAAAATGCACGGATCCAATGATATAATCAAAGTCATAGCCGCTTAGTAGTGATACGAGCTCTGCTTCTCCGCCAGTGAAGTAATCGGCCTCAATACCAAGTCTCAACTGTACGCCTCGCTCTTCCCATACTTCTTTTTGAGATTGAATAAAGGAAACAAATTCATCCAAGCTTCTAACCATTACTTTGTCGAGCCATTGCGCCTGCTGAACGCCGATTTCGTCCGAAGTAACGTCCATATATTTTTCGAAATAAGCGCGTGTTTCTTTGAATCGATAAAGATGGTCAACAATTCCTACCTCTTTGATTCCTTTGGCCAATGCTTCTTCTAAATAAAAATCAAGCCACCACTTGGAGTACTCACTTTCTGCTAAACGTTTGCTCATTTGATCCACCGCTTGTATGAGCCATTCTTTCGTATTTCGTGGGGCACTTCTCGCCTTTTCGAGCTCCATTGCCTTTAAGCTTTTCTCAACAAAAGAGAGGGAATATGGGCCTTCCTCCAGATGGATATGATAATCTACTTTCATAATGTTGTACGACCTTTCTTTATATAAAATGGTTAAACGTTCTGTCCTTATCGAACTGACTAGCAACAAGATCTCCTTGCTACCTCTATGAAAAAACCGCTCGTGTTCCGCCCAAGCATAGCTTTCAGCCTTCCTCCAACAAAATTTACCTCATCACGTTGCGTGAACATTGATCCAATCATATCCTTTGTTCTCCCAATCATGCGGCTTTGCTTTATCGCAAATGATTGTTGATAGGTTGGAAGTCGGACATATTTCAAACAATGATTTTTTATTTAATTTTGATGAATCTGTTAGTAAAGTTGCTTCTTGGCTACACTTCATCATGGCCTCTGAAACAAGGGATTCGTCCATATCGAAGTCATACACTGCATCCTTTGTTACGCCACCACAGGATAAGAAGGAGCGATTGAAATTAAATCGTTGTAAAAACTCAATCGTATAGATTCCTCTAACCGATGCCTGATAAGGATTGGTCGTTCCTGGTAGCATAATCACTAGTCCTGTCATTCGCTGTTCTTCGATTGCTAAATTAAATCGACTTGCTGCACTCAGTGAATTTGTAACAACTGTAACGGATTGTAGATTTTCAATCATATCCGCTATATGAACGGTGGTTGTACCAACGTCTACGGCTATTGTATCGCCGTTCTGAATCATTGCTGCGGCTTTCTTTGCCAATTTCTTCTTTTCGTCCAAATGTAATGACATTTTCTTTTCGTAGACCATTTCCTTTTGGGACGGAATATAAGGCATAGCGCCCCCATGAACGCGTGTTAGAAACTCGTTCATTTCAAGCTCGGCTAAATCTCTCCGTATTGTTTCTGGAGTAACTTGCTGTTGTTTGGCTAAAGTTGTAACCAACACTTTTCCATGCTTGTCTAATTGTTCTAAAATAAACGTATGCCGTTCATCCTTCATTGCTGTTTCCCCTCGATTCGTTATCTACTAGACTATTTTTCAATTGTGATAATATTCGTTCGGTCAATAAAAAGCTGTCCTTGCGACTGAATGCTTTCTAGATTTCCTTTGTTATTAATGAGATCGACGGAAAGCTTTACATCATTCACGTCATACATGCAACGGATTGTGCTACCTAACACGGTATAATTCTCGAGTTTCCCGCTGAAATAGATGCCTGCTTCCCCAGAAGATGGTGCTAATTGAATGGATTCTGCGCGTATCGCATACGTGCTTTCTGCGTTTTCAACTAAAAATGAAGGATCAATTTTTTTGAGATCATTCGTAGGTAGAATATTATAATTTCCGATAAAACTCGCTACGAACTGATTTTTTGGATATGCATAGAGCTCTGCGGGGGTGGCGCTTTGCACAATTTTCCCTTCACTCATTACAAAGATTCGATCCGATAAAATCATCGCCTCTTCCTGATCATGTGTTACGAAAATCATCGTAATCCCTAATGTCTTTTGCAATTCCCTTATATCCACTTGCAATTGCTTTCTAATCTTGGCATCTAGTGCGCTTAACGGTTCGTCTAATAATAGGACTTTCGGTTTTGTCACGAGTGAACGTGCTAGGGAAGTCCGCTGCTGTTGTCCACCTGAAAGCTGATGTGGGTAATAGTCTATTTGATCCTCTAAGTTGACCAAGCGTACAATTTTCATTACTTCACGATGTATTTCATCCTTAGGCATTTTTTTTAATGCGAGGCCAAATGCGATGTTTTCAAAAATCGTCATATTTGGAAATAGTGCATAGTTTTGAAAGACCATTCCAACGTTACGATCCCGAGGTAGAATATTGCTGATATCATCATTATCTAGAAAAAGATCCCCCTCTTGGAATACTTCTAAGCCTGCAATTACACGTAAAAGCGTTGACTTCCCACAACCACTTGGTCCGAGTAGCGTGATTAATTCCCCTTCTTCCATCTGCAATGAAATATCTTTTAAAACTTCATGATTACCAAAACGAAGGGATAGATCTTTAACCGTAATAAAACTCATCACTTCTGCCTCTTTTCATTGTTGACTTTTATTTGTGTACTTGTTACAGGGTCCGCTTGAGCAAAGGTTAATGGTGGAATTGTCCGTTTTTCCTTATGTTGCTTACTGCTTTTTAACGTAGTTTTTTTGCCTTTTTTGGAAGCTGTTAAGCGCGTGATAATTAAACTGATTACAATTAGCAGAAGGAAGTACGCCACCATTACAGCACTAGCTAAGTGACCATTTTCATTCATTCTTCGCATCATATAAATCCGAATCGTTTCAAAACGTCCACCGATTAAAAGATTTGTTAACACAAACTCACCGAAAAATCCCGAAAAGATTAATAAGGTTGTAATTAACAAGCCTAATTTAATGTTTGGCACGATAATTTTTAGAAAAGCCTGTAGCTTATTGGCCCCGAGCATTTCTGCAGCATGCATTAAGTTTTTTGAATGGATACTTTCCAGGCTATTTCGAACGCCTTGATACATAAACGGTAAAGAACCGACGAAGAGACCACCGACTAAAACGGCAAACATCGGAATTGCTGAACCTGCGTACATTCGGAGTAAGCCAGTCGCAAGAATCACCGCTGGAATGGCATAGGGCATTAATACGAGTCCCTTCATAAAGTTATCGACTCGAGGAAAATACATATACACTAAGAAAACAGTTGGAACCATGACGACAAGAACGACTGCTAACGCGATTAAAGTTAAGGTAATGGATCGCATAACTGCAGATACGAAGTTAGGATCCTGGAATAGTTCGACAAACCACTTAAATGTAAAATCCTTTGGCAATAGGGTATTAGACCAATTTGTTGATGTTGCATATAATGCAGTTGAAATAAATGGGGAAATCATATATAGACCAAATATAGTCAGAATGAGATAGGTGCTAAATTTACGTTTTTTACTTTTCATGCTAAATCTCTCCTAACTTTACGTAACATCGTTTGTGACAGATATAAAATCGCAATCATAATTAAGGCAAATATAACGGCTAACGTGCTGCCAAGAATCGGACGCGCATAAATGTCTCCAGAAACAAGGGCTGCGATACGGATGGTTATTAAATTAACATTACTTCCTGTTAGCGCGTAGGCAGTTTCATACGTACCCATTCCATTCGCGAACATAATTACGAACGTTCCTGCAATCGCGGGGAAGATATTCGGTAAACCAATCTTCCTCCAATAGGTCCAATTCGAAGCCCCTAAAAGGAACGCCGCTTCTTTCCACTCCTTTTTTATCTTTTTTAACGATGGATAGATGAAAAGTATCCCGAGCGGAATTTGGAAATACAAGTACGTTAATGCGAGACCTTGCCAGGAATAGAGGTTAAAGCCTTCAAATAGTGAAAAATTTAATCCATCAAAGAAGAGGCGTAATACCCCTGAATTTCCGATTAAAATAATAAATGCAAAGGCTAATGGAACACCTGCGAAATTTGCTGCGACATTAATATAAACGGTAATTTTATCCTGAATTGTCTCAGGTAAATTCGTTAAGGCGTAAGAGACGATGATTGCTAGCGCCAGCCCGGCAATACTTGAGAAAAGCGATATCATCCCACTATTCAAAAAGGCCTGGTAATAAAATGGGTTCGTGAATACTTCTTGATAATTATCAAACGTAAATGACCCAGTTGTTTCACTTGTGAAACTCGATGTGATCATTAAGGCCATTGGGATGACTAAGAACAATGCAGCGAGTAAAAAAAATGGGGTCAGCCATATCCAAATCTTATTCAATCGTTTCGTTTTCAAGGATATTCATCCCTTCTTTTAAAGTCTGCCAATCTATTTCTTGCATTTTTTGACCTTTTTCAATGCCGAGCAAATGACACACGAGAGGAGCGAGCTGCAATTGCTCTAGCGCTTTGGTACCGATTCGGGGCTCAAGTTGATCAGAAATAATAAATAATGGAACCTCTCGATGCTCAGGCAATGTACCACCGTGATTTCCATAGTCATCCATGCCGTGATCTGAAGTCACCATCACTTGATATCCCATCTCTAACCATCGCGGTACGTAAATTCCTAAAATCGTATCCACTCGGTTAACAACACTGCGATATTCGATTGAATTTCCAGTGTGCTTATGTCCGACATCATCAATATTCATGGAATGGACATACATGAAATCAGGATGCGATGATGTGATTAACGCATGTGCATCCGCAAAAAGATGCGAATCTGGGTACGTATCATCCGCATAGAAAATCCCATGTTGAATTGCTTTTGCTTCATCATGCTGAATACGATCTTCAAACATGGAAAAAGGGGCGCGATTATATAATTCACTTACCCAGTGATAAGCAGCAGCTGCAGTCGTCCTCCCGGCATCTTTCATCAGTGAAAAAATACTATGTTCTTTTGACAGTTGTACATTATAATTTGTGTAAATCCCATTTTCATGCGTAGGTACACCTGTTAGCAGTACTTCATATAAAGGTCGTGAATTACTTGGTGTTTCAGAAAGGACTTTATAAAGACTAGCCAATTTCTTTTCAACAAAATGATTTAAGAAGCCAAGATGTTGGATGGCTTTGTCATATCGGCAGCCATCCAACGTAATCATAATTAATTTTTTATTGGGCATTTACTAACACCTCTTGTTGCCATAACTGTGGTAATTCAATTGCTGTTTGATCCCATGCTTCATGGTCTTCTACTTGTTTCACATTTTCATAGGCTTCGTTCGGAAGTAATTTTGTTTGTACATCTTCAGGTAGCTCGACATCGCGGATTGGACGTGCATAGCCTTTTGCTAAGTTGATTTGGCCTTCATCCGATAAAATATACTCTCTAGCTAATTTTGCCGCGTTTGGATGTGGAGCATTTTTGTTGATGACAGTTGTATATCCACTCATCACAGAACCATCTGTTGGAATCGTTACGTCAAAACGGTCCGTATCAATTTGATCACGATAATTTAATCCATTGAAGTCCCAAACAATCGCAACATCAATTTCGCCTTTTTCTAAATTCGCCAAGTTAGCATCTGCTGAAGTTAAACGTCCCTCTTCTGCAAGTTGCTTAAAGTAGTCGATGCCTGGCTGGATATCTGTTTCACTTCCACCGTTAGCCATAGCTGCAGCAAGTACTGCGAATTGTGCCTGCGTTGCTTTCGTCACATCACCTACAGATATATTGTAGTTTCCATTTGCAACATCTTCCCAAGAAGTTGGGGTTTCATCCACATTTTGCTTGTCTGTGATGAAAGCAATCGTTCCTGTGTAGCTAAGTAACCAGTGACCTTCGTCATCCTTCGCCCAACCCGGTATTTCATCCCAATAGGAAGTTTTATACGGTGCAGTTAAGCCCTTATTTACAGCCAAGGGTCCAAAGTTAATTCCCACATCACCAATATCTGCTGTTCCATTTTCACCTTCCGATTCGAACTTCGCTAATTCCTCAGCGCTTGACATGTCTGTGTCCGTTTGTGTAATTCCGTATTCTGTTTCAATCTCGTCCCAAGTTTCAATCCAGTTCGCCCAAGTATCCGGCATCCCAACACTTGTAATCTCGCCTTCTTCTTTTGCTTTTTCTTTGATTGTTTCCAGTGAATCATCTTCGCTTGCTGTAGAATCTTCGTTAGCAGGTGAGCCACATGCGGCTAACAGAAGTACCAAGGAAATAAATCCTGTGATTAGAAATGTTATTTTTTTGCTATGGTTTGTTTTCATCATTAGATGCTCCTTAAATGTTTGTTTTAATTCTAAATAGTCTCGATAAAAATGTACTCCTGAAACCAAATCCACTTCAACAAAATAAAGTAACCGCCCCTAAATCCTCCTTTATATAAAAAATTAATTCTATTCCTAACAATCAAACATAGATTTGATTTTTCTTTTGTTTATGTTTGATTATGCTTTTATACTAACAATCAAATATTAAACAAACATTGATACAACGTAAAAACTTTGTAAATTAATCGGGAGGTATGAAAATGTAGGGATCAGGGGTCAGACCTGGAACCGTGTTAGGAAGGCGAATGACAGGGGATATAGCAAGTCTGCTTGATGGCCACTATGCGAGGCAATATACGCATGAAGCCGGTGAGGACCGGTATGAGTTTATGGAGAAGATATCGGATGATTGGCATGAACCGAATGTCTTTCAAAAAGCAGGTCAAAGCACCAATGAAATTGGTGCGTATATGTGGAGAACATGCTGAATTCTCCTGATGATTTTTGCCAACTGGTAACCTTTGACGGGACAAGGTTCCTGTCCGAGGCCACTGAAAAAGTAGGACATTTAAAAATTAGTACAAATTAAGCCCCACTTTTAATGATATTGAACGTTAATTTGAACACTCAACTCCCACTAAGTCCGAGTTATAACGTGTGATTTTGGGAATTGGATTTTTTGACTTTCTAAGTTAGGGACTTTTTCAGTGGCCTCTCCTGTCCCTGTGGTCCTGCACCAACTTTACGGCCGTCCAGTACAGGTAGAGAATAAATGATAAACAGTACATATGCTGCAATATGTACGATAATATCGATTCGCGGAATAAACGCCATATTCGCGGATAAACGTGTAAAATTCGCAGTGGGCCGGTGGTTTACAGTCTCCATGTTTCAGCTTGTCACCGCTAGAAAAAAAGTAATCACCCACCGCTCTGACCAAAGAGTTGGGTAATTACTTCTTTCTGAGGAAATATCCAATTGTGACGAATGGTCTTTGCAACCTCTCCCCTCACTTCAAATGACATTGAAATGAGAAGCTATATAAAGGATAATTTATTTACGTTTTTTAAATATGCTGCACCCGTATCAGTACGTATTCAAAACGAACATGGAAAGTCATCACCATAATGGCATCTACCAGAAGACACTAAATTTATAATATCACAAGACCACCAAAAACTCTACGAGATATTCGCCACTTATCATTTGGCTTTTCAACAACCTATATAAATACCTATCATTATTAAAACCGTGCTTGGACCCTATTCGGAGGGGATAATTAAGCTTTCCAGTTTACCTTTCCACAACAACCGCCGCTTCTTTTTGCTGTTACTGGTCTAACTTTAATGGATGATGAGTTTATAACAATCGGTTTATTGGAGGCATTTACTTGTTTATGCTTACTTACTGTATTATTTATTTTTTTTGATTTCAAAATTCTCAACTCCTTAGATGTTATAGTACATATTATAGTTTTATTCACAAAAAAGTTCGGGCTGTGGCGAAGGTTCTATCCAAAAAGGGCATGCTTCAAAATTTGCTCCTTTTATGTGATACCATTTTGTTATTGGTGGTCTCGTTTTATAAGAAATAATCACCATATCAAGGTGGTCATCTGGGTGATTGGAAACATCATAAAAAGAAGGAACAGGTGCTGTAGTAGGGTGAGGGTGATAGACAGCAATCACCTGTTCATCTCGATTTTTTATTTTTCGAATGGTTTCCTCGACTATCTTTTTACTTACAAAAAAACGTTTGTTAGATTGACAAATTGACGTACATTGTCATTATTTCCTGTTTATAAACCACATGTCTCATAGGGCAACATGGACTTCCCATGTTCCAACATTTGGCTATATACAGATCTGGGAATAATTATCTTCTTATTATCATACTAACTCTTCCTGAAGATGGAAAAGAGTGAAGAGAATTCCATTTTCTTACCGAGTTGGCTTTCCTGATCATTATCAATATCCTGCCCATCACTTTGTTCTTCTTTTTCAGCAGCAACTATTTGATTGTCTGTCGCTTCCTTTGATAAGTATCTCGTGAAAGTTTTGAATTCTTCTTCTTGTTTGTTTGGTAGCTCTATATTGGTTTCTGAATGCTTTTCTATATTCACGTCAGGTACTTTTGTTTCCTCCACGTTTTTCTCCATGGAGGTATTATCATTGGTAAGGGGTGGAGTATTATCATTGGCAGTCATGAGAGGATTTTCATCAACATTACTTTTAGCTTTTTTTTTTCCTTGATTACTTTTTTTTGTGGTTATGCGTGTGACTGTATTTTTATTTAACTCATATTGAGAATTTCGAAAAGTCTTTTTCCCTTGATTCATTGAGGTAGTGTTTTGCACGCTACCAGAAGTGTTTGTTGGATATGGTGTTTGGTTGTTTAACATTGGACGCCTAGAAATTTGAGTATTTGTCATGTTATTTTTTTTTTTAGTTCCTGCTTGCTCTACATAATTGGGAGATTGAAGCATGTTTTGTAATTGTCTATATTCGGATTTCTTTGGAGCTAATGGTTCTTTGGCAGGTTCAGGTGTTGGAACATTCGATCCCATATATTTTTTAAATTGTAAAATTTCTTCATTTAGTCTTTCGATTTTAATTTTGGTTTCTATTAAGTGATCATCCTGTTTGCTCATCACCTGGTTCATTTTTTCGAGCAGCTCAGTAAAACGCATCTGTTCCATTCTATCCATAATCCAATTCATATCTTGTTCCATTTGACTTATTGATTCACTAACCGTATTCATTCGAGTTGAAAGGAATTGTTTCTCCAATTCATACTCTGTTACGCTTCGTTGATGGTTCTCTTCCATAATCTTCATTTCCCCTTTAAGTTTAGAATATTTTAATTGTAAATCATTAAAATCACTTTTCGTCTTCAGGTAGCCATTCACCCCATCGCGTGATTTTACTGTTTCTAACGTATATTTGTAGATATCAAGCTCCCGTTGCAGTTTTTCGACGTCATCCGAGTTATAAAGTTTATATCGATGCATCCCCATTCACCCTTTTACAGCACATTAATATACTATTGATGTAACAACAATACGTGACAAATGTGCAGATTTTAAACGCTGAACCAGATGAACTTCTATTGTTCTAATTGTATGCAGCTTTTACTCTCTTTAAGCTAAAAGAAAGTCATATTTGATGTTCCAATTTTGGAAGTTACCGTTGTAATTATGATATTCGCACAACGTGGTAAATATCATGAAATTCCGCTAATTCATTACACGGACTGGTACATCTGTTCATAAGCTACAAATGAAAGTAAAAATCTTATTCGGAGGTGTTTGCAATCATGCAAGCAGAAAATTTAACCGGGGGTCAGGAACTCCTATGTATTAACACAGAGAAAGTATATGATTGGGTGCTTAACGAGGCAACATTTGATTTGAGTTTGGCTGACTTGGAATTGCCAGATAGCCCCATTACTGGCGCGCCATTAGAGTGTGACGATATTGATATTGATACGGTTACTTGTACAGTTGCTCCTGTTGATTTTGAAATTTTAGATCGAGTGGATCAGACATTTGTTATCGATGGCACACAGGTAACACTACAACTGGTGAACATTCGCAAAATCTTTGAAGTAACCATTTTTGTAGACTTAATACCAGCACTTGGAGGGGCGACTGTAGAAGTCGGTACTGCAGAATTCACGCGTTGTGAACAAGTGATTCTTTGTGCACCAGAAGATACAGATGTTACTGTAGCATACACAGATTTAGATTGCTTTGTTTGTACAGCTACTTGTGATACTACAACAACAGGGACTCCTGATGAACTTGATGTGACAGTTTCTGTTCGTCTATGCCAAAGTATTCAATCAACTTTTGATGTAACACTTGAGATTGTCGCTGATTTCTGTCAACCAAGGGATGTACTTCCAATCCCTCCATGCCCTGCACCAACGATTCCACCTCAATGCCCAGTAATTTTCCCAAATGATAATAACGGTACTACCGCTTAAGTTTTCATCATATGTATTAAAGAGAGGGATACTCCTCTCTTTTATTTTATTTGGAGGTGACTTATTTAATGAATAGAGCGGATGATGTACGTGATAAAATTGCTGAATGGCAAGAAATGAACACCTCATATCTGAAGGAAATAAAATCATTGGTAACGGAAATGAAAGCATGGAGGAATTTTCAAGTTATCTGCTATTTTACATATTCCCTAAATATCTTACATGAACGGGGGCACGAAAATTTGAGCCTTGGTTCTTTTCACGTTCAGAATTTAGGCACAAAACCATTTAAAAATCCCTACATTTGTATAAAAGTATCCCCAGAATCCCCTTTCGATTTTTCTGGAAAATATTTTTATAAGGACTCCAAGCAAAAAATGAGATTAACAAATGCATGGGAGCGAATGAATGATCCTTTGGATAAACAGGAATATTGGCTAAAGCCGACGGGAAAACAGGTGCTTAACCCTGATGAAACAATCTCTTTTTCAAATTTTCAAGTGAAATGGATTTCGGAATCTTCCTATGCAGGTAGCATTATGGGGTTTACTTATGGGGATGAGGTTAGTGAAGGAATTAGCGCTCTCAACCAAATCAATGTTAGTGGTACATTAGTCGAGGAGGATGAGGATGAGGATGAGTAATAACGAAAACAACCAAGAGCAGCAACTACTAATTAAACAATTGGTTCGTGATTATCTAGAGGAAAACATAGAAGGAGTAAAGAATGAAGATCTGAAAAAGGATAATAGTTTCGTTTTTTTAGAAAATAAAACACTCCATATGATGATCACTTTTATGCTCACGCATTTAAATAATCATCCGTCTCCAGATGTTAGGAAGGTTGGTGCCGAATCATCTGTTCTTGAAGAAATTTCACCTTATCTTGACGCTATGATTGAGGATAATAAGCTGGCTTTTGAAGAAGTCATTACTATTTTAAAGGAAAACTAAGCATTTCTCCTATTGGAAAATAGATATTCAAATTTATAGGAGGTTTTGATAAAAGTGGCGACTGACAAAAGGTGGTTGTACTTACCGGTGGAAGTAAAGGTAAGGGAATTGGATGCCAAATTACTCTTGGCATATTATGCAGTGAGGGAAGGCTACCATATAGTTATAGGTGAACATAAGATGGTCGAATTAGCATCAGAAGTGTATCCTAAAGGTATTTTCTTTTCAAAAGGATATCCTCATCGTTTCAGACGAAGGATTATAACGAATGCAAAAGTTAATGGCCATATGGTAGTTGAATTGGATGAGGAGGGATTAATCTTAACTGATAAAACCCAATATGTACGTGAAAGAATGAAAGCGGATATGCTTGATTTAGTAACGCAGGAATATTGTTGGGGCATTTTTCAAAAAGAAGCCATTGCTGAAGCTTATCCAGATTATAATCAAAAGTGCCATATTGTAGGTAATCCACGGTTTGATCTACTAAAACCAAAGTTCAATTTGCTATATAAAGAGGATGTTGAACGGATAAAAAGCAATTATGGTATGTTTATTTTAATCAATACGAGATTTTCAGAATATAACTTCTTAAACGGAAAAAAGACAGAAAGTATGGTTTCCATGTATATGAAGAAATTATATGATCATTTTTTGGAAATGACCAAAGCTGCGAGTGGAAAATTCCCTGCTATCAATTTTGTCATTAGGCCACATCCAAGCGAAAACATTGCCTCTTACCGAAAAGCATTTTCCTTCTATAATAATGTACATGTGATTCACGAAGGAAATATTATAAAGTGGCTTATGGCTGCTGAAGTAGTCATACACAATGGGTGCACATCAAGTATTGAAGCCTTTCTGCTTGAAAAACCAATCATATCCTATATACCGATTACCTCGAAGGTGTATGATATGGAGCTCACGAATAAATTGGGAATTAAGGCAACAACTATAGAAGAAGTTAATACCACATTAGAAAATATGTTAAGTAATCCTCTTGAAAAGAGTGATTATAATGAGCAAATCGAACAAAGCAAAAAATCTTTATCCCGCTATTATGGATCCTCGGGTAGTAATTTTTCCTATGAAAACATCATGCGTTTATTAAACACCATTTCATTATCTCCGGTACCTAGAACATTTTCTCCGTCCGTAAAAAAATTCTATTTAAAAGAAAATAAAAGCGTAAAACATTACTTCTCTTCACTATCAAAAGGAGAAATACAAGATTTCTTTAGGAAATTAGATAAGTTAGAGATAACAAGCAATCGGGTTGTTATAAAGAATTTAGGGAAAAATCTGTTTAGTATTCAAGCAAAATGATTTGATTGAGAAGGTTGATATGTAAGCGTCAGATAATCCTTACCTGATCAGGTAGGGTTATTTGTCGTGTACATTTATAGGACAATAATTCCGAAAATCAACTTTCCATTAAAACGATGCAGCTAATCCTAAAAAGAATTACAGCGTTATTCAATTAAACTAAGTTGTCCAACTTAGTATTTTAGAATTGGCTCATTTTTGTCTATATCCTGTACAAGTCCACTCTCAATTCTTCGTCTTCTCGAATCTTCTTACCTCTAAATTGACGACTTTTAATCACCCAAATGTAAGAAAAATACAATTATTGGGTTAGAGTCTTTGTCTAATGTTCCTGTTCTGAATATATATAATAGGACACTGTGCAAGGGAATACAATTTGCTTTCAGTAAGCGAATATTTAAATAAAGAAGGTAGGAACTGATGTGTATTTTAGTAAAAAGAAGCTATTAGTTATCGGAGGTACCGGAACCATAGGAAAGAATATCGTGCAAACGATCATGAAAGAAAATCCTGAAGTTATCAGGATATTCAGCCGAGATGAGTATAAACAGCATCAGTTGCAAACTGAATTAGGAAGCAGCGATAAATTACGTTTTATAATTGGTGATATTCGTGATTATGATAGTTTGTTTGCTGCTATGCAAGATATTGATTATGTATTGCATTTAGCTGCGATGAAGCATGTTGATTTGTGTGAATACAATCCTTATGAAGCTATAAAAACGAATGTTCAGGGCACTAATAATGTAATTAAAGCTGCAATTTCACAAAACGTAAAAAAAGTAGTATTTACTAGTTCGGATAAAGCTATTTATCCTACTAATACGTATGGAGCGACAAAACTTATTGCAGAACGATTAATTTCTTCCACTAAATATAGCAAAACCGGGAGACAAACGGTTTTCGCAAGTGTTCGTTTTGGTAATGTCATGGGATCAAGAGGTTCTGTAATACCTTTGTTTAAAGAGCGAATTCTTAAAGACAAAAAAATCACAGTTACAGATAAAAGCATGACACGTTTTATGATGTCATTGAATCAGGCCACACAGTTGACAATAAAGGTTCTGAAGGAAGCAAAGGGGGGAGAGGTTTTTGTATTAAAAATGCCTGTTATTAAACTAGGGGATTTAGCGGATATTTTAATAGAAGAAACATGTAAAAAACACAAAATGAAAAGCGACGAAATAAATGTTGAAGTAATGGGGTTACGACCAGGTGAAAAGATGTATGAAGAATTGATGACGTATGATGAATCCAGAGAGGCTTGGGAATTACAGGATATGTATATTATTCCGGGAACTGAGGATGTAAGATACAACAATGCAAAAAAGTGCAATTATGGAACATACAGTTCTATGAATCAGGCGCCATTAAACGTTAATGAGCTACGTACATTACTAAAGGAAGAGGAGCTAATCTAAATATAAGTAAAGGAGGTTAAGAAATCTCATGAATACTTTTTTGAAGAATTACTGGTCTTTATACCTTGATTTTCTCAATGATTTTGAAAAACTGAATTATAAAGGATTTTCATTACCGTATTTATGTCATTTACCTAGCTTTATTATAAATAATGAACCAATTTGGGGAGAATTACAGGATAATAAGTTTGCTAGGAAGTTAAAAAATCAGGTTAAAGATCAAAGAGAATTTCAAGAGTCGTTTAATAAGTTTGTTCAATCACACAAGAAAAAAGTGTTAGTGAAAGATAAGGATGGAAAAGTAGTAATACATGTTGACAAATTACTCCGTTTTCCACCAGCTACCATAAGCAATTATTTTGACCCTTCGAAGACCATCCAGTTAATGACAAGTGGAAAAAGCAAGGGGAATAAAGCTAAGCCGTCAATTAGTAAAAGCAAGGGGAATGAAACTAACTTAACACCTAGAAAAAAGAAGAAAAATAAAGCTGTATCTTTAAATACCATTATTATAAAAAAAGAAAATATAAAGAGGAAGAATGTTTTAAAAACCAACAAAACGGTTAATAAGTTACCCATTTATCACTTTAATAATTACGCAACGGATACAGAAAAGGCGATATCTCAGGTGCAAAATCAGGCAAGAACCATGTTCAAAACTTATAAAGATCACCACCTCTATAAGGATAAAAAATTTCAAGAATGGTTGCAAAATAACTTAGCAGTAGTTATCAATCAGATTGAAATGTCGATAAACTTTCTAAATGATGTTTCTGTCTCTTGTATAGTTGTATCAACAACGCATAGTTACAAAAGCCGCATATTAGCTCTAGTTGCAGCAAAAAAAGGAATACCTACTATTTGTATGCAGCATGGAATTATTTCGAGTGAACTGGGTTATATACCTAAGATTGCCACGATTGATGCTGTGTATGGTTATTTTGAAAGAGACTGGTTTAAAAAAGTAGGAGCTCTTGATAACTCCCTTGAAATTATTGGTCACCCTAGATTCGATCAGGTATATGCACGTCCCAAAATTACTCGGGATAAGTTCAATCGTAAATTAGGATTAGACCCAAACAGACAAACATTAATGATTGTCGTCAGAGGAGACAAAGATAATAAAAATTGGCGAAAATTAATCGAAATAATTTCCAAAAAAGTTAAGCTTAATATACTAATTAAGAACTATCCTAGTAAAACACCCCATGCTTTAACAAAAGAATTCCCATTTGTTCATTCAACGCAAGGTTATAGTATTTATGAAATATTTCCTAATGTTGATGCTGTAGTTGCTTATTCATCTACGGTAGGTCTAGAAGCAATGCTAGCAAAGAAATCCGTATTTATCTTAAAGGAGGACTTCGTCGGTTATACAGGATATTATACAGGTCTGGGAGATCTAGTTCAGGCTGAACCACGAAAATTAGGTGAACAAATAATAAAGTATTTTACAGATGCTCAGTTAAGAAGCTATGCAGAGACTAAAAGAAAAAAGTTTCTTAGCTACGCGTACCCGAGTTCCACCAAGTCTAGGGAGAGATTGAAAAATTTGATTAATAGGCTGATAAGTTAAAATAATGGTGTTAACTCTCGAAATTTCTAGAGAGAAACCAGTATAATTACTCTCCAAAAGTTCTTTATTTATTTTTGAAATAATCTAAAAATTAGTATCAACTTATTGAATTAAGTTTATTTCCCTCGTAATACATTTGGAAGAAAAGAACAACAGTCCTGGAGATCATGAAGCTGTCTAACCTGGTGAATTCCAATAGTCTATAAAATACAAAGGAGTAATCGAATGAATACAACTTCACGTAATTATTGGTCATTGTATGTAGAGTTTTTAGAAGCCTTTAAAGTTTTAAAATATAAAGGGTTCTCTATTCCCTACTTATGTCATTTTCGTAGCCTAAATCATAAAAATAACTATGTTTGGGCCCGTTTATCATCAGAAGAATTTATAAAATCTTTATCGCATGAAATCAAAGACAAAAAAACAGTGCAACAAATTTTCAGTACGTATAAACAATCGCACATAAACCGAAAAAAAAGCAAATTATTCAAGAAGGCAAGCCATGCAAATGGAAAAGTAGTTTTATATGATGCCTATAATTTGATGCGCCTTCCGAAAGAAATAATGACTAAACATTTTCCTCCTACAGACACTATTTTCCTTCAAGACTACAAGCCTAAGGAAAAGCCAAAAGTAATTAAAGGTATTCCTGTAGTAGGGATTCCCTCTCATTATTTAAATGAATATAGCGTTAATGTAAGTTCAAATATCCAAATTTTAAAAAGTAAAGCGGATGAAATTATATCCAATTATACCAATCACCCGATGTTTAATGATACAACATTCAAAGAATATTTTTATAAGCAAATAAAGGGAATAGTCAATCGTATTGAGGAAGCTAATAGGTATTTTAGAATGAATCCAGTCTCTTGCATTGTTTTTTCTTCTACGCATTATTACCAGAGTAGAACAATTGCCATGGTCGCGGCTGAGATGGGAATTCCTACGATATGTATGCAGCATGGTATTATTGGAGATGAAATTGGTTACATGCCTAAGATAGCGGATATAGATGCTGTTTATTCAAATTTTGAAGTCAACTGGTTTAAGCAATTAGGTATATCAGATCAAGCTGTAGAAGTAATCGGCCATCCGAGGTTTGATAATATTCAAAAGGATCCTTCTATCTCTAAAAATAAGCTCGAAAAACAATTAGGATTAAAACCAAATAAGAAAATAATACTAATGATTGTCAGGGGTCGAATACAAATTGAGAAATGGGAAACACTCATTAAAAATATTGAAAATATAGATAATTACAATATTATCGTTAAAGATTTTCGGTACTTGAATCCCCATCAACTGACAACAATCTCCCCGGATGTGTATCCATCTAAACACTTTCAATTATACGATTTAATTCATCATAGCGATTTAGTCGTTTCTTATATTTCTACTGTAGGATTGGAAGCTATGATTGCTAAAAAGCCAGTTTTTATTTTACCTACTTCTTTCCCTACGTATACTGGTTATTTTGATTCTTTAGGTAAATTAGTACAATCAGACCCTATAAAAGTCTCTAAAATGATTGAGGAGTATTTTAAGAATGATAAATTTAAAAAGCTAGTTGAAGAAAAACGAAAAGCATTTTTATCCCAAGCATATCCTGAAGCGAAATCTTCTGGAGAAAGGTTAGTTGGGTTAATCAGTAGGTTGGCTAATTAAGGTATAGGCGCTTCATCGGCCTATCTACCATACCGGATTAAACCTCGCTATCTTAAGTTCCACTATGGTGTGAAAAGAGAAGAATAATCAGTTTGAACAGCTTTGAACAGAATGATTGGTCCTCGTACAGTGACTTTTATAATCACTAACGGGGCCCTATTTCTTTAGTTATTCCCTATTAAGTGCTCATTATGGACAACGCCATTAAGAAATGGGAAAGCAATTAATCCATCAGTTTAGGTATTTAGGGAAGAAAAACTTTCTCTAATTATTTATCATGCAAGCTTTTATACATGACCAACAAGATCATTAAAGACTGTATATAAATAAAATCAGGAAAAGAAGATCGTTTTTAGGTTTTTACCCTCTGTCATATGCCAATACGCTTTCATCTTTTTTACATATTATATTGTATCCTGTATGAAAAGTGGAGGTATTAACGTGTCAGAAACAAAACTTAACGAAATTCATGACCATTGGGTTAAAAACAGTACTCCAATGAGATATGCGAATAAATTGGAGAGAAGCGAGTTTTTATTGAAATATGTAGAAAAGTATGTAGAGAAAAAAGGAAAGGTTCTTGAGGTTGGCTGTAACGTTGGTCGAAATCTGAATCACCTCTATGAGCATGGTTATAAAGGAATGACTGGCATTGAAATTAGTCAAGAAGCGGCTATATGCCTTCAGAAAACGTATCCAAAACTTGCGGACGATGCGGTAATTATTAATTCTCCAGTTGAGGACGTAATTAAAAAGTTCCTTCCTAATTCTTTTAACTTAGTCTTTTCGATGGCAGTTTTTGAACATATCCATCCAGATAGTGAGTGGGTTTTTAAAGAAATAGCAAGAATTACAGGGGATTATCTAATAACAGTTGAAGCAGAAGAAACTTCACGTTGGCACATTTTTGCAAGAAACTACAAGACAATCTTTGAAAACTTTGGTTTTAAACAGGTAACGGAAAGTAATTGCAAAGAAGCTGGTTTAGAACTCTATAAGCTTCGTGTATTTAAAAAAGTAAGAAAGTAACTTTTCTTAATCCCCCTATAAGGGGGGTACTTATTGAACAACGTAATAGCTGTTGGATCTGAATTGAAATTGTCATCGAAAAATCTATTGATATAGGAGGATACTATGAATACGTACGTAAAAAATTATTGGTCATTATACCTTGATTTTCTCCGTGACTTTCAAAAGTTGAACTATAAAGGATTTTCCTTATCATTTATATGTCATTTTCCTAGCTTAATTAGAAAAAATACAGAAATTTGGAAGGATTTGTATGATGAAAAATTCACAGAACGATTAAAAAACGAGGTGGAAAATCAAAAGGAAATTCAAGAAGTCTTTAATAAGTATATTCAGTCACATAAGAAAAAGCCAGTAGCTAAAAATAAACTAGGAAAAGTCGTGGTAAATTATGATACATTACTACGATTTCCAAAAAAGACATTTGACGATCATTTTGACCGTTCAAAAACAATGATCGTCATGGCAGGCAATAAAAACAATAAAAGACCATCCCCTAATGTGAATACAAAAAAAATGCTATTTAATCTTCCAGTCAACTATTTAAGTGACTATAAAATAGATACGAAAAAAGCAATACTTCAGCTGCGAACTCAGGCAAGATCCATGTTCAAATCCTATAAAGATCACCATTTATATAAGGATAAAAATTTCCAAACTTTGTTCTTGAAAAAAATAGCTGAAATAGTAAATTGTATTGAACAGTCCATTCATTTTTATGATGAAGTTCTTGTCTCTTGTTTACTTGTAGCTAGTACGCATAGTTATATAAGTCGTATTTTATTGTTAGTTGCTGCGGAAAGGGGCATACCTACTATTTGTATACAGCATGGAATCCTTGCAAATGAGTTCGGTTTTATACCGAAAATTGCTACGATTGATGCTGTATATGGCAATTATGAGCTGGATTGGTATAAGCGATTGGGTGTCTCTAAAAAATCTATTGCCATAACTGGCCATCCAAGATTTGATCAAGCATTTCAGCCTTCCACAGTAAAAAGGTCTACGTTTTATAAAAAACTAGGGCTTGATAAAAACAAAAAAGCAATATTGATTGTCGTTAGGGGGAATCGCGATATTGCTAAATGGAGAATCTTAATAGATACAATTTCTAAAAGTCTAAATTTAAATATAGTGATTAAAGACTATCCTATTAAAACTACTCACGATCTGTCAAAAGAGTTTCCATTTGTTCGTTCATCTCAAGACTACGATTTATATGACATCCTTCCAAACGTTGACGTTATCGTTTCTTATCCATCTACAGTATGCTTAGAAGCTATGCTTGTAAACAAACCGTTATTTGTATTGAATAAGAAGTTACCAAGTTATACAGGTTATTATAATGGTTTGGATGATTTGGCTCAAAAAGATCCTAAAAAGTTAGGAGAATTGGTAATAAAATATTTCACTGATCTAAACTATAAAAATAAAGTCAAAGAGAAAAGAGAAAATTTCCTTCGTGTAGCCTATCCCGATTTCAGCATGTCTGGGGAACGATTAAAAAAATTAATTAATAGGCTGATTAGGTAAAGTAAGCAGTAATAGTTACTCAGTAGAGATTTTTATATTTAATGGTCGGGTTACTGATAAATTCCTTTATCGTTGCACATAAGTAATGCCAACCATTATCTGTATGTAAATTGTGCTGAATGGTACCAGTATCAAGGACATTTTTCCCGATCTATGCATATTAAGTTGTACATGAACATATTTTGTTGTGTGTAAATATGATGTTCTTGAGAGGTTTTATGAAAGGGTGAATGTATTGAAAGTTCTTGTAACCGGCGGAGCAGGATTCATTGGAAGGTGGGTAGTCGATCGACTTTTGAATGATGGTCACCAAGTTTGGGTGCTGGATGATCTTTCAAATGGAAGAATAGAAAACCTGGATGATTTGAGAAACCAGAAAAATTTTATGGATTTTATTCAAGGAGATATAAAGGATATTCGAGTACTAAATCACTTATTTATTAAGAAATTTGATATTTGTTATCATTTAGCTGCAAGCATCAATGTACAGGACAGCATCGATCGTCCTCGGACGACTTTCAATAATGATGTCATTGGCACGTTCAATATTTTGGAGCAATGCAAAAGGAAAAATGTGAAGGTTGTATTTATGAGTACCTGTATGGTGTATGACCGTGCATCGGGTGAGGAAGGGATTAATGAAACGGATGCGATTAAACCAGCTTCTCCATATGCTGGATCAAAATTAGCTGCTGAGAATATGGTGTTATCTTACTATTATGCCTATGGTCTTCCGGCAACAGTCATTCGTCCATTTAATACGTACGGTCCCTATCAAAAAACGGGGGGAGAAGGAGGAGTCGTTGCTATATTTTTAAAAAACAAATTGGCAGGTAATTCCCTCCAGATATATGGTGATGGCACGCAAACACGTGACTTAGTTTATGTAGAAGATTGTGCCCGCTTTGTCGTGGAATCCGGCTATTCTGACAAGGTAAATGGAGAGATTGTTAATGCGGGACTTGGTCAAGATATCAGTATAAATGAGTTAGCAAAGTTAATGGTCGATGATGAAACTCGTATTAAACATATTACTCACATTCATCCACAGAGTGAAATACCAAAGTTGCTATGTGATTACAGTAAAGCTAAAACACTATTGGACTGGGAACCTAAATATAGTTTAAAGGATGGAATTAAAGAGACTGAAGAATGGATTAAATCAACGAATCTAATATAAGGGAAGGAGTAAAAGATGAAAAAAGAAGAACTAGCTCTTCATGGCGGCAATCCGATAAGAGATTCCTACTTACCATATGGTAAGCAGTGGATTGATGATGAAGATGTAAAAGCTGTCATCGATGTTTTAAAAAGTGATTTTATTACAACCGGACCAACCATTTTCAATTTTGAAAAAGAAATTGCCGAATTTGTAGGAGCGAAATATGCTGTAGCATTTTCTAGTGGAACTGCTGCATTACACGCTGCATGTTTTGCAGCTGGAATAAAGGAAAATGATGAAGTGATAACCACTTCCATGACCTTCGCAGCAAGCTCTAACTGCATTTTGTATGTCGGCGGCTCCCCTGTATTCGCAGATATAGATCCTAACACATACAACATATCCCCACAATCTATCAAATCCAATATCAATGAAAAAACAAAAGCAATTATAACTGTTGACTTTACGGGCCAACCGGCTGAATATGATGAAATTCTGTCACTAGCCAAAGATCATGGAATCATTGTCATTGATGATGCTGCGCATGCATTAGGTGCTGCCTACAAAGAAAAATACGTAGGTTCTATTGGTGATATGACCATGTTCAGCTTTCATCCTGTCAAACACATCACTACTGGTGAAGGTGGAATGATCACGACAAATAATGAAGATTATTATGAAAAGTTATTGCTGTTTAGAAGTCATGGAATAACTCGTGATTCTCTGAAACTTAAAGACCATCAGGGGCCCTGGTATTATGAAATGCAAGAACTTGGATTTAATTACCGGATGACAGATATCCAGGCAGCACTTGGGTTAAGTCAAGTGAAAAAGTTAAACACATTTCTTAATAAAAGAAGAGAATTTGCAAAAAAATATACTGAATCCTTTGCAGATGTGGATGCCATCCTAACGCCATATCAGCAATCTGACTCTAATTCTAGCTGGCATTTATATATCATACGATTAAAGCTTGAGAAATTAAATGCAGATCGTACCGAAATATTTAAAGCGTTGCAAAAGGAAAACATTGGGGTGAATGTGCATTACATTCCAGTACATTTACATCCTTTTTATCAACAATTAGGGTATGAAAAAGGATCATGTCCAAATGCGGAAAAATTATATCAAGAAATCATTACCCTCCCACTGTTTCCGAGAATGTCTGAACAAGACCTTAATGATGTGATAGCTGGAGTAAAAAAGGTGATTTCCTATTATTCTACTGACCTGAGTTGAGGAAATGAAGGTAGTAGCAATTATAAAACCGAGAGGCTTCAACTCGATTACAAGGGAAAACTCTTAAAAAAGTACTTGATAGGCAACTTTTAGTGTATCAGTTGGAACATATTAAAGAAACAGTTAATTGCGATATAATATCAAAAATAGTGTTATATATCCACTTTTTTTAGTAACGCTTAAAAGGTTTTTTCCGGATATCAATTGTTGGAAAAATTTTGGGGGTCAAAGAAGTGAAATATCTAATTTTGTCTACGTATCCTTCAACAGGATCGAGAAACTCCGGAGATGACTTACTCGGTAAAAGTTTAATAAAGCTTTTAAAAGATATTAAGGGTAAGGATGTCCAAGTAGATACCGCATATATTGCAGATACAAATTATAATGATAATTTAATACTCGATTACAGTGCCATATTAGCCCCAGCTTTAAGGCCAACTGTAATAGGCAATTCTGTTGCACCGAAGTTCCGCAATGATTATGTAAAAATGGCCGTTCGTCATAATATACCGTTTTATGCCATAGGTTCTGGATGGAGTCAATATCCTGGCACTGTTTCTCAGTCAAAAAGTCTTAAATTAGATCCAATTGAAATAGGAACCTTTAAAAAACTTTTTAACCAAAAGAGTGGTGCAAATAAAGTATCGTGTAGAGATATTTATACGGAAAACGTTTTAAAAGGTAACGGTATTTCATGTTATGGTACTACTGGAGACCTGGGGTTGTTTGATACTAATTTTTTAGGATTACCGTTTAAACATCCTAAAAAAATTAAAAATATTGCCGTTTCGATGCCGCATAATATACATCACCGTTCAAAGGCATACGAAATAGCTATGAAACTAAAAAAAAGATACTCTTGCAATGTTAAATTAGTATTTCACGGGTATTTCGGTAAGTTAGGTTCTTTATTTCCAAAAGACTGGTTAGATGGCCAGATTCAAATTATTGATCTAGCTGGAGGAGCAGAAAAACTAAATTATTATGATAAAATTGATTTACATGTTGGATTTAGACTTCATGCACATATTTGGTTTTTAAGAACTCGTAAACCTAGCTTACTTATTGCTGAAGACGGTAGAGGGACTGGACATCTTGCCACAGTTAATGGGCTAGGCTATTCAGCTGTTCCTAATTTTGTTATTAATTTGGCAGAATTTCTACCTGAACAAGTTAATGGATGGAGGAAATATTTAAGTGAAATTCCTCCTGCTGACGATGTTTATAAGATGTTAGATAACGAAATTAATTCTGGATTTGACCGAACAAAGAATTCATTAAAAATTATTGATCATTTATGGAAAGAAAAAATGAAACCATTTTTAAATACCATTGCTGAATAACTTTAGCGCCTATTTTATAGGTGCTTCAAAAAATATGCAATTGAAAATTAAAACATTAATAAATTATTATAAGTTCAAGCTAAAACAACAATGTATCTGCATGCTGAAAAAATGTAATAAGGAAACCCTATAACCATGCTAGGATTTGATAACCAAATAGCTGGAGTGAAAAAGGTAATTCCTATTATTCTGCTGACTGAGGTGAGAAAATGAAGGTAGTAGCAATTATACAGGCGCGAATGGGGTCCACTCGATTACCAGGGAAAATTCTAAAACAAGTTTTGGGAAAACCTTTACTGGAGTTTCAATTGGAGCGTGTTAGCAGGTCAAATTATATTGATGAAATCCTAGTTGCTACAACTGACCAGCATCAGGACAACGCAATTGTTTCCTTGTGCCAGATGATGAAAATAACGCATTACAGGGGACCAGAGGCAGATGTGTTAAAGAGATATTATAAAGCAGCTAGTCATATAAAAGCAGATATAGTAGTCCGTTTAACTTCTGATTGCCCGCTGATCGATCCGGTACAAATAGACAAAGTCATACAAAGCTATTTTCTTCATCAACATCCACTACAATATGTCTCCAATACATTAAAGCGTACATTGCCAAGAGGTATGGATACAGAAGTATTTTCATTTCAAGCTTTGAAAGAAGCTAGTGAAAAAGCAGAATCAAAAGCCGATCGAGAACATGTGACAAGATATATGATAAATAATCCCCAAGATTTCAACTTAACAAATGTTTCCAACAGCAAAAACTATAGTCATCATCGTTGGACAGTTGATACACTCGAGGACTTTACTCTCATAAATAAAATTATTGAAACACTATATCCGCATAAACCAGAGTTTACAATGGAAGATACCATCGAATTACTTGATACATTTCCAGAATGGCAGTTGATCAATACGCATATCCAACAAGAAGAAGATTGAAAGTGTGAGTCTATGAATATTTTTATAAGGACTGATGCATCGACAGATATCGGTACCGGCCACGTCATGAGGTGTTTGGTCTTGGCAGAAGATCTACGTAATAAAAACGTAAAAGTAACTTTTATTTGCCGGGAATTACCCGGTGATTTAATCGAACATATAGAAAACAAAGGATTTCCTGTCATTTCCTTACCATCACCCGGGAATAGTAAACCGGCTAACGAAGATGGGATTAGCAATGAAAATTGGCTGAAACTAAATTGGAAAACAGACGCACTTCAAACAATTGATGCGATAAGCAAACAACCTACTATTGACTGGTTAATCATCGATCATTACGAAATTGATAAAAAATGGGAGCGTATAGTAAGACCACACGTAAAAAAAATAATGGTAATCGATGATTTGGCCAATCGTTCGCATGACTGTGACGTACTGTTAGATCAAAATCTTTATAGAAACTTAGAAAAACGATATGAGGAATTGATTTCTGAATCTACAACTACTTTATTAGGACCAAAATACCTTTTATTAAGGCAAGAATTTAGGGATTTAAAATATGTGCAAATTGAGAAAGGTTCAGTAAAACGGATCCTGATATCTTTTGGTGGGAGTGACCCTACAAATGAAACAATGAAAGCAATCAAGGCTATTAAAATAATTAACCAACGAGATATTTCTGTAGATGTTGTGATCGGATTTTCAAATAGGAATTATTCAGCTATCAAGAAATCCTGTAAAAAATATTCTAATATAAAGATTCACTATCAAATTGACTATCTAGCAAAACTTATGACGGAAGCTGATTTGGCGATTGGAGCAGGAGGAAGTACAACATGGGAAAGATGTTATGTAGGATTACCTGCTATTACGATTGAAACTGCTGAGAATCAATCTGAAATTCTGTCGTATTTATCAGAAATAGGTGTCGTATGCCATTTAGGGGTTAGCGAGAAGGTAAATGAAGAGGATATCGCAAGCAATCTAATAAAATTAATCAATTACCCGAATATGCTGAGAGATATGGTGAATGCTGCAGCGTTTATTATGCGTGATTTTAACGATTGTCTTGTTGTCGAACGGTTACTTGGGGGAGAAAAATGATGATTAATAAGGGAGATTTTCAATTGATGCCAATCCGTTCTGAAGATTTGAAAACTGTACTTCAATGGCGCAATTCTAAACGGATTAAATCATTTATGTATACGGATCATCAAATTACATGGGATGAACATTGTCAATGGTTTGAAAGTCTAAAAACAGATCCACTTAGGAAAACTTTTTTGTTACATCATAAAAACCTTCCTTTAGGGTTAGTTAATTTTACGAATATTAATAAAGAAAATGCTCGATGTTATTGGGGTTTTTATATAGGCGAAGAGACTGCACCTAAAGGATCTGGAACCATTATGGGAATATTAGCTCTGGATAAAATTATTAATGAAGTAGGGATAAACAAAATATGCGCGGAAGTTATTCATACGAATAGTGGGAGCCTTGGTTATCATAAGAAATTAGGGTTTATAGTTGAAGGCAGATTTGTCGAACATGTGTGGAAAGATAATCAATACCTGGATGTTATCCCTATGGCACTATTTAAAGAAAATTGGGCAAAGGTGAGAATACAACTTTTAGCTGATCTGAAGGGGGGTACATGATGAAAAAGATAACCTTTGGGGGGAAGAAGGAAATAGGCACGGACACCCCTCCATTTATTATTGCAGAAATGTCTGGGAACCATAACCAATCGTTAGAACGCGCTTTGGAAATCGTAGAAATGGCAGCTAAGGCTGGAGTACATGCATTAAAAATCCAAACCTATACAGCAGATACAATGACATTGAATGAGGCCAAGGGCGACTTCATGATTAATGATTCGAAAAGTATTTGGAAAAACAAATCATTATACAAACTATATCAGGAAGCAAATACACCTTGGGAATGGCATCAACCAATTTTTGAACGTTGCAAACAATTGGGTATGATAGGTTTTAGCTCACCGTTTGATGAAACAGCGGTGGATTTTTTGGAATCGCTGAACGTCCCTTGCTATAAAATTGCTTCGTTTGAATGTACCGATTTGCCTTTAATACGAAAGGTAGCTAAAACAAAAAAGCCAATGATCATCTCAACAGGGATGTGCTCAGCTGCCGAAATAGAAGAAACGGTGAATGCTGCAAGGGAAGC
Organism: Oceanobacillus sp. CF4.6; assembly: GCF_051262635.1. NCBI lineage: Bacteria > Bacillati > Bacillota > Bacilli > Caryophanales > Bacillaceae > Oceanobacillus > Oceanobacillus sp. CF4.6. The sequence continues at coordinate 601,925 of NZ_JBIMEX010000002.1, read as the reverse complement.
AGGTTGTGAGGATTTGATATTACTTAAATGCACGAGCACGTATCCAGCATCTCCAGAAAACACCAATATTATTACGATCCCTCATATGAAGGATTTATTCCAATGTCAGATAGGTTTATCTGATCATACAATGGGTCATGGGGTTGCCGTTGCAAGTGTTGCATTAGGAGCAACTATTATTGAAAAGCACTTTACCCTCTCCCGAAGTGATGGCGGGGTAGATGCAAGCTTCTCCTTGGAACCTAATGAAATGAAAGCATTGGTTACTGAAACAAAAAGAGCTTGGCAATCGATTGGTAACGTACATTATGGTCCAACAAAAGCAGAAAAATCTTCGGAAAAATATCGACGCTCCCTATATGTAACTGAAGATATGAAAGCAGGTGACATATTTACCCAAGAAAACTTAAGAGCGATTCGCCCTGGATTTGGACTCCCCCCGAAGTATTATGATATATTACTGGGTAAAACGGTAGTTCAAGATGTGGAAAAAGGAACTCCTGTCACTTGGGATATAATATAGGGACGCGGGGAACCTTGTCCCACCACCAATCCCATAATTATCTTTACTTGGACAAGGAAAATTCCCCTCTGTTTCTACCAATGGGTAAACCAATATGTGAGCGGAAAAAGCAAGCAAAACTAGTAAAATGCCCCAAGGAAAATATTATAAGTACAGAAACTTTCCACTTGAATATACAGGCATCAAACAGCTAAGGTTTGATACCTGTAAGTTTAAGGGGGACAAAGGGACAGGCATGTGATGTGACCCCCAAAATATGTGCAGTGGATTAGACTAAGTGTTAGTGGCACTATGGTCTTTTTACTTAAAAAACATCAAAAATGAATTTTAATACAATTGGCCGTCTCTATAATACAATTTCTTTAATTCTTCCATGTTTATGGAACTTGCTTTAACGCCATGTTCTTCATACATATATTTAAAAAGAATACGAAAGGTATCCTTATATGGTTGGATAGTAAAAGGAGAAACTTTTTTCTGACTCATCATCCATTTTAGGAAAAAGTTTTGAAGCAGGTCCTGGAAATCATTACTCTTAGTAGCTGACATCACCCTCATAGAAATATTTTTCAAAACTTCCAGAAGTAAACTGTAATAACTCAGGTGTCCCTGTAAGTTTCCAATAGGTATCTTCTACTTTCACATGGCCAAGATAGGTGGAAAGGTATATTATCTTCCTATCTATGTTTATACCATTTTTAAGCCAGCGCAGTAGTGTGTTGCATGAAAACATATGACAGATATCATACAGTCTCGTGACGTCTATCCCATTCTTTTAATCTATCAAGATTTGACATCTGATTATTTGTAATGCACATTCAAAATTATGTAATACCAGTTTGCGGCTCCCTGTAAAATTAGGAAATGATGGTCTGAAAAGTCTTTTCTAGTTTATCTCTAACATTTACATATGATCTTAGTTTTGTAACTGTGTAAAGTTTATCTTCGTATAAATACTGGTAGTTTCAATAGATTCAAGGTCAAGAATATCTGCGATTATCTTAAGGTCAACACCATAATTAATCATTTCTTTTGCAGCCGTAAGTCTTAGCATATGGGTTCATGTAAAATTCTGTATTCGGGCCCTAATAGCAGCACTTCTAACTGTATTTCGAACTTGGGTAGCTGGACGTGAATGTAATAAGCATTTTTCAATGGGTTTGTCTGTAACAGCATGAAGTGGAAGAGTTTTTTTCAGAATGTGACATTAATCGTCTGATGGTTACAGTTCCCTTTAACCAGTCAAAGTCATCCAATGAAAGTCTAGCAACTTCCGAACAGCGGCGACCTAAATCTATTAAACATCGAACAATTGCGTAGTTTTGAATTCCAATTGGGTTTGATTGATTATATGATGAAAAAAGAGCATCTGTTTTTGAATCATTTAGATATTTTGAATTAGCTGTCTAATTCCAAACAAGTGGTGTCATTAGTAATTTCAAGAAGTCTTAAATACCTTCTAATTCTATCTATCATAGTTTTCTTTGACGTATTTAAGATATGATGTAGTGTATCAGTTAGGTATATTCGAATATGATCCACAGTTAGTATTGTAGGGACAGCCAAGGAAAACGGATTAAATCCATTTAACTATCTTAAATACTTATTTGAAAAGCTTCCCAATATGGATACATCAGATAAAACTAAGTTAGACCAACTCTACCATGGTCATCGACAATTCCAGAAGAATGTCGTGTTCCAAATAAATCTAAATAAAGTATACAAGTAATCCCACCTGCATTAGCAGGTGGGATTTATTTCGCTTACAAACCACACGCTTCCGCACAAAGCATTAAAACTAATAGCTATTTCGTATTCCAATATTAGCATCTCTGTATAAGTCTTTGTATTTATTAAACTTTATTATTCTCCATTTTTAATCATTTTATTATTCCAGCAAGATTCATCTTTCCTTATTATATAAGATGTATTTCCACCTCATATTCTGTTACTACTCAGAATGTGAGGTGATTTCTAACAGGTAAAAGTCGATATTCCGTATCAATCGGTTCTATAGCTGAAAAACATTATCTTGCATATCACGCAGATTCTACACGTTCTTCTCTCTTATAACCCAATTTGGACGAAGTGAAATTCGTGGAAACAGGTACAAAAGATGATTAACTGCATAAATAAATATTATGTAAGCAGTATCGTTCGAAGGAGTGAAATTGAAATGAAATTTAATAATAATAAGATCAGGTCCCTCTCTGCTCCAAAGAATACGAAGGCAGTAGAGCTATCTAATCATAAGAATGCCAACAAACACACTATTGTAACAGGATATAATACATCTATTCGTAACCAAGTTAAACACATTAAAGTTCCATTTTCAACTTATATAAAAATTGACAATTTCCTTCAACAGCCAATTTTCGTTCATACAGTCGAGCGTTCACTTAACTTCAAAGATCAAACTGGTATGAGCCCTGACTTTGAGACATCTCAACTTAATACTTCTACTTATTATCATGAGCAACCATATGGTAGATTGGTTTTTTCTAACGTACATTCAATGATGAATTTAAACAAAGAGTCTTCTAAAGTATCTAAGAAAAATAACAACTTCCAGCAAGAAATAACGAAACCTTTTAAACAAAACTCAAACTCACTAAAAGGGCCCGACATTTTTAGTAATACATTTCCTTTTGCAAAGTTTCTTATTCCAGTCGTACTTGGGGAATATGATATTGAAATCGTATTAGAGGAAAACACGCCAATGGACAAAGGGATCATCAGGATTTTGGATGTTTCAACAGAGGTTGTATTGACAAATTGTAAATTCTTACCCTCCAATTTCAAACATTCTTCAGATCAAGAGAAACGGATAGCTTCAAATGGTATATTATTTGTTGAAGGATATATTCAAGAATCAATGGAATACCTCCCTGCTATTAATTGGGAAAAGATATCACCACGAGAATGGTTAAAAAAAGTCTATTATCGAGTAGACCAAAAAATAATGGCACATTTAAAGATCCAATTACTGCAATTAGTTCAAATTGAAAATTCCCGTAGAATCTAAATAAAGAAATTTTAACCTACTATTAAAAATCCACGATTGCCTCCTATGATTCGTCCATGCATAATCTTACTAACTGAATATCTTATTAATGTAAGGGTAATAGACCTTTAACAAAAAAATAGGAGGAATTTTTATTATGGTAGGTTATGGTTACAGTCAAAGCTATTTAAATAAAAATATGGTAAAGAAAGATCCGAGTCCAAGTAAAGTAAATTGTGAGGTTAAATCGCGTACAGAGGTTCAACTTCCAGATACTCCCGCTACTCCCGTCGTTAACCCAAATCTATCTGGTGCGTTTATTAAAGTCCCGTTAGTTTTAGCTGAGACAACTCTACAAGTCGTAGTAGAAGCTGACATTCCACTTGATCCGCCAGCATGTGAAATTAAAAGAGTATTAAAAGATGTTTTCTTAACACAGTGTAAACTCGTTCCTGTTGGTCCATTTGAAGAAATAAATGAATCAGGAGGATTCTACACTTCTGAAGGAGCTAAGTTATTCGTAGAAGGATATATTCGTAAAAATATCGAGTACGCACCAAAAGGCTGTAATAGCGCACTACGTACTTTAACAGCGAAGGTTCCATTTTCTGGTTTTGCAGATTTAAGTGGTAACCTTATGAATTTACCGATTTTCGGTTTTGGAGATCAAAGAAGAGCACAATTTCTCGATCCTAAACATGGAGAATCTCCTCGTTTAGATAAATACTTCTTCCAAAATAGCGTCATTTACAATGAACAGCCATTCTGTGAACTTATTAGCGCGGAATTCTTTGAGCTTGACTTTTCTCCGCATTCTTTTGACTCGCACGAAAGCAAAGGCTCTAATAACGGCAGCTTTAACAAACTACGTGAAAAAATCGTTACAGATCTTACTTTAAAAGTGTTGCAAGTTCAACAAATTCCACTTAATGTAAATGGTGGTGGAGCTGCTGCAAAAGGACACGAAGACGATTGCTAGGAATTATTTAACACAAAAAGAATGATATTTAAGTCTTTTAAATAGTGGTGAAAACAAGTTGAGCTTATTAATAGCTTAACTTGTTTTATGATTATAAATCTAACAAAATCCTAGTTTTTTGAAAATGTAGAGCCTTTTTGATTTTATGAAGCTTTTCATGTGTATTAGAAAGGAGTATGCTCAGATCTGCTCCTCACGTATGGTCAGTGTCTTCAATATTCAAGCAGGTAGCTGAATCAACCTCTGTTAATATATGAAGTTGACTTTTCTATTTGTGCTGTGACAGTATAACTTTGGGAAGATACTGTCTTGGTACCCGTGCAATCTTAAAATTAATCATTTGTATTTATCGTATGCTAATATTTTAAGTATTATTATACACATCCAGCCTTAAAATCCAGCAACCTTCACATGAGAAGAGTAGCTGGGTTTCTTTTGTAGGACGTGGTCTTTATTTAGTGCACCCTAAAGGTTAGAGTGAAATCTAACTTTTGGGGTATTTTTTATGTGTTATCAAAATGGTAACATAAACTATAGTGGAATTATTTTTAGCGAGTGTATTAAATTCGGATTTTACATATGGTGTTAGTTCAATAGAATACTTGATACCACCAACTTTTAATTAAAATCAAATCGTGGGGATTGATATATCTGAAGAGATGTATCAGGACATTTCATTTCTGGGTGGCATGCTTCTCTTGAAAATAATTATTTTGCTATTGATAATCATTATTTAGATTAAATATCGTATAGATAGATAGTTATTGGATCACCTCATGTTTTTGCTTCGACAATATGGGCAGCAATCCTCTGGAATCGGATTGCTGCCTACATTATTATTGCCAAAGCTATAGTTGTGGAAAATTTTAATAACTGATGAAAGTCCGAAATCCTCATTATGCAGCATTAGAGGTAGCGAAAAAACTAATTGGAGGCGCTGAACAAGAAGCAAAAAAATTGGTGTGAATATGGTCATTTCTTTTTTGGATAAAGGTGGAAACCTGATCTCCGTCCATCAAATGGATGATGCTTGGCTCGCAAGCGTAGAAATCGCTCAAAATAAAGCATGGACTTCTGTTACACTGAAAATGCCAACTTCCAACTTAGCCGAAGCAACGGTTCCTAATGCTGAGCTTTATGGACTGAATACAACAAATAATGGAGGAATTGTTGTGTTTGGCGGTGGTATCCCACTAACCCAGGATGGAAAAGTTGTTGGGGGTGTAAGTGTTAGTGTAAGCAGTGTAGAACATGGTGTTCTAGTAGCACAAGCAGCTGTTAACGTTTATGAAAACTTGAATGTTAGTGTTGGTCGATAGTAAACAGAAATAAATCTTAAATAAAAATGTATTGAAAGTTTAAGGTATGTTTGCACTCCTTCTCATGTAGAGAACCTAAGTATTCCCTTTAAGAAGTGAAGAAGTTAGCTCCAGCTAAGACGCGGGCTGACTTCTTTTTTAATTCGACAAAAATCGGGGAATGGGACCACAGTCACCTTTCCTTTTTTGCCGGTGAAGATGAATGGTGGGGCGTCTTTCTTGGTTACTGATTACAGCCATAAGAATATAACATTTCTGTGATAATCATACCAAAATTATTACTGTTGTTTAATAGCCTACTTCTACTACAGCGTTAACTATATACATTAAATCGTTTTTATCTTGCTGTTCTTCAAGAAAAACGCCGCTTGTTGTTGCCATGCCGCCAGCCATCACTTCGACCGTAACCATACCAGGAAATGAGTGCCTGTCCCCACCACTTTAATGCTGTAAAGCGGTGGGGGACTGGCACCCGATAGTAAAATTACTTGGTGATTGTGTATTCAATTATCCATTAACAATGGGTGGTGAGGATTTCGGTGCATTCTCCAAGATAATACCAGGAACATTCATTTTTATTGGAGCAAGAAATGAGGAAAAATCCTATGATTATCCACATCACCATCCTAAATTTGCCATCGATGAAGATAGTTTAATCGACGGTGTTAACATGATGGTTCATGTTGCGTTAGAAATGAGAAAATAAAAAATAGTGAATTCAGGTTGAACGTGGGGGGTCACTTCAGTGGCGTCCCATCTATGGAGTCCACTCTATCGGGTGCGGTTTACGCAGTAGCTGTCCCTGACTATATCCAATAAAGTTAACCATTTCCTATAAGGGTGGTTAACTTTTTTCGTTTCGAAACTTGATGAGATTTCTCTTACCAGCTTCTTAATTGTCAAATCATATATAAACAGTGTCCGATTCACCTCAATCCAGTGAAAGCGTCGGCATATCGAGCAACCCATTCGTCTATCTAAATTAGAAGAGACTGTACCAAAGGTTATGAGTTTAGGGACTGTCTCTTTCAATTAAGGGATAATTTCCAAAAACAAATACTTACATTAAAAATCAATCGTTATTTTTAATCCCTGACCCCAATTGATAATAAGACTCCATTACCTCCTCAGGTACCATACTTCCACCAGTTCCCCAAGCTATATGTGTTGCATTCGTCGTTTTTTGTGTTAAATTTTTATCTTTCAAATATTTTTGCCCAGCCGCTTCTTTAAACAATTGGACAGGCCCGTGTACTCCAGCAAGTGCGGATGGCTCCAGACGAATATTCTCTGCCTCTATTAGGCTGGTTAATAAAGCATATAATGTTTGATCATCTACTGTGTAACTTCCGCTGATTAAATTTTCGAGCGTCTTACCAACAAAGCCAGAAGGTCTTCCAACCGCAAGCCCATCTGCATCTGTAATATTATCGATGCCGAAATCCTGAACTGAAATTTTGTCATGTTTACCTGTCATTAGGCCAATAAGCATAGACGGTGAATGAGTAGGTTCAGCGAAAAAGCAATGTACGTGATCTTTAAATATCATTTTCAACCCAAATGCTACGCCTCCCGGGCCACCACCAACTCCACATGGGAGATAAACAAATAATGGATGATTTTGATCCACTAACACATTCATTTCATCCAGTTGTTTCTTTAATCTAGATGCTGCCACAGCATATCCTAAAAATAGATTTATTGAATTTTCATCATCGACAAAATAGCTATTTGAATCTAAATCGGATTGCTTTCTTCCTTCTTCTACCGCTTTCCCATAATCTGATGTGTGTTCAACGACGGTCACACCCTTTTCACGAAGCAAATCCTTTTTCCATTGCTTTGCATCGATTGACATATGAACGGTAACATTAAATCCAAGCTTCGCACCGATAATTCCGATACTCAGCCCTAAATTACCTGTCGATCCTACAACAATCGAATAAATGGAAAAGAAGTCTCTAAATTTCTGACTATTAATGATAGAATAATCGTCCTCAACGGAAATCATTTCATGTTCTATTGCCAGATCCTCGGCATGTTTTAAGACCTCATAAATTCCGCCTCTTGCTTTAATCGAACCAGAAACGGCAAGATGACTGTCACATTTCAATAATAGCTTCCCATCCACTTTTTGCTGGAACATTTCTTCAAGACAACGGTGCATTTCAGGAATCTCTACCGTAGGGGACTCGATTATTCCATTTAAATCTCTAGTTACAGGAAAGACCTCAGCGATATACGGAGCAAATCGATGTAATCTTTCATCTGCTTTTTGAATGTCCTCTTCAGTCAATGTAATGTTAGGTATAGCTTTTCCAAAAGATAAGTAGTTAGGATTCTCCCAAAATACTTCTTCGGTAGAGCTGATTTTCTCGAGCAACGGATAGTCTTTTTTCCATTGCTTTATTGTTTTACCTGCGATTAAATGGTTGTTCATTTGTATATTCCTCCTAAAATGTAAAAGTGAAAATGATATTTTTGCCGTGCTGGTATTTGTGGGTGAAGTTTTTTGTTCTTTTGAGGTGCACGAACCGTTCCCCTTGCTTCCAACCATAGCAGAAGGATAAAATTTGGTATAGATTTAATTCTAAATTTCCACTGAAACAGTGTATAATCAAAGTAATCATATTAAATGCGGCAGTACATATTTATGTTTAGGATAAGTAAAATTTATTTTGGGGAGTTTATTAATGATTAAACTAGGAATTATGACAAGTGGCGGAGATGCGCCTGGAATGAATGCTGCGATTAGTGCAGTTGTAAAAGCAGCGAGTTATCATCACATGGATGTAATGGGAATACAATATGGAATCCAAGGACTGGTAGATGGTAATATCTATCCACTGACTTCTGTTGAATTGGAAAACATTACGCATAAAGGTGGAACAATGCTAAAAACATCAAGCAGTCCAGAATTTATAGATGAGACAGGGAAAAACAAGGCGATTGCTTCATTAGATAAATTTGGGATAAATGCTTTAGTAATCATAGGCGGCAATGAGGCCCTTAAAACCGCTGAAAACTTGCAGCAAAAAGGGGTGAAAGTGATTGGTATACCTGCAACAATTGAGAATGATCTAACGTTTACAGATTATTCCATTGGTTTTGATACGACTATAAATACGATATTGGATAGTATTTCTAAAATTAAAGATACAAGTCTATCGCATGAAAAAACAACCATTGTGGAAGTGATGGGTAGAAATTGCGGGAGTTTAGCTTTATTTTCAGCTCTAGCGGGTGGAGGGGAAATCATTTCTACACCCGAAAGAAAATTGGATGTAAATACGATATGTTCTAAGTTATCTACAAGAATAAACAGTGGTAAAAGAGATAATCTCATTATAATAACCGAAAAACTATATGATATAGGGAAGTTACAAAAAGCTATTGAAGAAAAATTAAATATAGGTGTTAGAGCATCTGTATTAGGTATTTTACAAAGAGGTGGAAATCCATCTGCGTTTGATAGGATACTCGCAAGTAAAATGGGAATTGCAGCAGTAGAACTATTAAAGAATGGGCAGTCAGGCAAGGCCGTTGGAATAAGAGAAAATAAAATAATAAATGTTGAGCTTAACCAAGTAAATACGAACATGAAGGATGGACAAGAGAATTACCGTTTAGCTGAAATACTTTCATATTAAGAAGCATGGGACGGTTCTCATGGTTCTATGTTCAATATGAATGTTAATCTATTGCAAGTTCGTGCAATAAATCCGTAGAGGAGATTGAGATTATGTGAACAATCGGTTGTAATAAAGAGGTTCTTGCAATTTTCAACTAGGAAGCAAGAGGACGGACGATTCACCTGCTTCCCTTCTTGGTGTGCAGACTTTCCTTATTTTGTTGAATGATATCGATTGATTTTTAACGCTAAAATTAAAGAAGTGTAAAGTAGCCATCATAAATGGACTGCTTTACACTTCTTTTTTGAGCTAGCACATCGATTAGCTGAATAATTGCCACATTCGCGGATAAAGTTAGACAATCGCGGATATACGCCTAAAATTCGCGGAATTCCAGTGGCCCGGTATCTCATTCCACAAATGATCTAGACTTCTTGCTCTACACAGACGTCCCTAGCTTATCCTTTTCCGATAGCCATGTTTCAAATGTATACGACATTTCCCAGAATGCAAGTTCATATTCTTTGGCAATGATGAATTGATTTTTAATCTTTTCCTTTTCTGCTTCGCTTGCCTGGTCAGCTAATTCATCCATGAGGTTAATCATTTCCTGTGTCGATTCCTGAAACCAGCTACTAGCATACATGTTCAGCCAATTTTGATAGATTTTTTCTTCCGGTTTTGCATCCTTATATTGCAATCCGATATCGGCATACAACCAGTAACATGGCAGTATAGCAGCTACAATTTGGGCCAGACTGCCGGATAATGACGCTCGGTACAAATGGGATGTATAGGCATATGCAGTTGGCGCTGGTTTAAAATTTTCTATTTCCTCATTCGTAATCTTTAAAATTTCAGCATGCTCCTTGTGTACGGTTAGCTCTGCTTCAGTTGTTTTTTTTGCCTTTTCAGCAAGTCTTGCAGAAACATGAAAGTCATCTGCATGGGCAGCAGCGAAGGCATGCACCTTGCCGTAATGTTTCAAATAGTAGATGTCCTGCATAATATAGTTTTTGAACGTTTCCAGCGGTAAATCACCCTTGACAATTCCTTGTACAAACGGATGATTCAGGCTTAACTCCCAGCTTTGCTTTGTTGCTTCTCTCAACGACTCTGAAAAACGCATAAAAAATTCCTCCTCTATTTTAGTTTCTTACTGGTGAATTAGGAAATGGATATTTATTTTTTAACATCCACTTACGATAAATTTAATAGCCTACTTCTACTACAGCGTTAACGATATACATCAAATCGTTTTTATCTTGCTGTTCTTCAAGGAAAATTCCGCTTGTCGTTGCCATGCCACCGTTCATCACTTCAACGGTAACCGTACCATAGGGAATCAACTTTTTTATTCTTTTCTGATCTAATTTTTCCAAATCCCGCGGCAAGCCTAGTTTGACATTAACTTTCATGTTATTTAAGTCACCATCCGGCAGAATTTTTTTCATGCCTGGCATGGAATTGGAATGGATTGCATTCAGCACTGCGCGTTCAGACGCAATATTTACATCCTGTCCGTGGACATCCAAGCCTGTTCCTGTTTCAATAAATATGAGATTTTCCATTTTCTTTTCACTTCTCTCTATTAAAATAGTTTCAGAAAGGCTCCTTCTAAATACGGATAACCTATTGTTCCTGAATCTGTTTATATTTTTCTACTTTTTCATCTGTTAAGAAGTAAAGCTCATCAAGCAGTGCAGGAATAAATGTTCCAGGCCCCACTGCTTTTTTCATCGCTAACTCCGCTGCAATGCCATAACTTGCCACTGCATAGACACCCGCCTGGAATTTGTCATGGGCTACACTGACAAAAGGTCCAATAAGTGAGGAAAGCAGGCATCCGCTGGCAGTAATGTTTTGTAACATTTCATGGCCATTTTTACATAGAGAAGTTCGCACGCCATCGGTAATCACGTCTGTTTCTCCGGTGGAAATCACAACTGTATCATATTTTTTCGCCACAGCTTTTGCTATTCTCGGGTCATTTTTTTCAATCATGGAATCAGGTCCCTTTGCTTTGTCCAAAGCGCCTCCCAAAACGGCAATTTCCCCGGCATTAGCGCGAATTGCCGCAAGCTTTACTGTTGCAAGTATGTCGTTAATTATTTCTGTCCGAAAATCTGTCCCACCAACAGCAATGGGGTCAAGGATAACTGGAACTCCATTCTCATTTGCAGCCTTTCCAGCTTTTAACATAGCTTCCCCACGGTCCTCCGTTAATGTTCCAAGGTTCAACACGACTGCGTCGGCCATCGCTCCGTAGTCCTGTGCTTCTCTGGGAGTATGTGACATAGCAGGGGACGCGCCGATTGCGATTAGACCATTTGCGGCAAAATTACTCGCAACTTCATTCGTAATATTAAAAATAAATGGCTTGTCTTCTCTGATTTTTGCAATAAAATTCATCCGGATAGCTCCTCTCTGATAGGTTGAAAAATTAAAAAAACCACCCCAAATGGAGTGGTTGTATATACAATTTCAGCATATGTATACGTCGCCAACTCCACTTCCCTACGCTGGTATTAACCAGTTCAGGTTCAAAGGGATCAAGAAATGAATCATGTCTCAGCCAAACGGCACCCCTAGTGGATTTTTTTATTATTCTAAATAAAGCTTACTTCATTCTATTATAAAAGTAAAATGATATATGGCAGAGAAGAAGCATGGGGACGGTTCTCTTGCTTCCTTTTTCGTATGGAGAGGAAGCAAGAGAAACGTCCCCATGCTTATTTTTTATTATATTTTAATATGGTTCTGTGGCAAAATAGAATTTGCAAGATAAAATAAATGAGGTGTACATAATGCGAAAGGTAATTATTGATACAGATACTGCAGGAGACGATACGATAGCGCTATTAACTGCGCTTCATCATTTTAAAGTGGAAGGCGTTACGATTACTGGGGGAAATGTAGATTTTAATCAAGAGGTGGAAAATGCCCTTTATACCATTCAGGTTGCAAGTCCAAAAGAATACGTGCCAGTTTATAAAGGATATGAAGTGCCGATGACAATTACTGGTAATGAACATCATCAGACCGTTGAGGATGTTCATGGGAGTGATGGTATGGGTGATGCTTTTTTTGAAAAGGCAACACAAAGACCTGAGGCAGGGCATGCGATTGACTTTATTATAGAAAAAGTAAAAGCAAATCCGGGTGAAATCGCTTTACTCGCAATCGCGCCACTTACAAATATTGCAATGGCCATTAAAAAGGATCCTACAATTATAGCGGATATCCCACATATTTATATTATGGGTGGCACAAATAATTCATTAGGAAATATAACGCCAGCAGCGGAGTATAACTTTTATGTTGATCCAGAAGCAGCGAGAATCGTGTTGCATTCGGGAATCCCAATCACGATGGTTGGCTGGGATATGTGTACGAAATATTCCATTATGGATGAGGAGGACCATCAGGATATTGAAAAATTGGCTACAGCAGGTTCTGACTTCTTTATAAAAATTAATAAGGTCGTCCTGAAATTTAATAAAGAAGTTCATCGTCTGAATGGCACGACGCACCCAGACACACTATTAGTGGCAATTGCTGCAAATGAAAGCCTGATGAATGCTTTAAATCACTATTACGTTGATATCGAAACAAGAGGTGAATTAACTAGAGGATATAATATGGTCGATATTAATAACCGTACCGGTAAAATCCCAAATGTTCGCGTATGTGAAGTAGTTGACCGGGAAGGATTTAAGGAAGTTCTTTTGGACGTGTTGAGAGCGATAGAGTAGGTCAGATGCTGAATAAGGATCTAAGATGAAATAATTGTTGAACAAATTAATTGATGATGAAGTGGAAGCATGAGAGCACGTCCACTTCATACTCTCCTAGAACAGCGATTCGCGGAATAAACACCATATCCGCAGATAAATGTAGATGATGGGAGATAGGTCCCTTGTAATAGATATGTGCTAAAGTAGGGGGACTGTCATTTATAGATGTATTCTATCAAAAGGAGGAGTTCAAATGGCCTGGCTTTATGTGATTTTTGCTGCAATTGTCGAAGTGTTTTGGGTCATCGGTTTGAAATATTCGGATTCACTAATAGAGTGGATTTGTACAATTATAGTCATTATTCTCAGTTTTTATTTTGTAATTAAAGCATGTGAAAAACTACCAGCCGGAACCGTTTATGCCGTTTTTACAGGCTCTGGGGCCGCAGCAATTGTGTTGCTCGATTTTCTTTTGTTTGGAGCGGAATTTTCGATGGCTAAGGTTTTCTTTATCGGTTTAATTATCGTGGGTGTGATTGGAATTAAAATGACCACACCAAATGATAAACCTGCAGAACAGGGAGGAGATTAAAATGGCTTGGATTTTCCTTGTTATAGCGAGTTTGGGTGAAATATTTGGAGTGATGAGCATCAATCTTTATCTTCGTAAAAAGTCGATCGGCAGGTTACTCATGATTTTCTTAACGTTTGGTGGCGGATTTGTTTTTCTTTCCCTTGCGATGAGAGACATTCCGCTTGGTACTGCCTATGCGATTTGGACAGGGTTGGGTGCAGCCGGGGCGGTATTAATGGGTATCTTGTTCTTCAAAGAAGCTGCTGGTTGGAAACGAATCTTCTTTTTACTTTGTATTATAGCCGGTGCTGTGGGGTTGAAAGTACTTGGATGATTTTTTGGCCAATGGTAGATCCCACTGCTTTGATAAGAGAAGCGTATAAAGCGGTGGGGAATGGCACCGGGCAGATTCACGTGTTTCCTATTGTCTGTCTAACTAACGGTTTTTTTCCGTTTGATAATCATTTGCCAAATGCCTTTCATTTCACCGATTGTGATTGCAAGGAGGATAAGCACTACACCAAGCCATCTGGAAGGTGCGATATATTCGGCCAAACCGATATAGGCAACGACTACAGACACTGGAAGCTCAATGGCACCGAGAATGGTTGCTAGGCCTGCAGATATATGAGGGGTTGATATTGCAAACATAAGTGGTGTTAAGATGAGTCCACATAGGGCAAGGCAACCAGCATAGAACCATAAACTTCCACTACTTAAGGCATTGGCGCTTAGTGTCACATGTGGTGGAAATATAATAAAGATTAATAGAGCAGCACCTGTGATCATAATCGGTGTCCGAATCGTTGCCGGGACCTCAACAGCTACACGCCCGCTGAAAATAACAAATGCGGAATAGGAAAATGCTGCTCCAATTCCGAGTACAAAGCCGAGAAGTTTTATCTCGGTTAGCCCCCCATTAAACGCATCTGCTGCAAATAATACACCTACCAATGTTAGTATGACGGAAAGTATCGTTTGTTTGTTTGGTTTTTTTCGGCTAAAAATCCATTCAAATAATACGCCAATCCATACGAATTGGAATAGTAATACAACAGCAAGGGATGCTGGTAAATACTGCATCGAACCGTAATAAAGAACACTTGTAAGTCCGGTAAAGCTTCCCGCAATAACGAGGGAAAGCACGGTTTTGACGTTAAGTTTTTTAATTGCTTGTGGATGTCGTCTAAGGGCGAAAATTCCGATGGTCCAAAGCACGATCAAAGCAATGATGGCCTGTACCACGTTAATTTCACCGAGGGTCCAGCCTGCAGCATAACCTAATTTAATAAATAACGGGTTCAACCCGAAGAAAAAAGCTCCTAAAAGGAAAATGACGATAGCATGATGACGTTTCATATTTAATCCTCCATTATTGTTAAATAACATGGTGTATTTCTCAGTTGTCGGAAGGAAAAACCATAAATACTATCATAGCATATTTAGTAGGTTTTTGTGTGGGGGCTTGGTTAATGGAAATAACCGGTTTTTTAAGGCGAAGGTAGGCTTGGCAGTAAGATTACCAAAATAGTGGGATGAAGCAAGCGGCTTTTCTTATTTCTTTTTCTGTAAAGTACTTTTCTGTTATATTAGGTACGATAGGATTAGAAACAGTATGATGTAACTATTTAAGTAACTAATGCGACTAATTTTCTAAGAAGAGGTGAAAAAAATGAAAACAAAAAAATTGTATTTCCTATTGGTTAGTGCCTTATTTTTAGTGGTCTTAACTGCGTGCGGGGGGACCAATGAGAATGATGAGGGAACAGAAACGGAAACAGAAGAAAGCGAAGCGGATGTAACAGAGGAGTCAGCAGAACAAGAGGATATTGAAAACAATGAAGAAGCGGGTACTGAGGATTCTGCACCGGATGATGATCAAGATGAAGCTTCCGAACCTGCAGAAGAAGAGGCAGAAAAGGAAGATGACGAATCAGAGAATGATGACGCAGCAACAGATACCATCAAAGAAGAAGCAACTTATAGCGGACAAGGAGATCCACATACAATAGAAGTCGAAACAGCAGACGAAACCATCGCACTACAGATAATTGAATTCATGGAAGATGATTGGGCATCGTTAGAACCAGGAACACCAATGAGCATTGAATACTACAAAAATGAAATGGGTCAATTAATACTTGTTGATTACACGGTAGAATAACGGAAAAGGAAGCATGGGGAAGCATGGGGACGGTTCTCCTGCTTCCTTTTTTGTTATATAGGAAGCAAAAGAACCGTCCCCGTGCTTCCTCCTCCATCAAGATCCAGGGGACAGTCTTTTTTTCTGCGCTTGTTTTTCAAGGGTTTTGATTAATTTTTGCTGGATAATTTTTGTTTTTGGAGTTGCAAAATGGGGGTGGGCTAAGTTTTTCTCCTCAAACGGGTCTTGAGTAACATTGTATAATTCATATTGATCTGGCACAGGATTTGTTTTTGTAGTCGATACTTTAATCGTAGTCTCCGTAGCATCTGAAAGAGATAGTGAGACTTCTTTTTGAGTAACTTGGTCCTCAACATCAGGGTTGCTCCAAAATTGAGGATTATCGAAATAACGAGATAGCTTCCATTTTTCTTGACTATGATTTTCTCCAGTTTTTAATGTGGTAATCACGGTCTCCATATGATTTGGCTGTGTAACGGACTCGTACCATTCACCCTTTTGTGTCACTTGATGTAAACCTCTTGAAAAATCATCGTCTGTCATAAAGTAAATGGCTTCATTTGCACGGGGGAATTCCTGATTACCGTGTAAGAGTGGTGTAAGATCTCTACCAACGAATGGGTGCACTTCCAAATGATTCTTTCGAAGTTTGGCTTGAGCCTTTTCGGTAGGAATGTTTGCAAGTGATAATAGAGTTGGAACAATGTCTACATGGCTTGTTAACGTAGTTGTTTGTTGTTGGCCAGTGAAGAGCGTTGGGCTATGAATAAGGAATGGAACATGGATAGACTCCTCATATGCATTATGCCATTTTTGAAACAATCCTCCGTGCGATCCTAATAAATCACCATGATCAGATGTATAAACAACAATTGTATTTTTATAGAAAATTGATTTTTGAAGCGCCTGAAACACTTTAAACACTTCATTATCAACTTCTTTTTGAAGTGAATAATAAAGTTTCCTAAAAAATGGAGTATCCAGAGTGGGCTGCAAGGCTTTTTGATACGTTTTGCGATAGCTTTCCTGTGCTGTTGGTTTCGTTTGTAAAGATTCAGTCGCAGTAGGAGCTTGTGGGATATCAGGAACGCTGGGATCTATTTTAAAATCAAAAGTGGGTAACAATTGAGTGAGTAGACCAAACAATGTAATATCGTGAGGGTTAATGAAAGAGGATACGATCAACCAAGGATCACTCTCTTTGGAATGCCCCTCCTCAAGATTCTTTAATAAAGTAACCACTTCTTCCGCATAGATAGCATCACGTCCATCTACACCAATCTTTGCAGATGAACCTGAATTCCTTGGATCAGTTCCATGAGGTTCCGGACCAATCCACCCTGAAAAACCATAGGCATCAAGTCGATTTGCACGTGAATAAATCTTCTCATTTTTAATATTTGGTACGCCGGTATGCTTGTCATAGCTTGCTAATGCATTATGTGTACCTGGCATTAGTATATCCTCATCAGATATATGCCATTTTCCTTTCCAATACGTACGATAACCAGCAGCACGAAAATAGTCTCCCAGAGTCGGAACAGTATTATGGTCAAGCCAAAACACATCCGAATCAAAAGCACCCTTTGCGGCACCAGTTGTTTGTGTTACACCGTGAAGTGATGGATAATGTCCTGTAAAAAGAGTGGCTCTACTAGGTGAACAAGCGGTACTACCAACATAATGGTTTAAAAAAGACATACTATTTTCACGTAATAGTTCCTGTGTTTTTAAATGGACTCTGCGCCATTCTTTTAGTTCATCAGATTCATAAGCTGTAGGAAAGCGTTCTTCATCTACAATAATGAAAAGGAAATTTGGTCGATTTCGATCATGTTCTAATATATTAGATTGATTCTTAAGTCCTTTTGCCAATGAAAATCCCTCCAAAAATTAAAAAAGATTTTAAACATAATATCTTATGAAAGAATCGTTTGGACGGTTCCAATGGACAAGGGGGCAGTTTTTTGCATGGAGGTAAAGGACTTCGCTGAGAAGCACGGGGACGGTTCTCCTGCTTCCTCTTTGTTATATAGGAAGCAAAAGAACCGTCCCCGTGCTTCCTTATATTAAAATTCATCATTCTATTTTACTATGAAAATTCACAAAATTCTTGAACTCATTTAATATCGCTTTGCTACTATTGTTACTAAAGAACGGATGAAGGGAGAGGGAGTGTACATATTCTTGCAAACTATTAAATGTGAAATAGGGAGGAAACTAGGAATGAATCGTAAATGGTGGATGTGTATGGTACTGGTTTTCTTTGCTACCGTAGGAACTATTCTTCCGGTACATGCAGAAAATGAACCGAATAAGGTAGCAGATGCTCGTTCCGCGTCCTCGGATCGGACAGAACCGGAAATAACGGTTGGAGCCGATGGGAAAACGCTCGTATCAGAAGAAGATACGATTACAATCGGTCCGGGTATTGAATTAACAAGCTTTGAAAGATTTGATGTCCGTGGATGGCTGAACGGTGAAATTATGACAGTCGATTTGTCTAATGGAAATGTTTCAACGGAATTGCTGTTTCCAGGGGTAGTCACAAAGGCAAAAAAAGTTTCCGAAATGGCGCTTGCTTCTGGAGCAGTTGGCGGTGTAAATGGCGATTTCTTTGACATTAATAATACGAAAGCACCTTCAGGAACCATGATTAAAGATAGTAATTTATTGAAGGGCCCACAAGGCTCCCATACGTTAACAGCAGGAGTCGATGAGCAAGGAAAAGGACAAATTGCGAATATCTTCCTTGAGGGTACCATTAAGCTTCCCAATGGAGATTCTATACTTTCAGCTTTAAATCAATCTTCCATTCCAGCAAACGGAATTGGACTGTATACATCTGTGTGGGATCAAGCACAAAGACCAGCAAGTGGGACTTCTTTATATGAAGTAACTGTCCAAGAAGGAGAAGTAGTTGCTGTATCTGAGGAACCTGGCAGTGGAGATATTGCTGAGAACACCTTTGTATTGGTTGGACGTGAACAAGGTGCTACTCTATTAAAAGAGCTATCCATTGGTGATAAAGTAAACGTGGAATACGCGCCAAAAATGGATGAAGATACAATAATGAATTTTGCAGTAGGTGGAAATATTAAACTGGTCGAAAATGGACAAGTTCCTACAAAAATTGATGATAGTACAACAGCACCACGTACAGCTGTTGGTTTCTCCGAAGATGGGAACACGATGATTCTTGGACTCGTTGACGGTCGTCAAACAGATAGTCGCGGAATGACCTATAAAGAACTTGGGGAATTGATGAAAGAATATGGTGCACATACTGCCTTGAATATCGATGGTGGTGGTTCTTCGACAATGGTCGCACGGAAACCGGGTTATGAAAATGCTGAAGTGGTAAATGAACCATCTGACGGCGTTGAACGCAGCGTGCCAAATGGGATTGGCATCTTTGCCGAGGCTGGCAGTGGTGAACTCTCAGCTTTTTCTGTTGAAACAGTTTCAGATATGGAAAACAGTGATCGTATTTTCCCTGGATTGAGCAGAACTTTTACTGGACTTGGTCACGATGAAAATTATTCTCCTGTAGAAGTTGGAGAGATATCCTGGCAGGCTCTGCCGGCAGATGTCGGATCTTTTGAAGAAGATGGAGTTTTTTATGCGAAGAAAACTGGATCTGCTGTAGCGGAAGCACAAATTAAATCTGCAAAAGGAACAAAGGAGATTACCGTACTCGGAGATTTGGACCGGATAGCGCCTTCAAGCTCCTATCTAGGACTTGAAATGGGCAGAAGCAGCAGTTTTTCTGTTACTGGTTATGATTCTAATGGATATTCAGCTCCAATTGAAGCTCGCGACGTCGAGTTGGAGTATGATGGTTCATTTATTACAATCGAGGAAAACCAGGATGGGAGCTTTACTGTTGTACCTTTGGAAGATGGGGCATCCACTACCATTTCCGCAACTGTACTGGATAAGGAAATAACTATTCCCGTTACGGTCGGACTTACTTCCATTAATATAGCTGATTTTGAAGATCCAACAGGATGGGGTGTAACAAAGTATCCATCCAATGTCGGTGCATCCATGGAAGTAGTAGAAGGCAGAGAGGGAAATGGCATCCAGGTGAACTATGACTTTTCGACAACTACTGCGACTCGCGCAGCCTATTTACAGACATCTCCACGTCTTGAACTCCCTGGTGATGTTCAGAAAATCGGTTTATGGGTACATGGTGATGGCAATGGTGCTTGGCTTCGTACCGTTATTACGGATGCATCCGGCACAAACTATACGTTGACATTAGCGAATCAGGTAAACTGGACAGGCTGGAAATATATTGAAACATCTCTTCCAGAGGGGATAAACTATCCAGCGAAATTATGGCGTATTTATCCGGTGGAAACAGATAGAAATAAGCAATATTCCGGACAGCTGATCTTTGATGATTTGACTGTTGAAGTTCCACCTTCAGTTGAAATACCAAAAGAAGAGGATCCAACAACGGATTCATTAATTATCCAAAATGAATCGATAGGTAATGATCGTTGGAAATTTGCAGTACTTGCGGATAGTCAATTTACAGCAGCTTCTCCAAACAGTAATCAAGCAGAAATGGCACGGGAATCCCTTCGCCAGATTGTTGCTGAAGATCCTGAATTTCTGGTCATCAACGGGGATCTTGTTGATACAGCATGGAAAGAGGATTTTGAGTTTGCAAAACAGATTTTAGAGGAAGAAGTAGGAGATGAGATTCCAATCTACTATATTCCTGGTAACCACGAAATTGCGGGTTCAGGGAATTTGGAAAACTTTTTAGAGGTATTTGAGGAAAACCGTTATAGCTTTGATCATAATGGAACAAGATTTATTTTACTGGATACAGCAACAGGAAGCTTAAGAACGAGTGATTTTAATCAAATGATTGAATTGAAAGAATCTCTGGAAGACGCTGCATCAGATCCTGCTATTAAAAATGTTACGGTTATCGGACACCACCCAACACGTGATCCATTGCCAACAGAAAATAGTCAGCTGTCTGATCGTAAAGAGGCTGAGCTGTTGGAGAAATGGCTCACTGAATTCCGTGAAGAATCAAATGGAAAGGGAGCTATGTATATTAGTGGTCATGCACACACCGTAAATCTCGAACGTGTGGAAGGTGTTCCATATATGGTTACAGGACCTGCTGGGAAGGCTCCTTATGGTGCAGCAGATAATGGCGGTTTCTATGCATGGACATTATTTGGAATTGATCCTACTGCTGTACCTGATAAGGCAATCGGTCCAGACAGAGCGTCAGAGCAAAGCAATGTGAAGGGCGCAGAATGGATTCAGGCAGAGGTTCGCCCACTGCTAGAATCAATTACACTGCACGCACCTAAATCTGTTGCAATCGGTGAAACTATTTCTATTGAAGCAACTGGCCATCAGGCTGGAAATCTGGATTTCCCTTTACGCTATCCAGCATCTGTAACTTGGGAAGGAAGCAATAATGTCTATATTGGCTCAGGAAAAGCAGCTGAACGAGCTGAAAAGTCTGGGAGCTATGCAGCTGTTTTCAATCCGGCAGATGGAAAGCTTAAACCACTGAAAGCAGGAGAAATCACATTAAAAGTAACATCAAATAACGTAAGCGGTGAACAGCAAATTACGATTCAATAGGAATATATTTTTAATGAAAATACGCAATTCTCTTTGATGAATTGCGTCTTTTTTATACATGGAATATGGTTTATTAAATACACGAATGCATTATCGATAAAAAGATAAATATAGCTGCAATCTTACTATTTACAGAGTAATTATATGTATAGAATACTAGGATGCATACGACTTGTTGAAGGAAAATATGAAGCGGGATGGATATAGGAGAAAATGCTTTTGGAGATATAAATGTTATCCAAAAAAATTGCTAATGATGACTGTGGTACTTATTCCGAATATAACTTTGGGTAATAATCCTGTCTCATTTTTTCCATGAGCTTTTAATTTGTCCTAGTAATTTATGACTAGTATAATAGAATTGTAAACGTAATCATAAGAGGAGGAATTTAAATGGGTAGATTAGATAATAAAGTTGCAGTAATTACTGGCGGTGCTGGTGGTATAGGGAAGGTAACAGCAGAAAAGTTTTTGAAAGAAGGGGCTAAGGTCGTTTTAGTAGACTTATTCAAAGAGCCATTAGAGGAAGCGAAGAATGAACTTAAATCATTCGGTGAAGTATTAACGATTGAGGCAGATGTCTCCAAAGAGGATGATGTAAAGAAATACGTTAAAGAGACGGTTGATCAATTCGGAAAAGTTGACGTTTTCTTTAATAATGCAGGTATTGAAGGAAAAATAGCTCTATTAACTGATTTAGATGTGGAAGATTTTGATAAAGTAATCAATGTAAATGTCCGAGGAGTATTTTTAGGGTTGAAGCATGTATTGCCAGTCATGAGAGAGCAGGGATATGGTAGTGTAATTAACACTTCATCTGGAGCCGGATTGATGGGTACTCCTAACCAAATTGCATACGGTGCTTCCAAGCACGCGGTGACGGGGATGACTAAAACTGCGGCATTAGAAGTTGCAGATGCAAATGTTCGAGTGAATTCTATTCATCCGTCACCAGTGAATACAAGAATGATGCGTTCCATTGAAGAAGGAACAATTCCTGGGAAGGGTGCAGAAGCAAAAGAAGCAT
Source organism: Oceanobacillus sp. CF4.6 (assembly GCF_051262635.1). NCBI lineage: Bacteria > Bacillati > Bacillota > Bacilli > Caryophanales > Bacillaceae > Oceanobacillus > Oceanobacillus sp. CF4.6. The sequence continues at coordinate 579,338 of NZ_JBIMEX010000002.1, read as the reverse complement.
TTACTCAAATTATCCCACTTGGACGCTACGGAGAGTCGGAAGATATGGCAAATCTGGTTCTGTTTCTTGCTTCAGATGAGAGTGCATTCATCACTGGTTCACAATATCGAATTGATGGTGGGCTAGGTGCTAAATAGTTTGATAGAATATTATCTGAAGTAAAGGAGTGGAGTATAGTAAAGTAGTATATTTTCCTCCTGATTATGAAAGAAGGTTACCATTTCGTTCAATAGGTGGTAACCTTCTTTCTATTTATTTTACTCTTCTATACTAAACTTCCCTACTGAAAAAAATGAAAAAAGTAAAGTGGAGAGAAAGGATGAAATTGGCTAACTAGCCCTCGATGGAAGCACGGGGACGGTTCTCCTGCTTCCTTTTTATTATATAGGAAGCAAAAGAACCGTCCCCGTGCTTCTCGACTAAATAATGATTGACTTTTTGAGCAGAACAAGGTAACTTATATACAATTACATAAACGTACTTCTTATCAAGAGAGGTGGAGGGAAATTGGCCCTTTGATACCTCGGCAGCGGGCTCGTAATGAGTACTGTGCCAATTCCGTCAGACAGTTGTCTGGAAGATAAGAAGAGGACATCGGATATATCCACCCTCTTCTTATTATTATAGAAGGGGGTTTTTATTTTGGTTCAACAAACATGAGTCTGTATAGCTTAAAGTTGAGTATTGCGATGTGTTTAATAATTATTTGAGGAGTTGTTATTATGACAGAATACGGTGTGTGGATTATTGTTTTAGCAGTTGGATATACGTTTGCGCTTATAGCAGCCGGGCAAATTGCAAAGCGGCGTTTGACTAAAAAGGACAGCTATTTTGTGGGGAACCGAAATTTTAACAAATGGATTGTTGCGTTTTGCATTACTGGATTATTTTCCGGTTCGACATTTATATCAATTCTGGAGCTTTCTTACTTAAGTGGTATTTCCGCGATTTGGTATGGTCTGGCAGAAATGGTTCAAATCTTTATTATCGCTTTACTGATTATCCGATCTTTCCGGAAAAGAATGCTTGTCACTGTTTCCGGACTAATTGGTGATAAATTTGGGAGAACGGCAAAAGGGTTATCTGGTGCCATTACTGCATTTGCCTTTCCGATGTGGTCGGTTGCGACTGCAATCGCATTTGCTTCCGCTTTCCATGTGTTCACTGGTATTTCCTTGAGTTTGTCTGTAGCATTTACTGCCATTTTACTTTTCATTTATTTGCAGGCTGGCGGTATGTGGTCCATCGCCTTTACACAGACGATGAATATGGTTTTGTTTGGATTGATGATTACAATCGGTATCATTGCCTTTTTCATTAATCCGGGAATTTCCGGTTTGGCAGCATTAAATGTGGAGCGTCCCGAAATGTTTGATTTTGGCAGCGTTGGTTTGCAGGTAATTGTCGTCTGGTTCGGTACATTTCTCGTAAATGTCATTCTGGCCCAGGCCGCTTTTCAGATGGCACTTTCATCCCGAACACCGGAAGAGGGACAGAAAGGCTTGATTATGGCTGGTTTTATGGCGATTCCTTTTATCGTTGGTGGTGTTTTATTCGGAATATCGGCAGCGGTAGTCGTACCGAATGCATCGACAGGTCTCATAGCGATTCCGTTGTACCTGATGGAGGTTCTGCCTGCTCCACTCGTAGGAATATTCTTTCTCGGTGTTTGGGGTTGTGCGCTCGGATGGGGTGGCCCATGCCAGTTCTCCGGTGCAACAAGTTTAGGACGTGATGTTGGCAGTGCAATCAAGCCGACAGCATCTGGAGAACAACTTATCAAATATACAAAAATTTCCTTACTACTTTTAACTGGACTTATGATTCTATTTGGTTTAATGCGAACAGAGCAATCCGCATGGTGGAATGTATTTGCCTGGACGATTCGAAACAGTGCCACGTTCGCACCGGTTGTAGCAGCTTTATTCTGGCCAGTCGTGACAAAACGTGCAGTTGTTGCATCGTTGTTTACAGGCTTTACAAGCGGTTTGCTGTGGTATTACTTGGGTGGGTGGAATCCCCAAGAATTTTATATGAACGTACATCCGGTTTGGGTCGGAAGTTCCATTAACATCCTAACGATCACATTGGTGACACTTACCGATAACAAATCAGAGTGGATTTTTAGAAAAGCAGATCGATTTGGCTATTTAGCGTTGACTGCAGGTCTCTTATTTACAATTACAAATGTCCTCTATTTTAATACGTTCTATCAAAATGGATTATTCGGTCTATTTATGTTTGCAGCTATTTTGTCTTATTTCATTGCAGCAATAAGATTTGTTCGTCCGGTTGAAGCACAGGGTGTTCGGAGGGAGACGGCTGCAGTTTAACTAGTAGGAAGCATGGGGACGGTTCTCCTGCTTCCTTTTTGTTATATAGGAAGCAAAAGAACCGTCCCCATGCTGCTGAATTCTGATAGTTTGAAAAATTGTTGTTTACTAAATTATCTTGCTATGGTATGATTTTTTTAATTTGCTGTTGTCGTTTTTCGACAATATTCGCGTAAAAGGGGGTTCAATCATGAAGTATTATTTAATTTTTATGTTAACTATTATTGCTCTACTTATTTCAGGGTGTGGAGATTCGGTAGCGAGTTCAAAAGAGGAAAAGTTATCACTCGTTTTCGCAACTACGATGGATGATTCAGGTATCGATAAAGATATCAAGGAATTTTTCGGTAACAAAATAACTGAATTAAGTGATAATACCATGGAAATCGAATTTTTCATGGCTGGTCAATTAGGTGGAGAGCGTGAGGCTTTAGAACAAATGAACATGGGGGAAATTGATATCGGGTATAGCGTATTGCAAGCTGAATTGTATTATCCCGATTATAATGCCATTTCGATTCCTTTTTTATTCCAGGATCTTGATTCAATGAGAGAATTTATGGACGGGAAGGTTGGAGATGAAATCAAAGAAATTGCAAAAGAAGTAGGCGGGATTATTCCAATGGGACTTCATGGTTATGGTGCGCGTTGGACGACCTCGAATATTCCTTTTTCAAACATTGAGGAATTACAAGGGATGAAAATAAGAATGCCGGAAATAGAGTGGTGGGTGAATGTATGGGCAGAATTGGGAGCACTCCCGACACCAATCGCCGCTACAGAAATTGTATCTGCATTACAGACCGGAACCGTGGATGCACAGGAAAACTTTCTTACCAATATCGCGGGACGTCAAATGTGGGATTATCAGGAATACCTGATGAAAACAGAACATATTCAACTGTTTCAACAATGGCTCGTCAGTGAGGATACGTGGGAAAATAAGTTAACTACAGAGCAGCAAGAAATCGTCACGCAAGCAATTGACGAAACCCTCGCATATGCAGATGAGATTGTTGCAGATAGTAATGAAGCATTTATTGAGGAAATCGAAGCAAATGGCATGGAGATTATTTATCCGGACCAGGAAGAAATGAGGCAAAAAGCACAACCGGCGATTGAGGAAATTATTGAAAATGAATTAGCACCCGGTGTGTATGAAGAAGTTCAAAGAATCATGAACAAGGAATAGGGTTACATTCTTTTAATTAGAAGGAGGGAGAACATGCAAAATCTTTATAAGAAAATGATGGCAGGCGTTACATTTATAATCGAACATGTAGCAACAATTTTATTTATTTTATTTTTTATTGTAGTAATTCTGCAAGTGTTCTTCCGGTTTGTATTGAGTATGCCATTGACCTGGAGTGAAGAAGCTTCCAGATATTTGAATTTATGGTCTGTATTGCTTGGTGCGGCACTTGCAGTCAAATACAAAGATCATTTACGTGTTGATTTAATCGATAACTTGGTAAAAAATTGGCCATACCGGGCACAAGTAGGATTTTATATGTTTACCACGGTTATTTCTGCACTTGTGGCATTGAGCTTTCTAACGGGGAGTATCAAAATGACGATTGATCGCTGGCACATCCCATTAACAATGGTTCCGATCTCTCAAGGGGTCCTATATTTAGCTTTATTTGTTAGTTCGTTGCTCATGCTTTGGTTCTTTGGGCATCAACTAGTTCGCTACATAATGGATTTTAGGAAAAATGAAGGCGGTGATGTAAAATGATTATGGTTATTATGCTACTTACTCTAGTTGTTGCGCTTATCATCGGTATTCCCGCCGTTTTCTCGATGGGAATCGCTTCACTTACATATTTTGTATTAGATCGTGGACTTTTTGAAATTCCTGATATCTTAATTGCACAGCGTACCGTTTTTGGGTTGGATAGTTTTACATTGTTGGCCATCCCTTTATTCCTGTTAGTAGGGAAGGTGATGAATGAATCCAATGTGACGACGCGTTTATTTGATTTTGCAAAAGCTTTGGTAGGTCATTTGAAAGGCGGCATGGGCCAAGTGAACATTTTGGCAAGTGTTATTTTTGCCGGCATGAGTGGATCGGCAACTGCGGATGCTGCAGGACTTGGTGCAGTGGAAATTAAAGCAATGAACGATGCGAATTATCCGAAGAAATTTTCTGCAAGTATTACGGCAGCTTCTTCATTAATTGGACCGATTATTCCACCAAGTATTCCTGTTGTGCTTTATGCAATTATTGCGGGTGTATCTGTCAATAAGCTGTTAATTGCAGGAATTATTCCTGGTATATTGATGGCGGCTGCATTAAGTATTTTTGTAGCCATTCAAGCAACAAGAAATAATTTTCCAACAGAAGCCAGGGCATCGTTGAGAAAAATAGCAAGAACGGCTAAAAAGGCTTTCTTACCAGTATTAACCCCTGTTATTTTAATTGGTGGTGTACTTACAGGCGTGTTTACCGCCACCGAAGCAGCGGCTGTTGGAGCATTGTATGCGATTATTTTATCAACGGTTATTTACCGGACGATTTCGCTTTCTCATTTATATCAAATTTTCAAAAGTACGATGCGTGATAGTGCGGTAATTATGGTTATTTTAGGAGTAGCTAATATATTTGCCTGGATCCTTATAAGGGAGCGTGTCCCGGTTACATTTGCCAATACGATTACAACGATTACAGATAACTACTATCTCGTGATGGGATTATGTCTCGTATTCCTGCTTTTATTAGGAATGTTCCTATCATCGATTGTTTCCATTACGATCGCAACGCCAGTATTGGTTCCACTGATTATGGAAGTCGGAGGAGATCCATTGCATTTTGGAATCATCATGATTGTGGCTTTAATGATCGGAGAGATTACACCGCCATTTGGCATGGTTTTGTTTGCAATTACTAGAGTTGGAGAGTTACCTTATATTGAATTGGTCCGAGGTGTCGTGCCTTATATTATTCCGATTTTAATCATATTAATCGTACTCATTGTTTTCCCATCACTCGTTACGTTTTTACCTGATTTATTCTTATAACGAATGGAGATGAACCTATTGGATAATGAAAAAGTACTTCTAACTGATGTTACCGGTAGAGATGGCTTTCAGATGGAAGATTGGGTTGAAACAGAGGATAAAATTAGTATTATCAATGAGATTATAGCTGCTGGAGTGAAGCGAATCGAGGCAACCTCATTCGTTTCACCAAAAGCAGTTCCGCAATTGAAGGACGCCAAAGAAGTAATCCAACAACTGAATCGCGAAGATGTAAGTATTATTACGCTCGTTCCGAATGTAAAAGGTGCGGAATTCGCATTGGAGTCAGACGTGGATGAAGTCAATGTGGTCGTCTCAGTCAGTGAAACACATAATAGAAAAAACGTAAATAAAACGGTAGATGAATCCATTGAGGGCATTGTTGAAATAAATCGATTCATGAAAACGGGTGGTAAAAAGGTGAATGTCGGTTTAGCTACGACTTTTGGCTGTCCCTTTGAAGGATTATATGAAGTTGACCGGGTCACAGAGGTGATCAAAAAATTAACCGCTCAAGGATTGGACAGCTTTATGCTTGCAGATACGACGGGCATGGCAAATCCATTGCAAGTTTCTGGTTTTGTAAATAGCGTAAAAGATAGCTTTCCAGATGTGGATTATAGTTTGCATCTTCATAATACAAGGGGAATGGGACTAGCAAACGTTATTGCTGGATACGATGCAGGGATCCGAATCTTTGATGCGTCGCTTGGTGGAATCGGAGGATGTCCTTTTGCACCTGGTGCTACCGGAAATGTGTGTTTGGAAGATGTTGCACATATGTTTTATCAGATGAACATTCCGATTGATCCCGATTTGAATCAATTAATAACAGCTTCCAAAAGATTAGAGAAATTATTAGGTTATAAACTACCGGGACAAGTGATGAAGGCTGGTCTATCAACCGATTTGCATCAAGCATAATAAAGGGGAGATATCATAGATGGCACTAGATAAAATCAAAGAAAAAAAACCCTTAGAAGATATAAAAGTATTAGAATTTGGTTCCTTTATTGCAGGCCCTTTTTGTTCTAGGTTAATGGCAGACTTTGGAGCAGAAGTCATTAAGGTTGAATCTCCGAATAATGGGGACGCACTAAGAAATTGGGGATCGTCTAAGTATAAAGGTGAATCGTTATGGTGGCCGATTCAAGCAAGAAATAAAAAGTGTATCACCTTAAATTTAAAGGGAAATGAAGGACAGGAAATAGCGAAAAAGTTAGTGAAGGAAGCGGATATCGTCATAGAAAATTTCCGTCCAGGTACGATGGAAAAATGGGGTCTCGGTTATGAAGATCTAAAAGTAATAAATCCTTCTATTATAATGGTACGAATTTCTGGCTTTGGTCAAACGGGTCCATATAAAGATAAAGCTGGATTTGGGAGTGTCGGGGAAGCAATGGGTGGGCTTAAGCACATCACCGGTTATCCAGATCGGCCACCTACTCGTGTTGGGGTTTCGATTGGTGATTCGTTAACAGCTATGTTCGGAGTGATTGGTGCGCTCATGGCACTTCATCATCGTGATCGTTCACCAGAAAGGCAAGGACAATTAGTTGATACTGCATTATATGAATCTGTTTTTGCGGTAATGGAAAGCAGTTTAACCGAGTATATGAAAGTTGGTGCAATCAGAGAGCGTACTGGAACCATCTTACCAGGTGTTGCACCATCCAATAATTATCCAACTAAATCCGGCAAATGGATTGTGATCGGAGCAAATGCAGATAACATTTTCAAACGATTAACGAAAGTGATGAATATGGAAGAACTATCAGATGATGAACGATTTTTAAGTCATAATGCACGAGGCAAGAATCAGGAAGTACTCGATGCGATTATTTCGGACTGGACCGCACAGTATGAGTTAGAAACATTAACACAAATGCTTGATGATGCAGGAGTTCCAGCTGGTGGTATTTATAATGCAGAAGATATTGCCAATGACATCCATTATCAAATGCGTGATATGATCTTACAAATTACGGACAAAAAACTTGGCGAACTCCACATGCCAGGTATTGTACCTAAACTAAGCGAAACCCCTGGATCGGTGGAATGGACAGGCCCCGAATTAGGTGAACACAATGAAGAAATATATAAGGAACTACTAGGATATAGTGAAAAAGAATACCACAAACTAAAACAAAACGGCATCATCTAACTGAAAAAGGAAGCATGGGGACGGTTCTCCTGCTTCCTTTTTTTGAATTATAGAAAAGAAGACGGTAATTCTCTAAATAATTATGCAGAAGTGTTTTTTACCAATTTATGATTGTTGGCAACCGTTTCGATTGGTGATGAAGCTATGCTTAAACTTTTGCATAAGTGGAGATATAATTATTATCTGCTACTTGCTAAGGATTGCTTGAAAAGAGAATGGAGGGAAAAGCTTTTATTAAAAGCAAATCATCATATGAAATATATTGAGTTGTGAACGAGTGAATGCGTCGTAGTTCTTGGTGTAACTAACTAAAGAAAAGCATTCCCGTGTTATTGGAAGGAAATAAAGGTAACATTAGGCCGCGAGCAGTCTGGACGATGAACCTAATCCTCTGTTCCAAAAATTTCCAGATCCGCAGTCTGAAACAGCGGGTCTGGGATTTTCTTGTACTATTTTCACCATTTCTTTCATACATATAACTTCAGCATCGGTGGGACAGGTCATTTTTCCTAATAAGAGGAATCGGTGAGACTGTAAGATGAAAAGCGGTGCAAAAGGGGGGACTGCATGAAAGCATTTTTTAAAACTAAAAAGTTTTGGATCATTACCGGCGCAATTATTGGGTCTATTTTATTATTTTTTATTGCTTATGTAATCGGGGAATCCGGTGCTGTGGTTGCTTTGGAAGAAGAAAAGGTTACGTATGAGGAACTGACTTCTAGAATGGCGGAATTAGAAGAGAATGTTACAGAATTAGAAGGAAAGATTGCAGATGCAGCATCCACATTGGCAGATACCGCGTCAAAAGTAGCTAGTGAGGAGAAAACATTAAGTGATAGGCAGGATGAAGTTGAAGAGGCATTGGCCTTAATAAGTGAAAGGGATGGACTAGTAGATGAACTTACAACGCTTGAAAGTGAAGTGGACAACAGGCAATCGGATGTGGAAGAATTAGATAGTGAGATTTTAAATAAACAAGATAATCTTGCATCTCTGGAGGGACAGATTCTCGAAAAATCAGGGGAACCGATCAATTTGCTGGCGGGAGAATGGATTGTAGGATTGGACCTCCCTGCTGCTAGGTATCAAGCAAGCGGCTCTTCCAATTTTGTTGTATACAGTGCGGGTGGCGGATTGGTTGTAAATACAATATTGGGAGATAGTAGTGTTGGAGACGGGGACTATGTATTTTTTGCGAAAGACGGATATATGATTGAATCTAGTGCGCCGGCTACTTTGCTGCCTGTTGAATAAGGGGTCGTGAGGGACAGGAACCTTGTCTCAGCTTGATCTGATCTTATGCAGGAGTGATATAGGGTAATCGTGAAATAACCAGCATATCCCTGATCTTGTTATTACATTAAGGGATATGCTGGTTACTGTTTCTACTCTATATCATTTGGCCAGGCCACAGGGAAACTGCTTTTTTCATCTCTCTGGCGGCTACTTTTGTTTGCACCAACTATTTACCATCCATCCCAAAAGAATGCTAATATACAAGTAAAGGGGATGATATTTTTGAGTTTACAAGTCATCGAATTATTTCATAAAGGGAAAAAGGATAAACCAGAGTTATGTGAAGATTTGTATGTATTTAATCAGCATTTTGTTGCAGTGATTGATGGTGCTACCAATATATGGGGGAGGTACATTGGCAATAAATCTCCAGGGCGATTAGCGGCTGAAGTCATCAAGGATGCTATCGAGCAGATAGACGATGAAAAATGTACGTTGGAAGAAATGATTGACTACATGAATGCTAATTTACAAAAGGTATATAAAGAAATCGGGATTTTTGATGAGATAGTGGAAAATCGGACACTTGCCCCAACAGCAAGTGTAATTGTATTTAGCCGCTATTATCAGGAAATTTGGCAAATTGGAGATTGCCAGGCAATGATTGATGGCCGCTTATACCAACATGAAAAAGAGCTGGACAGTATCACTGCCAATGCGAGGTCTCTATTCTTGGAAGCGGAACTGAAAAAAGGTAAAACGATAGAAGAATTACTAGTGAAGGACAGTGGATGGAGTATATTAAACCATTAATTCAACAGCAATACTACTTGCAAAATGTGAAAGATAGTCAATATAGCTTTGAAGTCGTGGATGGTTTTGATATTGACCTGAGTAAAGTGAAAAAAGTGAACGTCCCAAGTAATGCTAAAGAAATGATCCTTGCTTCGGATGGGTATCCATTTGTTAAACCTACTCTTTTAGAATCCGAATCTCTATTAAGTGAGCTGATGGAAAACGATCCATTATGCTTCCGGCAATACAAGTGTACCAAGGGATTGCAAAAAGGAAATATCTCTTTTGATGACCGGGTATATATACGGTTTGGACTTTGATGGGAAGCATGGGGACGGTTCTCCTGCTTCCTTATGCAGCAAAAACGGAAGCAAGAGAACCGTCCCCGTGCTTCCAATTAACCCGTGCTTCCAAATAAATTAAATTGTCACATTTTCCCTTCTGCCCCTTATATTGGCGGTTAACTTAACCGAAGTTGGAACGATAAAATAGATAGAGGGTATTTAATGAATAAAAGGGGTGGATTAAAATGAAGGAAATCAATGACATATCAGTTCAAGAAGAAAGTTTAAAGAATGCTGCTAGAGAAATGGGAGAAGACTACGATTCTATCCTATTAATGTATTTTCAGGAGCGGCTTTTGCACCGGTTATCAATTTCGGGTTATCGGGATAATTTTTTGCTGAAGGGCGATCTCCTTTTGTATGCCTTACATAATTCTAATAAAAAGGGAATAAAAAGTATGGAGTTTTTAGCTAATCAAATTACAAATAATACACAATCAATTAAGAATGCATTTGAAAAGATATGTTCGAAATCTGTTGATGAGGATAACGTTGATTTTGATGAAGAGGGAATCATCGCTGAACCATGCACGATAGAGGATAAGAATCGAGGAATTTGTATTAAAATTCCAGCTACATTTAATGGAAGAAAAGAAATAATTCAATTGGTGATCAGCTTTGGTGAAGTAATCATTCCAAAACCACAGAACGTTCAATACCCTGTGTTATTAAATACAGAAACACCATTCATTCGAACATATTCAACAGAATCGATAGTAGCGGAAAAATTTGAATCAATAATATCCTGTCCGTTCACCAAGAATAGTTTAATTAACTTATATGATTTGAACATCTTGCTCGAAACGCATGATTTTGATGGACGGATTTTATTGGAAGCTATATTTGAAACATTTCAACGAAGAGGAACCATCTTAGAGAAAGAACATCCTTTATTTTCCAAATCCTATAGGGAAGATGGAGCAAGAATTAACCAATGGGAAAACTTACTAAACAGAATTGGAAATGTTGGAAATATAGAATTTCCGCAAGTAGTGGAACACATTAGTAAATTTCTAAAACCAATTTATCAAACAATTTTGCAAGAAAATGAGTATTTTAAAACCTGGAATAGCCAAAATCAAAAGTGGAACTAAAATAAACGGAAGCATGGGGACGGTTCTCCTGCTTCCTTCTTATGCAGCAAAAATGGAAGCAGGAGAACCGTCCCCGTGCTTCCATCCTTTAAATTATGTAATTATTCATATATAATAGTAAATAATTTTAATTATTACATATTTAGGAGCTGAGGAAATGATGAGTAGAGAGAGTGAAGTTGAGCAAGGATTTTTTGGTGAGTTTGGGGGCAGTTTTGTTCCAGATGAACTGAAAGTGGTTTTAGATAAGATTGGAAGTGAATTCCATACATATAAAGATGATCCTAAATTTTTGGAAGAGTATCGTTATTATTTGAAGGAATATGTAGGGCGCGAAAATCCGCTGACGTTTGCGAAGAACCTAACAGATAAGGTAGGCGGGGCAAAAATTTATTTAAAACGTGAAGATTTAAACCATACCGGGGCGCACAAAATCAATAATGCACTTGGACAGATTCTTTTGGCAAAACGGATGGGCGCAAAGCGGATTATTGCGGAAACGGGTGCTGGTCAGCATGGGGTTGCAACAGCTACTGCGAGTGCCATGGTTGGATTGCCTTGTACAATTTACATGGGCAAGCTGGATACGGAAAGACAAGCTTTGAATGTATTTCGGATGGAATTGCTCGGTGCTGAGGTAGTTGCGGTGGATAAAGGACGCGGGCGGTTGAAGGAAGCTGTCGATGAGGCATTTGCTGACCTTGTCGCTAATCAGGAAGATACCTTTTATTTAATTGGTTCTGCGGTGGGGCCGTACCCGTACCCGGAAATGGTGAAATTTTTCCAATCTATTATTAGTGAAGAATCGAGAAAACAAATCCTCGAAAAAGAAGGCAAGTTGCCATCAGCAGTCGTTGCTTGTACCGGCGGAGGAAGTAATGCGATTGGCGCTTTTGCCAATTATCTGGAGGACAGAGAAGTTCGATTAATTGGTGTAGAACCCGCGGAAGCACCGTCCATTTCTGAAGGGATCCCAGCCGTTTTCCAAGGCTATCGCTCCATGACTTTATTGGACGAGGATGGAAATCCAAAACCAACCAATTCCATCGCAGCAGGTCTTGATTATCAAGGTGTTGGCCCAGAGCACAGTTATTTAAACGCGACTGGCAGAGGGGAATATGTCACTGCCACAGGCCAGGAAGCATTGGAAGCATTCCAGCAATTATCTAAAATAGAAGGCATCATCCCAGCGCTTGAAAGTTCTCATGCTGTCGCCCATGCAATGAAACTGGCAACTGAGTTAACAAAAGATGATGTGATCATCGTTAACCTCTCCGGAAGAGGCGATAAGGATGTTAACCAGGTTTATGAAATGTTGAAAAAGTAATAAATGATGGAAGCATGGGGACGGTTCTCTTGCTTCCTTTTTTTATTTTAAAATTTCTCTTGTATTTCTTCCAAAACCGGTGTATATTATTCATAGTAAAATCATAGGAATAATATATATGTTAGAAAATTGGGAGGTTAGTAGAAGCATGGAAGGTTTATTTATACTGGTCAACATTGTTGTATTAGTTGCAATCATTGGTTTATTAATTTATATGCAAAAAAAGCATGTTTCCTTTTCAAAACGTGTTTTTACTGGTATGGGTCTGGGGATTGTACTAGGTGCAATTTTACAAGCGATTTACGGAGTAGGTTCTGATGTTCTAGTGGGGACATTGGATTGGTATAGTATCGTTGGTAATGGGTATGTTCGTTTTCTCATGGTAATCGTTGTACCACTTGTGATGGTATCGATTATTCGAGCGATTATTAATCTGGAAAAAACGAAAGAGCTTGGAAAGATGGCTGGCTGGGTTATCGGTATTCTTATTTCTACCACACTGGTAGCAGCATTAGTCGGGATCGGTTCCGCATTATTATTTGATTTAAATGCAGAACAAATCGAAGCGGGCCAGGCAGAAAGTGATCGTGCAGCTTCCCTGGAAGAAAGTTATGCTACGATGGACGGTCAAACGACTCCACAGCGAATATTAAACTTTATTCCTAGCAATATCTTTTTAGATATGACAGGTGAACGTTCCACATCTGTTATTGCTGTTGTTATTTTCTCCATTATTGTTGGGATAGCGGTTCTTGGGGTTCGAAGGAAAGACCCGGAACAGGCGGAAATGTTCCTTAAAATCGTTAACTCCTTTTACGCAATCGTCATGCGAATCGTAACATTAATTTTACGTCTCACTCCTTTTGGTGTATTAGCACTGATGGCTAAAATGGTAGCGAGTACGAATTTTTCCGGAATTATTGAACTAGGAAAATTTGTCCTTGCATCCTATGTAGCATTAATCGTTATGTTCATTATTCATCTCGTTCTCGTAGGCGTATTTGGTTTAAATCCAATGACTTACTTGAAAAAAGTTATTCCGGTATTAGGATTTGCATTTACTTCCCGTTCGAGTGCAGGAACAATTCCATTAAACATTCAAGCCCAAAAAGAAGCACTTGGTGTCGATGATGGTACGGCAAATATATCCGCTTCATTTGGCGCAACAATGGGCCAAAATGGCTGTGCAGGAATTTATCCAGCAATGCTTGCGGTCATGATTGCACCAACAGTTGGAATTAATTCATTATCACCCGAATTTATTATTCAGTTAGTGCTGATTACTGCGATTAGCTCATTCGGTGTAGCTGGTGTTGGTGGCGGGGCAACATTTGCGGCGATCATTGTACTTTCATCCATGGGTCTTCCAATCGGATTAGCAGGTTTACTCATCTCTGTTGAAGCAATGATCGATATGGGTCGCACCGCGCTCAACGTAAATGGCTCCATGGTCTCTGGAACACTAACATCTAAGATCTTAGGTAAATTAAATACGAAAAAATTTAACGACAAAGAAGCAGTAACAGAAAGCACTGCAGTCTAAGGAAGCACGGGGACGGTTCTCTTGCTTCCATTTACAGGAACAGGGAAGTATGGGGCTAGTCCTCATGCTTCCCTTTTTTCGTATAAAAAGGAAGCAGAAGAACCGTCCCCGTGCTTCCGCCTACCGTATTGTATCTCTTAATTTTGCCCATAATGGTAAAAAACGGGAGTCGGCGGGCTATGATTTTTTTACTTGTTTTATGGATTGGGTTCATCTTTATTTGTACGTGCACAAGTGATGTTCGTGCACTGCTTGAAACCTTTGATATAAGTTTCTCCTTTACGCTCACACCGGATTGGGGTAATTTTTTGCGGCTTTATTCACCATCAAATGTGAGCTTATTTGAGATGGCAGGGCATTTTATATTGTTCTTTGTATTAACTAGCCTCTTGCTGGAAATTTCTAGAGATAAAGGACTTGTTATTGTAATCGCTGTTACCTTTGCTGTTTTTACTGAAGTCCTGCAGATTTTCTTTAGCCGGGGTGCGGATGTATACGATATCGCTGCTGATACGATCGGTGTATTTGTTGCGGTTGGCCTCGTCTCACTTCGATTTGTTTTTTACCGTTACGTGGAAAGTGATTAGGAAGCATGGGGACGGTTCTCTTGCTTCCATTTCTGCTTATGAGGAAGCAGAAGAACCGTCCCCGTGCTTCCTTTCCAAGGCTAGGTTAGTAAAAAAAATAAAATAAAAGGAAGTTAACCATCTATAGTAGGTGGTTAACTTCCTTTTCACTTGCATTAAACCACGTCTTAAAGGAATTTAAGACAAATAGGTTCTGGAGCAGATATATCTTTCTGTACCAATGTTAACTTACCTGTCTCTTCATCTCTTGAAAACAGGACGAGATTGTTGGATTCCTGATTTGCTACGATAAGGAATTTTTCTGTTGGATCTAAAACAAAATCTCTCGGCCAGTTTCCCTCTGATGAAGTATTTTCCACGAAACTGAGTTTTCCGGTCTGTTCATCTGTTTTGAATACGGCAATACTATTATGTCCACGATTTCCAGAATATACGAATTTCCCGTCTGATGATACGTGAATGGCGCTGCCTTGATTGTTTTCGGTAAAGTCCTCAGGAATGGCTTTCACCGTTTGTAGGATTGAAAAGCTGCCATTTTCCGAATTATACTTTAACACGATGACACTGGAGCTAAATTCAGTTACAAGGTAAGCGATATTTTTAAGTTGTGGATGAAAAGTTAAATGCCTTGGACCACTTCCGGCCGGGACAGCTAAATGAGTTACTTCATTTAATTCACCTTGTTCGCTCACACTGTACGTAACCAATAAATCGCTGCCCAAGTCTACAGCAACTAAATACTTTCCATCTGGAGTCATACCTGAGTAATGGACATGTGCTTTTTCCTGTCTATGATCTGGGCCACTTCCAGTATGTTGGATCGTTGAAACAGTAGGACTAACTGTTCCTTTTTCTGGCTCAATTAAATAGGAATCGACTGTTCCTTTATGGTAGTTGGTACTGAACAAGTAGCGATGCCTCATATCTGTATTGACATGGCAAGGGTTTGCACCAGGTGTCATTTGTTTATTTAAAAGGGTGAGTTGTCCATTAGTTACGTCAATGGAATAGGAGACGATACCACCGCTTTCTTCTTCCTTTGCGACGGAATAAAGAAATTGTTTATCGTCCGTTATTTTCAAATATGTTGGGCTTCCAATGTTCGCCGCAATAGTTACATTTGTTACCGTCGCTTTCTCTGTATCAAGCTCAAAAGAATAAATACCTTTGCTATCCTTTTTTGTATAAGTTCCAATATATCCAATATATTTCATAAGTATTTAAGACGCTCCTTTTCAATTATCTTACTCCTAATATTAACCAACTGTTCAAACTGAAGCAAGTGGAAGCATGGGAGAAGCACGGGGACGGTTCTCTTGCTTCCAACGACAGAAAAAAGGAAGCAGGAGAACCGTCCCCATGCTTCCTTTGCTTTTTATCTTGTTTGGCCGTTGCCGTTCATCATGTATTTGATGGTGGTTAGTGCTGGTAGTCCCATTGGGCCACGTGCGTGTAGCTTTTGTGTGGAAATTCCAATTTCAGCTCCGAAGCCAAGTGCGCTTCCATCGGTAAAACGGGTTGAAGCATTATGGTACAATGCAGCTGCATCAACAAGTTTCATGAATGTGTCAGCAGTTCCCTTATTTTCTGTAATAATTGCTTCTGAATGCTTTGTTCCATAGGCATCAATGTGATCAATCGCTTCTTCTACATTGTTCACTGTCTTGATAGCGATATCTGTGCTCAAATATTCATTGGCCCAGTCATCTTCTCCTGCAGGAACAGCGTCTTGAATCACTTTTACAGCCAATTCATCACCATGAACGGCAATGTTATTTTCTTTCAGTGTTTGTATTAATGCATCCTTATTTTTATCCAACCAATCTTTATGAATGATTGCTGTTTCAGCGGCGTTACAAACAGCGGGACGATCTGTTTTGGCATTAACGAGAATTGCTAAAGCTTTAGTCACATCTGCTTCTACATCAATGTAAATGTGACAGTTTCCTACACCGGTTTCCAAAACAGGAACAGTAGCATTGTTAACGACTGCTTGTATTAATGAACCGCCACCGCGGGGAATAAGCACATCGATATGCTTTTTCATCGTGAACAACTGTTGTGTTGCTTCCCGGTCGGTACTGGCGATAAATTGCACCGCTTCTTTTGGTATTTTTGTCTGTTCCAAACCACGGTGGATTACGTCGACGATTTTTTTGTTTGAATTAATGGCAGAGGAACCACCTTTTAATACAATTGCGTTTCCAGATTTTAAAGCTAGTCCGCTCGCATCGACTGTCACATTTGGGCGTGCTTCATAAATCATACCGATTACTCCAAGCGGGACGGTTATCTTTTGAACATTCAATCCGTTATCCAATGTCCAATCGGAGTCCACAATACCAGTTGGATCTTCAAGTTTCGCGACATCGCGCAATCCCCCGGCAAACTCTTCCACTCGTTCTTTTGTAAGTGTCAATCGATCCATATATGCGTCATCGTAGCCTTTTTTGCGGCCATTTTCCAAATCCTCTTTATTGGCTGTTAAAATTGTTTCATAATCAGCATCCAGCACATCAGCCAATGTAAGCAGTGCTTCATTTTTTTCTTCTGTTGAAAGTAAAGATAAAGTCTTCGCTGCTTTTTTAGCCAAAATAGCTTGTTCTTCAACGTTCACTTTGTTAATGACTGTCATCAAATTCCTCCCGTGAAATTTTTATCCCGCCTTAACGGGCAGTAAGATCCTTCATGCATAGAGTTACCCTTTATACACCTGCAGGAACGACCGTATCAAGTAGACAAACGAGTTGTTCACTTTCAATTGCTGCTTTCTTATATTCTTCCAAATCAATATCTGTCTGATTAATTAACTGATCTAATGCTTTGGATGAGTAATTCACTACTCCAAGGCCAATTTCGTCTCCATTTACATCAAAAATCTTCACAACTGCGCCTTTTTTGAAACGACCGTGAACACTGTGTACAGCTGATGGTTCCAAGCTTGTTTGGTTTTCGATGATTGCTTCTGTTGCTGAATGGTTAATGGTTACTTCGCCTTCAGGTCCAGAGTTAAACGCAATCCACTGCTTCTTCTGATTCAGATTTTGAATGTTCTCTTGCGGTTCAAAATAGGTGCCAACCGCATTTTTATAGACAGCATCATAAATGATTCCGCCTGTACTCGATTTTCCTAGGAAAGATGAAATTCCGGATGCCATTGTAATTTTAACAGCTTCGATTTTTGATTTCATTCCACCTGTCCCAACAGCACTACCGGAACCCCCAGCCGATGCTTCGATTTCAGGCGTGATTTCATTTACTTCAAAGAGAAGTTTTGCATCTTCATTTTTACGTGGATCACTATCATATAGTCCATCAATATCAGATAGAATGATTAATTGATCTGCATCAATCAATCCAGCTACTTTTGCTGATAGTGTATCGTTATCGCCAAATCTTAAGAAATCCATTGTAATGGTGTCATTTTCGTTTACAATTGGAACAATCCCTCGATCTAATAGGACATTGATTGTATTTCGAGCATTATCATAGCGATTTTCCTCAGAAAAATCACTACGGGTAATTAATATTTGAGAAGCTACATATCCGTGGGAGATAAAGAGATCAGAATACGTCTCGATCAGTAGACCTTGCCCAATGGATGCAGCAGCTTGTTTTTCAGATAGGGATTCCGGGCGGGTTAGACAGCCAAGCTTACGATAACCAGCTGCAACCGCTCCTGAGGAAACTAGCAATACGTCGTGACCATCGTCCTTTAAGCGAACAACTTCCTCGACGATTTTTTCCAACTTTCTGCGGCTTAATTCTCCGTTCATACTTGTTAATGAACTACTTCCAATTTTGATTACAATGCGTTTCCTGTCTGTATCAGGCGTCATGTCATCACTCCAATTTTATGATTGTTTTCTGCATTTATTTCTGTAGAGCTAACTTTTTCTCTGGTTCTTTGCTTAATTCTTTTGAGCGAGCCGCTGCACTTTTCACAGCTTCTATAATGGCCATTCCACCACCATGTTTATTCAACGCATCCAGGCCAGCTGCTGTTGTGCCGTTTGGAGACGTAATATTTTTCCTAAGCTCTGCCGGTGTTTCTTCTTGTTCAAGAATCATTTTTGCAGCACCATAAAGTGTTTGTGCTCCGATTTCTCGTACCAATTCACGTTCAAATCCAGCCTGATGGCCAACTTCTTCGATATGTTCCATCAAGTTGTAAAAATAAGCCGGGCCACTGCCAGCGATACCAGTGTACATATCCATCATATCTTCATCGATAATATAAGCTTCCCCGATGCATTTCATCAGTTCTTTAGCCAGTAGTACTTGATCCATTGCTACATGCTTACCAGGGGAGACAGCAGTTGCTGATTCCTGAATCATGCTAGAAGTATTCGGCATGACGCGGATTACTTGTTGACTATCGTTTAAGTTTGCTTCCATATAGGAAGTGGAAATACCAGCCAACACAGAAACGAGTAATTGATCAGCGGTAATTTTATCGCGTAAATCTTCCAATACGCTATCTATATCTTTTGGCTTCATTGCCAAAATAAAAATATCTATTGTTGAATAGTCCAATTGATCTTTTGTTACTGCTTGAATATTGTATCTGCCTTTTAATTCGTTCAAACGCTCTTGATTGCTTCGGTTTGTAACGGTAATTTGCTGAGGTTTCATTTTTCCTGATTGTACAAAACCTGAAATAATTGCTTCTGCCATATTTCCTGCACCTAAAAATGCTATTCGTTTATTAATCAAATGAATACGCTCCTATTTCTGTTTTCTTATTTTAGAACCAGTTATTAGCGTAACACTCTCAATTTATAGTTCAAGGGTTTTTATGCAAGTCGGGTGGATAAAGCCGAAATAGTGATAGTAAGCGTTGTCATAAAGAGATATATACCCCACATCCGCTTAGAACCGCTCATATCCGCTATCATCGCGAAATATGGACATAAAAATCTGAAAGAACCACGGAGGAAGCATGGGTGAAGCATGGGGACGGTTCTCTTGCTTCCGCTTTTTGTTGTGTAAAGGAGAGGAAGCAGAAGAACCGTCCCCGTGCTTCCTAATAGAAAAATAGGTGAAAAATTTTAAAAATTATTATATGATAGATGTAGCATCCAGTGTCATTACTTAATAGTGCAAAAGAGCCAGGTTTCTTCTGTTATAACAGAGGAAGTTTTAGGGATTTAAGCTGCTTACTCCACATTTTTTCACCATCCATCTGTGAAATCTCCGTAAAGATCATTCATCAAGTTTCTCTTCGTAAACACACATTGCAAGAACACTCTGATTCCTTCATTTACTTCAATTTCAAACACGACTATAGCAATTATGCTGATTTTTTTGTCCAAATGAATCTATTTAGTATTTTTTTGAGCATGGAGGAAGCAAAAGAACCGTCCCTGTGCTTCCTCCTAGAGGGGGGATTTGAGATGCCGCGTGGGGCTCGGAAAAGAAGTATTAGTGGGATATACCACGTTATGTTGAGAGGTGCTAATAAACAGGAAATTTTCCATGATGATGGAGATTGTTTTAAGTTCCTGGATATTGTTGAGCGATACAAAATAAAATCTGATATGCGTATTTATGCGTGGTGTTTGATGGGAAATCATGTGCATCTTTTATTAAAAGAAGGTAATGAGGACATTTCGATTACGATGAAGCGAATAGGAGTGAGCTTTGTCTCATACTATAATTTAAAGTATAAGACAATCGGCCATCTTTTTCAGGATCGGTTCAGAAGTGAAATTGTGGAGACGGACAGGTCCCTATTAAGAGTCGTAAGGTATATCCACCAAAATCCGGTGAAAGCTGGAATGGTTCATCGGGCAGATGGGTGGAAGTGGAGTAGCTGCTTGGAGTACTATGGTAATTCTTCCGATACAAGAAACTTGGTGGATCGTAATTTTGTATTAAGCAAGTTTTCGACTGATTTATCGATTGCGAGGGGGAGTTTTCGAGAATTTAACGAACGAGAAAGTAATGACGAATCTCTGGATCATCGATTTGCAGAGAGAAGAAGATTAACAGACGAAGAGGCGAGCCGGCTAATTAAAGAACTGTTGGGCGAATTCGAGATAGCACAAGTGAAAAGTTTACCGAGGTTAAAACGAAAGGAAACATTACAGAACGTAAAACAAATCAAAGGACTAACACAACGCCAAGCAGCAAGAATACTAGGAATATCAGCTAACATCATATTTAAAGCATGAAAGGAAAAGTGGAAGCACGGGGACGGTTCTCTTGCTTCCATTTTTTGCTGTGTAAAGAAGGGGAAGCAGAAGAACCGTCCCCATGCTTCCACCTAGTCGCGGAGGGTCATCCATGGGCGTTGATGATGCCATTCTACTTGGACGTTTCTGTTAAAGAAGTGTGATAAGCGTTCGTTAGTCAGCACTTCCTGTCTCGCCCCTTTATCAAAGACTTCTCCCTGGTGCAATAGAAGTGTATTTGTAAAAACAGGTATGATTTCTTCAATATGATGGGTTACGAATATAATTGTAGGTGCATTTTCTTGAGTTGCGAGCCTGGTTATGGTCACCATTAACGCTTCACGAGAGATGAAATCAAGTCCATTGGTAGGTTCGTCGAGGATTAACAGGTCCGGAGAGGCCATTAATCCTCGTGCAATAAGAAGCTTCTGTTTTTCACCTTGCGAACATGTTTGATACGTACGACCTTCTAAGTGGCTGCAACCGAGATCTTCCATTAGATGTATTGCTTTTTGAAAGTCTTTATTCGTTGGATTTTCATACAATCCGATTGATGCATATTTTCCACTAACAACAATAGCCTCCGTATATTCTGTATCCACTATTTTCTCCTGGAGCGAGGAACTGACCCAACCGATCGATTTCCTTAATTCCCTAATATCGGTTTTTCCAAATGGATGGCCAAGGACGCTGATTTTTCCTCGTGTTGGCCATATATAACCATTGACCATATTAAGTAATGAAGTTTTTCCGGACCCATTTAATCCAAGGACGGCCCAGTGCTCCCCACTGAACACTTTCCAGTCCACATTAGATAGAATGGTCTTGTCCTGTCTTTTCCATGAAACATTCTGCATATCTATAATCGGATTCATCTATTCATCTCCTTACCTATTAATGGAAACGCAAGAGGAAGCACGGGGACGGTTCTCTTGCTTCTTCTTTTTGCACAAAAAAATGGAAGCAGGAGAACCGTCCCCATGCTTCCTATAAAATCTTGTTTAAGAATTCTTTGGTTCGTTCTGACTGGGGGTTTGTAAAAATTTGCTCTGGGTCGCCTTGTTCAACAATGGCACCATCGTCCATGAACAGGACTCTGTCGCCAACTTCTTTTGCAAATCCCATTTCATGTGTGACGACGACCATTGTCATTCCTTCGAGTGCGAGTTGCTTCATTACTTCGAGCACTTCACCGACGAGTTCGGGATCTAAAGCGGAAGTTGGTTCGTCAAACAGCATCATTTTTGGCTCCATCGCAAGTGCTCTGGCAATGGCCACACGTTGCTGTTGCCCCCCAGATAGTTGGGAAGGGAATTGTTCTGCTTTATCCGATAAGCCAACTTTTTCTAGTAACTTTAATCCGCGTGCCCTAGACTCCTTTTCGGAAAGTTTACGAACTTTCTGTGGAGCGAGCATAATATTTTCAATTACATTTTTATGTGGAAATAGATTAAACTGCTGAAATACCATCCCGATTTCTGTTCGTACCATATTAATATCTGTTTTTGAATCACTTAAATTATAACCATCAATAACGACATCTCCACTTGTAATGGACTCCAGCATATTTAGACAACGGAGAAAAGTACTTTTCCCCGAACCACTCGGACCAATGACACAAACAACTTCCTGTGGCTCGATATGGCAATCGATTCCTTTCAGCACTTCATTGTTTCCAAACCTTTTATGTAAATCTTTTACTCTAATCATTTTATATCCAACCTTCTTTCAACAATGCGCAAGACAAAGGATAACGACAGTGTAATAGCCAGATAGAAAACGGCAACCATTGTATAAATTTCTACCGCATTAAAATAGTTTGACGCAACCAATCTACCTTGAAACATCAGTTCCGGAACGAGAATAACAGATAATAACGACGTATCTTTTATACTGATAATAAACTGATTTCCAAGTGGTGGAATCATCCGCTTAAAAGCTTGTGGCCATACAATGTAACGCATCGCTTGACTATGACTTAACCCGAGTGAACGTCCGGCTTCCATTTGCCCTTTTTCAATAGACTGAACGGACCCACGGACAATTTCTGCAATGTAAGCACCTGAATTCAATGCGATGACGAGGATACCTGCTGTCACGGATTCCATATTATAATTCGTAATTAAAGGGAGAGCGAAAAATATCCAAATCGCCTGAACCAATACAGGAGTTCCTCGAATAACTTCTACGTATAAGGAAGCAATTCCATATATAATTTTATTTTTGGCAATTCGCCCAAATCCAAAAATACCACCTAAAACAAACCCAATTATCAGTCCAATTATCGAAATTAACAGGGTATAATAAAGTCCAGTCCCTAACTGTGGTAAGAATTCAATAACTCCTACCCAATCAAATCTTCCTTCCATTGTTCCACCTCACATAATGAAGCTAAGGATTATCACAAAACAAAATGATAATCCTTAGCTTTTTCATTTTCTTAGAAGATTAACTCTCGTTGTGTATAAATTTTACCTGGAAAAAACTTATTCAGTTGGTTCTCCAAACCATTTGGCATAGATTTCATCATAGGTGCCATTTTCTCTTAAACTAGCTAATGCCTCATTAATAGCAGTGACAAGATCTTCTTCACCTTTCGTAATCGCGATACCATAATCCTCAGCCTGATACAAATCTCCAACTACCTTCATACTACCTTCACCTTGAGTTTGAATATAGTAGTTAACGTTCGGTGCATCATAGAGAATCGCATCCGAGCTGCCATTTTCTACAGAAAGATAAGCTTGGTCTAATTGCTCGTATTGATTTGCCTCAGCACTCTCAATATTTTCTTCAATATAAGATGCACTTGTTGAACCTAATCGAGTGGCAACTGTTTTTCCTTCGAGATCTTCTATTCCATTAATATCTTCATTATCACTTGCAACTCCGATAGCCAAACCAGATTCATAGTAAGGATCACTGTAATCGATTGCCTTTTTTCGATCTTCTGTAATACTGATTCCAGCAATAGCGATATCGAATTGCCCAGTTTGCAATCCTGGAATAATTCCATCAAAATTCGTTGTTTCCAATTCGATTTCAAATCCTGCTTCTTCTGCAATCGCATGAATCAAATCAATATCAAATCCTGTATACTCACCGTCTTCCATAAATTCAAATGGAACAAATGAAGTATCACTTACTACCGTGTATGTATCTTCTAGTTCTGCCCCTGCTGATGCTTCAGTGCTCTCGGTACTCTCTGAGCTTTCTGTACCTCCAGTGTCTTCGGTGTTATCTGTCTCTTCCTCCGACCCACATGCAGCCAACACAAGAATAAACATGATAGAAATAATTACAGTAACCTGTGTTTTCCAATTTCTTTTTTTCATTTAATATCCCCCTCGTATAAACATTCACTTGTTACAATATAGTGACAACTATAATGTTACCAAAGATGTGACTTTTTAGAAAATTTAATATTATACGAAATAAACGGATATAACCGCATAAAGTAGGGTGTTGGGACTTATGTCGGTCATATGCTTAGGAATATGCTGAATAACTAGTATTTAATGATGATTCTGTCGATTTAAATGGAAGCATGGGGACGGTTCTCCTGCTTCCATTTTTTAAGGGATTGGAAGAAGCAAAGGGACGGTTCTCTTGCTTCCATTTTACAATTATTCGGAAGTGTAGAACCGTCCCCGTGCTTTATTTATTAAGCGTTTTTTCGCATAGCTTTCATAATTAGACTTACGATGAAAATAAGAACAATTGCACCAATTAATGCTGGAATAATGAAGAAGTCTCCAATTTCAGGTCCCCAACTTCCTAAGATTGCGGAACCAAGCCAAGCACCAATAAAACCTGCAATAATATTACCAATAATTCCACCTGGTATATCTTTTCCAACGATTAGACTAGCAATCCAACCTAGAATACCACCAATAATTAAACTCCAAATAAATCCCATGATTATCTCTCTCCTTTTTATCGTGATGTATTATACTGTATTACCTATTTATCAAGTTTATAAACTTAAATGGAGAATTTGTTAATTGAATCAGCGAAATAAGGGAATAATGGTGCCTATTGCTTACTACTTATCGTATGAAATGAATGGGAGGCGGTGAATATGGACTGGTTGTTGGGAGCGTCCGCAGAGAAGAGAGCATCATACCTCATGTCCAGAAGATAACTTGCTCCTAGCCTTACCTGGGAAGGAAGCACCAGAACCGTCCCCGTGCTTCCGTTTGCTATTCCCATCCTGTTTTACTGTATAATGTAAATATTCAAAATTTGAAAGGTGTGATATGTTCATGAAGTTGAAGTGGCGGATGAAACAAGGAGCATTATTGGTTGTAATTGCAGTATTTGCAGGGTTCTCCTTTATAGAACAGGAAGAAGCACTATTTGTAAATGCGTCCGAAGAAATTACAGAAGCAGAATTCACTGAAAATGCTACTTTGGAGGAAAAATTGGCTGTCATTCTAGAGAATGAAATGTTGGATGGAACGGTAACTGGCATAAGCGTGAAGCATGCTGATACTGGTCAATTGCTTTTTTCACAGGACGGAGATATTCGCCTACACCCGGCATCCAACATGAAATTACTTACATCAGCAGCGGCTTTGGATACACTTGGTGCAGATTATCGATTCAGCACGGAGGTGTTAACGGATGGTGCGCAAAAAGGAAATATACTACATGGGAATTTGTACATAAAAGGTAAAGGTGATCCGACATTATTGAAAACAGATCTTGATCAATTTGCAACAGATTTGAAGGACCAAGGGATCAGCAAAATTAAAGGTGATCTCGTGGGAGATGACACCTGGTATGATGATGTTCGTCTCTCCGAAGATCTAAATTGGTCAGATGAGCCCTTTTATACAGGTGCACAGATTTCTGCATTAACCCTATCACCAAATGACGATTATGACGCTGGAACAGTTATTATCCAGGTCAGCACAAAAGAGGAAGTCGGTGGAAAAGCAGAGGTGACAGTGAGTCCGGAAACCGACTATGTCACAATTGAAAATAACACCGAAATGGTACCCGCAGGTGAGTTGAAGGATATTTCCATTGAAAGGGAACATGGATCGAATAAAATTATAATAGAGGGAACGATGCCAGTAGAAGGCTCTAATTCACGCTCATGGGTCTCCGTATGGGAACCGACGGGATATGCAACGGATGTATTTCGGAAAGCCTTAGAGGAACAAGGGATTACATTCATTGGAAAATCAGAGGAGAGATTCGAAGCAACTCCGGTCGATGCAAACCTACTTACCTCCAAGGAGTCTATGCCACTGAAGGAATTACTGATTCCATTTATGAAATTAAGCAACAATGGCCATGGGGAAGTCTTAACGAAAGAAATGGGAAAAGTTGTCCATAACGAAGGAAGCTGGGATAAAGGCATTGAAGTGATGGAAGAAGTCGTAACAGAGCTAGGTGTAAACCCGGATACGATCCTGCTTCGCGACGGATCGGGAATGTCGCATAAAAATATGATTCCAGCAAATGACCTTGCACAGCTGCTTTACGCAGCACAGGAAAAGAGCTGGTTTCCAGTATTCCAACATGCTTTGCCAATTGCAGGAGAGCAAGAACGTTTCGTTGGCGGGACATTGCGTAATCGCATGACCTCCGAACCGGCTAAAGGCAATGTCACAGCAAAAACAGGCTCACTAACTGGAGTATCCACACTTTCCGGCTATGTAACAACAGCCGATGGTGAGGACTTGGTTTTTTCCATCATGATCAATAACTACCTCGGCTCAAGTGGGAATATACAAGAAGTAGAAGATAGCATAGCAACATCAATCGCCGGACACGAATTTTAGCAACTAGAAGCACGGGGACGGTTCTCCTGCTTCCGTTTTACATTTATGGAAGCAAAAGAACCGTCCCCGTGCTTCCTCGACAAACAAAAAAAGAGCTCAATTGAGAGCTCTTTTCAATGATTCTCTTTAAATGATAGGCATGCCATGGCGCTGGAAAGCAGCGGCTTCAAGATTTGACATTCCTTGAACTTCAGCAAATGCTACAAGATTTTCCGGGATTTTAGGTTCATAGTTTTTCGGTGGTGCTGCATGACCCATTCTACGCTGATTTCCGGAATTTCGGATTGCAAAGGGTCCCCAGATTGCAAGGGTCAAGCCTGGCGATTGAATATTTATGAAAAATGTTTTGCCATCAGGGGAGAAGGTAGGTCCGGCCAATTCAGAGTTATTCAACATATTTTCGGCAAAGACGTATGTTTCTCCTTCTGGTGTGATTCCTATAATGCGGTCCGTCCCATTGCCATCTTCGGCAATCCATAAATCTCCCCATGGAGTGATGGTAATGTTGTCCGGTGATTCCAGATCATTTGATTTTGTTGATTCATAAAAGAGTTCTAACGTATTTGTGGCAGGGATATAACGATAAACTGTTCCTAGATTTTCACTGCCACCAGACGTATCGGAAAACCAGTATACACCGCCTACAAAATGGCAGCCTTCCAAACGTGAGAACTGGATACAACCTTGTTGCCTTGCTTCTAGAGTAGGCTTTTCGGGGTTCACATCTTTCCAAACGATTCCGAATTTTTGCCCAGAGTAAAAATTGCTCGCCTCGTCCGAACTCAATTCCTCAAAGGCAGCAGCCTGTAGTTGGCCACCTTTTTGTAAGGAACCAATCTTTTGACTGCGGTCTACCGGTATATAACGATAAAAATAACTTGGACCAGCATCTTCTGTCAAATAGACGATTCCCGTTGCAGGGTCAACATCAACAGCTTCATGGGAAAAAGCCCCCATTTCCCGGATTGGCGTTTTTGACAAGTTACTTTCCGGTTCAAGAGGATCGACTTCGAATACATAGCCATGTCCTTCCTCAAGTGTCTCTTCACAGGTTAACCAAGTCCCCCATGGGGTGGCACCTCCTGCACAGTTACGAATGGTACCTGCAGAGGTTACGTATTCTTGTTGCACTTTACGGTTTGCGTCTACGATAAGTGCCGTGGTCCCACCAGTATTATCTTTATCATATGGATTTTTACCAATTACAGGGTTGCTAGTGTCAGTGGTCAATTCGTGATTACGTACGAGAAGTGTTGAATTTTTAGGTCCGTTAAATGCGGCCATGCCATCGAACATGGATGGAATTGGACGGCCATCCGAAAGTTTACCGCCTTCTTCAGAGATAATCCGGTACTGAAATCCTTTTGGAAGCTTGAAGACTCCGCCTGTATCATCTATCAAAGGCCCATAGCCACTAAGTACACCTTTTGAATTCGCTGATTTTGCTGAAGCTGCTAATGCGTTATTTCCACCGAGGGAAAGGATACCTGTTGCTCCTAGTGCAATTGTTGCCGTACTCATTCCGCCGACCTTCAAAAACTTACGCCTGTCCATATTCGATTTCTCGTTCATGGAATTCCCCACCTTTGGATAGTTTTGTCAATCCTAAATTGAAAAGTCTATGGAAGACAAATCAACTATACACATAGACTATCAATACTTTATTAACTAGATATGTAGTTGTAGTGAAAATAATGTAAATTCTGTTATTATTCGCATTTTCTATTAATGGGACATGTTAAGGTTGAAAAGAAAGTTTAACGAAGGAGGGGATGTGCTACATGTTGTCATCGATTGGTATACCAGGATTAATTCTAATTTTAATTATCGCGTTAATTATTTTTGGGCCAAAAAAACTCCCAGAGATTGGAAAAGCTGCAGGAGATACCTTACGAGAATTTAAAAATTCCACGAATACTCTAACAGCCGAAACGGCAGCTGAAGAAGTAAAAGAAACAACACACAACTCAAAAAAATAAAACAAACGGAAGCACGGGGACGGTTCTCCTGCTTCCATTTTTACATTTATGGAAGCAAAAGAACCGTCCCCGTGCTTCCTTTTTTATAGTATAATGGCCATATTGATGAATGGATGGGGGCATGTATTGATGGAATGGCAAACAAACTTTAGTAAATGGAATCGTTTTGAGAAATTAGAGGAAGAACTTAAGGGGAAATTGGCTGAATTGGAGAAAGATCCAACGCAACTCGAAGATAGCTTTTACAAAACTTTGGAATTTGGTACTGGTGGAATCCGCGGGGAACTTGGTCCGGGAACAAACCGGATGAACATCTATACCATCCGAAAAGCTTCAGAAGGATTAGCGCGTTACATAGAAGAAAATGGTGAGGATGCAAAAATGCGTGGAGTTGCAATTGCATATGATTCGCGTTTCAAATCGCCTGAATTTGCGATGGAAGCAGCGAGAACGCTTTCAAGTCATGGTATTCAGACATATGTATTTGAATCACTGCGTTCGACACCAAAATTATCTTTTGCAGTAAGGTACTTGCATGCATACAGTGGAATCGTTATTACTGCAAGCCACAATCCCCCGGAATACAACGGGTTTAAAGTGTATGGGGATGACGGGGCACAGCTTCCACCATTAGTGGCAGATGAAGTGATTGCAAAAGTTAATGAAGTGGACGATGAATTAACCGTTGCTGTTGGCGATGAAGAAAAGCTGAAAGCAGCAGGCCTTATCAACATAATTGGCGATACGGTAGATCAAGCTTACATGAAGCAGATTCAAACTATCAATGTCAACCCGGATGTGATCAAGCATGTCGCGGATGATTTCAAAATCGTGTTTACGCCATTGCATGGAACCGGGAATATTCCAGTGAGAAAAGGTTTGGAAGCAATCGGATTCAAGCATGTCCATGTAGTAAAAGAACAAGAACTGCCGGATTCAAATTTTCCCACGGTCACATCACCGAACCCGGAAGAACATGCAGCATTTGCGTTGGCCATCCAGTATGGCGAAAAATATGATGCAGATATGTTGATTGGAACCGATCCGGATGCCGATCGCGTAGGTGTAGCTGTTCGAAACAGCCAAGGCAATTATGAAGTGCTAACTGGCAATCAGGTTGGTGCACTTTTGCTACATTATTTGATTACCGAAAAACAAAAGCAGGGTGAGCTTGCGTCAAATGCTACGGTCCTAAAAACAATTGTAACATCAGAAATCGGACGCGATATTGCAGCGGCACACGGCCTGGATACGATCGATACTTTAACCGGATTTAAATTTATAGGTGAGAAAATCAAGGAATATGAGCAAACCGGTGAGAGAAGCTTCCTATTTGGATATGAAGAAAGCTACGGCTACTTGATTGGCGATTTTGTACGTGATAAAGATGCGGTACAAGCATGTGTGCTGATCGCTGAAGTTGGAGCATATTACAAATCAAAGAACATGACAGTGTATGAAGGGCTGTTGGATATCTTTAAACAATATGGCTACTATAAAGAAGGCCTTGAGTCACTAACATTAAAAGGAAAAGACGGTGTTGAGCAAATCAATGCGATATTAACTGCATTTCGTAATAACCCTCCAGTGAAAATGGCTGAAAATGCTGTTGTAGCAGTGGAAGATTATCAAACGAGTAAACGTGTAGCAGGTGATTTGGAAGAGGACATTCTTTTACCAAAATCCAATGTGCTGAAATATAGATTAGAAGGTGGATCATGGTTCTGCCTTAGACCATCCGGTACAGAGCCAAAAATTAAATTTTACTTCGGCGTGAAAGAAGATACACTTGATGCTAGTGAAAAAGCATTGGAAAAATTAAAAACTTCCGTCATGCACCGAGTAAACAAAGAAATAAAATAGGAAGCATGGGGACGGTTCTCTTGCTTCCTCAAATGAGTAATTTACATTTTTAATGAAAGATCTCCTTAACGTGAGGAGGTCTTTTGTTAAATTTTTTACTTTTACTGGAACATGAAAAATAATCCATTGTTACACCGCCTGGGAGGGACTAATAATGAAACTAATTGCTATAGACTTGGATGGTACATTGCTGTCTGAAGATGGTTCGATAAGCAAAGAAAATAGAGCAGCAATACGTGAGGTGCAAAGCAGGGGAGATATAATTGTGATTTCCTCGGGCCGTTCACTGCATGATACGAAACAGATTATGAGAGATGCAGGGATTCAATGTCCTATCATAACTGGGAATGGAGCAGTTGTATTTCATAGTGATGAAATACTTCAGAACTTATACTTAGAAGTGGAAGTTATCGGAGAATTAATGGATGTTATTGATGAAGATGAAGTCTATTATGAGCTCTATACAAATAAGGGCGTTTATATTGAAGAAAGTGGAAGGGAACTTTTAAATAAGGAAATTCAGCGTTTGCATAAACAGAATGCCGATTTGGACTTGGAAGCGGCTAAAAGAATTGTTGAAATTCAATACGAGCAGAACGGACTCACTTTAGTTCCTAACTATCGGGATATAGATTATGAGCCGTTAGAAGTTTATAAAGTATTTGTACTATCTTTTGATCGCGGGAAACTCTTGGAGCTTCGGGATAAATTACAGGAAAGAAATGATATATCGCTCACTACCTCCGGCCTGCAAAAGCTGGAAATCGGAAACCGCGAATCTAGCAAAGGGAATGCACTTCGGTTTATTGCGAAACACTTTGATGTCCCTCTGGAAAATACAGTTGCCATTGGCGATAATTTAAATGACCTTTCCATGTTTGACGTTGCGAAGATCAGTATAGCAATGGAAAATGCGGAACAAGTAGTGAAAGAGCAAGCCACATATGTCACGAAGGAAAATAACGCGAATGGAGTCGCATATGGATTGAGAGAGTATGTTGAATGATGGAAGCATGGGGACGGTTCTCTTGCTTCCTTTTTGGTGTGGAAGTAGTTTTTTTGGCTCTATATAATTGCTCTAAACACCACTCCCTGAGAAGTTGAGCGATAACCTCGGCGTAATTCCAACTAACAGCAACGCCATCCACGAACCCCCTTAGGTGCCTGTCACTCCCCGAATTTTGTCACATATTGTCGAATAGGAAGCAGGAGAACCGTCCCCACGCTTCTTCCACGCTTCCCAGTGCGTGGGGTTTTCCTGTATGATACAATTACTTGATGACTAATAGAGGTTAATCCTTATTTGCAAAGGGGCTAAAATTGATGAAGGATGACGATTTGTGGTACCGACTTGATAATGCAGGAAAACTATATTCATCCATCATATCTTCCAGGGCAACAACTTTGTTTAGAGTGTCCGCCACACTGACAAAGTCAATTGATCCTGAACTTTTACAAGCAGCTTTGGATGCGTCGTTGGAGCGATACCCTTTTTATAAGGTGCAATTAAAGCAAGGTTTCTTTTGGTATTATTTTGAGGGGACGAATCAAACCCCGATGGTGGAGAAAGAAATGTATTATCCATGTATGAGTTTATCTATTAAAAGACGAGGGTCTTTTCCATATAGGGTGTTATATTTTAATAAGCGAATTGCCTTTGAAGTGTCTCACAGTATTACGGATGGAACGGGTGCGCTTATTTTTTTACAAGAGCTTCTCACACAATATCTTCATTTGAAGGAGTCTGTACCGTTAAAAAGTGAGAAAATAAGCGAAGTACAGTTGCAATCGGAAACGGAAAATGCGTTTCGAAAGTATTACGAAAAAGATATTCCCGCTCCAAAATCCCGAGTTGGGAAATCATTTAAGCTCCCAATCCAACTGGACAAAAAAGGGCAATACCATATCATGACAGGAATTTTGAATGTAGACTCGTTAAAGAAAAAGGCAAAAGCGTACGATGTTTCCATCACGATATTGCTGACTGCTATTTATATTGAGAGTCTGTTAAAAATACAAGAGGAAACAGGGGGACGTAAAAAGCCAATCGTTATCAATGTCCCCGTTAATATGCGGTCCTTTTTTGAAAGCAAGACGATGCGGAACTTTTTTGTAAGTATCACTCCTTCCATTGATGCAAGGCTTGGTGTATACGATTTTGAAGAAATTTTAGCGGAGTTAAAGATTGAGTTTAGCCGGTTACTTACCCCTAAAAAGTTAAAGCAGTATATTAAGCGCAGTGTAATCAGTGAGAAATCTTTAGCCTTAAGATTAATGCCATCGCCAATCAAGGATATCGTGGCTCCATCTATTTATTCCTTTTTTGGTGAAGGCCAATATACCAGTGGATTGTCCAACTTGGGAATTGTCCAGATGCCAAGCGAAATAAAAGACTATATCGAAAGGGTTGAATGTTATCCACCTCCTAGTATAGGGAATAAAGTAAAAGCTTTGATGATAAGCTACAATCAGCATGTTTACATCTCTTTTGGAAATTTAACGAAAGACCGAATGCTGGAACGGGAGTTTTTTCGAAGAATTCGTAATCTCGGGATTGACGTGACTATAGAAACAAACGATGAGGAGTAAAAACAATGGCCTATTGTCCAAAATGTGGCATTAAAGTAGAAAGAGATAATCGATCTTGCCCATTATGCAACTTTCATATCCCAAAAGTGAATGAAGCCGATGTAGCGGTAGAAAGAAAGTTTCCTAAAGCTGCCAACCCATACCCTGCACATCTGAGAAGGGTGCTAAACCGGATTTTTGTCTTTGTAACTTTACTGGTATTTGTCGCAGTTAGCCTCATGTTCTATATAGACTATGAGTTAAATCAGGATTTTACCTGGTCAAGATATATCAATATTAGTATTCTGGCTGGCTTGGGAATTTTATACTTCTCATTCGGTTATGTTCAAAACTACTATAAAGTAATTATTGGGATCAGTTTGATTTCATTAGTACTGTTATTTGGATTGGACATTTTCAGTGGGAGTCTTGATTGGTTTATCCCGTTAGCATTACCAATCGTTGTTGGGACCTCCGCCATAGGTGTAAGCTACTGGAGTTTAATTAGAGCCCTATCTGTAAGAGGATTTAATGTTATCGGATTTTTCTTTATCGCCGTTGCCATCCTTTCTATGTGGATAAACTTTTTCATTAATCGATATCAACATGAAACGGATCTATTAAATTGGTTAATCGTCACTGCCTTTCAACTATTACCAGTAGCTCTAATCATGATCTACGTCAAATTCGGTATGCCGGAACGAATCAAACAAAAAATCGCACGAAAATTTCATTTGTAATTGGAAGCACATGTGGAAGCACGGGGACGGTTCTTTTGCTTCCAATCGCGTGTAGGTAAGCGCTATTTAAAAGGATTTCCGGGAATGATTTCCGCGGATTCCCCAATTTATCGGCGAATCGCATGGCTTATTCCGCGATTTCCAATGTGATATCCGAGAATGCGAATGGACTCCCCACCCGCACAGACCCATCCGGTGCCTGTCACTCCCCGGAATTTGTCAATTATTGTCGAAAAAAAAGGAAGCAGGAGAACCGTCCCCATGCTTCCTCAGTTTTTTAAGAAAAATAGATGTGCGTCTTCATATATAAATTCGGTATCTGGTATTTCCTGATTTGCATTTCTTAATGTACTCATCAGGTTGATTAGAGGTGCTAAGCGATCTTCATCATGTTGGTTTAAATCAAAAGAAACGCCATAGGAGTACATATCAGCCTTTTCCTCGTTTTTCCATTTTAATATGCCGTTTAAATCAAATAATTCATTTATCAGTTTAAATTCAAACATAAATTTCATATCTTCGTTGATTGGCAGCTTTAACGAAGATACCATTTTCAAGCCACCCAAGCTGACGTCTTCGATTAAAATTTTTGTGGAGCCGAGTTCGACTTTTCGATTGGCGACTTCTGTAATGGTCATTTCACCTCGTACATGATATGGAAAAACGAACCGAAAGAAATCTCTACGTTCTTCCTGTAAGACAGGCTTCATCTTCGTTTTTGTCGGCTTTAAATATCCGATTTGTATCATTTGCTCATACTTTTCCAGTTGAACAGGCTTTGAAAATAAATAGCCTTGGATACTATTGCATTCCTGTTGTTGTAAGAACTCATATTGTTCGTACTCTTCCACACCTTCTGCAACAATGTTTGCGTCTATTGATTTAGCTAAATGCAGAATGGAAGATATAATGCCACGGTCTATTTTGTCTTCATTTGTTAAATTTTTTATGAAAATCTGATCAATTTTTATGGTGTCGGGTTTAAATTTTCGCAAATATTCCATGGATGAATAACCAGTTCCGAAATCATCGATGGCAATTTTCACTCCCAAATCTCGTAAACCTTTTAATGTCGACAGGACACGCTTCTCGTCTTTCAACAAAGAGCCTTCGGTAATCTCAAATTCGATATACTTTGCTGGAATTTGATGAAGAGCCAATTGCTCGCTAACTAACTCTACCAAGCCCTTTTTCATAAAGCGAATAGGGGAGACATTAATCGAAATCGGACGTAGTGTTATCCCTTTATCCTTCCACTGCTTCAGTTGGGCAAAGACGTTCTGAATGACCCAATCACCAATGAAATGAATCAAATGATTTTCTTCAGCCAATGAGATGAATTCGCCTGGTGAGACTAATCCCCAATCTTTATGATTCCATCGAATTAATGCCTCTGCACCCAGAATGAGACCATCTTGTGGATCTACTTGTGGCTGATAGTAGATCTCAAATTCTTCGTTAACGATTGCTTCCCGCATGTCCCTATCCAGTATATATTTTTTATAGGAAGAGATGTCTTTGGAAATAGAATAGATTTGATATTTATTTTTACCATGTTTTTTTGCGTGATAAAGAGCGGAATGGGCATGTTCGAGTAAGGTTAGTTTATTATCTGCATCGTCGGGAAAAAAGCTGATCCCGATGCTTGTTGTAATATGCAATTCATAATCGATTGCCGTAATCGGTTCTTCCATTCTTTGTATTAATTTTTTAGCCAATGTGTTTACAGAAGCTTTGCTTGAATCGTTTTTTACGATAATTACAAAATCATTACTACTTAACCGACCGATGTATCCTTCTTCTGGCGTCATTAAAACAAATCGATCCGCGATCATTTTCAATGCTTCATCGCCAACTTGGTATCCGAGAGAATCATTAATGATATTAAACCGATCAATATCAAGGTACAGTAACGCAAATGGCTCGTTATTTTCACAGAGTCGATCTATTTTTTCATAAATGCTTTGTTGGTTCGGCAGTTTTGTAAGCGGATCATGCATACTTAAATAGTCCAGTCTTTGGTGCATCTCTATTTCCGGTGTGATATCCACAAGCATCCCAAAGAGGCTTTCAATGTCTCCATGCTCATTAAAACGGGGAATCGTTTGATCATAGACCCATTTTGTAGTGCCATCTCCGGCATTGATTTGATATTTATGTTTAATGGATTCTCCTTTTTTCAGTAGATGTTGCTTTACAAAAACGTCCGTACGATGCTTAGGGTCAATCATATTTTCCCAAATTGAAGCATCGTTATATAACTCTTTTTTTGAAGTATGGAGTATATCTTCAACTGCCTTAGAAGCATAGTTGACTTGTCCTGTAGTATAATCCTTCATCCAAATCCCAGCTGATAAGTTATCAAAAGTATACCGATAGTTTTCGTTGTTACTTTTGAGGTCATTTTCTAGTCTTTTTTGAACGGTATCATCTTTAATAACCCCAACAAACTTATACGGCTTATTATTTTTCCATGAAAGATGCGGTATTCACTCTTGAAATTTTTCCCTTCGTCAACTTTATGAAGAACCATTTCAAAATCATCTGGGTGAACAAATTCAAAAGGTTTATGCACATTGACATTATCCGAGTAATCTAAACCAAATATATCAAAGCAGGAATCCGAACAAAATATCTTATCATCATTAATCAAGTACTCCCAGCTGCCAAATTCAGCGATTTGCTGGGCATGATTTAAATGTTTTTGATTTTGACTTAGGGACTGTTGTAAGCTTTTTTGTTCAGTAAGATAATTATTAAGTAGACGCCTTCTACAGCATTTTTCCCCTCTTTTATAGGAATGAAAGTAGTGTTGAGGTAGAGGATCTCACTATCTTTGTGGTTGATTTCGATTTCATGACTTTCAGACTTCCCTTTTAATGTTCGTTTAAAAGCTGATTCAAAAGTCCTGTACGCATGTTTAGAAAATATCTCTTTAAAATCTAACTTATTATTAGGTGAATAACCTAATAATTCATTAATATCATCGCTATGGTTCTTCGAGATTATTTCACCATTTGGGGAAAATAGAATAATGATATTCGGATGATATGCTGCTAAAGCAGAATAGCTATGTAATAAATTTGACTCCGTATTTTTGTTCGCCTTCACTCGGTCAACAACTTTCGTACGATTGCCTATAAATAATTGGTTTAAAAAATTTTAATTCACAACCATAACCCCCCAATATCCTTGCAATAAAATATCTGATTTTTCTCTTTTGAAGTTAAGTATGATTTAATTTAATAGAAAAGGATATAATCCAAAAGACCTATTTCACCTAGGAAGCACGGGGACGGTTCTTTTGCTTCCAATCGCGTGTAGGCAAGCGCGATTTAAGGGTTTCCGGAAATGATTCCGCGTATTCATCTCGTTTATTCGCGTATTTCTAAATTTACCGGCATAGTGTACGACTTATTCCTCGAATATGAAGATATTTCCGCGCTTTCCAATGTTATATCCGCGAATGCGCTCTCCACCCGCAAAGACCGAACCATCTGGGTGCCTGTCACTCCCCGAATTTTGTCACATAATGTCGAAAATGGAAGCAGGAGAACCGTCCCCATGCTTCCACCACCAAGTTACAATCGCTTTTCAAAGCCCAAAAACGGCAAAGTCCGCTCTTTCATATAATACTCTCCAACCTTCTGATAACCGAGTTGCGTAAATAAACGTTCTGCTTTTTCATTAATGGAATATGTATCAATCTTCATACCAGATAAACCCAACTGTTTGAAATATTGCTCAAGAAAAGTAATCATCATGGAGGCAATGTTTGATTTGCGATGGCCTGGGTCAACAGTTAAACGGTGAAAAGTGCCACATTTATCGTTGGGAAGTTTCCATTTCAACGTATCATACTCGTTCGCTAAGTTTTGATCGGCCGTAATAAAACCTAAAACAGTACCAGCATTCTCGTATATAAAGAGAGAAGAATGTTTTATATCCTCTGTAAAATGATCAACAGTTGGATAACTTTCATCCCATTGATTGCTTCCTTCAGCGTTCATTACCTCTATTGCTTTATTAGCAATCCTTACAATAGTATTTAAATCCTTACTTGTAGCTAGCCGAATCATGCTGTTCCATTCTCCTCTTGAAGTAATCTTATCAGTAAAGCATTATCTTCTAATGCATTAAACATTATAATACATCATGGAATTTAGGAAAACGAACATTGCAACGAATTCATAAATGGAAATGGAAGCAGGAGAACCGTCCCCATGCTTCCTGATGTTAATTTTTTGTAAATTCTTCATGTTGGGTTTACATGATAAAAATGGTGTAGCAGGTAAAACTCGGGTGAAGTGCGTCGTATTAGGGTTTATTTGTAATTGGATATTTATGTAAAATAACCCAATTGTAAATACAATTTACATAACTAATATAGTTTCTTAAATTCAACTTTAATTGTCCTTAACATTCGTTATTTATAATGAAGTTAGGTTAAGAGGGAGGAGGATTCGATGGACAGAATGGAATTGCATATTCATTCTACATTTTCAGATGGCGAACAGACGCCGGAGGAGATATTGCGTTTAGCAAAAGAAGAAAACATTCAGGTTCTTTCCTTTACCGATCATGATGAAACAGGAGCTTATAAGCAGGGACGTGAATTGGCGAATAAGCTTGGCATTCAATTAATTCCAGGAATTGAATTGAATACCGACGGTGAGGACGATGAATTACATATTCTTGGATACTTTTTTGACACGAATCATCCTCGGATGGTCAAACATATTGCATGGCGGAAAGAAGAACGCAAGCGCTGGGCAAGGAAAATCATTGATCGGCTGAATGAGTTGGATTATATGGTTACATTTGAGGACGTAGAAAAGTATAGCTACGGAGATATTATTGTACGCACACATATTGCGAGCGCACTTTATGACAAAAATTACTTTCCCACTTCTCAAGATGCTTATGATTCCCTTTTAGTAAAAGGAAAGCCAGCATTCATTACGCGAGAGCCTTTCTCAGCTGAAGATGCCATTGTATTAATTAAAGACTGTGGTGGAGAAGCTTACTTAGCCCATCCTGGTGCATATCCTTTTTCCATCAATGAAAAAAATATCCTTTCCTATGGAATTGATGGTATTGAAGTGTATCACTCCAAACATAGCGAGCAGGATGTGGAATACTGGAAGCGATTTGCGGAAATACATCACTTGCTGATTTCCGGTGGTTCCGATAGTCATGGGCCAGATTCCCGTAATCCTTTTCCAATAGGAAGTATTCAAATAGATCACATATCAAGAAAACATTGGCTAGAAAGAGTTGGTTCGACACGATGAAACTATTTTTTGCATCGTCTTTATGTTGGGACTATCCCCCAATCGGAGTGATAGCCATTGCAAAGGAAAACAAGGTACAAGGCTTGGAACTGTGGGCGGAGCATATCTACCATCACCAATCAGATCCTTATGAAATTCGCTCCGCTGCTGATAAAGAAGGTATCACGTTATCGTTACATGCCTCGAGCTGGGATTTGAATATTTGTTCTATTAACAAAGGAATTCAGGAACAATCCGTACGTGAGTTAAAGAAATCTATTGATCTAGCAGAAGCACTTCAGGTTGTGCATATGACCTTTCATCCTGGCAGATTCACGGTGAAAAACTATTTAGCCAACGAACATATGCAGGCAATGGTAAAAAACACAAGAATGCTCGTGGAATATGCTGCAGCCAAAGGGGTCATTCTTTCTCAAGAATTAATGGAGCCAATTCCAAAAGAGATTATAACGAATCCGAGAGTCATGAATACGTTTCTCGAGCAAGTTGGACAGGGGCTGCACGTTACGTTGGATATTGCGCATACACCTTTGGAAGAAAACAGCATCAATTACTTAGACAAGTTGGAGCGGGTAAATAGTATTCATTTAAGTGATTCCAGCAAGAAGCAGTATCATCTGCCGCTCGGGGAAGGAGAAATTGATCTTGACTCGGTACTAACTTCCTTATCGAACACTGATTTTCCAGTTGTGCTGGAAGGGATGGATACTTCACGAGAATTAACTTTTTTAAAAAAGCATCTAGCATTTTTACAGAACGCTGGTTGGATAGAAAGGAAGACAAACGTTTGAAAATATTAATTACAAATGATGATGGTATTTTTGCGCCAGGAGTAGAAGCACTGGCTGATTTACTTTCCCATTTTGGCGAAGTGGTGATCGTTTGCCCCGATACGGAAAAAAGTGCCTATAGCCATAAAATCACATTACGCCAGCCACTGAAATTAAAAAAAATTGACTTTGCTCCCAATGCGGAAGCATATGCGGTAAATGGTTCTCCAGCAGACTGTGTAAAACTTGCGATGGAAGTACTGCTGAAGGAAAAACCGGATATTGTTTTTTCGGGAATCAATATTGGACCAAATGTCGGTCGGGATATGTATTATTCCGGAACGATTGCTGCAGCTCAAGAGGCTATGCTGTACCAGGTTCCTTCTGTCTCGGTTTCCTTAGAAACGTTTAAGACGACTAAAATCAAATTCGGTATTGTGAAGCAGCTGCTTTACAATGTTGTGGAGGTGATTCTACAGAATAAAATAGCGAAAAATGTCATGCTCAATGTTAATTTGCCTTATACATCCAAGGAGCTTTGCAAAGGAGTTTGTGTCGTACCGATGGATCTGTCCATCTCCCGTTATAATTTTGTCGCATTAAATGATCCACAGGGACAGGATTACTATTGGCTGAAAGATAATTATCAGGACTTAAAAGTGAATGAAGGAACCGATTATCAACTATTGAAAGATGGTTATATTACCGTCTCACCGATTGATCTAAAGAATACGCAGAAACGAAAAATCGATCAAATAAGCCGCTGGTTCAATAAAATGAATTATATTCAGGAGGAGAACTAAATGAAAAAAAGTCTATTTCTACTACTTACCATGTTACTTCTATTGCTTGCAGCTTGTGGAGACAGTACAGAGGACGAAACAGCAGCAGACGCATCATCCGATGAATCCGGTGAAATGAGTGGAGAACTGGAATTCTATACGTCCCAACCGGATGTGGACGCGGAACAATTAGTAGAATCATTTAATGAAAAATATCCAGATGTTGAAGTCAATATTTTCCGCTCTGGTACAGAAGAAGTAATTAGTAAAATCAATGCGG
Organism: Oceanobacillus sp. CF4.6; assembly: GCF_051262635.1. Classification (NCBI taxonomy): domain Bacteria; kingdom Bacillati; phylum Bacillota; class Bacilli; order Caryophanales; family Bacillaceae; genus Oceanobacillus; species Oceanobacillus sp. CF4.6. Next base: position 538,647 of record NZ_JBIMEX010000002.1, on the reverse strand, counting down.
AAAACCAGGCTGGAGACATTGTTGCTGATGTCCTGCTAGTAGCAGACGCTGTCACATTTGAAGGCTTGAAAAAACAAGATATGTTAATGGAATATGTTTCCCCTGAAGCAGAAACTATCCCGGAAGAGTTTGTGGATGCAGATGGTACGTACACAGGAACAAAAATCATGGCAACTGGACTTGTAATTAATACGGAAGATGTCACAGAAGCACCAACTTCATGGCAGGTACTCACATCTGAAGAAGCAGCGGATCAAGTTGTTATGCCGAGTCCGTTATACTCCGGTGCAGCAGCTTACAATCTTGGTATATTTACGCGCAATAATGCTTTTGGTTGGAATTTCTATGAAGAAATCAAAACGAATAATCCAATGATTACAGAGGGAAATGGTGCTGTTGTAGAAAATGTGGCATCTGGTCAAAAATCGTACGGCATGGTAGTTGATTATTTAGTCGCACGTGCTGCAAATGATGGTTCCCCGGTAGAATTGGTTTATCCAGAAGAAGGCGTACCGGTTATTACAGAACCAATCGGTATTATGGAAAATACAGAACAGGAAGACATTGCAAAAGCATTTGTTGATTTCGTTCTTTCCGAAGAGGGGCAAACACTACAGGCTGAGATTGGTTATACGCCAATACGTGAAGGGATTGACGCTCCAGAAGGACTAAAAGCTTTGGAGGAATTCGAGGTATTAAGCGCACCAATAGATGATTTATATCAAAACCGTGAAGCAGATAAAGAACAATTTGACGAAATATTTTCAAAGTAAACTCTAACGGAACTGTAGGGTGATGATATTGACGAACAAAGAGACAAAGAATGAATTTAATCAGGAGGAAAAGCGTCCCCGCGCTATTTCCTCTGCCTTTTTTAACCCCAATATGTACAAAATGATTGCTATCGGTCTAGTAATTATCTTTTTTATTGTACCGATCATTCGCCTATTAATAATGAGCTTTACAAGTGATCAAGGTATCAGTCTACAATACTATGAAGCTATTTTAAAAGATGAACGGACATGGCAGGTATTACAAAACACCTTCTTTGTAGTTGCTGGTTCGACAGTGATTTCTCTAATTTTAGGTACCGTTTTTGCATGGATTGTTGCCTATACAGATATTCGCTTGAAAAATGTTGTACAGTTATTTGTATTTCTCCCATTTATCATTCCATCTTACATAACGTCTTTAGCTTGGGTACAATTTTTCGGATCTGCTGGTTTAGTGGAGAACCTCCTTGAGGGCTTATCCATTAACATTGCTGGGTGGAATTTATACAGTATGTCGGGAATCATTTTTGTTATGGGAATCAGTCATTTTCCACTCGTTTACTTATTCACTGTCAATGTCTTTCGGCAAATTCCACGTGAAATGGAGTTGGCTGCACGGGTTTCGGGAGCATCACGGTGGACATCTTTTTCAAAAATTGTCTTACCAATGGCATTACCAGGCATTGTTGGTGGTTCATTCATCGCCTTCTTAGGGGGATTGGATAATTTCGGAATTCCTGCCTTTTTAGGAACCCCAGCAAATATTTCCGTGCTTTCCACGTACATTTATCAAAAAATAATCGGATTTGGGACCTCGGCATTTCATGAAGCTGCTGTCCTGTCCGTGATTCTTGGTGTGGTTGCCATCATGGGAATCAGTTTGCAATGGGTGCTATTAAGAAAGACAAAGCGAATTGAAACAACCAAAATTGATTATAAACCCCGATATTATTTAGGAAAGGGTAGGCTCACTGTCGAAATCTTGATCTGGCTGTTTTTTGCCATGACAAGTATCTTTCCTCTAATATCAATGGTCATGACCTCCTTTTTAAAGGCATATGGTCTGGATTTTGTAATGGAGAACCTTTCGTTGGAAAACTATCAGTATATCTTAACTAGAGAGTCAACGATTGATTCGATTTTAACAAGTGTAAAATTGGCCGGGGTAACAACATTTATTGGGATCATTGCGGGAACGATTTTTGCCTATTACCGTGTGAGAAAAGCCAATTTCACAACGAAGCTGATGGAAAATGCAATTACGATTCCTTATGCATTGCCTGGAACGGTACTGGCGCTGGCTATGATTTTTGCCTGGATGGAGCCTATTCCTGGGTGGAATCCTGGTATTTATGGTTCGGCAGCAATTCTTTATATCGCCTATATAACCCGGTTTTTAATTTTACAAGTGCGAAGTGGGATTACAGCTTTTCAGCAGGTTGATATTGAAGTTGAAGAAGCAGCACGCATTAATGGTTCCAATGGGTTTGGAAAATGGAAGAAAATTATGGTTCCATTAATCGCCCCGGGTATTTTAAGTGGAGCAATGCTTGTCTTCTTGAGTGCGTTAACCGAATTGACCGTTTCCTCACTACTATATTCATCGAAAGCGGAGACGATCAGTGTATCTATCTTAAGTTTTCAGCAGTCTGGATATACCCTCTACTCCACTGCCTTTTCTAGTATTATTGTCGTATTGATTATCTTTGGTTATTTTATCTTATTTGCAGGACAGGCCGTTTGGAAAAGAAAGGTGGTAAAAAGTAAATGAGCACAACAATGGTAAATATCAATAAAAATTTCGGCAAATTCCAGGCGCTTCACCATATTGATTTAACCGTGAAGGATGGTGAATTTCTTGCGATTTTAGGTCCATCGGGCTGTGGGAAAACGACGCTATTGCGTCTGCTAGCAGGATTTGAATCACCAACGGATGGTACGATTGAAATCGATGGAAAAGAAGCTGCCAATTCCAAGAAAGTTATTCCACCAGAACAACGAAATGTTAGCATGGTATTTCAGTCTTTTGCACTTTGGCCACATATGAATGTACGGGAACATATCCAATTTGCGATGGATTATCATCGGTTTGTCGACAAGGGTTGGAAAGGGAAATCGGCTGCGCGCATTGAGGAAGTATTACAAATTGTTGGGCTTGAAAATTTAGAGAAGCGGATGCCCGGTGAACTTTCTGGCGGACAAAAACAGCGTGTTTCCCTGGCCCGTGCGATTGCCCCGGAACCAAAACTGCTGCTTATGGATGAACCACTAAGTAACCTGGATGCTGAATTACGAATGGAAATGCGTCATGAAATTCAAAAACTACATCGATTAACTAAAGCATCCATACTGTATGTGACACATGATCAGGGTGAAGCATTGGCAATGGCTGACAGAATTGTCGTAATGAATGGTGGGAAAATTGAACAGATCGGTGTGCCGGAAGATATCTATTATCATCCTGAAACACCGTTTGTAGCCACTTTTGTCGGAAAAGCGAATCTTTTTGAAGGTAGGTGGAATGGTTCTGCGTTTTCACATATGGATAGCCCGGTCGTTTGGGAGGGTGACGGATTTTCGAAGCAATTAAAGGATAAAAATATCTATCCGCTTCGTCCTGAACAAATCAATCTCTCGCAACCAAATGATAAGCAACTAACAGGAAAAATCATTACAAAACAATTCCAAGGAAAAGAATACCATTACTCCATCGACGTAAACGGAAAAGTAATCGTAGCCCACCTACCACTCCAGGAAAAATTCCAAATCGGCGAACACGTCGCAATAACCCCAAGGAAGCACGGGGACGGTTCTCTTGCTTCCGAAATAGGAAGTCATCGTGAATTGCTTGTTTGATTGTGATTGTTAAAAACAGCCCTCACCGCAAAACCTGGGTGGGAGGCTGTTTTTCTTCTTTCATTGGAAGCACGTGTGGAAGCACGGGGACGGTTCTCTTGCTTCCAATCGCGTTCCAATCGCGTGCAGCCAAGCGCTATTTAAGGGTTTCCGGAATTGATTCCGCGGATTCAGCTCGTTTATCCACGTAATTTTAAATTTATCGGCGTATCGTACGACTTATTCCGCGATTTCCAATGTTATTTTCGCGAAAGCACTCTCCACCCGACCCGCCAAGACCGAACCATTCGGTGCCTGTCACTCCCCGGATTTTGTCACATAATGTCGAAAATGGAAGCAGGAGAACCGTCCCCATGCTTCCTTTCTTTATCCTCTTTCAAATCGTACTTTCCATAGTTTTAGACATAAATCTAGTAGAAATACGTCGTCGGGGTCGTCGAGGGAGCGGTCTGTTAGTTTTTCAATTTTCCTCAAGCGATATAAAAGTGACTGGCGATGTAAGGATAGTGTTCGGGCTGTTTGGCTGACATTTTTTTGATGGTAGATATAAGTTGCGAGAGTGTGCAGTAAATCCAGTCCTTTATTTTTATCATAGGATGCTATATTGCCAATCGTTGCATGCATGATTTCAGTTGCTGATGGGTTATTCATAAGGGCTGCGAGCAGTTGATAGATTCCTGTGTTCGCATAGGTGAACCGAAGACCTGGCCCTTTGTGATTTCTACCGATTTCCAGTGCAGTTCTGGCGTTTTGATGACTTTGGTGGAAGGTAAATTTTCCTGCCTGGTTTTCCCCAATGCCCCAAGAAAATGCGGGAATCTCATTTTTCCCCACAGCTATATCCATTTTATCCAAAAAGAGGTGGGTCTGTTGGGTTATATTTTCCTCGACACATTCTAAAAAGACGATGACAAAATGACGCTGAAATGTATAAATCACTTTTTTCTGAAGCAATGTAGCTGAGGACTCGAGAATATTGGATACGGATCGTTTAAATGTTTTTTCAATTTGATGGATGGAGTCACTGCCTGAAATTGTATAAAATTCAACGAGATTCTCTGGATAGCCGACCATGCATACATAGGATAACTGCACATTAAAACCTAACTTTTCCGCTTGCTTCGTAAACTCACTTTTACCTGTTGCGTTCCAGTCGCCACTCAATAAAATTTGCATAAACTCTTCTTTTTCCTTCTCTTGCTGATTTACTTTGGATTGTTCTTTAAGAATCCATAGTGATAGAATCGTGACGGCTTGATTCAGGATGAACCACGGAATTGGTGTTGCCGTTGGTGATTTGGATTGAAGATGTAGATGATAGGATTCCTGTGTTGAAAGATGCATTGGTAATGTTTGTGTAAAGTGGCCATCCTTTAAATGGTTGATGGTTGGTTCTGCTTGGTGGAATGAGGGTAGGAGTGATTCGGATTCGATTAACTTCGTGTCGAGCCATCCGGTATCATCGTTTTCTACAAAAATTTCCATTTTTAGTTCCTGCGATAAATAAGATACCGCCTCATCGAGTGACTGATTATCCAAATACAATTGAAGTAGCTTACGTTGAATGATATCTGCTTTCCCTTGAGAATTTTGCTCCCATTGGTTAATTTGCTCCAAGGTAATTTTAATAATATCGCCAAATCGGAGTTCCCATGGCAATTCAATAAGCGGAAAGTTCTGTCCTTGACAATAGCTGATTATTTGCTGTGGGATTTCTAAAACATGCCTGCCCGTGGAAATGGCCATTGCGGCAGCGCCAGCATTACAAATGGCTTCGACATAGGAAAGGAAAAGGTCAGGGTTGTTCCCACAGCCTATCGCCGTCGTTAACACGAGTTCATTTTCCCTAACAAAATCCTCGACAGGCATTTCCATTACGGTAACCGAGTCAATGGGCTGCGAGGAAATAATTGTTTCAGCGGCCAATAGATTGGCAGAATTCAATAAGGGGTTGGTAATTAAATCCTTCACGGTATATTGCAACGTAATGACCTCCTTCTATTCATATATATATGTTTAAATATAGGATTCTATTGCTTTAAAATGGGAGGAGGCGTCAACATTACAACCACTTATGACCAGAACAATATTTTCCTGCTGGTCAATCGGAAATAATTCATCGAGTAATGCACCAACACCAATCGCTGCAGCACCTTCTACCATGATGTGATGCTCTTTATAAAGGTAGGCCATCCCTTTTGCAATCGACTGTTCGGGGATAAGGAAAGATTTGTCAACATAGTTTTTAATCATCTGAAATGTGTAGCGATTATTAGAACCGATTCCTCCTAACAAACTATCTGCGAGTGTGGACTCCTCTGTAACGGATACGGTTTTACCAGCTTGTAAGCTTTCGTGCATGGCAGCCCCTTTTTCCATAGAGACTCCAAATACGTTAATATCTGGATTGGTATGTTTCATTACTAAACCGATGCCGGACAGAAGGCCGCCACCTGATAATCCGCCAATGACACAGTCAACTGCCGGTAAATCTTCCAGTATTTCAAGAGCAATCGTTCCTTGGCCTGCGATGACATATGGATGATCGAACGGTGGAATAACCGCTAAGCCTTGTTCTTTTTCTAGTTGATAACAGCGTTGTTCAGCATCATCCTGTCCATCTCCATAAATCTCCAGTTCAGCGCCTAATGCTTTGATCGCAGCTAATTTTACGATCGGGACATGGTTTGACACACAAATACAAGCGCGGATGCCCATTTTTTTAGCAGCTAGGGCAACAGCAAGACCGTGGTTTCCGGTTGAAAAAGTAGTGACCCCAAGTGCTTTCTCTTCCGCGGTTAAGTGATTGATGGCGTTGACAGCACCTCTTATTTTAAAGGCATTGCTCTCATGAAGATGCTCGTACTTTAAATAAATGTTGGCCCCGTATTGCGCGGAAAGTTTCTTCGAATGAATAAGTGGCGTTTTTTTTACAACAGATTGAATCGATTGTTTGGCCTCCCAAACAGCTTGCACGGTCATCTGAAGTGTCTTTTTTTCCTTTGATGGACCTGCCATGAGTAAATCCCCCTTCGATGTTTCCTATAAAATGTATTCTGACATATAATTATCTCAATTTCCAGAAAAATTTAAAAACGTAACTCAATAGTTTACCGTTATAAAAATGACTAATAAAATCATACAAAATGGTGAATAGTATTTTTGGAGTATAAGTTGTAAGATAATTGTAATAATTCAATTTAATTAATAAGTTATTATGTAATCGCATATATAAGGGGGTTGGTTTGGAAGATGACTGCTTTTGCAAATATGGAGTACAAGGAGCGGATTCGGAAGACGAAAGAAAAAATGGTGGAAAAAGGTTTGGATGTGCTATTGATAACTGACCCGGCAAACATGAATTATTTAACAGGGTATGATGGGTGGACCTTCTATGTACACCAACTGTTAATGATACTCATAGATGAAGAGGAGCCATTTTGGATTGGGCGAGGCCAGGATTTGAATGGGGCACGGGCAACTACATGGTTAGGTGATAGCCATCTGATTGGTTATCCGGATGACTTTGTACATTCAACGGAAAAGCATCCAATGGACTTTGTTTCCAATATTTTAAAAGAAATCGGTGAGGCAAATGCGACGATTGGGATTGAAATGGATACGTATTACTTTACTGCCAAGTGCTATACCAGATTAAGAGCAGAACTATCACAAGCAACTTTCCAGGATGCTACCAATTTGGTGAATTATATTCGAATCATCAAATCAGCTCGGGAAATTGATTATATACGAAATGCTACGAAAATTGTAGAGAAGGCGATGCAGACAGGAATCGATGCAATTGAGGTTGGTGTAAGGGAGTGTGATGTTGTTGCCGCTATCATGCATGCTCAAATAAGCGGCACCGCCAGCTACGGTGGAGATTATCCTGCAATCATGCCGCTTCTCCCGTCTGGCATCAAGACAGGGACCCCGCACTTAACATGGACGGATGAACCATATAAATCCGGAGATCCCGTCATCCTGGAACTGGCTGGGTGTTATAAACGATATCATTCACCACTATCCCGGACTGTTTTTATTGGGGAAACAAATCCAAAGGTAACGTATTTGGCAGATGTTGTTATCGAAGGGTTAAATGCGACGATTGATGCCATCAAACCGGGAATGACAGCAGAGGAGGTCGAAGCAGTTTGGAGCAAATCGATTGCCAAAAGTGGCTTTATTAAAGATACCCGTATCGGCTATTCGATGGGACTCAATTATCCGCCTGACTGGGGGGAACATACCGTAAGTTTGCGCCCAGGAGATAAAACAGTATTACAGCCAAATATGACATTCCATGTGATTCCTGGAATCTGGCTTGCGCAGTACGGCGTGGAAATTAGTGAATCGATTCGCATAACGGAAACGGGCTGTGAAGTCTTTGCAAATTTTCCTAGACAGCTGTTTGTCAAACCTTCCGGGAAGATTTTTAAGCTGGGAGGTATGTATGAAAATATTTGATGAAAGACAGATCCGGAAGTTTGTCCATGTGAATTCAAAAGCGATTGAAATCGTGGAGGAAGGGTTCACTGCATTAGCCAGTGAAAACGTGACCTTACCGCCAATCTTGACGATGGAAATTCCCGAACATCATGGGGAAATGGATGTGAAAACAGCTTATATAAAGGGACTGGATACGTTTGCTGTTAAAATTTCTTCGGGTTTTTTTGATAATCAATCCCTCGGTTTGCCAAGTTTAAGTGGCATGATGCTCTTATTGTGCTCCAAGACGGGTCTTGCGGAAGCGATTCTGCTGGATAACGGCTATTTAACTGATGTAAGAACTGCTGCGGCTGGGGCGGTTGCTGCTGACTATCTGGCTAAAGAACAGGTAAAAAGCGTTGGCGTGATTGGAACCGGTACACAGGCCCGTTATCAAATGGAGGCACTTTTACTCGTAAGGAATTTCGATGTCATCTATGTATATGGTCGAAAGCGGGAGTCGGCAGAAGAGTATGCCGCCGAGATAAGCGAGAAACTTGGGAAAGAAGTGATCATTGCGGAGAGTGTGGAAGAAGTAATAAAGATGAGCGAAATTGTTGTGACGACGACACCTGCTACGGAACCGCTTATTAAGGCAGAATGGTTGCATCCAGGGCTTCATATTACCGCGATGGGTTCTGATGCGAGCCATAAGCAGGAACTATATGCCAAGGTGTTCCAGAAGGCGGACGTTATTGTATGTGATGTGCAGTCACAGTGTTTCAGGCTTGGGGAACTTCATCACGCAATTACACAAGGGATTGTGACGTCTGCGGATCCGCGCCTTATCGAATTGGGTGAACTCACATCCGGCATGAAAAAAGGCCGCCGGAATGATAAGCAAATTACGATTTGTGATTTAACGGGTACAGGTGTTCAGGATACCGTCATTGCAAGGTTTGCCTACGGGCGGTTACAGGAAACAACAAATCTTTAATGGGAGGCTGATTACATGACAAAGAAGAACCAAGGCACAATCGGCACGAAAACGGTTTGGGCAGGGGAAGAGGAAGTACTCGTACATGGAGCGACGCAAGTTCCAGTCATTGTAAGTGTCGCTTATAACTATGACGATATGGATGAATGGTTTGATGTTGCAGTAGGTAAAAAGAAAGGTCATATTTATGGAAGAAACACGAATCCAACGGTGCAGGCTTTTGAAGAAAAGGTTCGTATTTTGGAAGGGGCAGAAGCAGCGACGAGCTTTTCAACAGGCATGGCAGCAATCAGTAACACATTGTATACGATATTAAGACCTGGTGACCGTGTTGTTTCCATTAAAGATACGTATGGAGGCACCAATAAAATTTTCACGGAATTTTTACCGAATATTCATGTGGACGTTGCGCTTTGTGAAACTGGTGATCACGAAAAAATTGAAGCGGAAGTGGAGAAGGGATGTAAAATACTCTATTTGGAAACCCCTACAAATCCAACCGTGAAAATAACGGATATTGAGCGGATGGCGAAAAAAGGGAAAGAAGCAGGTGCGATTGTCATCGTTGATAATACATTTGCAACCCCGATTAACCAGAACCCGCTCGAACTCGGTGCAGATCTTGTTCTTCATAGTGCAACCAAATTTTTAGGTGGTCATGCCGATGCCCTTGGCGGAGTTGTATGTGGGTCAAAGGAATTGATTGAACCGATTTTTCATTACCGGGAAATCAATGGAGCGACACTTGATCCGTGGGCTGCCTATTTATTATTGCGAGGAATGAAGACGTTGAAATTGCGGGTTATCCAGCAGGAAAAAAATGCCATGGAGCTTGCGAAGTATTTAGAGAAAAAGGATCTCGTTAAAGATGTGTATTATCCGGGCTTAAAAACACATGTGAATCATGATATTGCAAAGAAACAAATGAAGGGGTTCGGCGGTATGCTTAGCTTTTCGCTAAAAGGCGAGATGGATGCAGTAAGGATTCTTCTTCCTAATTTAACCTATGCGAATCGTGCAGCCAATTTAGGGGCGGTCGAAACAACTTACGGACCGGCACGGACGACAAGCCATATTGAATGTACACCAGAAGAAAGAGCCAAAATGGGGATTCCAGAAGGGCTGGTGCGGCTTTCAGCAGGGATTGAAGATACAGAAGACTTAATTCAAGATCTGGAGCAAGCATTTGCCATTTTGGAAAAAAGTTCTGTATCACTTGGAAGTTAAGAGAAGGTGAGTCGCTTGAATAACTCAGAGCTACGGAATCGTATCCAAAAAATAACACCAAGTATAACCCGTTGGCGCAGACAGATTCATGGCAATCCGGAACTGAGTTTTTTGGAATATCAAACCGCTAATTTTATCTATGAACAATTGACAGCAATTCAGGGGATGCGAGTTGAAAAGGGCGTGGGTGCAGAAACATCTGTTATTGGTACGTTATCACTCGGGGAAGGTCCGACAATTGCTATTCGTGCGGATATGGATGCACTTCCGATTCGGGAAGAAACCGGTTATTGTTTTGCTTCCAAAAATGAAGGTGTGATGCATGCATGTGGTCATGATGCACATACAGCAATCGTTATCGCGGTCGCCAAACTTTTCGGTGAAATCTGGAACACATCCTTAGATATGCAAGGGACGGTTAAATTTATCTTTCAGCCAGCCGAAGAGGATATGGATGCGTTCGGAAAAAGCGGTGCGCCTTATTTAATTGAAGCAGGAGTATTGGATGGGGTGGATTGTGTGCTTGCCCTGCATGTCGATCCGGAGTATGAGGTTGGGAATGTACGTGTTCATGATGGGTATAGCATGGCAAATGTCGATGTCTTTCAAGCGACGATTAAAGGTTCAGGGGGGCACGGGGCATATCCGCATCTTGGAACAGATCCAATTTGGATGTTGGGTCCTGTGCTGCAAGCCATCCATGGAATTGTGGCCAGAAATATTTCCCCACTGGAAGCTGCGGTCATTAGTATCGGAGAGATAAAAGCAGGATCAAGAAGCAATATTATCCCAACAGAAGTTTTCTTACAAGGAACAATGCGAAGTTACACGCCTGAAGTGAGAAATGATTTAATTCACCGCTTAAAAAATGCCTTTTCCATTGTCGAATCATTCGGTGGTGCCTATACCTTCGAAACAACGCAAGGAGAGCCTGCATTATTTAATCATAAGGATGTTAACCGTGTTCTGAAAAAGTCGATACAGGAACTCGATCCCATGCTTGCGATTAATGATATTCCTTTTGGATTGGCAGGGGAAGATTTTTCCCATATGGCAAATACAGTACCTGGAGCAATGTTCTTTCTTGGCTGTGCGTATCAGGATGGAGTAAAACGCGATCTGCACACACCGATTTTTGATATCGATGAAAGCTGTTTACCGATTGGGGCGGCAATTTTGACAAAAACGGTCTTAAACTATCTAACCGCAAACACATAAAACACATAGTGCCTGTCACTTCCCGGTTTTTGTCATATTATGTCGAGCTCAAGATGAAAAGCCCCGCCTTTTATTAGGTGGGGCTACATTTATTTCATTTTTAATTAGTTAAAAGACTTTACTTCAATCGTATGTTTTCTAACTTCATCTAAATTCACATCATACCCAATACCAGGTTTCGTTGGTAAATGTAACACGCCGTGCTGGGCAACAACTTCTGGTTCAATAATATCCTTATCCCAATATCTGGAAGATGATGCCGTGTCACCTGGGAGCGTAAAGTTTGCTAGGGAAGTGATGGCAATATTATGTGCTCGTCCGATTCCGGATTCAAGCATGCCACCACACCACATTGGAATCCCGGCCTTCTCACACAGGTCGTGAATTTTTTTCGCCTGCGTTAACCCACCAACTCTAGCTATCTTCATATTTATAATTCTGCCACTGCCAAGCTCGATTGCTTTTCGTGCGTCATCATAGGAATGAATGCTTTCATCGAGACAAATCGGTGTATTCAATTCTTTTTGCAATTTCGCATGATCGATCAGGTCGCCGGCAGTTAATGGTTGCTCGATCATCATTAAATTAAATTGGTCCAATTGCTTTAATGTATCGATATCATCCAGTGTATATGCGGAATTCGCATCTACCATCAACGGAATATCGGGAAAGTGTTCACGAATGATTTTTACGACTTCGACATCTTTACCTGGTTTGATTTTAACTTTGATTCGCTTGTAACCCTCTTCTGTTTTTTGCTTAATATTCTCAAGCAGGGTATCGATATTTTCCTCAATTCCTAAACTGATTCCGACTTCAATGGAAGTTTTATCTCCACCCAATGCCTCAGCTAGCGTCATGCCTTTTGACTTCGCATATAAATCCCAAACCGCAGCATCGAGTGCCGACTTCGCTAGGTTGTTGCGTTTGTAGTGTTTGAAAAATTCCTGTAACTCATCGGGATGGTTGATTTCCTTGTTTAAAATAAGCGGAATAAGGAATTTATGAAGCATGATCCAGCTGGACTCTGTAAATTCTTCTATATACAGTGGCTGCTCAGAGGTGACACATTCTCCCCATCCGGATAAGCCTTCTTCATTTTTAATTTCCACTAACAAAAAAAATCGGTCATGTTCGGTCCCAAAGCTTGTCGTGAATGGATTTTTCATTTTCATATTAACTTTATAAACATTGATTTCTGTTAATTTCATGTCAGTATGCTCCTTTTATTTTACATTGGTCCCCAATTCATCATAACTGCAATGACCAAGAATAGGATACCAATTAGATACCAGATCATTACTAATGGAAATGCAAATTTAATCCATTTCGTCCACGGTACACCAGCAATTGCAAGATTCGCCATCTTGCTTATATCGAACTTGCACTAAATTATATTGATGTTTATACTTCAAATCAATAGTAAATAATGCAAATACTTCAAAAAGGTGAAATGATGAAAAATAATAATTATATGAAAAAAACAAGGGAAATGCTTCCAACCCTTACAAAGGGACTGAAAAAAGTTGCTAATCATATCATTTCCGATCCGATGATATTTGCTATTCATCCCGCAAAAAAGGTTGGTGAAATAATAGGTGTTAGTGAAACGATGATTATTCGATTTTGTAATCAAATTGGGTACAATGGATTTAGTGAGTTACAAAAAGAAGTACGGACCCATTTGCTGAATCTTAATCAACCTTCTTCTGAAGATGCAGAAACAGAAAGCACCGAAAATCCGTATATAAGCAGCATGAGGGATGACATATCGAACATAAAAATGAATATGGAAAAAATGGATGTAAAAGCGGTGGATGAAGCTGTGGAAAAAATTATAAACGCTGAAAAAATAATCGTTGCCGGTTATTATCATTCATTTACATTTGCCCATTGGTTTTCCTATAATTTAAATTACATCTTAGGAAATGCAACATTATATCGTCCGGAGAATGATGCTGGTTTACTGGATTTGTTACCGAAAAAATCATGCATCGTTATATTTTCCTTTTTCCGTTATGCGTTAGACACAATCCGGCTTGCAGAAGAAGCGAAGAAGAAGGGAATTAACGTCATTGTGATTACTGATTCCTGGGCCTCCCCGATAACAGACCATGCGGACACTGTTATTTCACTTACGATTCATGATACGAAAACATTATTAAATAAAGGACCTCTAACAATGTCTTTCATTAATTCCATGTTATTTGAGATAATTAACCGTACAGAAGATCGCGGGAAAATACAACCAACATATAAATACTTTATAAAGGATGGCGAAGAATAATGGACAATCCGATTGAACAAAAAGTGATAGACACCTTTCATTATTTACATCATCATGCAGAAATCAGCTGGGAAGAGTTTGAAACGACCAAGTATATTAAGGGCCTATTGGAAGAAAGTGGCTGTCGTGTTACTGTTTTTGATGACTGTACTGGTGTAATTGGGGAGTATGGAAACTTTGGCAAAAAATTACCAGTGGTAGGAATTCGCGCAGATATGGATGCATTATGGCAGGAAGTAGATGGAAAATATCAGGCAAACCATTCTTGTGGACATGATGCACATATGGCAATGGTTTTAGGCGTATTATGGAAGCTTAAGCAAAATCCGGAATTAACAGAAAAAGTTGCCGTTAAATTTATTTTTCAACCTGCAGAGGAAAATGGTACAGGTGCCTTAAAAATGGTAGAGAAACAAGTTGTAGATAATGTGGATTATTTATTCGGTGTTCATGTAAGGCCTTCACAGGAAGCGAAAATGGGGCAAGCAACCCCTGTCATTGTCCACGGTGCTACGAAAATGTACAGTGCTGACATTAAGGGGGATGATGCGCATGGAGCAAGACCTCATCTTAATCACAATGCGATTGAGATTGGAGCGCAAATTGTCAATATGATCAGCCAGATTCATCTCGACCCACGTGTCCCACATTCCGTTAAAATGACTAAATTCCAGGCTGGTGGAAAAAACACAAATATCATCCCGGGCAATGCATCCTTTTCTCTTGATTTACGAGCACAAAATAATAAATTGATCGCCCAATTAGAGAAGAAAGTCAATAGTATATTTGAATCGATTCGTAATTTGTATGATGTGGATATTGATATTACGAATGTAGGTGGGATTGCTGCTGCGGAAACGAATGATGAAGCAATTTCCATTATGCGCCAATCGATTGAAGAAACGATTGGTAAGGAAAATACGAACCCGCCATTGATTACTCCAGGTGGCGATGATTTTCATTTTTATACGATAAAAAAACCTTCATTAAAAGCAACAATGTTAGGATTAGGCTGTGATCTCGAACCAGGATTACACCACCCTAAAATGGTATTTAATGAGAAAGCATTGCTAAATGGAGTAAATATTTTACATAAAGCTGTGTTAAATACGTATAAAAAATAAGTAGCTTATATGGTGTGAAATTCAAATAAAGGTATAGAAATGCAGGAAAGGAATAGCTGAGTTTATTCTTTTTTCTGCATTTTTTTGGTAAGATTATGGAAAATAGTCTGAATTTTTCAGGATGAAGTGTGTTATAAAATGATGGAGGGTTAATCTTGCAAATCACAAGCAATCTAGGACAGGAAATTATTAAACGAGTTGCTAAATATACGGAAATAGATATCAATATTATGGACAAGGATGGAAAGATTGTCGCAAGTACCGATTTGGGTAGAATAGGGGAAATTCATGCAGGAGCTGTTGAAGTATTACATACCAAACAGGAATTGATTATTGATGAGCAGCTATTAACGGATTATCCGGGTACAAAACAAGGTGTCAATCTTCCAATAATAAATAATGAAAACATATCGGGTGTCGTTGGTGTCAGTGGTAACCCGGAAGAAATGTATAAATTTACTGGAATCATTCTCACAGCTGTTGAGGTTGTCATGGAACAGCTCCATATAGAAAGACAAGAATATTTTCAAGAAACACAGTTGAGTTATTGGTTACAGCAATTATTACATCCTAGTGGTTTTAATCAAGCGGAATTAGAGGAAGCAGCGGACTATTCGCTTCAGGTTAACATCCGGTCAGATTGGAGAGTTATTGTACTATATGGGGAAATAGGGCGTGATGTGTTGGCAATAATTAGAAGAGAAATTACAAGTATGAAATTGAATACATTATTTACCATGCCCTTTTTTGAAAATGAAATCATTATAACGATTCCGGCAAGCTTCGATCGGGTGGAATTGTTTAGTGAAATGCTATTGGGAATGACGGGTAAGGATTCCGAAATAGGAGTTGGTGAAACAGGCTTTGGACTTCCTGGGATACGTAATTCGTATATGTTGGCAAAGCAGGCATTATCTTTTGCGGAGAGAGATCAGAGAATATCCAATAGTGCTGATTGGGAATTGGAAAGACTAATCGCGGCAATTGACGAAAATGAATACAAGCGTGTTAGTACTGGGTATGAACAGTCATTACTAAATCTGGACGAAATTTATCTCGAAACCATCGATATCTTTCTGCATATGAATCTCTCTATTAAAAAAACTGCAGAAGATTTGCATGTTCACCGTAATACACTTATTTACCGACTCGACCAAATTTATAAAAAAGTTGGTCTGGAACCAAGGAAATTCCATGATGCATGTATTTTAAAGATTATTAGGAATAGACAACTTTGTGCAAATGTACAAAAATAGTAGTTTAAAAAGTAGATATCTTCAGATGATCATATGATTGTAAACGCTATTATTATGTAGTTAAATGGTAATAAATGAGGGGATCGCTATGAATATAATTATCGCACCGGATTCATACAAAGGAAGTCTGACAGCTTCAAAGGTAGCAGAGACGATGAAGAAAGCTGTTATAGATATTAATAATACCCATGCAGTGATGTTAAAACCAATGGCCGATGGTGGGGAGGGTACGATTGATGCGATGTTATCCTCAATAAAAGGAGAAAGGATATCCATCGACTGTACAGGACCATTGGGAGAGAAGATCACTACTTCCTACGCCATTTTGGATTCCAAGCAGGCAGTCATTGAGTTGGCAACTGTTTCAGGTCTTGTCCAGGTTCCAACAGATAAAAGAAATCCTGACTACACAACTACTTTTGGTCTCGGAGAGGTTATACGGGATGCGCTGGATAAAGGGTGTACTTCTATTATTATTGGCCTTGGTGGTAGCGCTACCAATGATGGTGGTTTGGGAATGTTATTGGCTTTAGGAATGAAGGCTTGGGATGAAAAAGGCAATAAGTTGAAAGGTTTTGGTGCCGATTTGCATCGGGTTAAGAAAGTTAGTTTTGCAGATTTAGATGTACGAATTCCAGCTACTGATATTAAAGTAGCATGTGATGTGAATAATCCGCTTTGTGGAAGTGAAGGAGCAAGTGTCGTATACGGCCCCCAAAAAGGAGCAAGTCAGTCTCAAGTATATGAATATAATAAAAGCCTTGATGCATATGGAAGTTTAATAGAAAAAGCAACAGAAAAATCATTAAAAGATTTTCCTGGTGCAGGAGCTGCAGGTGGAGTTGGATTTGCTTTACTTGCTATTGGAGCAGATCTTGTCTCAGGGGCAAAATTACTGGCGACGACGATGCAGTTGGAAGAGGCGATTAAAAATGCGGATATTGTTATCACAGGAGAAGGTCAAAGCGATGAACAGACATTATACGGTAAAGCACCGGGCCATGTTGCTTTGTTAGCAAAGAAATATGAGGTGCCAGTAGTACTGGTATCTGGAAGCCTTACCGGAGACTTGAATATTTTAAGAGAAAGATTCTCCGGATGTTTTTCCATTATTAATAAACCCTTAACACTTGAACAATGCATGGCACAAGCAGAGAGCTTGTTATATGAACAAACAAAACAAGTTATTCATTTTGCATCCTCATTGGTAAGAGAAATTTAGTTAAATGATAAGTGTAGCGTTGTAATTAGAAATTAATATTTTTCAACAATATCCGACAAAAACCGGGGAGTGACAGGCACTCGGAAGCAAAAGAACCGTCCCCGTGCTTCCTCTGTTATAATGGGGGAGATATTTATTACATGGTTATGCGTTATGGAGGAGTGATTCATTTTGAATATAGCAACGATTGGAACGGGCAGTATTGTAGAGTTATTTTTGTCAGCTGTCGAAGAGGTTAATGGGATGCAATGTGTGGCGGTATACTCCAGAAATGAGGAGACGGCTGAGGCATTGGCGGATAAATTCGACATCTCGGCGATTTATACCGATATGAAAGAAATGATGGAAAATACGGCAATTGATTTTGTGTATATCGCATCACCGAACAGTTTGCATTTTGAACAGGCATACCTTGCGCTTCAACATGGGAAAAATGTGATTGTTGAAAAGCCATTTACGTCAACTGCAAAAGAAACGGAGCAGTTAAGCGAGCTGGCGAAAGAAAAGCAGTTAATGATTTTTGAAGCCATTTCAACGATACATATGCCAAATTATAGATTAATCCGGGAGTATATTGGTAGTCTTGGCCCAATTAAATTAATTCAATGTAATTACAGTCAGTTTTCCAGCAGATACGGAAAACTGATGAATGGCGAAACACCGAATGTCTTTAACCTTGAATTCTCAGGAGGTGCGTTAGCGGATATCAACATTTATAATTTGCATTTTGTGATGAATCTTTTCGGCTCTCCAAAATCAGTGAGTTATACAGCAAATAAGCATGAAAATGGGATTGATACCTCAGGTGTTGCAGTTATGAAGTATCCCAATTTTATTGCTGAATGTGTTGGTGCTAAAGATGCACAGAGTATGAACTTTGCGATGATCCAGGGTGAAAAGGGCTACTTGAATGTCGTAAATGGTGCAAACGGCTGTCAGGAGGTTATTGTTACAATTGGCGACCGAGAAGTAAGGCTGAACGCGCAGACGAAATCGAACCGCCTCTATTATGAAGTAGCTGAAATCCAGAAGATTTATCAAGCAAAAGACTTTGACCGATGCTATGATTTATTGGATTATACGAAGTCTGTAGTTGAAGTTCTCGAAGCAGCACGAAAAGATGCCGGAATCATATATCCCGCTGACGAATAGGTAGCACTCCCGAAAAAAGTGCCTGTCACTCCCCGAATTTTGTTGAATAGTGTCGATATTTTGTTCTATCTATTGAACTCCTATTTAAATTCCGCTACGATATTTACATCTAGTAGTAGAGGGAGAGTAATTATGGATATTTTTGGATATACAATTGAGATCGGGGAAATACTTGGAGCGGCAATACCGGTTATCGGGCAAATCATCTTATTACTTATTTTGTATGCAATTACCGTCCCAATAGGTAAGAAACTCATTGAGAGAGCATTAAATAAGGCGTCCGCTAGACAGAAAACGTCGCCTGGACGAATGAAAACGCTGGAAAAACTATTAGTTAATTTATTTTCATATGTGATGATTTTTATATTAATTGTCATGCTCTTAACAACATTAGGAATTGAAATTGGTCCGATTATCGCTGGGGCTGGTGTGGCTGGACTTGCAATCGCATTTGGTGCACAAGGCCTTGTCAGTGATATTGTAACCGGATTTTTTGTACTGTTGGAACGTCAAATCGAAGTGGATGATTATGTTACGACCGCTGGCTATGACGGTATTGTCGAAGAAATCGGCTTGCGCACTACTAAAATAAGAAGCTTTGATGGAACGTTAAATTATGTACCAAACCGCTATATTGAAGGGGTGGCGAATCACTCGCGCGGTAATATGCGTGCCCTCGTGGATATTGGCATCAGTTACAATATGGATATTGACCAGGCAATTAAAGTTTTGGAAAACATTTGCGCAGAGTTTCAACTGGATGAACGATTTAAGGATGGACCAAATGCCATCGGTGTACAAAGCTTGGGTACATCCGACGTTGTTCTCCGTGTTGTAGGCCAAACTGAAAATGGACTGCAATGGGAATGTGAACGTGATATGAAAAAACGAATCAAAGAAATATTCGATCAACAAAACATCGAAATCCCATACCCGCACCAAGTTATCGTACAGAAATAGTTTTGGTGCCTGTCACTCCCCGAAATTTGTCGAATAGTCTCGGCCGCTCAACATAAAATGAAAGATCCCAGCGGATTATCCATCTGCTGGGATCTTTTTATGTAATTTTTCGCCTTCCTGTTAATACATAAAAAAATTATATACGTTGATTAAAATAATCATAAGAATCGTTACATTAAATATCATTTCAATCCGTTTATTGGAAAGTTTCCTTACGAGATTGCTGCCCATAAAGCCACCAAGTATTCCACCAACAATCATGTAACCGATCATCGATAAATCATAAGTCGCAAACCCTGTCGTAAATGCTAACAAGACGAGTGCAGACAGTTGTGAAAAGAATATGATAAATGTTGAATTTACAACGGCATTCTTAGCATTCATCGAAAAAAGCAAATAAAGAACAGCGACATTTAGTGGTCCGCCTCCGATGCCCAGGAAGGAGGATATTGTCCCTAATAGAATTCCAACCGCTAATATAATACCTTTGTTATTCAAGCGGTAGGCTTTTATCAATCCTTTGTATCTCATGTATATAAAAATAATAATTAAAATGATGGCTAATAATCCAGATTGCAACATACCTATTCCATTCGTTGCACTGACTTCAATGACTAAAAAGTTAAATAAACCCTTTCCTAAAAAGCCTCCTAAGATCGACCCTATTGCAATGAGTAAGCCAATCGTCTTATCAATAGAAGCATCCATGCGTCTCACTTCGATTAACGACACTGTGGCCATTGATAAAACAGTAGCAGCTGATAAAACGCCAATTGTTGCTAAGTCATAATGACCAAATAAATCAAGCACAGGTTTTATAATGATTCCGCCGCCTAATCCAGCCATAGCACCTAACAATGAAGCAGTAATGCCGATTAAAAAGTATAAAATAAATATCTTAATCATCTCCAACTAACACAAATAAAAATTTACCACATTAACTATACCATTAATCGGTGCCTGTCACTCCCCAAATTTTGTCGAATTCCCCCATAAAAAAAGGAATCAGAGATATTATTCCCGATTCCTTGTGGTTTGAATACTATTTTTTAAAAGAAAGAATTGAGGGTCGGACTATTTCGCATATACAGAGTCCACAATTGTCCGTTTAAAAGGATTTCCTTCATTTGTGATACCAGCTATGTCCACGGTTACGTTATAGACAGTATCGGGTTTTTTGAGATTCAACTTTTGAGAAAGATTGGAATTACCTTTAACTGTCCATTGTTTTTCATGTTGAGGATTCCCTGTTTCTGTTACATGATAGGTTGCTGTTAATGTATCCTCGTCAAACAAATCCCCATCCATGTTTATGTGGTAAAGATCATCCTGTGTGATAAAGTTTTGCGCCACATTGGTTTGTAAATAGGTATCGGTTTTAAAGTTTGCTACCAATAGGTACGCATTGTCATTCTTACTCGAACGCATTTCCAGCTGCCACTTTCCGGATTCTGGTTTATCAATTGTCATCGTGTAACTATAGGCCCCTTTAAAAATGCCTTCCTTGAGACGGGTCTGTTGCACATTTGCTTGCTTCTTTTTCCCAGATGAGTTGGTAATTTTGAACTTGGAAATCGGTTCAGCGGTTAACAGGTTAAGTGTTAGGTTTTCAACATTTTCTTCCACGTCCACCATAAGCGCTTCTTTATTCCCTAATGGACCACCATGTACCCAATGATTGGAAACAGGAGGAATTGCTTCACTTTGATGATCGGCAATCGAAAAATCATCGCTATCTACTAAATGTTCTCCAGCTAGAAAACTTTCAAACACCGAAAATGTCATTCCTGTTCGAACCGTTGAATGATCCCATTCTCCAATTGCCAGTTCAATACCCCCAGGAAGATTGCTGCTAGCTGCAGTGACGACGCCATCATTCGGTCCATACCCAGATAAATATACGCCCCCAAACCAATTGGAGGAAAACATACTTCCCCAATCCGTCCCACCAAGCGTAAAATAGTTGTTACGATAGGCATCGGGATTAGAGTCTGTCATCGACCGGAAGTTTTCCATGTAAGCCATCTGCATGGACGCAGTTCCTTCCCCTTGCATTCCAATCAAATCAGCAAGCCACCCTGCCCCAGAGCTATACGCCAAATCGGCCAGCTGTGAGCCATGATGTGGGCTAGATAACGTAATGACATTGTCGACATATTCCGAGGCACCATAATAAGTAAGCGCCGTTTGCGAATCCACGCCTCCCTTGCTATGCGCCACAATGGTTATATCTTTTCCGCCAAAATGATTGGAAATCTCCTGAATCTTACTAGCTAGTAAACTTCCATTATTCCGCATATCAGCGTTCTCGCCACCTGCATCATGCAGTTGAACAAAAGCAGTTTGATAGCCTGCTTGATAAGCGGTTTGGTACATATCATTATCTTCCCAAAATACTTGTGCAACACTGTTTAATCCGGGAACAAATAGCAACACAGGAGTATCGGGCTGCAAATTCTCAGGTGTTTGCCCAATATACCATGCACCTGGCGTTTCCTCATTTCCATTTCCTGCTTTTCCCATCGCTGAAAATCCTGAAAATTCTTCCGCTAATACAGGCCTATCTGCTACATTTCCTGTATCCGTTTTAGCTGAAACCTGTGATGGAGAATGGAGCCCATTTGCCAGTACACTCAATAAACGAAGCATAAAAACACCCCTTAAGATTTTCATTTTTTTCTCTCCCTTAAATAATTAATTATAGAGACATCATAAAAAATGATGGGATTTTAAAAAGCCCGAATTTATGTCGATTCTTTTGAAGGTTTGTAAGTGAAGTAAGTGTATCTTGGATGGGGGTATCCTTAAGAAAAGAATATAGATTACTAATATTAATTATATAGTAATTTTGCCTTGAATTTTATTAATATAATACATAGCGTTTAAAATCCTACTTTGGTCGTGATTCTTAATACGTAAATGAATGGAGGGACTATCAACAAAAAGCTGAAAACGGATGTGATTTTTAAAAAAGCGATAGGAAGGAACTAGGAAAAAGTAAATGTGAAGCACCGGAGTTTTAGGTGAATGATGAATGATTGCAAGATAGTAGGGAAAAATAATGCAACAAAACTTTTGTTTACTTTCCTAATCTCTGTTCAACAGTTCAACGCCTCGACAAATTGTGACAAAAACCGGGGAGTGACAGGCACTGTTCGCTTTTGGGGATTTTGATTTTGGGTGTGGAGGGTTGTAATAAAACCGTCCAGCTAGTATAGTAAAATTGAAATTCATCGGAAGTAGGTGTAATGATAATGGGAAGAAATTCTCGTAAGTTGGATATACTAGATGCAGCTTCAAAGATTGTCAATGATCGCGGAATCTTTAATTTGACTTTGGATGCGGTTGCAGCTGAAGCAGGCTTTAGTAAAGGTGGGCTACTCTATCACTATCCTTCAAAGGAAGCGCTCGTAAAGGGAATGGTGGAACATTTAGCAGCAAATTACCAACAAAAGGTTTCAGCAGATATGGAAAAAGATCCTGAAGATAAAGGAAAATGGATTCGCGCCTATGTCAATGTGACGTTTAATCGGGCAAATGAGAATAAAAATAGAAACGCAGTTCTACTTGCAGCGAAAGCAGTGGATGCAGAATTACTGGACCCAATCAGAGATGTGTATGAAGACTGGAGGGAACAGCTAGAAAATGATGGCATTGATCCAATGAAAGCAACGCTTATTCAGCTGGCAGCAGATGGAATTTGGCTTTCTGAGTTATTTGATATTAATCGGATGGAAGAAGAGAAAAAAGAAGAAGTTTTTCAATCCTTAATGGAATGGGCAAAAAGTAACAACTAAAAATGGAAATCTTTCGTCTTTGAACCATCCTCAATTGTTCATTCGCGGAAGATTTTTTGTTTGCTTTTTTTACTATTGGGACCAGATAACGAAATTTTTTAATTTAATTATAAATTCTTTGAAGCCATACAGCATCTATGTTGGAAGTACTTGAAACACAATGAAACCGCTCTGTTACCTTGAAAGGAAACAGGTATAATGTTATAGTTTCAAATGTATTTATAAACCGTCCGGATGGTAAAGTAAAAATTAAATAATTAAAGACACATGGAGGTTTTACAATGAAAAAGGTTCTACTTACTGCAGCAGTAACTGGTGCGGGTGATACTTCAGCTAAGAGCAGCCATGTACCTGTGACGCCAAAGGAAATTGCAGATTCAGCCATCGCTTCAGCGAAAGCAGGTGCGACTGTAGCACATGTACATGCACGGGATCCAAAAACAGGCGGAATCAGTCATGACATCGAACATTACCGTGAAATTGTTGATCGAATTAGAGATTCAGAAACCGATGTGGTGATCAACATTACAGCAGGTGGTGGTGGTGATTTCATTCCAAACCTTGACACACCAGCAATGGGAGGTACCGGTACATTCATTCAGACGCCGGAAGAAAGACATCGTCCGGTTGGAGAATTACTTCCTGAAATGTGCACATTGGATTGTGGAAGCATTAACTTTGGCAACATGATTTATTTGAGCCCGACGGATTGGCTCGAACAACAGGCAAAGCTAATTCAAGATAGCGGCGTAAAACCAGAAATGGAATGCTTTGATACGGGTCACTTGAGCTATGCGAAACATTTAATTGATCAAGGTCTTATTGACGGAGACCCGATGTTTCAATTTTGCCTCGGTATTCCGTGGGGAGCTGAGGCAGATGCAGAAACAATGATATATATGAAAAATCGTCTACCGCAAAATGCAACCTGGTCCGCATTTGGAATTGGTCGAATGCAGTTGCCAGTTGCATTACAAACAGCTCTCCTTGGCGGAAATGTTCGTGTTGGCCTAGAGGATAATCTGTACTTGGAAAAAGGCGTACTCGCAAGCAATGAACAATTGGTAGATAAGACAGTTAGCATGCTTGCACAAAATAACATCGGAATCATGTCACCGGCAGAAGCTCGTGAACAGTATGGACTACGTAAGGTAAAATAGGAGGATTATTGATGAATAAGGAAATAAAAAACATTGCCGTTATTGGTACAGGAGTTATCGGTAACGGGTGGATAGCACGTTTTATAGCAAAAGGCTACAACGTAACAGCGTTTGATCTTGCAGAAGGTGCCGAAGAGCGTACAAGAGCAATGTTAGACAGAGTTTGGCCTTCTTTAAAGGAACTTGGTATCAGTGAAGGTGCTTCACAAGATAACTTGTCCTTTGTAGCGACATTGGAAGAAGCTGTTGCAACTGCCGATTACGTTCAAGAAAACGTACCGGAAAGAGAAGATTTGAAAAAAAACGTGCTACAGTCCATTGATGCAAATACACGTCCAGATGTCATTATTGGCTCGAGTACTTCTGGAATTATGCCAAGCACATTGCAAGATGGATTGAAAAATCCGGAGCGCCTGATTGTGGCACATCCTTTTAATCCGGTTTATATTCTTCCATTGGTTGAAATTGTTGGAGGAGAGAAAACAAGCAAAGAAACGATTGAAAGAGCAGATGCATTGTTAACGGCTATCGCAATGAAACCACTGATTGTAAGAAAAGAAATTGAGGGTCATATAGCAGATCGCCTAATGGAAGCACTTTGGCGCGAAGCACTTCACCTCGTTAATGATGGGATTGCGACGACAGAAGAAGTTGATAAAGCAATTATTTATGGTGCAGGACTCCGCTGGGCACAAATGGGGCCATTTATGACATTCCACCTTGCTGGAGGAGATGCAGGAATGCGTCATATGCTGGAACAATTCGGCCCGGCATTAAAATTACCATGGACGAAACTGGTGGCACCGGAATTAACAGATGAATTGAAAGAAAGAGTTATTACTGGTTCTGAAAAAAGTGCAGGCGACCTGTCAGTTGCCGAACTCGAAGAAAAACGAAACGAATTTTTAGTGAAACAATTGGAATTAGTAGCAGATTACTGGCCGGTGTTTAATAATAAATCAGAATAGATGGGGGGATAATCATGAATAATACATTTTTTAACTATTCATGCCATGTTTCATCCGAATGGGTCGATTATAACGGCCATATGAATGATGCCGAATATGCGAAGGTTTTCAGTCTTGCTTTGGACAAATGGATAGAAGAAATTGGTCTAGATGCAAAGGCAAGGGAACAATATGACTATACGATCTTCACATTGGAAACCCATCTTTGCTACTTACAAGAAGCACATGAAAAAGAAAAACTCACGGTAAATCTCCAACTCTTGGATATAGATGCCAAAAGAGTCCATGCAATTTTTCTGATGAATAATCAGAATGGGCAATTGATTGCAACGAGCGAGCAAATGTTGATGGGGATGGATACAACGATTAATCGTCCAGCTGCATTTCCAGAAACCGTAAATGAAAAAATTAGTGCGTTATTTAAGCATCATGAAAAAGCAGAGCGTCCCAAACAAGCGGGACGAACAATTGGAATAAAACGATAGGTCGTGTTTTGATAACAGGAAAAAAGAGGGGATATGAAGCATGAATAAGATTGAAGTGAAAAATCTAACGAAAATTTTTGGTTCCCATCCTCAACAAGGTCTTAAACGACTGAATAATGGAGAAACCAAAGAAGAAATTCTTAAAAAAACAGGAATGACAGTAGGGGTTAACCAAGCAAATTTTGCGGTTAAACCGGGAGAGATTTTTGTTATTATGGGACTTTCCGGAAGTGGGAAATCCACGTTAATTCGTTTGGTTAATCGATTAATTGATTCTACCAGTGGAGAAGTTTATATCGATGGGGAAGATATCACGAAAATGGATAAAAATAAATTAATTGATACAAGGCGTAAAAAGTTAGCCATGGTGTTTCAAAAATTTGGTTTATTACCCCATCGTACCATTTTAAATAATGTAGGCTATGGTCTTGAGTTGCAAGGAGTTAAAAAGGAAGAGCGTGAGAAACGTGCGAATAAAACCATTGAAGATGTTGGGTTAAAAGGCTATGAACATAGCTATCCTAGTCAGTTAAGTGGTGGAATGCAGCAGCGTGTTGGTCTTGCAAGGGCATTAACGAATAATAGTGATATTCTTCTGATGGATGAAGCGTTCAGTGCACTTGATCCAATCATCCGTAAAGAAATGCAGGATGAATTAATACAACTGCAAAGTAAATTGAAAAAAACCGTTCTTTTCATTACACATGATTTGGATGAAGCATTAAAGCTTGGTGACCGTATTGCGATTATGAAGGACGGAAAAATTGTCCAAATCGGGACGTCTGAAGAGATCCTTGAAAATCCAGCAAATGATTATGTTTCCAACTTTGTTAAAGATGTAGACCGTTCCAAGGTTCTAAATGCTAGTGTTGTAATGAAAAAGCCGGAAGTTCTCGTTACCTACAAGGATGGTGTACGTGTAGCGGTAAGAAAAATGGAGGAAGCTGGCGCATCCAGTATCTTCGTAGTGGATAAAGAAAAGAACTTTAAAGGCCTGCTTACAATTGATGATGCAATCAAGGCATACAAAGATGGTGTATCGATGGAAGATGTGTTGGTTGATAATGTACCAGTAACAGCTCCTGATACATTATTGAATGATCTTGTTGGAATAGCAGCGGAAGCCAAATATCCAATAGCAGTAGTAGAAGAAGGAAAATTACGAGGTATTGTCTCCCGTGTATCAATCCTTTCTGGTCTTGTGCTTGGTAAGGAAAAAGAGGAGGATACAGAATGAATTATTTCGATTTCCCACTCGAGGATCTAACAAATGATTTTGTGAATAATTGGTTTCTACCAAACTTCAGTGGTTTTTTTGATCAAATCAGTATATTTCTCAGTTCATTTATTGAATCTGTTACAAATGTTTTAATTGTTACGCCAGCTGAAGTAATTGCGCTTATATTTGTTTTACTAGCCTGGTGGATAGCCGGAAAAGGTGTTGCGATTTTTGCAATTATTGGCTTCTTATTTATCGGATCGATTGATTTATGGGAAGAGTCCATGCAGACACTTGCGATTGTGATTGTCTCAACTGTTATATCCGTCCTATTTGGGGTACCGGTTGGAATTTTAAGTGCATCTAGTAAAGTTGTCGATCGAATCGTTCGGCCGATTCTTGACTTTATGCAGACATTACCGATTTTTGTCTATTTAATACCTTCCATTTTACTATTTGGTTTGGGAGGGGTGCCAGCAGTTATTGCGACATTTGTATTTGCTGCGCCACCAGCAGTAAGAATGACTAGTCTTGGAATTAAACAAGTGCCTGAAGAAGTTGTTGAAGCATCTAGAGCATTCGGTTCCACACCAAAACAGTTATTGCTTAAGGTTCAACTACCACTCGCAATGCCGACGATTATGGCTGGTGTTAACCAGACGATTATGCTGGCATTATCCATGGCGGTTGTTGCATCCATGATTGGAGCACCAGGACTTGGTTCTACCGTATTAACTGGTATTTCGCAGGTTAATGTTGGTCTTGGATTAACTGGTGGACTAGCGATTGTTGTCTTGGCAATTGTATTGGACCGAGTTACACAAGGAATTACAAATAAATTATAAAAAGAGGAGTTTTAATTATGCGTAAGAAACTATTACTTTTAACCGCTTTGCTAACGATTCTTATTTTGGCAGCATGTGGTGGAAATGATGATGAAACAACAGATGAAGCAACTGAAGGAGAATCTGCCGATAAACCAATCCTTACATTTGGTGTTACGCCATGGACAAGTACAGTTCCACCAACAGAAATAGCAAGTATTATCTTGCAGGATATGGGATATCAAGTAGAACAAACGCAAGCAGATGCAGGAAATGTTTATATTGGGCTTTCCCGTGGGGATCTCAATATCTTTATGGATGCATGGCTTCCGGTTCATGAAGTGTATTTAGATAAATACAGTGAGAACATCGAAAGTGTTGCTGTCAGTTATGATGATGCAAATGCTGGATGGGTTGTACCAACGTATATGGAAGACATTAATTCTATAGAGGATATAAAAGGTAAGGAAGATTTGTTTATGAATGAAATGTACTCTATTGAAGAAGGTGCAAGTGCCGTAGGGTTAATTGATGAAGTGATTGAGGATTATGAACTGGATATTACTCAGGTTAACTCTTCAGAGGGAGCTATGATTGCACAGGCAATGCGTAAAATGCAGAATGAAGATCCAGTAATTTTCTATGGCTGGCGTCCACATACCATGTTTAATAAGTTTGATATCAAATTATTGGAAGAAGATCGAGGTTTCTTCAATAGTGCGTCTGTTGAAGTGATCGCGAATTCAAACTTAAAAGAAGAAGCTCCCGAAGCTTACGAGTTTCTCCAAAATTGGAGCATCCCAATTGACGATGTGGAAGAAATGATCATACAAATTGAAGAAGAAGAGCGTGAACCTTCTGAAGTAGCACAGGAATGGATTGATAATAATCAGGATAAAGTGAATGAAATGCTTGGAAAGTAATTCATTAAAATGCAGACATGCTGTTGCTTTAAGAGCTTCAGCATGTTTGTTTACATAGTTTAAAAAGGCTCTTTTCATAAGTTTTGTTACTTTTTTAGCTTTATAGATGATATAAACTGCGACATAACTGCTAAGTTGATTTCCGCTACGGACCGTTGCTTTCCGTGGGCACGGCCTCAGCCTCCTCGAGAAAACCACTCTGCTGGGTCTTCGGACACGTGCTGTTCCTGTTGTGTCAACGGTCCTCCGCTCCAATCAACTGCCATAATAGTGGAAATTCATGTTTTAACCAATAAAGTGATCACTATCGTTCCATTATTGGACATCACATTTCCGTAGCGGTATATTACGTCGCAGTTTATATCTTTTGCGTCAAAGACAACTAACTTTTAGAAAACAGCTTTAAAAAAAGAGAGGGGTAGAAATATGAATGAATCTAAAAACGATCAAATTATCGTAGATCGTGAAGTTGCATGTACATTACGTGATGGAACAAAGCTATATGCCAATATTTATCGTCCGAGTGATGAAGGGGAATATCCGGTCTTGCTTACAAGACTTCCTTACGATAAAAACCTTCCTAATTTCTCGCATCGTTATATTGATCCGATTCGGATGGCGATGAGTGGTTATGTGGTTATCATTCAGGATGTGCGGGGTAGATTTGCTTCTGAAGGTGAATTTAAACCATATGTACAGGAGCTTGAAGATGGCTATGATACGGTAGAATGGGCGGCAGCACTTCCCTTTGCAAATGGTAAAGTCGGCATGTTCGGATTGTCTTATTATGCATTTACACAATTATTCGCATTACTTGAGCAACCACCATCTTTAAAAGCACTATTCCCAGCTATGACAGGCTATATTTTTGGTGAAGGATTTAAACAGAACGGTGTATTTAATTTAGCCTCCTTACAGACATGGGTATTGGATTCTGTAGCAGCTGATTATTTAAAACGCAAACAGTCATCACAGCAATATGCAAATACCATACAGGAAATTACGAATGATTTGGATAACATTGATGAATGGCATGCGTTTAAACCCGCAAACGAATGGCCACCAATGACAAAGCATCCGCAACTGATGGACTTTTTCAAAAAACATTTGTATCAGGAATTTCCACAAGAAGCACGTGAAAAAGCTAGCTTTAAAGGGGATCCAAGTGAACTAGGTGTCCCAGCCTATCATCTTGCAGGTTGGTATGATAACTTTTTAGGTGACACGATTCGTAATTTTGAAGCATTGAAAGGATCAAATTCTAATCAGAAATTGATCATTGGACCATGGGGACATGGCATGCTGAATTCAGAACTTGGCGAACGTAGTTTTGGGTTGCATAGTGCAGGTACGTCAATTGAGGGGAAAGATGACATAACAGGCCTACATATTAAATGGTTTGATTATTGGTTAAAAGAAGATCAGAAAACACTTCCCGATAACGAAGATCCTGTGAAGATTTTTACGATGGGTGAAAATAAATGGCGTACCGAAAAAACATGGCCATTGGAACAAACTGTCTATACACCATATTACTTACATGAATCTGGCTCTCTTTCTGAAGTTAAACCAGGTATAGAAGTACACGATTCTTATGTACATGATCCAAGTAATCCTGTCCCAACACATGGTGGAGGTGTTTTATTCTACAACGGCAGAGGTGCAGGTCCGTATGATCAGCGCGAGATTGAAAAACGGGATGATGTACTAACATTCACCTCAAAAGCCTTGGAAGCTCCTGTGGAAATAACAGGCTGGATAAAGATGAAACTGTGGGCTGCATATGATGCCGAAGATACAGATTTCGTCGTGAAATTAATTGACGTTCTCCCTGATGGAACTGCCTATAACCTGACTGATGGCGTAATACGTGCAAAATATCGCGACGGCAATAACGAAGAAGATCATTCAATGGATGGAATTGTCCCGCTGGACGTAGATATGTGGGCGACAAGTAACGTATTTTTAGCTGGACATTCTATCCGGATAGAGATCTCATCAAGCAGTTACCCACGTTTCGATGTGAATCCAGGAACAGGGGAAACAATCATTGATTCAACGGAAATGGTGGAGTCTAATCAACAAATTTATCACGATCAACACCACCCTTCCCATGTAGTATTACCGATCATACCAAGATAGGGGTGCCTGTCACTCCCCGGCTTTTGTCGGAAATGGAAGCATGGGGACGGTTCTCTTGCTTCCAAATACATTAATAAACGCCAACACTATCTGCATACAGATAGTGTTGGCGTTTGTTTTGTTAGTACTAACAATTATTAGCGGGACGACTGGGTCTTGGTAATAAGGATAAGCAATCGTGGGTGTGTCTTGAGCAATCGAAGCCATGGCCCGAGTCTCCCCAAAACCAGAATAAACGATCGCCACCCTTGCCCGAGCGCTCGAAACACCCACCACTCCCAATGTTGCTTAGCACGTTAAACCCAAATGGAAGCAAGAGAACCGTCCCCGTGCTTCCTTAAGAGACTAGTAGAGCGGTGAAAAAGCCGACGAGCATGATGAGTGGGAAGAGCCAGTCTGTTTTTTTAATTGTAAATTGGCGGTAGAAGGTTCTATTTTTATCACCTGTGAATCCTTTTGATTCCATTGCCATTGCTGTTCTTTCTGCTTTTCGGATGGCACTTGCAAGCAATGGGATGGAATAGCGTTTATAGTTGTTCCACTTTTCCTTTATTGTTTTAGCCTGATTCACTCCACGTACGCGATGTGCATCATGGATGATCTTTATTTCGTCACGCATCATCGGTAAGAATCGGTAACCAGCCAGGACAGCATAGGCGATTTTTGGCGGTAATCTTAGTTGCTGCATCATGCTCAAGATAAAATGGACAATATTTGTTGTGAAAATAAACATGAGTGATAATGCTGCAACATTCAATACCCTAATGGAAAGCGCAAGTGCAGTCAACACCGATTCCCGTGGATATTCCATGCCGAGCAATACAATGATTTCATCCTGATTTTTCGGTGTATCTGCAAAAATGACGGACGTCCATAGCATTCCAAAAGCAAAAATAAGAAAGGGAAGAAAATACAGCGTATATTTTTTCCAATCTACTTTTCCAAAAATAAATGTAATCGAAACAGTCCAAATCAAAAATAGCACTGGTGTTATTGGTTCAAAAATAAATGCTAGCAACACAACAAGCATCATAATTGTCAATGCTTTTATACTTGGATTAAGACGTTGTAGAAACATAATAAGCTTCCTTTTCATAAATATTTTGAATCTGGACAGGTACGGGAAGTTCGAGTTTCCATTCCTTTAGTTTATCAGGAGCCATTTTCCATAACCTGTCCGGCAGGCAATCGGCAGCAACACTTCCGTCGTTCATCACGATCACTCTTGTTGCATACTGATCAACGATTTCCATATCATGGGTAATCATTACAATGGTTGATCCTAATTGATGACGTTGCTGTAATAGGTGCATCAGCTCAGCATTTGAATGTGCATCCTGTCCGAATGTAGGCTCATCGAGGAGTAGGAAGGATTGGTCGTCAACAATCATCGTCGCAACACTCAGGCGGCGCTTTTGTCCCTGGCTTATGGAGAATGGATGTTCATTTTTTAGTTCAAGCAGTCCACAGGTTTTCAAGATCAAGTGAACTTTTTCCTTGATTGTTTCAGCAGGTTCATTTTTTATTTTTAAACTAAATGCAACCTCATCAAAGACCGTGTTCGTAATAAATTGATGCTCCGGGTTTTGAAAAACATAACCAATCTCCTGCCGTAATAGGGATTCCTTCCATTCATTTAAGGCTTTTCCTTTTACCAGAATACTTCCAGAAGCAGGCTTTTGAATGCCGGCCAGTATCCGGGAGAGGGAAGTTTTTCCACTGCCATTTGCTCCAACAATGGCGACAAACTCCCCCTTGTAAAAGGGTAGTGAAACGTCCTTTACGATGTCCTTTTTATTGGCAGACCAGAAAATAGCGTGAGTTTCCAAAATGGGAGTATTGGACCCAGGGAAATCAAGTTTTGCAGCTTCCGATTCGATGTGCCCCCATCTTGAAGGATGCTCGGAAAATTCTTCGACAGTAAGTGGAAGGTCCGTCAGTTCCGGTTTGTTTTTCAAAAGATATTGTGTCACATTCGGCAGCCAGATTCCTTGTTCTGTCAATTGCAGGCGATTATTTTTGATTGCATTTCGTAAAGAGCCATCATAAAAAATTTCTCCGTCTCGATTTAATAGAAGGCATCGTTCCGCTAAATCTGTCCAGCCATCCAGCTTATGTTCAATGATGATCAGTCCAAATGGGATTTTCTCCTTTAATATTTTGATTGTTTGAATTAAGTCTTTTGTTGCGATTGGATCTAGGTTGGCTGTTGGTTCATCCAAAATAAGCAATGATGGCTCGAGTGCAAGGATGCATGATAGCGCAAGCTTTTGCTTTTGCCCGCCGGATAGGGAGGCTATGGTAGATTCTTTAAAATCGAGCATATGAACAAGTGCGAGAGATTGATCGATTTTAGCCTCCATTTCTTCATAGGAAACACCGATATTTTCGAGTCCAAAAGCTACTTCATCTTCTACAGTTAGCATACAGAACTGTGTTTCCGGATCCTGGAACACGACGCCAACTTGCTTGCTTAGTTCACCAGGCTTGTAATCAGACGTTTTTTTCCCATCGATAAAAATATTACCATGCATCTCCCCATCCAATTCACGTGGGAAAAGTCCGTTTAAACAGGAAGTTAACGTGCTTTTTCCGCAACCACTTGGGCCGAGTAACAAGACACTTTCTCCTTGCCCCAATTTAAAATTTAAATTGGATAAAATATCTTTTTGATTCGTTTCAAATCGTAAGCTGAGATCATGCACTTCGACAAAAGGTTTCATGCTGCATTCTTCTTTCGATATTCTTTTCCTAAAGCGAAACTTGAAAGGACACCAGTTTGTGCTAGTCCATCACTCAATGCTTTACCAAGCAGTCCAGCGATTAATGCCCCACTGATCATACGTATGATCAACATAGCGGTCACATATCCAGGGGCGAGTGCAGCATACCCACTCATGAAATACCCATAGACAAAGCTAGTTACAGCGGATCCAACCCCAGCAGCCATTAATACCCATGTTGAATAATTTTTCCAACGGGTTGCAGCAAACACTGCTTCCGCGCCAATCCCTTGAACCATCCCTGTTACAATAAGCATTGGGCCAATAGCGTTTCCAATTAATACTTCGATCATCGCGGCAATGGTTTCTGATAGAAATGCCGCACCGGGTTTTCGGATAATATAGGCGACAATAATGGATACGATGAACCAAATACCAAAGATGAAATCATAGCCAATTGGTCCGAAAAATCCAAAGAGTACCGCACCAACAGGCAAAAATGCTAAGTAAACAACCCCAAAAACGACAGATAAAGCAGCCATGACAACAATTTCCTTAAATCTCCAATTAGCCATTTTTCGCATCTCCTTTGTGTGATGGACTATTGGCTGAGATAGAGACGGTCATGACGGTATGACTCGACCCACCTTCCACAGTTGCTTGAAAAACTTGCTCCAGTCCATCGAATATGGCAACTGCCTCTCCATCCAGACGTGTTGAATAATGTGCAGGGGATACGGACACATGTTTTTTCATTGCATCGATTTGCGCATAGATGACATCCATATAATCACCGCCGCCAAGGGGGTAAAGTGAAAATTTAGATGCAACCGATTGTTTGATATCTTTTACAAGATTGGAATTTAGAGGTGTTTCATCCTCGGCCATGTATGCCTCACCTTGCGAGTCTCCGGGGCATCCGAGGGAGTAAGTTGCCTGAAATGCCACGTGCTCACCCGTTTTTGCTGCATGAAGAAAAACCGCTTTTGTGACATCGAATACGTGTACAAGTTTTCCTCTTACAGTTGTTGTGACGTCATCCGTTTGCAGATGTACCTTTGACGTGTCAACCTCTTTGAGTGCTCCCTTAATAATCGCAATGAATGCATCACTCATTGGGTGAATAGAAAAACTTGCTCCGGCGATATCGCTCTTTGTACATGCCTGATTTTGATTAGTCATAGCTAAATTCCTCCTGTTTTATCATTTTTTCCATTAAAAAAACTGCATCCCACTTTAGGGAATGCAGTCTTATTGTATTTATCATCATAAAAAATATTGATATACACGGTCGACCGCACTTCCCCACGCTAGTATTATCTAGTTCGGGTGCAAAGGGTCAGAACAAAACAGTTCTTCTCAGCCGTTTAAAACAGCTCCCCTAGCGCTAACAGTTATGCAATTTTCTAAATACAAACGTAACACGTTATAGGAATGTTGTAAAGGTGAGAAACGTAAATAAGAAACTCGAAATATTTAGAAGCTGAAGTAGACCGAACAGTGCCTGTCACTCCCCGATTTCTGTCGAATAATATTTTGATAGCTGAAGCGAGTAGTTCTTTATTATTACTTCGACATATTATGACAAAAACCGGGGAGTGACAGGCACCAATTTGTATCTTTTTCCAAAAATAATGCAGACAAAAATCGACATAACTGATAAAATTTAGAGAGAAGATAGATAGAGAGGGAGATTAAAAGAATTGTCTAAACCAAAGTTATGTAGTAGGTTCCTTTTATTTGTGATTTTCTTCGTTTTATTTATTCCATTAAACGCCTTTGCAAGTAGTGAGGTTGAGGCAATCATCGGGTATGAAAATGAAGCTGGAAAACAATTAATTATAGAAACAAGCAGTGAAATAGACTATGAATTTACGAATATATCTGCAGTTGCTGTAACGATGAATAGCCGTGATTTAACGGGACTCTATGGAAATTCTAATATCTCATACATAGAGAAAAATACAGCATTCGAATTATCAAATAAAATCCAAACGATTACAGAAGTTACGGAAACGGATATTTTAGAAGAAACGGAACATTGGAATATTTTAACAACCGGTGCAGCATTTGCATGGGAAGAGGGCTTTACCGGCAAAAATGTTAATATTGCAATCATTGATACAGGGATTTCCCCGCATGAGGATTTACTTATTTCGGGTGGCCATTCAACCGTCGATGATACAGGAGAATGGCTGGATGATAATGGGCACGGGATGCATATCGCTGGTATTATCGGCGCAAAGAAAAATGATATTGGTGTAGTTGGTGTTGCGCCAGAAGCTAATCTTTATGCGGTTAAAGCATTGGATAGTAATGGGGAAGGAACACTAACCGATTTACTGGAAGCAATTGAATGGTCCATAAACAATAACATGGACATTATAAATCTTTCGTTAGGTACTGATGAAAGCAGCGAGTCATTGGAGAACATGTTACAAGAAGCCTATGATGCAGGAATTTTAATTGTTGGTGCAAGTGGAAATGACGGAAATAGTGTCGCCCACCCGGCAAAATATGAAAGTGTAATCGGCGTATCTGCTGTAGACGGTCGCTTGAATATCACTGGATTTTCTTCCACGGGCGCAGAGGTGGAATTCTCAGCACCTGGAATCAATATTATTAGCACTTATTTATATGATTCGTATGGGACAAGCAGCGGAACATCACAGGCATCTCCACATGTGACAGGAATGCTCGCAATTCTAAAACAGAAATACCCTGAAATGACGAATTATGAAATTCGCGCAGAACTAGTGAAGCATGTACAGGATTTAGGAGATTCCGGAAGAGATTCCATCTATGGACATGGCTTTATTACGTATAACCCCGATGATCAAATTGCTCCAGGGGAAGTTACCAATCTACAACTGATTGAATCTAGTGCTGATTCTCTTTTGGTAAGTTGGGAGAACCCAGTAGATGAGGACTTTACTGAAGTGAGTGTCTATTTGAATGATTCTTTTTTAACATCTGTTACTCGTGATGAGGAGACAACATATCTTGCTGAAGAATTGGAAGCTGATACGGAATATTCGTTTTCATTTTATACCGAAGATCGATTTGGTAATGTATCTGTAGGGAAGTTCTTTGAAACACGTACAAAGGTAGGAGAACCTGTTTCGAATGAAGAAGAAGCCCCCGATGAAAAAGCAGAAGTAGTTGTTAGTGAGGACAAAACAGATAAAGGAAGAATAGAAAGCGAAGAAGCTGATCTGAATCAGAATACCGCCGAAGAAAAAGAGAATGATCAAGTTGCGGTAGAACCTGGTGAGGAAGATAATGCGGACTTGAATAGGGAAGAAACAGAACAGGCTGGGAATGAGGAGCAAGCTGAAAAGCAATTGGATGAAGGTTCCCAGGGAAA
This sequence comes from Oceanobacillus sp. CF4.6, assembly GCF_051262635.1. Classification (NCBI taxonomy): domain Bacteria; kingdom Bacillati; phylum Bacillota; class Bacilli; order Caryophanales; family Bacillaceae; genus Oceanobacillus; species Oceanobacillus sp. CF4.6. The sequence continues at coordinate 501,539 of NZ_JBIMEX010000002.1, read as the reverse complement.
TGAAGTAAAAGATGATCCCGAAGAATCTCAATCTCAAAAAGCATCAGCCATCGAAAAAACGGAGGAAAGCAATCGTCAAGATATCGCTTCGGCTGTTGATGCTGACAAAATTAATGCCTCACTAAATTCAGATAAAGAAAACGACAATGGCAGTGAGCCGAAAAAGAATGATACAGAACAAGAAGATGAAGCGATAGCGGATTCGGATGAGGATTTAGCTCCAGATGAAAAAGAGGATGAAAGTAAAAATATTTTTGTACGTTTTTTTGAATATATTGGAAACCTATTTATCACTATCTTTGACTGGATCATTGGACTATTTACTTAAAAATAGAAGCCCCAGCGCAGTGCCTGTCACTCCCCGAAATATGTCGAATGAGAATAAAATGCTGCTAGGTTAAGTATTTACTAGTAAACACGTAACCTAGCAGCATTTATCTATAGATTGATATTCGACATATTATGACAAAAACCGGGGAGTGACAGGCACCGCATTAGTGGCGCACGTCATTAGTGGCAGATTTCCAGGTTGAAAGCTGCAATTTTTAATTGGGAAGAGATTGTTAACATCCAAAGGAAAAGTCCAAAGCCATGAATCACATACCAGCGTTGCATTTTTTTTCTGTATTTTAAGAGAAGTAATGCTGCAAGGGAAATAATCGTAGTCAAGATGGTTAGTCCTAGCATGGCAGTAAAAGTGGACGTCCAATAGAAATTATTAAATAGCGGTATGACACTTGTCGGTGTATAAAAAACGGTTAAATAATAAATCCCTATAATCCATGAAATAAACATAAAACCGAATACAATATATGGTGTATATTTCTTCAATGGTCTGTGTCCCCCTTTTTTATAAACTTAATTCATAGTATTTTGATTGGTTTATTTCATTTTATGCAGTACTCCGGCTTTTGTCAATACCAAATAGGATAAAAACAGCCGGATTGCTTGACCCGTTCCGTAGAGTAGCCTAAAGTATAATAAAAACAAAAAATGAGGTATACAATCATGAACAGCTATTCAGAAGGAAAAATAAAAGCTTATCAAGATAAAAATGAGAACCGGGCGCGTTTTCTGATTAAGTGTCCTGATCAACCAGGAATTGTTGCCGCGGTATCCAAGTTTCTCTATGACCACGAGGCAAATATTGTAGCATCAGACCAATATACGATCGACCCCGAGGGCGGAGAATTTTTTATACGAATTGAGTTTGAATGCCCAGATTTATTAGGTAGGGCAGAGAAGCTGGAGGAGAGCTTTCTTCCACTCGCAGAAAAATTTCAAATGAACTGGAAAATCATGTATGTGAGCGAACTTAAAAACATAGCGATATTTGTTTCAAAAGAGCCTCATTGCCTGCTGGAGCTTCTATGGGAATGGCAAAGCGGCGATTTGATGGCCAATATTGCACTTGTAATCAGTAATCATGAAACAGCCCGTGAAATGGTGGAGTCACTTGGCATTCCATTTTATTACATACCGGCAAATAAAGAAATACGCAGCCAGGTAGAACAACAGCAGAAAGAGCTACTTGGACAATATGATGTTGACCTTATTGTACTGGCCCGCTATATGCAAATTCTCACAAATGATTTTGTAAAGGGGTACGAGAACAGAATTATCAATATTCATCATTCCTTCCTGCCAGCATTTATTGGTGCAAAGCCATATGAGCGTGCATACCAGCGTGGGGTGAAAATGATCGGCGCAACTTCTCATTATGTGACAAGTGATTTGGATGAGGGACCAATCATTGAGCAAAATATCGGCAGGGTCGATCATCGGGATAATGAGGAAGGTATGAAGAAAATCGGGCAGTCGATTGAGCGTAGCGTACTGGCGAGGGCTGTGAAATGGCATTTGGATGATCGTATTATTGTCCAGCGGAATAAAACAATTGTGTTTTAGAAATGGTTTGAACGTATTTCTCTTATAAATATATGAAAAGCCATATAAAAAGGCTGTTAGATTGATAGAATATCTCTCCTATCTTAATCTAACAGCTTTTAATTACTATTCGACATATTTCAACAAAAACCGGGGAGTGACAGGCACTGTTCGGTTTTTTTGGTTGTGTTGTTGGGTTGGTTTTCAACAGTTTGCTTTATTTGGCGGATGTTGCTTTTGTTTTAGCACTTGAGCTGCTTCTTGCGCTTGTACGTCTATTTGTTGTTGGTTTTCTTTTGGTGGTTGGTCTTGATTTGGGCGCTGCTTTTGTTTGCGGTTTCGGTGATGATTCGTTTTCGGCAGATTGATTTACTTTATCTTCCTGATTGTTTCCCATTGCGTCTTTCATATTATTTGATTGTAATTGGGATCCATCTTCTGTATCTTCTTCATTTTTTTCTTCATCGTTCATTTTTTTCCGGTTGGTAATTTTGTTTGTGAGTTCTTTCGTTTTATCTGTAGCGTTCGTTTTAATTGAAGTATATTTCTCTACAGTTGAATCGCTAAGCTCCTTCGATTTATTTACAGCTGTATCCTTTGCATTGCCTACTTGATACGTTATATCTCCACGCAGTTCCTTTCCGGATTTAGGGGCAAAGAACATCGTCGTAGCTACACCAAGTGCCCATCCGATAGCGCCACCTCTAATTATATCCTTTTTGGTATATACTTTATCCAGTACTTCTACATTTTCTTGTGCATTTTGATTTTCATGGTTATTTTGCATCTCCTGGTTGTTTTGTTCAGTCATTACATATTCCTCCTTGAAAAGTCATTATTTATGATTAGCGGCCGTTTCCAGCCAGTTTTTCTTCCAATTTTTCCAGTCGTTTTTGTAGCTGTTGATTCTCTTCTTTCAGCTTATCCTGTTCCTGTATTGCGGCTTGAGAGTTTAGGAAGGGATCTGTTTCCCACCAATCCATCCCGATTTCTTTTGCTTTATCAACGGATGCAACAATGAGTCTTATTTTGATTGATAATAACTCTATATCGGCAATACCTACGCGAATATCACCAGCAATAACGACACCTTTATCCAGAACAGTTTCAAGAACATCAACCAAACTACTTGATTGGTTAGTTGTTTGAGGCGCATTCCCTTGATTCATTTCAGATTGACCTCCTTTACAGTAAAGCGTTGTTCCATTTCTTAGTTTGTTTTCAAGACTTTTCCACAAAAAATTTATAAAATGCGAAGTAACTTTAGATTTAATTCCAAGACATGCGCTTATCTCGCCGTCCGGGATCGCTCTGGGCGGGTGCTTTCCGCGGGCACGGCCTCAGCCCCGAAGAGAAAACCACTCTTCTGGTCTTCGGACACGTGCTTTTCCCGCAGGAGTCACCGCCCTCCGCTCACCCGGAGTGGTGAAGCTGTAAGATGCTATTCTAGCTATTGCAATTCTAGTAATTGTCAGCAACCTCCTAACTAGCTCTGGGAAATATACGAAGACTCCTACGGGAGGAAAGGCATAGGTGAGACTCTGAAATGCGTTAGCATGAAGAGGCTCACCAGCCGCCCGCGGAAAGCGAAGTATATTTCCTAGAGCGGCCGCCGAAGTTTCTAATCTAAGTTTCGCAGTTATCTCGGGCAGTTGTTGTTTGGGTTATAAAGCTACAAACAAAACATTAAATAGCCTAAACTAGAGTAAATTACCTAATGGTCCTAGATCAATGTTCAAATCATCATCGTCCAGGTTAAAGATTTCTTTCAACTCATCCATCTTCACATCTAAATTCATCAGTGCGACACCGAGTTTTTCAATTTCTTCTTCGGTTAAATTACCGCCGTCGACTCTCCGGATTGCTTGTCGTTCAACCAGTTGTCTTAATAGCTCGATGACAGTTAGGACAAGTTGGGCAAGACCTTCTTCCGCACCTTCAGGGTCAAGCTGTATGCGACCACTTTTTTCGGGTTGCCGGTCAAGACTTGCAAGCGACTGGGGCTGATTATTAAGATTGATTGATGACACGATCCAATTCCTCCTTCTCTTGATCTAACTGCTTCGATGATAATTTTGCAGCAGATTCCTTATTCGATTCAATCAGTGTTTCAACGGAGGAGATGAGTACCCGTAAATCGAGATAGACTAAATCAATTCCGGCAATGGAGATGATGAGATCTCCTTTAAGTGCCACCCCTTTATCGAGTACAACATCGAGAATATCTATCAGACCAACATCTTTGTTATCAAATTCACTTCTTTGTGACATGGGTATCCTCCATATTAACTAATCTTTGCAAAATGGTAGGACGGCCATGGACCGGTAACTTCCATGTGCCAGCCAGCATCTTCCCATTTTTTTTGTTTTTCTTTAATAGCGGATAGAAAATGATCGACTGTCGATTTTTCCAGCAAATAAACACTGTTCCAGCACATCTCATCCGTCCGTCCAGTCACATCTTTATTCCAATTCTTTTTCACTTCTGTATCGACGCTAAAAGCAGCCAGATCTCCATGAATTTTCTCGGAAAAGGCTTGTTTTTCTTTTTCTACTTCCTGATCGATTAATTGATCCAGTCTTCTTTTTTCTAAATATTGCCTTCCTGGTGACATTGCAGCAATTTCTACTTTCTTCGCCTCAATCGTTTCGTTATCTTCTGCTACACTTTCTTTTACTTTGTCTGCTTCACAATATATTTTTAAAATCCATTCTTCCTTGTCTGAAATGTTTTCAAGAAGTTCCATCATATGCTGTTTATGCTGATTGATTGTGTTTTTCAGACTCTCGAAACTTTCATAAATGGTACAGAACTTCATTGGAATAATTGGATAGTTTTCATATAGTTTCATCAATACTTCATGATGGTGAAATGCATGTTGGTGAAGCCACTTCGCATCGTTCGTTTTTTTCTCCAATTCCCTTTCACCGTATTCTTCTGGGTCCAACTCGCAAACGACCGCATCAATTTCATCAAAAGATAAACTAAATACGTTTGACTCCCCATCAAGGCCTTTAAGAGGGGGAAGAGGTTGATTATTAGCTGCTGCAGGTATAATACCGTATAAATATATTAGTTTTTCCATGATAGATTCCTCACCTTTTGCCTTTGGTAAATTCATTGATTTGTTCCATTTCCAATCTTTTAGCTATATCATACCGGGTTAACAGTTCTGTTTCCGATTTTTTGTAGGATTCCTCATCGATTTCTTCCAGTTCATACATCATTTGCAGATGGATTAACTTTTTTTGGATATGCTCCAGATCATAAAATTCCTTTTCCACTTCTTCTTGTACTTTTTCCCCGATTTTTACCATTAAGTTTATAGGAGAAGTGAAGAGTTTTTGGATCATGTGGAGGGCTCCTCTACTTTCAATCTAATATTGATAAAATTATATGCTGGCCATGGACCTGTATATTTAAAGTCCACTTTATCCAGCCAGCTGTCATGGAGTGCATTTACCATTTCATCGAATTCCGCTTCTTTATCCCGGTCAATTAAATAGGCAGCATTTAAAAGCATTTTCTCTCCAATAGGATCATTGAGCTGAGATGCTTCTGCCAGTGGAATTAGAGGCTCATGGATCTCTGACTTGATATCACTTTGCAGCTCTTGGAAAAAGTTTTTGGCCATCTCACCAAGCTGGATTCGGTCAAAATAGCCTGCTGCTTCTGATTTGGAATGCACGACCTGTTTTTTCTTCATTACTTGATCGTTTTGGCTAATATTTTTTTCGAGCCAATCTTTTTTACCGACTACTTTTAAGCCGACCTCAATTTTCCCTTTAATTTGTGGAAATATCTTTTCCAACTGGGGATAGAGGCTTTCAGCGAGTGCAATGACATCTGCTTCGCTATGGAACATATTCCCGAAACTGATTGGTATAACCGTATCCATTTCACTCATGACGGTTGAAAGTACTTGCTGATGCATCATCAGATTATCCTTACTTGGATGATAGATTTTCATCGGTACTTTAGTGACGACCATTGCAGCATCTTTGTAATGAACCGTATATATTTCCCTTTCCTGTCCTTCAAAATGAATCGTGCCAAAGGACGGACTTTCTTCTGTTTGTATTCCGCAAAACACATAAATGCCTTGTTCTTCACTCATTGTATTCACTCCAATGTAATTTTTTTGCTTTCTTGTTCTAGTTGTCTTTTGACGCGGTGTTTATGCTTATCTTCAACACATGCCTGAAGGGGAAACCAAGTTATATCAAAACATAATTGGTTAAATTCCTCATTTGAACCGTCAACCGGAATGTCGTAGCGTTTTACCATATCAGCAATCATAATGGACGCTCTCAGCGATGGACCTTGAAAGTCGTGACTTGAATGACAAAGCTTACGAATTCGCATCATGAACTGTACGATTGCTTCTGCTTTTTCTCTTTCAATGGATGTTTTATTGATAACGGCAGTAATTTCCGCTTCCTGTTCCAGTGATCCAAGCGTCATTGTAACCATCCGATCCAATAATGCATCCTGTGTTTCGTAAACACCGGCATATTCCACTGGGTTACTCGTGAAAATAACCGAAAAATCAGGGTGGACCTTTATAAACGATTTATTTTGCTTCATTCCATATAGAGGCAAAATCCTTTCTTCCAAAATCGGTAAAAATATATTGTTTGCCTCTGGCTGGGAACGTGTAAACTCATCATAGACAAGGGTGTAACCTTTTTTTACCGCTTCAAGCAGCCGTCCATCCGACCAGGATTCTTTAACGTTTTCCTCAATCTTATGAACACTTCTTACATAATTATCCTTTAGTTTCTGACGTTTATAGCCTGAGAAAGCGCCAATCAGATCCTCTGTGGAAAGATCTTTATTTCCATTAATCAGCATCACGGGTCTTTCTCTTTTTTTAGCAATATGAAGGGCAAGGGTTGTTTTCCCGATCCCGGATGGGCCGGTGAAATGAATTGGATAGCCAGTTTCAAGGTATCGCAATGACCGTTTAATCATTCTTTTGTAATAGGATGATTGTTTATATAGGCTTGTTTGGTTCTCATCTGTGTTCCCGGTCATGTCTGATTCTCCTGTCCATCTACGCCTGCTCCTCTAGATCGCTCCGAAACCTTAGGCTGATTCTCGAAAATCCAGTTACTTCTGAATCATTATCAAGAAAAACTTCATATAGGCCGATCATTTGGTCATGTGCATATTTTTTCATATAGTCCTTTTCTTCTATTACTTCAACTAAAGCTCTCCAGTCGCTTTCACCATTTTCATTGTGCTTTTTCACCGAAATAATTTTATGGGGAGGGGCAATATTTTCATTGAAAAAGCTTTTGATTTCCTCCATGATTTTCATATTGGTTCACTTCCTTTATTGCTTTTGATAAGTATGGAAGGAGCCAGGATCATGACTCCTTACCCGTAATATTAAGCTTTTTCCTCATCGTATTCCAAACTATCTGAGCGGGCAGATAAGCGGTCGGACAAGCCATCTTCCTCAAAATCGTCCTGTAATAAGCCAACAGCTTCTGCGTATCGTAACCATGTGTCAACACTGGCAATTACGACGCGGGCTTCAACGGTAATCAATTCGATTCCTACAACGGAAACCCTCACGAATGCATCAATGACAATTCCTTTATCTAGTATTCTGTCTATTACCTCCGCTAAACTTGAACCATCTGTAGACTTTTGAATAGGCATGTAAACATGCTCCTTTCTAGTTGTGAAAATTTATATAAAATATTTTTAATACATTTAATCTGAATGATGCTTTATATTTCTCGGACCTTTTATTTTCGTAGAGCTTTTTATAGAAGTAACACTTTTGATATGACTTGCACCTTTAATCTGATTCACACCAGGCACTCCGGTATCTGAGCTTGTCCTTTCTTTCATATTACTCTGGAATTCCTGACCGGTTTCCTTTGCACCCTGGACATTATCCTTCACTTGTAGCAAGGCACTTTGCATTCTATCTTCTATTTTTTTTGCATTAGCATGAACCTTTTCTGCATTTTCATCTTTCTTTTGCTGGAACTTTTCGGCGGCTTCATTCGCTTTGGATTGAATACCTTCTGTCAATTTATTGCGGAATTGCGCAGCCATTTCTTCTTTAATTTCCTTTTCTGCAACCTCTTTTAATTCAGTAGGGTCATCGGCTTCCTTGATTACATGTTTCACTTTTGGCATCGCATATTTAATCCCTTTGCGTACCTTTGGAAATAGTAATGGTGCAGTGGAAGCTAAAAATGTAATTCCTCCGGCCATGACAGATGCCGTTACTCCAGGATGATTCATCATCTTTTTGGTTGCTCCCATAGGTAACCTCCTTTTGAGTGGTTGCCAAATTGTTCTCTGACCCTTTTCTAATGATTACCCTGCCGAAATTTTTAACAAACTGGTTAATTTAACCTGTAATGGCTAATTATGAAAGATTCAGATAGATTGTTACAAAGAGAAAAGAATAGACTGTGTCGGGGTGTGGGTTTGAGTGAGTGGTGTTACAAACATTACAATTATATTAATCTTAAAAACAAACCATAAACTTTACATCGGACAATGAAAAAGAGAAATAGATCAATGATATAACCGTGGAACCAACCACAAAACCGAACCAGACTGTCACTCTGCAAAATGACAATTCTCGACAAAAACCGTGGAGTGACAGGCACTTCGGTTGAAAGGTGTTTTTAAATTTGTGTGTTGGTGATATAATGTTGCTCATACGGTGCTTAGGGGGTGGGGAATGTGATGGATACATTTTCGGTTAAAAAAGTATTAAACAACAATGTGTTGATTGCAATGGATATAAAGGGTCAGGAAGTAGTGCTCATCGGTAAGGGTATTGGTTTTAATACGAAAAAAAATGACCCTATCGCAAAAGAAACCGTTGAAAAATTATTCGCGCTCCATGATGAAAAAGAACAAGAGAATTATAAAAAACTATTACAGGAGATTGATGAAGAAACGCTGAATGCGTTCGTCTCATCGATTGAAATTATAAAAAAGAGATCCAAATCCATACTAAATGAAAATGTACATGTTGCACTAACCGACCATATTGTGTTTGCGATTAATCGCCTGCTAAAAGGAATGGCAATCCGGAATCCATTTTTGTCCGAAACGAAAGCGCTTTATCCTGGTGAATATGAAATCGCTTAACCCAGAACATATTTATTTCGCCCAGCTCCCATACCAAAGAGGAAAACGAGAATGGACACAAACATTATCATAATGAGTGGTACAGTCCATGCATTCGTTAAATCGTATAAGTAACCAATGATAATTGGCCCAATTGCAGCAAGTAAATAACCAATAGACTGTGCCATACCAGAAAGTTCGGCAGCTTGTTTAGGAGTTTTCGCCCGCATTCCGAGAAACGTAAGAGCTAAAGAAAACGAACCAGCCAGCGCTACACCAATCAATAGAATGCTAATCAACATGACGGCATAGGAGGTGCCTAACAGCAACCCACCATATCCGAGAAAGCTGGATAGTGTTAAAACGAAAACGATTCCACGCTGTGACTTAAATTTTTCCGCAATCATAGGCACGAGGAAACTTGCGGGAAGACCAATGATTTGCGTAAACGAGAGCATCCAACCTGCAGTTGCCATACTCAAACCTGAATCATGAAGAATAGCCGGGAGCCATGAAATTGTTACATAAAACAAAAATGACTGGAAACCCATAAAAGCAGCTACTTGCCAGGCGAGAGGTGAACGCCAAATTTGGTTATCAGCCGATTGAATAAATTTTATTTCCGTTTGATTTTTCTTACGTTCTTTTCTGGAAAGGTAGCTCCAAACAATAATCCCTATCGTTACAGGGATGGTCCAAAGTAGTAAAGCGACCTGCCATCCACCATTCATGCCGTTTGCCAAAGGAACACTTAATCCCGAAGCAGTAGCAGCTAAAATCCCCATTGATGTGGAGTATACACTTGTCATCAGCCCAACTTTATTAGGAAACTTATCTTTAATGATACCCGGTAAAAGGACATTTAAAATAGCAATCCCTAATCCGACAAGCAAAGTACCCATAAAAAGGAGAAAGATTATTGAAATTGACCTTACACTGATTCCAATGAACAATAGAATGAGGCCGATTAACATACTTCGTTCATTTGTAAAACGATTAGCAAGGCGTGGTGCCATCGGAGACATAATTGCAAAAGCGATAAGTGGCAAACTCGTAAGTAACCCTGCACTCCAACTGGAAAGTCCAATATCATCCCGAATGATACCGATAATCGGTCCAATAGATGTAATTGCTGGGCGTAAATTAAACGCAATAATAATAATCCCAGTTGTTAATAAAAAGTAATATAATCGTTTTGATTGCTGTGATTGAGATTGTAAATCCATACTAGTAACTCCTTCCCCATTCATTTTATAATTTCGTTTATTCTCTGTCACTTTTTAGAAATGAATGAGTGCCTGTCACTTCCCGAATTATGTCGACTGAATAGCCCTGCATAATAATAAAGCACCAGTGGCATCGCGTTCGGCCACTGGTGCTTTTATAGTTTGTATTAGTTTCTAATCCCTCAATGAAGCTCTATGGACAATCCATTCAAAATGATTGGTAATTTCTCTGAGATCTTTCTCATCCAGCTTAGCCCATTTTTCAAGCTGCAAAAAGTAGGGTTCTTCTATTCCTGCATTTTTAAAATAGTTTATAAGTTGTTCTATTTTCGCCACATTAGGATTGTCGGAAGTACGGTTATCGCTTTTCTCACCCTGTATCAAATAGTCAATATCGACGTGGTAAATTTCTGCCAATTCCATAATCGTTTCAAGGGCAGGTCTTCTTTCTTCTCTTTCGTATTGCCCATATGTATTATCATGAAAACCGAGCTTGGAGCTTATTTCTTTTTTGGAATATCCGTGTTTTTCTCTCAAGTTTTCCAAGCGTCTGCCGAAGCCGTCCATCAAATAAATCGCCCCCCCATTTGAGGGAAAATCTATCATAAATGGGTTGAAGTTTATTGAAATAACTCAATATGTGTATTAAATAATAAAACACTCTAAATGTGTTATTAAATAAACATAACAAATCTTTAAATTATTTAGAAACAAAAGTATAATAGTCCTAGGAAATAAGAACTGAAAAATAGAGCGGGCGAAATTTGTTTAAAAATAAAAGTTAAACTTTTGAGTAGATTTTTCAGGCAAAACGAGAAACATGATTATGCTTAGTACATATTTGGAGGAGTCAGTTAAAAATCGCATCCGAGTGACAAAAGCCACCCATGTTGCACTGGAACTCCCGGATTTTCGAACGATCAATCAATTATCGATATAAAAAATTCTCGTTTCTCTATGAATTTCATTATTATCATTAGCAACTTCAAAGGTTACAACGTGAAATTTTTCCTGTAATGGTTCTTTCACTTCCAGTGTAATTGTCGATGATTTTGAATTGTAAACAGGCTCATATGGTATGCCATCGACGATTACTCTAAGCTTATTCTTATTTATCTCCGATGTATCACTGACTTCTATATTTGCTGAAAGAATTGGAGTCGTACTGTTTATAATCTCCCCCATTTCAAATGTCGGGTTAATTTTTAAGTTTGCACCGGCACCGCTATTATACGGGCTGATCTTAGCAGCCTCCTCAACATCCATTAAAAGTCGAAGAGTGTTCTCCCCGAGCAGCTTTTCGACTTCTTCATTAGAGTAACCTCTGTTTATAAGCTCATCGGTAATTTTATATAAGTCCGTCGCGTCATGAATATCCTTAGGCATGTCAGACCCATCAAAATCGGAACCAATAGCTACATGATCGATGCCAATGAGATTTACGGCGTAGTCTATGTGATCAACAACGTCTGTAACATAGGCTTCAGGTTCATCCGTCAAAAATACTGGATAAAAGACAATACCGACAATACCACCGTTTTTAGAGAGTGCGATCAACTGCTCGTCGTTAAGATTACGTTGGTGGTTTTTCAATGTATTGACACCAGAATGGGTCGCCATAATTGGGGCCTCCGTTACTTCAAGTACATCCCAAAAGGTACCTTCAGACATATGGGATACATCAATTACCATCCCCATTTTATTCATTTCCTTCACTACTTCTGCTCCTAGCGAGGTCAGCCCTCCCTGTGAGGGTGTTTTTGCAGGATCACCATAAACACGATCAGCCCCTTCGCCAAGTGCGTTTGAGTAATTCCAGTTAAAGCCGATAGCTTTTACACCAAGGTCATCATACTGGTGGAGCAGTTCAATGGCGTTATGTTCCTCAAGCGAATAGGCACCTTCAATCGTCGGGATAGCTGCAATTTTTCCACTGTTTATTGTTTTCATTATTTCCATTGATGTCGAAGCAATCTGAAACTGATTATGATTGTTTTGTTCTGTCCAATAAAGTGCATTTAATAAAGCAAGGGTGCGGCTAATATTTCGCGGATTATTTCCGTAATAATCCGTTGTATAAGCAGCGAAAAATGCAGCATCCAATCCGCCTTCTTGAAGCTTGGGAATATCGATATGTAAGGATGTATCTTTACCAATATCCGTTTCGGGAAGCCATGTGTCTTCGTTAATGATATTCATCATGGTGTCTACGTGCGCATCAACGATTATTGATGAAGCATGGATGTCTTCGGCGCTTTTTTCTTGCTGCAGCGTCGGGTTTAAAGTGGATATCAACTTGTCTATCGCTGGCATTGGATTCGTTAAGTTAAGAAAAAGAATAACGATAAGCCATAAAAGTGTCAAAGGCAAACAAACCCTCCTTTACTGCGTGTGATTAGTAACTCGAAAAAGTGCCTGTCACTCCCCGTTTTTTGTCGAATTATGTTTGTTTGGATTTCCGGGTAAAATGGGAGTGTATTATGCACCAGACAAATGACATTGCAGATATAGACGCAAAATCAGCAATGTTTTATTAGATTTCGGTACACAGAAATTGTACAAGTAAAAGGTGATTAGGGCAATAAATATATAAACAAACCGACTTCATACTAGATAAATCCCTTCCCAATTGTTTACTCTTTCTCCATACAACTCCCCTACACATTTTTCGACAAATTTCGGGGAGTGACAGGCACCCATATGTTGAGGAGGCTGGTTATGGCTTTTGCTAGGTTTTCCTCTGGGATGCCGGCAAAGCCGAGAATGATTTTTGGCGGATTTTCGTAATTTTTCCCTAAAGAGTAACCAGAAAGGGGGTAGACCTTAATGCCAGCATCTAACGCTTGCTTCACAAGTTCCTCTTCGCTCATGCCATTTTTTACAGAAAGCACAATATGCAGACCGGATCGCTCCCCAATCACGGACACTGTACCCTCATATGGCTTTAACATATCAATAATTTTCTCCAGTTTCCGTCGGTAGATCTTCCGCATGCGGTTTAAATGCCTCTCAAAGTCACCCTCTTTCATAAATTGAGCAAGGATGTGCTGGTCAATTCGTGAAACGGAAGAATGATAGAAGGATAGTTCATCTTTATATCGCTCTAACAACGGCTTAGGCAAAACCATATAACTAATGCGCAATGATGGAATAAGTGATTTGGAGAAGGATCCCAAATAGATTACCTTTCCCTTTTTGTCCAAGCTTTTCAATGAAGGAATGGATTTCCCACTGTATCGGAATTCACTATCATAGTCATCCTCTATAATGTAACGGTTCTTTTCCTCAGAAGCCCAGTTCAAAAGCTGTGTCCGCCGATTAACCGAAAGCACGGTTCCGTATGGGAAATGATGTGATGGGGTCACGTAAACGACATTCGGGTTTGATTTTTCAATTGGCTCGACCTGAATCCCTTCCTCGTCAACTTCAAGTGGGTAAACTTCATTCGGAAAGCTTTTCAGAATACGTAAAATCAAATGATATCCGGGATCCTCGACACCGTATACCGTATTTTTTTCAAATAAAAGCAGAAGCTGCTGTAATAAAACTTCTACTCCTGCTCCAACAATAATGTCCTCCGGGGAGCATTGAATTCCTCTGGCATGGTACAAATAGTGGGAAATTTCCTGGCGGAGTTCGAATTCCCCCCGCGCATCGCCTAGTAAAAGCAAGGAATGATTCTGTTTGTCGATTGTGTTTTTCGCATACTTACGCCACTGTGCAAATGGGAAATTTTCAGTATCAACCCAGCTTGGATGGAAATTGTACTTAACCTTTGAATGTTCTTCTTCACCAGGATCAAGTTTCGGATCTGCATCAGCAGGCTGCACGTATTCCAGATCTCCACTTGCCATGATGAAATAGCCTTTGCGTGGCAATGATTCCAAATAGCCTTCTGCCATGAGCTGATCGTATGCAGTCTCGACCGTGTTTTGGCTGATGCTGAGAAATTCAGCCAGTTTGCGTTTGGATGGCAGCTTGGACCCGTATGGCAACCGACCTTCCGTTATTTCATTTTTTATATAAATATACAACTGCTCGTATAGGGGTATTTCTTTATCGCGGTTTAAATGACAGGATAGCATTTCCATTTATATTGCTCCTTTTTAAACTGACCTTGTTATTTTTTAGAAAACTGACACTTTTAATAGGTTCACATACTTTTTATAATATAGGATATATTAGAAGATTACAAACTGAATTTTTTGGGATGGAGTGGAAATATGGAAAAATTAGTAGGTAGTGAAACAGTAAAAAGAGGAATGGCACAAATGCAAAAGGGTGGCGTCATTATGGATGTCATTAATGCAGAGCAGGCAAAAATTGCGGAGGCATCAGGTGCAGTAGCTGTAATGGCATTGGAACGCGTACCATCTGATATTCGTGCGGCTGGTGGCGTAGCAAGAATGGCAGATCCACGAATTGTGGAGGAAGTGATCAACGCGGTATCTATTCCTGTAATGGCAAAGGCACGGATTGGGCATGTGGTGGAAGCTCGCGTGTTAGAAGCGATGGGTGTCGATTATATTGATGAAAGTGAAGTGTTAACCCCAGCAGATGAGGAATTTCATATTTTGAAAAGTGCATACACCGTTCCATTCGTTTGCGGATGCCGTGATTTAGGTGAAGCTGCCAGACGTATTGGTGAAGGTGCTGCAATGCTTCGTACAAAAGGGGAGCCAGGTACAGGAAATATTGTCGAGGCAGTTCGTCATATGCGTAAAGTTCGAGCACAGGTTCGAAAAGTTGTGCATATGAACGACGATGAATTGATGACCGAAGCAAAATTATTGGGTGCTCCATATGACGTACTATTACAGATTAGAGCAGAAGGGAAACTCCCTGTCGTTAACTTTGCTGCCGGTGGTGTCGCTACGCCAGCGGATGCTGCTTTAATGATGGAACTTGGCGCGGATGGTGTTTTCGTAGGGTCAGGAGTCTTCAAATCGGAAAACCCGGAAAAATTCGCCAATGCAATTGTTCAGGCAACGACTTATTATAATGACTATGAATTAATTGGAAAACTATCAAAAGAACTTGGTAGCGCCATGAAAGGAATCGACATCTCCAAACTACCTGCAGAAGAAAGAATGCAAGAACGCGGCTGGTAGGAAGAGGCAGTGCCTGTCACTTCCCGAATTTTGTCGAATAGAAATGGATAGTTAATGAGGGGGCCTGAGCGCGTATGGGTGAAGGAGTCATGACGATTGGCGTACTAGGGCTTCAAGGTGCGGTGGAGGAACACTTAAAGCATATTGAAGCACTTGGTTTCCGAGGAGTCAGTGTGAAGAAAACGGAGCAGTTAAATGAAATTAACGGGTTGATTATCCCTGGTGGGGAAAGTACGGCAATTAAAAACCTTATTATCAGATATGGTTTTCTAGGAGCCTTAAAGAGTTTTTCGCAAGCAGGTAAACCAATCCTTGGAACATGCGCCGGAATGGTACTACTAGCTAAGGAAATTGTCGACGCAGAGGAAACTCATCTAGATTTAATGGATATTAAAGTGAGACGTAATGCATTTGGACGGCAACGTGACAGCTTTGAAGCGGATTTAGAAGTGAAAGGCATAGAGGGTGCGTTTCCATCCGTGTTTATTCGTGCGCCGTACATTGAATCTGTTGCTGATCATGTGGAAGTATTAGCTACTTTTGATGGGAAAATTGTAGCAGCACGCCAAAAAAATCTAATCGTATCGTCGTTCCACCCTGAACTGACAACTGATACGAGGTTTATAAAGTTATTCACGGAAATGGTAACTTCTTCTTTTGCGTTGCCTGTTACTCACTGAAGGTTCACTTTAGCGAAGCAGAAGTGCCATGTTTGATATTTTCCCCAGCAGGGTAATTATATAGTATCTACAAGTTGGAGGGATTTAAATGTCAGACAACGGATTTAAAGACAAAGCAAAAGGTGTAGGTAACAAAATTAAAGGTGAAGCAAAAGATCAATGGGGTTCTGCAACCAATGATTCGAATAAAAAAGCAGATGGTAAGCTTGATAAGGTGAAAGGTGAAGTACAAGATAGTGTAGGAGATACTAAGAATAAGGATAAGAATAATAAATATTAGGATGGGTAAAATATAAAGCCACTGGAAAAGATCCGGTGGCTTCTTCTATCTGTCGACATATTTTGACAAAATCCGGGGAGTGACAGCCACCTTAGTCTGTTAATCTAATGGTAAATCAGATAAAATTGATATGAATTATTTAGTTTAGAATCTGAGGAGGAATATGTGATGAGTAAAATCCCTTTAATTGTAAGTACGGAATGGTTAGCGGAAAGACAAGAAGATCCTAAGTTAAGGTTGTTGGACGCTACAACATTCTTAAAACAACCTGCTGAAGGTGGATATTACGATGTTTGGTCGGGAAAAGAAGCATACGAGAAAGGTCATATTCCCGGTGCCGTTTTTGCTGACTTACTTGGGGAACTTTCTGATCCGGATGCAGAATTTAAATTCACTGTGCCATCAAGAGAGAGATTTGTAACTAAGATTAGTGAGCTTGGTGTTGGCGATGACACATATGTGGTAGTTTATGATCAAGGCTATGCCGTGGCAGGAGCTCCTGTTATCGCATCTGATTGGGCTTCACGTCTTGCATGGCAATTGCGCTACGAAGGTTTTGACAATGTAGCAGTACTTGACGGCGGATTTCCTAAGTGGCAGGAAGAAGGGCGTCCTGTTACAACAGAGCCGGGCTCCTATCCTACAGCAACATTCTCGGGTGAGCGTCGTCCAGAACTTTTAGCAACAAAAGAAGATGTGAAAAATGCATTGAACGATGAAAATGTACTTTTGCTAAATAGCTTAACTGAAGCTGACTTTAAAGGAGAATCAGATACGTATGCTCGAAGTGGACATATTCCAGGTAGTGTAAATGTATTCTTTGGAGAACTTTCTGATATGAAAACGAAAGAACTTTATGACGAAGAAAAGTTACGTAAAAAGTTTGATGAAGTAGGTGCACTTGATCCAAGTAAAAAGGTTATTACTTATTGCGGAAGTGGAATTGCGGCAACATGGAATGCCCTCGTTTTAAATAAACTTGGCCAAAATAATGTAGCAATGTATGATGGCTCCATGACCGAATGGGCTGCAGATCCTTCATTACCATTGGACAAGGTTGAAAAATAAGGATGTATGTATAAAAAGGTTAGCTAGGATTTGTGGTTTACCACATTCCAAAGCTAACCTTTTTTTCTCGACAATATTCGCCAAAAATCGGGGAGTGACAGGCACCTATTTTTTTCCGAACTTGCTTCCACTGCTTTTGGCTCTGAGTTTTGCCATCAAGTCAGATGATGTCTCAGCACGGGCCTGGGTTTCGGCAGTATTAACCCTTAGTATTTTATAGTCGCCGTTGTTCTCTTCCATTAGGAAAACAGTGTTCACTTTGCTGCCTGTGGGTAATTTGCTTTTTTCAACAATGAACTCTGCTTTATGTTCTTCTATTAAAATAACAGCTTTGTCACCTTCGAACCGATCAAGAATTCCTTCCATTTTTACGCCTCCTCCTTACACAATGTATCTTAACTTGCAGTAAGCCCTCAACTCGCTTTAAGAGGTCGAAAAAAATACCCTTAAGTGATGTTTCATTTTATGAGCATGCCAAGCCTTCACTTTTTATATCTGCGATTCTTGCTGGCCCTATTCCACTAATGCGACTTAGGTCATCGACAGAATGATAAGGTCTTAAATCAATGAGATCCTGTGCTCGTGCTGGTCCAATATGGATAATACCTTGAACTTCTTCCGTCGAAGCAGTATTAATATGAATACAGGAACTGTCGGTGGGAGCATCACTAGATGAATCCGCATCAGCATCGGGTTCTTCCTCAGCTTCCGATTCTACCGGCGTCGTTGCTGGCGCACTCCCAGGACTAACTGTTCCATCTTTATTTGTCGCAATTTGATAGCTTTCCCCATCGGTAGTGACGATAATCGTGCCATGGACATCTGTTCCGTAAAGCTCGATACCAGTATTTTGGATAAGCGAAACAACTTCCGTACTGGGATGCCCATAGCTATTGCTGGACCCTGCGCTATAAATGGCAACAGATGGATTGACTGCATCAATAAAGGCAGGATCACTGGATGTATTTGACCCGTGATGTCCGAGCTGAAGAATATCTGCCTGTATGTCAATTCCGCTGTTCATCATTTTCAATTCATCACTTCTGCCGGCATCGCCTGTAAATAAAAATTCCGTGCTGCCGTAAGTGAAAAGTAATGAAACAGACTCCTCATTTGTCTTGCCGGATATACTGGAAGGGTAAAGCACATCGATTTCGAGCGGTCCAATTTCGTATTCCTCACCGGTTCGTGGCTCATGGAAATCTGCGCCACTGTTTATCACCGCTTCCATTCCTCTTTGAAATGTCTGTGAAGAGCTTTCATTCCCAGAAAGCCAAACCTCCCCGACATCAAATGTATTCACCACTTTTTCAAGCTGCCCGATATGATCGGCATCCGGGTGACTGACAACAACCAAATCAATAGAAGAAACGTTCTGCGACTGGAGGTAATTTACGACCTCACTTCCTCGCCAGTCTCCTGTGTCGAAAAGGATAGTATAGTCGCTACCTTCCTCCGAATACTGAAAAAGCGTTGCATCTGCCTGCCCAACATCGATGTAATGAACCTTTAAATCAGAACGTAAGGTATCTTGGCTGACTTCTTCTTCTGTTGCTGTTTCTGCTTCAGCAGTCTCATCTTCTATTGTAGCGGTCTCTTCTGATGTCTCGCCTTCTTTTTCTTCTACTTCAGGTTCTGGAACTACATTTTCTTTATCTGCTGTTTTAGCCTCGATACCATCATCAACATGACTATTCTCATTCGTTTGAGTTGCTCCATCCTGGCCGCATGCAACAAGAAAAACAGTTAGAATCATCATCAGTAAAAATCTTGTATTCAATTATATTCCCCCATATGTTTACATTCTCATTAAGCTTACCAAAGAATAGCAGTTAAATCTATGTGATTTTAGTCCGTGACTTTTAAAACTTAATAAAAATAGAATTTTATGTATCGTTTTACAGGAAACTTTTCGATTTTATCCCTAGGGAAAAATGCGTTTTCAAGGTGTTTACATCCTCGGTTTTACAATTTTACAGAGATGAAAGTTTTCGGGACAGTTGGCATAATGAAGAAAATAGAAAGGAGGAAGATTTTATGAAAAATTCTGTGGAGGGGAGACATCAGTTGTATGTTCTTACTGTAACTGTAATAGCAGGATTCCTGGCATTTTTATTATTCACTAGCATTGTTTTATCACAAGGAGAGGCAGCAAAAGTGGAGGTTACCGGCTTCATAGACCGATTTGAGAATGACATGGCAGTCATCCTACTGGAAGAAGAAGGGGAAGAAATTGTCCTGCCAAAAGCACTCCTCCCACTAAACAGCAAAGCCAACACCCACCTCACTATCGAACTGGTGCCTGTCACTCCCCGAATGATGTCGAAAAATAATTAGATAGGATAGGGAATTATGCCAAGAAATAAGCGCGTCTGGATTCCGGATACGTATTACCATATTTCATCACGCGGGAATCGGAGGGATCTATTATTTAAGGAAGAGGCAGATTACAAAGTCTTTTTTAAGATACTACGCAATGTCCACGAGAAAAGCCCATTTAAGTTAGCTTCCTACTGCCTCATGTCTAACCACTACCATTTGCTGCTTAACACGACCGAGCAACCAATATCCAAAGTGATGTCCATGGTAAATAAGCGGTATGCAGACTATTTCAACACAAAGAATAATGTAAGTGGACATGTTTTTGAAAAACGTTTTTTTGACAAACCGATTGGTACATCCTATGGCCTGCTGGAAGTTAGTCGCTACATCCACTTGAATCCTGTTGAAGCAGGAATTGTACATCGGGCAGAAAATTATCCATGGAGCAGTTACCGACACTATTTCTATAATTCCCAGTCACAGTTATTGAATAAAAACGATATACTGCAATGTTTACCAGGCGATGAAATTGGAAAGAGAAGAAAGTATGATGTTTACGTGAACAAAACAGATGAAAATATTATTCTTGCTAATATTGGTGAATAAATTCGACAAATTTCGGGGAGTGACAGGCACTGCAGCTCTGGTGAGTCCTCTTTCGCCCGAGTCAGGCAGGAGTTTTCGACTTTGTAGCGAATAGGTATAGAAAAGGGAAAGTAGGTCGATTTTATGATAGATTCCATGGACATATTTGCAAAATTGGATGGTATTTTGACGAAGGAAGCGATTGATAAGGCGCAGAATGGGGAACATGTGAATGAATGGCAACGGGCATCTTACGCTGTCATTATAAACTATTTCGCGAATTCTGCCGGGAAGCACTCGGAAAAAAACTGGGTGAAGCGGATCGCATTTACGTATTCCTGGTTACAGAGCGTTCCAAAGTCGGCAACACTGTCAACCATAGACGAGAATTTCATTACGATGGAAAAGCATTTCCTACATGCCAAACTAAAGAAAATCAAATTTATCGATACAGAAGAAGAGAAAATGATTCGTTTTAAAAAGAAGCAATATAATCTGAATGAATTTCTAATCCCAATCAGTTCCATGATCTATGAAAAAGAAAATATCGCCAGCCAACTTCCGACATTGACGAAGTTCTTGCATTTTATGTTTCCGCAGACTTTCCCGATGTTTGAAAAAAATGTGTGCAAATCGATTTTCGGATCTTCTTTTCAATCCTATAACAGATACTACAGTTATATGGAAGGATTGAAAACGTACATGAATGAAGGTACAAATAATCTCTATATCGAGAAAATAGCGGAGAAACACGGAATCTCCCCGCTGTATTTGATCGATCTCACATTGAATTTGAATTTCGATGCTAAAACACCTGACGCCTAAGGATGTCAAAATCGTAGAGATCGATTTAAGCAAACTAGATCATCATAAAAAAATGGATAAAGTAACTTATAAAAAAGGATTGGATAAATATCAAAAACGGCAAATGAGCTTACAACGGAAAATTGTCGATGAAAATCTTAGTGTCCTTCTCGCATTTGAAGGGGTCGATGCGGCTGGAAAAAGGTGGAGCTATTAAGCGTCTGACTTCTGAGCTCGCTCCAAGAGGTGTTGCGGTACACCCGATATCTGCACCGAAGCCACACGAACAAAGATATCATTATATGCAGCGATTTTGACGGAAGATCCCTCAATATGGTTCGGGGTTTTTGACCGTTCCTGGTATGGCAGGGTGCTTGTTTAACGGATTGAAGAATTTGCGACAAATGAAGAATGGAAACGGGCCTATAATGAAATAAACCACTTTGAAAAATTAGTAACAGATGATCACTACATTCCCCTGAAGTTTTGGATTCAACTATCAAAAGATGAGCAATTGGGACGCTCCTGAGAAACGTCAAAATGATCCATTGAAAAGCTGGAAAATAACGGATGAAGACTGGCGAAACCGAAAAAAATGGGACAATTATGAAACGGCAGCAATAGAAATGCTGCGGCGAACCGACCATGATTATGCACCATGGATTGTCGCCTGAGGGAAATAACAAACGTTATGCACGTGTAAAGGTTCTTAAAAGTACGGTCCACCATATAGAAGATTATTTGAAAGAGGCAGGTATCGAATTACCGGAATACGATTTGTTTGAGGAGTATGTCGGGCTAAGCATCCCAGGTCAAGCCCGACTAATTGTAGCAGGGCTTGCTTCCGGTTACTGCCAGCTGTTACAAAAGTAAAGCGCCAATTGCACCTGCATATGGCCCCCTAGAAAGGAAAACAGGCACATATGGCATGCGATCTTGAAAACTGCTTAATACGTCTTGAAGTGTTTTATTTCGGTCTAATGTACTTCCGACAAAAACAATTTCCTGCATATTTTTTGCAACGGCCGCTTGTCCGGCAAGTAGAATAATGGTCTCCCCAATTAACTGTAGGAGTGCAGCCATATGATCCTCTGTCGTTGCGGAACCATTGTCATGTGCTTTACCAAAATTCGCTGCAGTGAGTTCACCGGAAAGTGGTGCTTCATCAGGAGCGTAGATATCTTTTACTAATAAATCACTGTTTTTATGATTCCCTTTTGCGGCTAATTCAACGAGCTTGAGGTAATCTTTTTCACCTGTAATCAGTGAACCGAGCCCCATGAATGTGCCTCCACCAATACCGCTTCCCGATAATCGCTCCGAATGTGCTGGTGTGACATGAAAAATGGATGTCCCCGTTCCAATACTGACAACAGTATATTCATTACTAGGACTATGTTTTTCCTGATTGCGCAAATAACGTGTGCCCTCTATGATTGCCTTGAATTCGTCTACTTGACGGATTCTTTGAGTTGCATCTGTGGTCAAATAATCGCTTTTTCCACCTGTCACATGAAGTGTAGCATCAGGGGCGACACTTGCCAGCCATCGCAGAAGTTGCTCCCTATCCTGATTGGGGTATGTTTTCACATGAAGTCTACCGCTCTCCTCATAGGCAAGCTTTATCAGGGAACCTCCAGCATCAATACCGATTCTTCTCATAAATATAACTCCCTCCAAAAACAATTTTACTCTTACCCTATCATATCGCACACCTCCACATTCGACAAAATTCGGGAAGTGACAGGCACTGTTCGGTTTTTTGGGTGAAACCTTTTGCAGGAAGCTATCGTAGTAGTATAATAGTAGGTATAGGTTATCATTAATTAAAAATCTTCCAGGATTTTTATATAGGAGTTGATGGATGTGCGGGCTGTATTCCAATTTATGATTCAGTCAATGACAGGTTTTTTAGGTACGGTTTCAACAGGGTTGGTCAGCTTTTTCGCTTTTGGGCAAACCATTTTGCTCTCGAGTTTATTCGCCATTGCTGGTGGAGTTGTTGTGTACCTTACTTCCAAGCAAATCTTGGATTACCGCTTTGTGAAAGTGAATGGATTGACGAGGCGGGAATATAAATTTATCGAAAATAATCTAAAAGAAGCAAAACATAAAATATCAAGACTGCAAAAGTCACTATTTCGTGTACGGTCGATGCAGCATGCCAAGCAAAATCTCGAAATTGCACGAACTGCACAGAAAATATATGCAAACGCAAAAAAAGAACCGAGGCGCTTTTACCAGGCGGAAGGATTTTTTTACAATCATCTTGATTCCCTCGTGGAACTGACGGACAAGTATGCGTATCTGTCATCGCAGCCAGCCAAAACAAGAGAAATGGAAAAATCATTGCGGGATACGAGGCAGACAGTTGGAATGCTTGGTGAATCCATCAAAAAAGACTTGCACATTATGCTTGATGATGATGTCGACACATTGCACTTCGAACTTGATGTGGCCAAGCAGTCCATCAGCAGAACGAAAAAGGATAACAGGAGGTTAACAAAATGAATCAACAAAACGAGGGCAAACGATCTGAGGAAATGGATGATTTACTTGCTAATCCATTTGGCGTGCAAAAAGGTGAAGAAGCCTCAGCACCTATCAAACAACCTCATCAACAAACAGACAAGCCTGAGAAATTAATTAATAAATTACCTGAAGAAGGCCGCGAGCGGGCAATGCAACTGGCAGAGCAAATTGACCCACAAAACAATCAGTCGATTGCCCAATATGGAACAGAGGCACAATCGAAACTGTTGGAGTTTTCCCATGGTATGCTAGAACATGTCCAAAATCAGGATGTTGGTGAGATCGGATCGATTCTAACGGATCTAATGAAAAAGCTCGAACAGGTTAACCCGGATGAACTGAAGCCAGAAAAGCGAGGCATCTTTTCCCGCGTCTTTGGGAAAATTTCCGGTTCCGTGAACGAGATCCTTTCCAAGTACCAAAAAACAGGTGCCCAAATTGACCGGGTCAGCGTTAAACTGGATCGGAGCAAGGACGCATTAATGTCAGATAATACGATGCTGGAACAGTTATTTGATAAAAACAGAGATTATTATGATGCCTTAAATATTTATATCGCTGCAGGTGAAGTGAAGCTGGAGGAATTGGAGAACCAGACTATTCCGGAACTGAGAAGAGTAGCAGAAGTGAGCCAAAGTCAGATGGATTTTCAGAAAGTCAACGACATGATGCAATTTGCTGATCGTCTGGAAAAAAGGACACATGACCTAAAGCTGAGCAGACAGATCACGATGCAAAGTGCACCACAGATTCGACTTATACAGAATACAAACCAGGCCTTGGTTGAAAAAATTCAATCGTCCATCCTAACAGCTATTCCACTTTGGAAAAATCAGGTTGCAATCGCACTAACACTACTAAGACAGCGTAGTGCAGTCGAAGCACAGAAACAAGTATCGAAAACGACGAATGATCTACTCTTGAAAAATGCAGAGATGCTAAAAACAAATACAGTCGAAACAGCGAGAGAAAATGAACGAGGCCTAATCGATATTGATACATTAAAACAAACACAGGAACATCTTGTTTCCACTATTGAAGAAACAATCCAAATCCAATCCGAGGGACGTGAAAAACGTCACCTAGCCGAAAAAGAATTACACGGAATGGAAGAAGAACTCAAACAAAAACTGCTTGAACTACGGTAGTGCCTGTCACTCCTCGAATTTTGTCGAAAAATAGAAGCTGTTGGTTTCTGTGCGTACGCACGGATGCTAACGGC
The DNA here is from genome assembly GCF_051262635.1 of Oceanobacillus sp. CF4.6. Taxonomy (NCBI): domain Bacteria; kingdom Bacillati; phylum Bacillota; class Bacilli; order Caryophanales; family Bacillaceae; genus Oceanobacillus; species Oceanobacillus sp. CF4.6. The sequence goes on along the minus strand of NZ_JBIMEX010000002.1, from coordinate 476,711 downwards.
TTTTTCGTTTAGGATGTGTGTGAAGGAAATCCGGCCTTGGGAATCCCTCTGTCATGCCCCGTGAAGGTAGCAATTCCCAAATTCCAAAATACTAAAAAAAACATCGTATGGTATAATAATAGGGCTGTTTTATAAAAGTTTGTTGTTACTGCGATAAAAACCTGCATACTGTGACGTAACATAACGCTTTGGAGATACACTTCGCTTTTCCGTGGGCTCAGCTTTAGCCTCTTCCTTGGAGCCATTTTATCGTTTTTACTAATAAATGAAGAATCAGGGAAACATCCTACTATACGAAGCGGAAAAAAGGAGAGTGACAACATGTCCCAAAAAGAACCAGTGATACTGTCGGAGAAAGATAAAAAGAATAGAAAAAATTCGCTGATTGGTGCTGCTTTTCTGATGGCTACCTCAGCAGTCGGACCAGGTTTTCTAACACAGACAGCTGTATTTACGGAAACCTTGCTTGCTAGTTTCGGTTTTGTTATATTAGCATCGATATTCCTGGATATTGGTGCACAGCTAAATGTTTGGCGAATTATCGCTGTTTCCAGAATGCGGGGCCAAGAGATTGCCAATGCAGTTCTGCCGGGACTTGGTTTTGTTGTAGCGATTTTTATCGTGATTGGTGGTCTTGCTTTTAATATTGGGAATATTGGTGGTGCAGGGCTTGGTACCAATGCACTGCTGGGATTTGATCCAAGAGTTGGTGCTGTAATTACAGCTATTATTGCGATTTTTATATTTTTATCAAAAGAAGCCGGAGCAGCGATGGACCAAATCGTGAAATGGCTTGGTGGCATTCTGATTATTTTAATTGCGTATGTGATGTTCGTGAGTCAGCCACCAGTCGGGGAAGCAATCTATCGTTCATTTGTTCCTTTAGAGCTTGATTTTTATGCCATTATAACGATCGTTGGTGGTACGGTTGGTGGGTATATCACATTTTCCGGTGGACATCGCTTGCTGGATGCCGGTATTTCCGGAAAGGAAAGCATTCCTGAAGTGACGAGAACATCTGTTATGGGGATTTTGGTAGCATCATTTATCCGTATTATGCTATTCCTTGCAGTTCTCGGAGTAGTTTCTGCAGGGATAAGTCTTGATCCAGCCAACCCAGCGGCAACTGTATTCCAACATGCAGCAGGAGAAATTGGTTATCGCATGTTCGGGCTTGTGCTTTGGGTTGCCGGGATTACATCTGTTATCGGTGCAGCCTATACATCCGTATCATTTCTGCGGTCATTCCATAAAAAGATTGAAGAATATTATCGTTATTGGATCATTGGCTTTATTATTTTTTCAACCACCATTTTCGTGTTTATCGGTGAGGCAGTAACATTGCTCGTACTCGCCGGTGCTGTGAATGGATTGATTTTGCCGTTGACATTAGGATCCATCTTATTGGCAGCACATAATAAAAAAATTATCGGAGATTACAAACATCCCATATGGTTGACTGTGTTCGGTGTGATTGTCGTTCTTTTAACAACATATCTAGGAGTTAGAACATTAATCCAGACATTGCCACAATTGTTCTAACCAAAAAATGGTACAATAAAAAGGCGAGAAATCCGTTTCTCCTTTTATTCTTCATAGGTGGTGGATACGAGTGTTTCAAATTAGTGCTTATGGAGATGCAGGCTTACGGGTTCAATTTGGGGAAATAATCTCTAAGAAAACGAATGAGCAAATCCGGAATTTTTGTCTGTATCTAAAAGAAGAAAATATACCAGGTGTTATCGAATGGATCCCAACATATACATCGGTTTCTATTGTTTATGACCCTTATTACATTTTGTATGATTCATTAAAAAAGCGAATCGAACTAATGCAAAATCAACTATCGGCCATCGAATTGCCTGCAGCTGAGGTCATTCATATTCCGGTGCTTTATGGGGGAGAAAAAGGACCTGACCTTGAACAGGTTGCATATTTAAATGGGCTTGCTGAGTCAGAAGTGATTTCGATTCATTCTGGAACAGATTATTTAATTTACATGATGGGTTTTATCCCAGGTTTTCCATACTTAGGTGGAATGTCTGAGAAAATTGCCGCGCCAAGACTTTCGAATCCGCGTCCAAAAATCCCATTAGGATCGGTTGGTATTGCCGGTGAACAGACCGGAATTTATCCACTCGAGTCGCCAGGAGGTTGGCAGATTATTGGACAAACACCAGTGAAAATATATGATCCAAATCGGGAGACACCTATTTTGCTTCGAGCAGGGAATTATGTTCGATTTTTGCCAATCAATGCAGAGGAATTTGTAGCAATTGAGAAGGATATAGAGGCAGGAAATTATATTCCTCACATTGAAAAACGGAAAGAATGAAGATGGGAGAGAGGTACGATGGCACATCATGTCGACCTGAACAGCGATTTGGGAGAAAGTTTTGGTGCATATACAATTGGGCAGGATGATTTAGTGATGAACTATATATCCTCTGCCAATATTGCTTGCGGCTATCATGCCGGCGATCATAACGTTATCCAGCATACGGTAAAAAAAGCGACGGAAAAAAATGTCGGTCTTGGAGCACATCCCGGACTGCAGGATTTAATTGGATTTGGGCGTCGTCCAATGAAAATGGACCCAGAAGAAGTCTACAATCTTGTTGTATACCAGGTAGGTGCGGTCGATATGTTTGCCAAAATTAATGGGAATAGATTAAATCACGTAAAACCGCATGGTGCTTTATACAATATGGCTGCCAAAAATCAAGAGATTTCTCAGGCGATTGCTGAGGCTGTTTATGCTATCCATCCAGGTCTTATTCTCTTTGGATTGGCAGGCAGTGAACTTGTTCATATGGGCAGAAAATCAGGACTGTCTGTTGCGGAGGAAGTTTTTGCTGACCGTACATATCAACCGGATGGCTCTTTAACTTCAAGAACGCTTAAAAACGCGATGGTAGAAGATGCTGATGAAGCAGTCCATAGAGTCATTCGGATGGTGAAAGATGGAAAAGTGGAAGCTGTGGATGGCTCTGATATAGCTATTCAAGCAGACACGATTTGCATTCATGGAGATGAACCAAAATCATTGGAGTTTGCAAAGAAACTGTCTAAAGAGTTGATCGCAGAAGGTATTTCTATAGAAAAAGTAGGGGAATAAATGGGGAAACTATTTGAAGTTATAAAGTCAGGATTGGCAACATCTGTCCAGGACCTTGGACGGACTGGTTATCAGCAATATGGTGTTGTCGAATCAGGTGCAATGGATGGTTATGCATTGCAAATTGCAAATATACTTGTTGGCAATCGTCGGGATGAGGCTGTTCTTGAGGTCGTTATTATGGGGCCGGAGCTTTGTGTACTAAAAGATACGGTACTTGCGATTTGTGGTGCGGATTTATCCCCAGAATTGGATGGAGAACCAGTGGCTATCTGGAAATCCTTTTCAGCTAAAAAGGGACAACGCGTAACATTTGGGCAACCGAAAATTGGTAGTTATGCATATATTGCTGCAGCGGGTGGCGTTAATTCCCCTGTTGTCATGGGAAGCAAGTCTACATATCCAAAAGCAGAATTAGGTGGTTTCGAAGGTCGTAATCTGCAAAAGGGTGATCGTCTGGAAGCAGGAGAAGCGAGTAAGCCCTTGAAGCAACTTTCCGGACGTGGACTATCGGAACGGGCTGTGCCAGATTACGGTAGACAGAGGAAAATCCGTGTCGTATTGGGACCAGATTTGTTTGCTTTTACGGACAGTATGGTAGAAGCGTTTTGCACGTCCCAATTTAAAATGACCACACAGTCTGATCGAATGGGCTACCGTCTGGAAGGACCGGAGCTTTCGCATGTGGATGGAGCTGATATTATTTCAGATGCCATTTTACCCGGAGCAATACAAGTTCCTGCAAATGGGCAGCCTATCATTTTATTGGCAGACAGGCAAACGACCGGTGGCTATACAAGAATTGCAACAGTTATTTCCGTTGATCTTCCCTATGTTGTCCAAAAGTTGTCCGGCAGTATATTGCAGTTTGAAGCGGTGAGTGTGGAGGATGCGCAAAAACTGTATGTAGAACGGGAAATTTTATTGCGAAAGCTAAGTTTACGGGCTGGAGTACTGTAAATGTAGTAATGGATAGGTGACAATCATTATTACTAATGAATTTTGTCGAAGGATAAAGGTAATACACGGACAATTTTCGGCAAAATATTTCCCGGGGAATAAAAAAGCAGCAATTCTTTTACTCTTAAGTAGAGAAGAAGAATTGCTGTTTTTTTATGCAACTAAGCCATTCGCCGAAAAAGGCTTGGCGCATGTCAAGTTTTCTAACAAAATAGAAGTTTCTTCCTTGTGATAAAAACTGACAAGGAATGAATTTTCTATAAATAGGAAATATTCCTATAAACCCTATTTACAAACAATTTTAAATTAGGTAGTATATATTTTAATCATTGTTTTATTTAGACGCTGAATTCGTTACCATAGCCATCATTTTGTTGTCATTAAAGTAGGAAAAAGTATTTGAACTATTTTCTGAAAAAACGATATTATCCAGGTGGCCATTAAGGAGGTTTACATAAAACGACAAATATTGAGTAGGAAGTTGGAATTACAAATAGAAATAGCAATGGGGAGGCAATTATGTTGAAAAAGAGAATTGGAATACTAGTACTAATGATGACTGCAATCTTATTTATTGCAGCTTGTAGTTCAGATACAGACAGTGAAGAGGTTTATACATTACAGGCAGGGCATTCACTGCCAGATGATCATCCATATCACTTGGGGTTACTGGAAATGGCTGAGAATGTAGAGGAAAGAACAGATGGTAGAGTAGTAATTGAAGTTTTTCCTTTTAGTGAACTCGGAGCTGAACGCGAATTAACAGAAGGAATGACATTGGGGACGGTTGACCTTGTCGTATCATCTACTGCACCAGTAACTAATTTTGTACCGGAATTGGCCGTATTGGATGCTCCATTTATTTTTAATGACCGTGAATCCGCGGTTGAGATCCTGGAGGGTGAAATTGGGGATGAGTTATTTGCGGCATTGGAAGAACAGGGAATTATAGGTATGTCCTGGGCTGAAAATGGATACCGTCACATCACAAATAGCACCCACCCAATTGAAAAACCAGAAGACTTAAATGGGGTAAAAATTAGAACACAAGAAAACGAGATTCACTTGGCTGCTTTTGAAGAAATGGGAGCCCAGCCAACTCCAATGGCATGGACAGAGGCTCTTACAGCGCTTCAGCAAGGAGTTGTGGATGCACAGGAAAATCCGGCTATCGTTGCTGATCAGTACAGTCTTTTTGAAGCCAATCAACAATATATGACATTGACTGGCCATGTTTATTCTGTAGCAATTTATATGATGAGCAAGCAAACACATGACGAGCTCCCTGAAGATTTGCGGGAGATTGTACTCGAGGAAGGACAGCGCATTGGGGCTGTTGAACGGGACATGATTATAGAGATGGAAAAAGAATCGATTGAAACTTTAAAAGAGCAAGGAATGGAAATTATTGAAGAAGTTGACGTTGCACCATTCCAGGAAGCTGTTAGTCCCGTATATGAATTAGTAGAACATCAGGAACTTTTAAACAAAATTTTAGAAGCACAAAAGTAAATAGGTTTTAGCTGAATGGGGAAACAGGAGGAATACTACTTTCTCCTGTTTCTCCCATTAATAGGGAGTAGATACAATGCAGCGAATCGTTAGTTACATAAATTCCGGTATGAAACATATCCTCAATCTCATTATGGCGGTTCTCGTATTCTCCACCTTTATGCAGGTGATTTTCAGGTTCTTTTTAAGTAACCCACTTGCATGGACGGAAGAGTTGGCTCGCTATTGTTTAATCATTTTGACTTTCCTCGGTGCGGCTTACGCGATGTCCTTAAAACAACATATCGGCATCGAGTTTCTAGTAGATAAATTTCCACCTGCTGGAAAGAAAGTAATGCAGGCAATCGCACTGCTTGTCTGTTTGTTATTTTATTTACTTATGATCTTTCAAGGTTTTAATCTTGCAGCGAGTGCCATGAGCCAATTATCTCCAGTACTTCGCATTCCGATGGGTGTTCTATACTTAGTTATTCCAATTAGTGGTTTACTTCTTGCAGTTAATCACCTGTCCAACTTTGTGGAATTATTGAAGGGGGGCAGCGTACATGACGATTCTGTTATTTAGTTTGATGATCTGTTTATTTTTCATTAATGTGCCGATTGCAATTGCCCTTGCAATGGCTGCATCTTTTATTTTCCTCATTCAAGGTGATGTTTCCTTAGTCGTTATTATGCAGCGGATGTTTAATTCGGTCGATTCATTTCCATTGCTTGCTATACCGTTCTTTATCCTTGCAGGTAAGTTGATGGAAAGTGGAGGGATTTCCAAAAGACTTATCGATTTTGCCAACGTCATTTTTGGTAGAGTCAATGGGGGTTTGGCAATTGTCTCGATTGCAGCCTGTGCATTTTTTGCAGCAATTTCAGGTTCTGCGGCTGCAACAACAGCAGCAGTTGGATCGATTTTAATTCCTGCGATGGTGAAAAAGGGATATGATAAAAGTTTTTCTACGGCGATTCAAGCAGCTGGTGGGACAATCGGTGTTATGATTCCTCCAAGTGTTCCGCTTGTATTATACGGGGTTACTGCAGGAGTATCAATCAGCGAACTATTTATAGCAGGAATTATTCCAGGTGTACTTGTTACGCTGTCTTTAATGATACTAGTTTATATTATCTCTTTAAAACAAGGCTATGGTGGTGGTGAATCTTTTACTTCGAAGGAAATTGTGAAAGCTTTTCTTGATGCGATCTTAGCTATCATGATGCCTGTCATTATTTTAGGTGGTATTTATGGAGGGATTTTCACACCAACCGAAGCTGCGGTCGTTGCAGTTGTATATGGATTAATCGTAGGACTATTCATTTACCGGGAAATTCATATCAAAGATTTGCCTGATATATTTTCATCTGCAGTTGTTACGAGTGCGGTAATTATGTTTATTATTGCGGGCGCCTCTGTGTTCGGTTATTACTTAACGAGGGAAAGGGTACCAAGAGAATTGGCAGAATTTATGCTTGGTATTACAGATAACTGGATTATCGCATTACTTATCATTAACTTGCTGCTCTTAATTGTAGGCACGTTTATTGAAACGTCTGCAGCAATTATTATTATGACGCCTATTCTTGCACCTATTGCAACTGTATTGGGGATTGATCTCATTCATTTTGGAATTATCATGATCGTCAACCTTGCCATTGGGTTTATCACTCCTCCTGTTGGGGTTAACTTATTTGTTGCTTCCAATATTTCAGGGACAAAAATCGAACATGTCATACGGGCCATCATACCGTTTGTGTTGGTGATGGTCATAAGTTTACTAATTATTTCTTTTGTACCAGCATTGAGTATGCTGTTAATTGATTAAGAAATGACTTTTTTGATGCTGCATACCTCATTTGGGGGTATGCAGTTTCTAGTAAAAGAGCAGTCTTTAGAATAAGGAACATACCAACGGCTCTGGACGAAAGATGAAATTTATGAAAAGATAAGAATAAAAAAGTTACTTAGGAGCATTTACCATGAAGATAGTCAATCAATGGGGAATTACCATTTCCATCATCATCTTTACGATTCTGCATTTCTACACCTATTTTTATGAAAATACAATTCTTCTGAATCTCCTCTCCATCAGCGGCATGGGAATTTTCTTCTTTGCTGTAATCATCTATACACCTCCTAAAATTAAAATGCCATTTGGGCTGTTTATTGTAGGAATGATCATTTTAATCTTTTCGGATACATCGATGATCCAGGGTGTGATGAATGGATTTTTGCAGATGCGGAATATAATTGGTTTACTCGTTATTGTGCCGATGATCAGCTGGGTGCTGCGTGAAGAACCTTACCTGGAAGCAATTATGGGTTTTGGCCACCGTCTGTTAAATACGAGCAGGAAGTTTTATTTTGGGATTATTTCTTTTACCCAAATAATCGCATACTTTCTGTTATTTGGGTCGATTCCAATGATGTATCAATTTGTGAACATGATCTTAAAAGACGAGAAGGGTGAAGCATGGGAGCACTTCAAGGGAACTGCTGTACTTCGCGGATTCGCGCTCTCTGTCATGTGGGTGGTCAGTATTCCAAGTTTTGCATTTGTAGTGGAAACTATGGATGCAAATCTTGGAATAACAATTATGCAAGGGATGATCGTATCGATTATTGGCATCTTTGTAGCGCTGATCTTTTCTAAATACGAGGAGAAAAAATATGGCGTGAATCTGACAGCAGGATTAACAACCGAAATAGAGGATCTCCTCAGCCATTCTTCCAACAAAAAAGAAATGAACCGCAACGTTATTGAGTTTGCTGTCTTATTTATATCGCTTTTCGGTTCCATATTTATATTAAATGCTTTTGTGAAAGTGGAACTGCTTATTCTGATTCCACTAGTCGTTATGGTATGGATTGTTACTTATTATGTGATCAAGCGCAAAATAAATAACTTGTTTAATAATACAAAAAGTTATGTGCAAAAGGATATGGCACGTCAATCTTATCAGCTCTGTGTCATGCTGGGCGCTGGAATACTCATTTTCGCACTGACTCAGACGGGGTTTGCAAGTTTCGTTGTGAACGGTATTTATTCCATACAGGAGACCCTACCTTTCCTAAATGTCTTATATTTCTTGCCATTTATGGTTATTATTCTAGGTTTTGTCGGTCTTGGACCACTTACGGTAATGGTCCTTGTAGCAGGAATCCTGGAAACTATTTATCTCCCATATCCACCAGAACTTATTGTGCTCGTAATTACGCTTGGGAGTTCTATTTCCATCCTTTTATCGCCAGTACTCATGCCCATTATTATATTGAGTAGTGCCAATGGATTGAGCGGGTTTAAGAATGGGGTGCTGTTTAATTGGAAGTATGCGCTCGTTATTTATGTGCTGGTGATGGGGTATGTGCAGGTGAGGGTTTATTTGGGGTGGTAGGTGATTAGTGACCTAGGTATTGTAATCCAAATTATAAACAAAGATAGAAAAGCGCTAAAACAATTAAGTCGCTTTCTATCTTTATATATTCCATTTATAATTTTTTAACATCCAATGTGCGGATAAAACTAACAAATGCATGAACAATATTCAGCTTCAGCGAATCTTCATGATAATACATCCATGTTTTGCGTGTAATCGGGTCGCCTAAATGATTATATAAAGGTTTGGTGATAAGTTCAGGGTAAGGCCGTACTACTAAATCCGCTAAAATAGCATAGCCCAATCCATTGATAACCATCTCTTTACATGTTTCCACTTGATTGACTTGAATATTTATATTTGGGCTTTGCTTGTAATTATTGTACCACCAAATATCTACAAGATTTTTCATTCGTTCATCCGTAAAGTAATCAATACGCGGTAATGTAGGAAGGGTTTCCCATTCAAAATCCCATGGAGATGCGATGCAAATATTTTCCTCATAGAGTAGTTCTTTTTGCTCCTTCCAGGGATAGTCACCTTTGATATCTATACACGGTCCTTTGAGGAATACTTTGGCAGGTTGAATCGATTACACTTAGTTAGACATAAAAATAAGGGCAAGTAGAATAATAGATAACTAGTGAGGAGAATCTACTTTGTCCAGAAAAAGAAGAACGTTTACAACGGAGTTTAAAAAGCAAGTGGTTGCTTTATATAAAAATGGAAAAAGCCGCCAAGATATTGTCAGTGTATACCAATTAATTTCATCTGCTTTAGACAGATGGATTAATCAATTCCAACAGTCTGGATCTTTTAAAGAGAAAGATAATCGAAGCCCTGAAGAACAAGAATTGATGCAGCTACGAAAAAGAAATAAGCAGTTACACCAAAATTAAAATCCTTTAATATCAAGGTTTATGAGGTGCCATATAACCCATTTTAGCCCTTTTACAAAATTTTTGCCGTAACTCGGGTTAAGATGGGAAACCGATATAAAAGGAAATAAAACTAGGAGATAAAAAACAAAATGAACAACCACTTTCAGATGGTTGTTCATTTACATTCATTTTATTAATCTTATTGAATCGAATTATTGATAACTACTAATTTTTGAACGGTCATTTCTTCCACTGCATACTTAATTCCTTCTTTTCCTATTCCACTTTCTTTCACTCCACCATATGGCATGTGGTCGACTCTAAATGTAGGGATATCATTGATGATTACTCCACCAACTTCTAGTTGTTCCGTACTATAGATTGCTTTTCGTATATCTTTTGTATAGATTCCAGCTTGAAGTCCATATCTTGAGTTATTTACTTCACTTATCGCCTCGTCTAATGTAGAAAAAGAATTAATCACTACGATTGGAGCGAATACTTCTTGGCATGATACTTTTAAGTCAGGAGAAGCATTTGTAATAACGGTTGGCAATAATACATTTCCTTTGCTCGTTCCTCCTAAACAAATCTTAGCACCACTGTTTCTTGCTTCATCGATCCAAGAAAGCGCGCGTTCAACATCGTTACTTGTAATAAGTGCTGAAACATTGGTTTGCTCATCCAGCGGATCACCAGTTTTTAACTTCCTTGTTTCTTTTACAAATTGTTCTACAAATGATTCATATAAATTTTCATGCACATAAATTCTCTGAAGCGAAATACATACTTGGCCTTGATATGAAAAAGCACCTTGGACACAACGACTTACAACTTGTTCGATATCCGTGTCTTGGTCGACAATTAAAGCAGAATTGGATCCAAGCTCTAAGACAATTTTTTTCAGTCCGGCTTTTTCTCTTATTTGTTTTCCTACTTCTGGGCTACCAGTAAATGTAATCATTTTTACGTTATCGTGTTTAACCATATAATCACCAACCGTTTTGCCTCTACCGGTAATGACGTTGATTGCTCCTTTTGGTAAACCAGCCTTTTGAAGTAACTCTACTAAAAATAAAGAAGATAGTGGTGTTTGGGAAGCTGGCTTTAAAACAACTGTATTTCCTGTTGCAATGGCAGGTCCTACTTTATGTGCTACTAGATTCATTGGAAAATTAAATGGGGTGATGGCCCCTATCACTCCCAATGGCTCCATTTTTGTATATCCAATTCTACCCGTGCCACCTGGAGCGGCATCCATCGGTAGCGTTTCCCCATATAATTGATTCGCTTCCTGTGCGCTAAATCGATACGTTTGGATCGTCCGTTTTACTTCCTCTCTAGCCGTAGCAATTGGCTTCGCAGCTTCTATTGAAATTAGCTCAGCTGCTCGATCAAAATTTTCTTTTAATAGATTGGTAAGATTATAGAGTATTTCACTACGCTCATACGAAGCTAGCTTTCTCATACTCGTTTGTGCTTTTACTGCTGATTGAATGGCCATCTCAGCTTCTGCTTCAGAAGCCATTGGGATATGGGTAATGATTTCTCCGTCATATGGTGAATATAACGGAGCATATTCTCTTGCTTCAAACCATTCCCCATCGATAAACAGTCGTTGTTTTTCTGCTACTTTCGTTTTTAACAAAATGATTTCCTCCCTAATAAATATTTTAATTTTACGGTCTTGGTAGAAATCCCTTATCTTGATAGAGTTTAAGCCAATTTATAAACATATGTTCAGAGTCAATATATTCCGTAAAACCAGCTTGTCTTAGCTTGATATCTGAATAGAGGTTTGGGTATTGCATCTCTTTATGTCCATAAGCAAAAAATCGGTCCCCATATTCTAGTGAGTAGCCAACAAATTCAAATAGCGACGGGGATATTAAATCGTATTTTTCTCGAATTTTATCCCATTCGTCGACATACTTAGGTAATTCTGCCTTTAAGGAAAACGGAATATTTTCACCTGGTTGCATGCGCAATGTTTCTGCTATGTTTTTCCAAATGGTTGACCATACAAAAACATCCCCATTTGTAATATTAAAGATCTCATTATAGGCGGTATTCGCTTCACCAGCCCAAGAAATTGCACTTGCTAATAAATCTGCATCAGTGGCAACTCGAATCGTTTCCACACCACCCGGAAAATAAAGTGGTTTATTTCGTTCTTTTAAAATGGTTGCATATACACCCAATACTGGGATAATATTCATCGCACTGCCAATCGATTCTCCGACAATAAGTGCAGGCCTAAAGATGGTCCAGCTCCAATCTTTACCTACTTGTTTTTCTTTTAAATAGTCCTCTTGTAGCCAATAGAAATTCGGTTGTTCACGCATTTCAGATATTCCTTCACGTGCCGGATTTTGAATGGATTTAACATGTACACCATATGCCTTTGCACCTTGTAATAAAGTTACATGTTTTAAGTTTTTTGCAGCTTTTTCAAAAGGCTCAAACATGTTTCGAAGCATTTGATCGTTCGTCTTTATTTGTTCTTCATCTACCCATCCATCAATTAAATTAGGTTTCTCATAAAGGGCGGTATAAACTATATGAGTTACGTCATTCATCGTGCTAAAAAACTTATCACATTGGTTTTTATCCATTAAATCTACGGAGATAAATTGAGAACCATAAGTATCTAGTGGTTTTCTTCTAGAAACAACGATAACTTCACAATTCTCTTTGGAAAAATATTTTAATGCGGCATACCCAACAAGGCCAGAGGCTCCGACGATTAAAACTTTTTTATCTGTCATTTTGGCATCCTTTCTAAATCTAATAATATCGATTACGATCACTATGGAATACTGTTACTACTAATAGATTTCTAGTATCACCAAATACGGACTTAATGGATCTTTAATATGACTTTTCCTATATTTTTATTATTTTCCACGTAGTCGTGGGCTTTATTGGCATCTTCCCAATCGAACACGGTATCAATGACTGGAATCAACTCTTTCTTTAAAAACTTCTCGATCGAAAACGAATAGAACTCCTTTGTTAGGGAAATTTTATCCTCTTTCGATTTTGTTCTCAATGTGGACCCTTTCAGTAAAATCCTTTTTGCCATTAACGCTTTTAAATTCACTTCCACATGAGTTCCACCCATTACAGCAACGATAATCCATCTACCATCCGTTGCAATTGATTTTAAATTTTTTTCCCAGTATGAAGATCCAACAAAGTCAATAATAACGTTTACTCCTTTTCCATTCGTAATCTCATGGACTCTATCAGAAAAAGATTCTTTTTTATAATTAACCGTATAATTTGCACCAAGAGACTTACATACCTCTAACTTTTCATCTGTTCCTGCTGTGACAATAGATTTTGCACCAATTACTCTTGCTAACTGGATAGCGGCCGTTCCTACACCACTAGCACCAGCATGTATTAATACAAACTCATCCTTTTTTAACTCGGCTAGTTTAATTATATTTAAGTATGCAGTTAAATAAACCTCTGGAATCGCTGCAGCTTCCTCAAACGAGAATTCATTTGGTATTTTCATGGCCATACTGGATGGGATGGTTACTTTTTCCGCATACCCTCCACCAGGTAGCAAGGCACAAACACGGTCTCCGATTCTCAAATCGGTGACCCCTTCTCCTAATTCTTCAATTACTCCAGCCATTTCCAGCCCAAGAATTTCACTTTCTCCTTTTGGCGGGGGGTAATTTCCCTTTTTTTGAGAAAGATCTGCTCGGTTAACTCCTGATGCATGGATTCGAACAAGGATTTCCCCTTCCTTAGGAATAGGATCTTCTTCTTTTCCGATGTATAATTGCTGCGTTTCTTTATTTACCTGTACTGCTTGCAACGGCTTTCCTCCTAACTATGATTAAAATCTATTTACGGTTTCTCATTAATGTAGATTGTGCTTTTCTAAAACTCTCTTGATCTGTTGTCACGATATCGATGACAGTCGATTTTTTTGACTCTTTCGCTTTTTGTAGTGCTTCTCCAATTTTATCTGGATCTGTAACTCTAATTCCTTCACATCCAAGCCCTTTTCCTATCTTACTATAGTCATGTTCCCCATAAACGGAGGCAATTTGTCGCGCTCCTTGGTTATTTTTCACCCAGCCAAGCGCAGAATTGTTTAACACGATAACCGTAATTTTTAAGTCATATTGTATCGCAGTTAATAATGCATTCATTGTCATTGGGAAGCCACCATCACCACAAACGGCAAAGACTTCTGAATCACGATGAACTAATTTTGCAGCTAATGCTGCTGGCATCGCATATCCCATTGCACCAGAGGCAGTTGGTGCAATGATACTTCTTGGTGATTTTGTTTGTAAGTGTTTGGTCAATAATACTCTGTTTTCCCCTGAATCGAAGGTAATAATGGATTTTTTATCGATTACTTCTTCTAGCTCTTTCGCTACTCGTTGAGGCAAGATTGGCGTATCATCTGAATATTTTTCATCGGCACACATAAAAGCTTGCTGTTCTTTTCGTGCTTTAATTTCTTCCGTTCTATTGTTTAATTCAAAATCTGTTAGTCTTAAGCGATTCACATTCATATAATCTTTGATTTGATTTAAAATCGTTTTTGCATCGCCTATTAAGGATAGATCCACAGGATACGTCCAGCTTGCATTTTTCTCTTCAATATCAATTTGGATGATATTCTGTTTAGCAGGATTGATTAACTCTTCACTTTCAAAGACAGTATCAGTTGGAGTTAATCTGGAGCCAACTACTAAAACAGTGTCTGCTTCCGAAAGAAACTCATTCGCTACATCATGTCCCCAATTTCCCATCACACCTACTGAATGCTGATGCGTCTCTTCAAGAGCACTCTTACCACCAGCGGTCGTACCAACAGGAGCACCAATTAGCTCCGATATTTCTCTTAATTCATCGTTTGCCTGAGCCAGGTTGACTCCACTTCCTGCAATAATAAATGGCTTTTTAGAAGTCAAAAGCTTCTCACTAGCCTGTTTGATTTTGTCAACTGTTTCCGATCTATTAGCAAATTTCATATAATTTCTCGTATGATATATTTTTGGTCCATCTTCTTTTACTTTATCTTTAAACGCATTACTATGGAATACGACCGAAACTGGGCCAGGGTTACCTGATATCGAATGTTTTATCGCAAGTTGTGTACTTTGGATCGCTTGTTCCGCGTTATATACAGCAGTAGTATATTTAGTCACTGCTTCCATGGATTTTTTAACATCATAGCCACCATATTCTCCTGTTCCAATTTGATATGGTGCATGATGAGAAAATGGTGCATTGTCAGACATGTCTGTCAGAATCAACATCGGACTTCCACCCTGCAGTGCTTCGATTGCCCCCATTGTTCCATTTGCAATGGCCCATGCACCTTGTGAAGTATAAACTCCTGGTTTCTTCGTTAATCGACCATATACTTCAGCCATAATACTTGCAACTTGTTCATGGCGTACAAGGATTGCTTTTACTTTGTCGTTATCATATAACTCAGGATACAACTTACTCATATTTCCACCAGGTAAACCAAATAAATATTCTACTTCAGCTTCTTCTAATACCTTACAAATGCCTTCTAGTGTAGTGGTTCCCGCCTCAATTGTTACTTTATTATTTATCTCTTGATCAACTGTTTTCATAATATAACTCCTCCTAATTTTTATGTTGGAACATGCATTCGTTCTAGCGCTCCAGCCCTGCGGTAAAAACTTATTTATTTTTGGAAAATAATTTGTATATGATATATTCAGAAAACTTATGTTAGTAAAGATTCAAAATTACTTTTTGATATCTTTTCTAGTTGTTCCTTCTCCAAAATGGACGTTTCTAATTTTAATGTGGAACATTCTGGATACCAATAAGGCAAGCCGGATCCAAATAATACTCTATCTTCTCCAACCGTTTTTGTTAATAGTTCTAATGAACGGAACGGTGTTTGAATAAATGACAAATCAAAATAAAGATTAGGATGATCCGTAAGCATTATTAATTCCTCGATTTCTGTAATTCTCATTCCACCTACGATCATTTTTGTCTGTTTATGGTTATTTAAAAAATCGGATAAACTACTATTATTTATTGGAGGTATCTTAGCCAAAGGATGATGTACCCTTTCATCTTCAAATCGATATGTGATATAGATAGGTACGTTTAAATCGGCTGCTTTCTCTAACATTTCATCCAATATTTTATTAGAAACAAGGGAATAGTCATGGTAAACAGGGAATAATCGAACTCCCTTTAAATTATAATTTTCTCTCAGGTTTACTAAATAATCGGAAGCATCATGCACATTAGGGCAAATCGTATAAAACGGATACAGTCTATCAGTATAATCCTTGATTTGATCATATAGACTAAGATTTACTTCTGTTAAATCACGGTCAATACAAAAAACACTGTCTAGGCTGGATACAAAGCCTTTTCTTATGCTTTGCCTGTCCATCATGTTAATAATATCTTCTATTTTAGTAACTCGCATCGTATGGAAAGGCCAATTTCCAATATACATATTGGCATCATGATAAGTCAGATTATGCATTTTCATCCCTCCCTAAAATACGCAAAAAATTTCCTCCTAAAATTTTCTGTTTTTCTTCTTCTGTTAGTTTGGAACCTATAATTTTCCCAATGGTTGAGGCAAAATCTACCCCTACAGAATCCGATCCATATACGAGACGTTCCACCCCTACGTGTTCAACAGCCTTCTCAATCATCCCAGCCTCCACAATTGGACTAGCAGTATCCATATACACGTTTTTATGAGGTTTTACTTTCATTACTGCTCGTTCATTGTGCGCCATAATAATCTTAACTTCAGGATATCTTTCCGCTAGATCAGCTACATCGACAGCTCTGGATTCATTAGGAAAATAACCAGTTGATTTATCCCATGTATGTTGAAGTATCGGTACACCATATTCAATTGCTGTTTCTACAACAGGAAAGAAACGTGGATCATTACACTTCGTTCCAGTCCACATTTTAACCCCGATCATCCCATAATCTTCAATTCCGCGTTTCACCTCATCTACGGTACCTTCATATGCAGGATTAATATAGGACCATCCCCAAATATGTTCAGGGAAGATTTGCATAATATCATGTAATTCTTTATTAAAAGATGCACATTGTTCCTGTGTTGGTTCATGTATTAACTTTGGCGGGTAATAACATCCCGGCCCTAATGCCGCAATACAAACTTTATCAATTCCGAAACGACTTGCTCCATCTAGAAAATCTTCTATTTCATTAATCGAATACGGATTTGTAACCACATGTGTATGGACATCAATAATCATTTTTTCACTTCCTTATTTTCATTTTGAGTTTGTAATATCAAATCTACTATTTCTTAAATATTACTTAGTAGATTCATATTAGGACATATGCATTCCTCCACTGATATTTACCACAGCACCATTAATAAATCCAGAATCTTTCCTTCCTAGAAAATGAGCTAATGAGGCAACTTCTTCAATAGTACCTGCTCTACCAACGGGGACTTGACTTAGGAATTTTTCGTTCACTTCTTTTTAAACCATTTTAGCCATCGGTGTTTCAATTCGACCTGGTGCGATACAGGTAGCAGTAATACCATAGGAGCCGTATTCCTATGCAACCATTCTAGTGAGGCCAATAATTCCCGTCTCGTCGCAGTATTAGTGTGAACCAGAAATTCTACTAAATGTTCTTCCAGCTTGAGAAGATATATTGATGGACCTTCCCCAATTATTTTCCATCATGAATGGAATACATTCTCTCATTAAGAGAAACTGAGCCGTAAAATTAACCTTTAACACCTTATTCCATTCGTTTAATTCATTTTGTGTGTATCTCTGCGTTT
Organism: Oceanobacillus sp. CF4.6; assembly: GCF_051262635.1. Classification (NCBI taxonomy): domain Bacteria; kingdom Bacillati; phylum Bacillota; class Bacilli; order Caryophanales; family Bacillaceae; genus Oceanobacillus; species Oceanobacillus sp. CF4.6. The sequence goes on along the minus strand of NZ_JBIMEX010000002.1, from coordinate 459,046 downwards.
CCCATTATCTTTTGGAGAAATTCCTGCGTTGTTTATGAGAATATCCAATTGACCGTATATTTGATTAATTATACTTACGACTACCACTACTTTTTCCTCATCGGTTACATCTACAAGTATTCCTTCTGCATTTCCACTTTGTTTCCTAGTATTTTCTATTGTTTCCTTTATTTCTTCCTCTAAGATATCAAGGAGTACAACATTTACTCTTTCGATAGCAAACTTTTCCGCAATCCCCTTTCCAATCCCTCTAGAATGTAACGATAACTGTGCGATTGTTCATTCCCACTCATACCACAACCTTAATTAAAATTTATCTATTTATCACTATTTTTAGATCTCATATTCATAGAAAAAGTAATAATGCCCCGTGTACTTAAAGGATCTATTTTTCTATGAATTAGAATCTCTCTTTTGTAAAAAGAATATATTTACTTAGCTGAACTTCCACCATCCACCGCTAGAATTTGCCCTGTAGTGTAATTGGATGCAGGGGAGGCAAAATATAAAACAGCACCAATTAGATCATCATCTCCACCTAACTTCCGTAAAGGATTACTTTCCTTTAGTTTTTCTATCTTTGGCTGTAGTCTACTACGATTCATTTTAGTGATAAAGACACCTGGTGCAACCGCATTCACAAAAACCCCATGAGGTCCCCATTTTACAGCAAGATCCTTCGTTAAAGTATGAACGGCTCCCTTACTAGAAGTATACGCAACAGAATTATGGCTTTCAGGCTCATATCCTCTTAGGCCAGCAACAGAGGATATGTTGACAATTTTTCCATACCCATTCTTTATCATTTGCTTACCAACTTCTTGACTCATATAAAAGACTCCAGTTAGATTGGTAGAAACAATTTCTTCCCATAATTCATGACTGAACTCCTCTGCTGGTGCGTGTCCCGTTTTCCCACTGCAATTGACAAGGATTTCTATACTTCCAAATGCCTTTTGCACCTCACTAACCAATCTCTTTACCGAAGATTTGTGAGTCACATCGACTTGAAGTGCTAACGCACTTCCGCCTAATTCGTTTATTTCATTACAAGCGCTTTCACAATTATCTATATTTCTAGAACAAATAACAATGTTTGCCCCTGCCTGAAACAGGGCCTTAGCTATTTGCCTTCCTAAATCCCCTCCACCACCTGTTATAATTGCTGTTTGGTTGGAAAGGTCAAATAAATCTTGTATTCTCATAAATATTTCCTCCAAATTTACCTAAAGTTTCAATTAGAATGTTTGAATGAACGATTAATAAAGCGGTGAAGTCATTTATGGTCTATTCTTATTTAGCTCCGTATCCTAAATCTCTTGTTAATTCCTTAGCACTCTTCTTTAACGTTTCTACAATGAATGGTATTCTTTCATCTGAGAAACGACTAGCGATTGCCCCCGCACTTAGAGCACCAGCAACGTTTCCATCAATATCAAATACCGGAACTCCAATAGCGGCGGTGTTTTCATAAACCTCCCCAATACTAAGCGAGTATCCCTTTTCGTAATTACTCTCTAATCTTTCGTAAAGAGCATTCTCTTCTCGTTTACTAAGATTCATTGCATCAATGATTTTTTCTTGTTTGGCTTTAGGATAGAATGCAAGCATGACTAATGGTCCCCCACCTTTGTTAAAAGGCAATATGTCACCAATATTAATAGTTAATGTCTGAATGTAATAGCTACCCATCATATTATCCAAACATATCGCTTTGTTATCTCTTTCGATGAAAAGATATGTGCTATCCCCTAATTCTTGAGAAATATATTTCAAATATTTTTTTGCCGATTCATGGATACTAATATTTTCAACTGCCAGTCTGCCTAACTTGTATAATTCTATCCCTAATCGGTAATAAGGTGTGTTCCCTATATTGGATTTTTCTAAAAAACCAATATTCACCAATGAATTACATAATCTTAAAGCTGAAGTCTTCAAAAGACCAGAATGTTGATGGATTTCATGCAATGTAAGATTAGAATGTGAAAAAAATAAATCTAATACTAAAGGTATTTTATTAACGGATTGGATCGTGTCTTTTTTTTTTTCAGTTAAACTCATTTTATGATTCCCCTTACTTGAACTAAGATTAATGCTTAATACACTGAATGCTTCATATGATCACACCCTAATTCCTTAATACGAAATGCGATTCCAAAACCATAATATTACATCCCGGAAGGAAAGTCAATGCGAAAATAATGAATAATGTGTATTGACAAAATAATTAGAAAGTTTTAAGATGATACCATAATACGAAATGTGATTCCGCTTTCAAAAGGAGGAGGATAGTTTATGAAATCTATTAATGTAATGGAACATCAATCCCATCCAGCCATTATAGAAAAAAATTTTCAACCATTATTTGAAAACTCTACAAAAATAAAGGTGCTTTACGGCGGTATTTGTGGAACAGATATTAAATTAATAGAAGGAAGATATCCAATTCAAGATGAATTGTTTCCCCTGACAATTGGACATGAATTTGTTGGAGAAATCGTGGAAGCTGAAGCTAATTCTAATTTGTTCCAAGTAGGGGATTACGTTGTAGGAAAACCAACCTTAAAAAGTTGCATGGAATGTATTTACTGTAAAACTGGCAGAGTGAATTTATGTAAGGATAGGCTTCGATTAGGTATTAATGCCGACGGTGCATTCACGGAGTATATTTCCATACCGCAGGAAAATTTAATCGAGGTTAACTTCTTACATAACATCAGTAACGGTATATGGTTGGAACCAATTAGTGTAGTAGCTAGAGGCATTCATGCACTCAACATTAACCCAAATTTACGAATCGCCATAGCAGGTGTTGGACCGATAGGATTTTTGACCGCATTAATGATAAAAGAATTTGGATCACACATCACCATGATTGGACTAGAACAGGATAGAACAAATTTAGTTCACTTAACGGAACTAGGAATTATAGATGAATTTAATATACAGGTGGAAGATGAGGAAATATTTGATATCGTGATTGATTGCACCGGACATGAAAATGCTATAAATAATTTATTCCTCCTAGCAAAACCTTCTGCCACTGTATTATTACTAGGCACCAATAAATTTTCGATGAATATTAATCTATCACTTATAACGTATAAAGAATTACATGTAACCGGAACGATTGGTGCGAACGAGGAAGATTGGAATTATTCCGTCGATTTTTTAAAGAGAAATGAATCTACTTTATCCAACTTTGTTCACATCTCCCCTCTTGAGGAGGCAATCGAAAGTTTCAAGGTGAAGCAACCATTAAAAGTTAAAAATGCAATCAAGTTTTACTAGTAAGTGTCAAATGTTAATAAACAAGAGATATAAAAGACAATAATAAAAAATAAAATAACTAAGGAGTGAATTATATTGAAGAAATTATTATCTCTAGCAATTTGTATGTTGGTATTATTTATAGCAGGTTGTGGTGATAAAGAAGCAAGTTCTGGTAATAGTGAGAGGAGTGAGAACTCGGAAGGTAAATATGTAATCAGAATTCCATTATTAGGTTCCGACACGAACTTTGTGAATAAAAGTTATGCATTTTTTAAAGAAAATATTGAAGAAAAAAGTGATGATCGTTTTGAAGTACAGATTTATGGAAGTGGAACATTGGCAAGTTCTGAGGAACAACAATTAGAGTTAGTCGATAAAGGGAATGCTGAATTAACCTCTATTGCATCAGGTTTGATCACTAACCATGCTGACGTCAATACGTTTGGTATTTTTGATGTTCCTTTTATGTTTACAGATAATGATAAACTGTATAAATTCTTAGATAGTGAGCTAGCGAAAGGCTTAGAGGAAGACTTAGAAAGTAAATTAAATGTAAAATTCGTAGGGAATTACGACATGAAGGGCTACAATATGTTTAACAATGTGAGACCTATTGAATCTCCGAAAGATATGGAAGGATTAAAAATAAGAACGTCTCCAATTGATTTACAAATTAATTTATTAAAAGAATTAGGTGCAAACCCAACACCGCTGGCATACTCAGAAACCTTCACGTCTCTTCAACAAGGAACAATTGATGGGGTTCATATGGCGACAGCTCCAACTTGGACAGATAAACTTTATGAAGCATCTAAATATTTATCTATAACAAAACACGTTGCCTTGGTACACTTTGTTATGATTAATAACGATTTTATTGATAGTTTACCAGATGATCTAAGATCTATTTTAGATGAAGAATTAGAAGTCTTAATAGAAGAATTGCGTAAACAAGGTGCGGCAACCGATGAGGAAGCAGTACAAGCTATTAAAGATTATGGTGTAGAAGTGAATGAATTATCAGAAGAACAATTCGAGGAATTCCGTAAATCTTCCGAAAACACGATTCAAGAAGCTGTTGACAATGTAGGCGAAGATTTCTATAAAGAAGTAAATGACCTAATCAATAATTAAAGTAATAGTAATCTAAACTGTTTATTCAGGTTTAGCGTAAAAATATATCGTTCTCTTTACGCTAAACCTAATTTACTTCTAGATAGTGAGGGATATCAATTGAACAACAAACTAACTTTCGAATCCATACTAGGCGCTTCTATACTGGTTATCGTAACCGTCATTTTATTTGTAGAAATAATATTAAGATACTTTTTTAATAATTCCCTAATATGGGGTGAAGAAGTTGCTAGATATTTATTTATATGGTTTGTATATATTTCTATGAGTTATGCCATTATTGCAAAATCACATATCAAAATAGACTCCATGGTAAAGTTTATTCCGAAAAATTATAGATTGTTATTCTCACAGATTGGAATCATTATTTGGATTCTATTTGCAGTCGTAGTTGCTTACATAGCTTCTGTATATACGATAAACGCTTTTGAAGAACAAAGAATAGCAATTGCTTCTAGTGTCCCTTTATGGATTGTTTATTTAGGTATTCCATTAGGGTTTATCCTATCCATCATTAGGCTCATCATAGAATTTATCCAAAACGTAAGAAGTCATCCGTCTAGCAGAGAGGAGGATTAGGAGATGAGCGTATTATTACTATTCTTTTTAATTACCATTGTCTGCCTTTTATTTGACTTACCAATTGTAATTGCAATGGGTGTCAGTACATTAATTCTCATTTTCCTTGAACCTAATTTTCCTATGGATGTTATTACCCAAACGATGTTTAGTGCTGCAGATTCCTTTCCCTTATTAGCTATTCCATTTTTTATCTTAGCCGGTGAAATAATGAGTGCTGGTGGAATGGCAAAAAGGATCATCAGCTTTATACAAAAACTAGTTGGATCCGTTACAGGAAGTGTTGGAATGATTACCGTTCTTGCAAGTGCATTATTTGCAGCAATTACTGGTTCAGGTCCTGCAACGGTAGCAATTATTGGTGGTATTATGATTCCCTATATGATAAAAAATGGCTATGATCCCAAATATGCAGCCACCCTATCGGCAAGTAGTGGATCACTTGGACCGATTATTCCACCGAGCATCATATTTATTGTTTATGGTGTAGTAGCGAACGTTTCGATTGGGGATATGTTTATTGCAGGGATTATTCCAGGTACATTAATTGTAATTGCTTTATTAATCTTTAATTTTATTATTAGTAAGAGGGAAGGATATTCTCAACAGTTAAATCGAAATGAAAGTAGTGATACAAGTTTTTGGAAGGAACTCAATCAAGCAAAATGGGCATTGCTAACCCCTGTTTTGATTCTAGGAAGTATTTATGGAGGTATTGTAACCCCTACAGAAGCTGCGATATTAGCAGTTGTTTTTACAACCATCATTTGCGTCTTTGTTTATAGAGAAATTAACTGGAAAGATTATTTTAATATTTTAATCAAAACCGTTGCAACGTCCGGTGGAATTATGATCTTTGTCGGCTTTGCCACTTTATTTGGGAAGTATTTGTCATTGAAACAAATCCCTCAAACGCTGGCGATGCAAATCTCAGAACTTACAACAAACCCAATCGTCATTCTATTAATTTTAAATGTCTTCCTTTTAATTATTGGGATGTTTATGGAAACGATTGCAGCCATCTTAATCTTTGTACCTCTGTTACTGCCAATTGTAACGGCTATTGGGGTAGATCCGATCCACTTTGGTATCGTAGTCTGTATTAACTTGGCCATCGGCATGATCACACCTCCATTTGGTATAAACCTATTTGTTGCTAGTAAGGTGGCCGGAATAGGATTTGAACAAACATTAAGATATTTAAAATGGGCATTTGCTACATTAATCGTTGTTTTATTATTCATCACGTTAATTCCGCAGCTAAGCTTGTATTTAGTAGAATTGAGTAAATAAAATTTTATTTACTTTTCATCTCTATATTTTGTTGTTGTTAAAAGTTGTTTTCTTTATGAAATAATTATTAAAATTCGGGATCTAGGCGGGAAATCGCCCGTTACATTATTTTTCTCTCTTTCTTCAAAGATAAGTTATGGATATTATTTGTCGCAAAAGGAAAAGAATTGCTATCTTGGGTGAGGCCACTGAAAAAGTCCAAAAGAGAAATGATTCCCAAAATTATGATGGGAATCATTTATTTTTTAGTTACTCTCTCAACTTTCGCACCGTAAAATGTTTTCATTAAAAATTGTGGCAGACTGTCAAACAGCTCATTAATGATGTATTGGACTTTTTCTTCTGAAAGCAATGGTTCATTTGAAAGCGTTGATTTTAACACGTCTATGATTATCACGAGCGCCTGGGCAAACCGAATGTCTTCTATCTCATCGCAGCACAAATAGAAGAGCTGTTCAATTGTTTTTGAATCTTTCTCTTCCCGGGAGTTTATCGCAAGCATGATATAACGCGTGAGGACGATTGTCGTATGGGCTACGAGCGTATCATAATGACAAGACTGGCATTCTTTTGCTAAACGAAGAGGGGATTTGGCGACTTTGAAAAAGCATTCAATGTCCCACCGCTTTCCATAAAGGAGAACGACTTCTTCTTCCGGCGTTGAAAGGAGAGCCAGCCATTGTATGGAGCGATTTCGATTCCGTACAAAAACAATGCAGACCTGGACATCCTTACCTTTGTCATCTGAACGAATGCTGACAATGACTGAGGCAAGAATCTTAGCAAGATCGCGTTTTTTTCGGACTTTTTATAGAGCTGATTCAGGGTATATTTCTTGCCTTTAAGGATGTAATAAACTCGGTGCATGCTTTTGAGCATACAAATGACATGCAGAGGATATTGGAAAACGACGCACTTGATCACTTTAGGAAAGGCAAACCAGCTGTCAAACAATAATGTCCTGGCACAAAGCTGTAACGGATTGACGTCATCGAGGAAATCAAACATCGCTTCAGTCGATTTTTATAGTGTTTCCTAACGACGCTTGTATCCTACAATACGCTTGTCAATTTTCGAATTGATATCCTGTAACGGTTTTTTGCTTGCCAGAACTGAGTAATGAGAAGGCCAACGGAATATATGTATTCCCATCTGACCACCCAAGCGTAAGCATTCGGAAGCCTTTGACAAACTGGCCTGTCGTATGATCATGCACACGTGCAAGCAGTTCGACAGCTTCACTCCAGGAACGGCTCTTCATTTGAGACTAAAGGCAACAGTTTGGTTACGATTGCATTCCTGCTCAGCAATGTAAGAAACTTTCGCGAGTTGTATTTGGGATTATTGAGAAAGCGATCGATCGCATCTTTTTTGGGAGCATCCTGTATGCGATTTGAATCAAGGATTCGGTAAAGGTTCTTACCGTGTAAGACAAGCGAGGAATAAACTGGAAAAGAAACAATGGAGAAAACCCCTCTTCTTTTCGAATATTCGCCTGATTAAGCAGTGTGCCCAGCTTGTGTTCTATGAAAAAACGAGAAAATATGAGAATTAGCTTCGTTTTTTGGTTCGGAATTTGGTGAAATAGTAGCCATAAATACATCACTTTCTGGTATTGGTTTGGTGACTATAGTTTACCAAATTGGAATGTATTTTTGTTTAATCTTTAGTATTGTTTTTCGGAATTATTCAGTCGTATCAATGGTTTTCTAATGTTTTTTTAGGTGTGAAAGTTGAGTAATTAAATAAAAAGGACAGCAAAAAACTTTTAAGCCAAGTTTTTTGCTGCCCTTTTGTTGGCTTATGTTTTCTGTTGTAGAAGGGGGGCGTTCGCATAGTGATTATATTTCTCAGGGTTATATATTTTTTCTCTTTAAAATATATTGACAATTTTTATAATATCAATTATTATAAAAATTATAAATTACGGATGCCGGTTCTGCGTTCCACTATTCGTGATACAAAATAAAATGTAATCGCTTTATTTGAAAAAGGCTAATTACAATTAACAAGGAGGATTAAAGAAAGCTAATTATATATATGTGAGTAGGTGGTATTTATATGGCAAAGGGTAGTGTAGAATTGCATGATAAATCTGTTGTTCGATCAGTGGAAAAAGCAGCAATCATACTGCGTTTGTTTTCTAAAAAAGAAACGCAATTAACTCTTAGTGAAATTTCTCAGAGGACGGAATTTAATAAAACGACAGCACTTCGCTTTTGTAAGACGCTTGAAAAAGTTGGATTTATTGAAAAGACTTATATCTCAACTGTACCGTACTATCGTTTGGGAATAGAGTTATACAAAATAGGAAGCTTAGTTATTCATTCTCTGGAGATTACAAGTAGAGCGAAGCCATATTTGAGAAAAATTACGGAAATGACTGGAGACAATTCATATCTCTTTATTGAAAAAAATAATAAAGCTCACTGTATTGACACCATAAAAGGAGATTACTTAGTACGGGATACAACAACTGAACTTGGAGATACGCTAAATCTCACTCAGGGCGGAGGTCCTATAGCAATGTTAGCATATTTTGATTCCAATAAAAGTGAAAAATTTTTTTCTGGATTAAATTTAGGAGAAAAGCAATTCGTAAAATTAAATGACCGACTAAACAATATAAGATCCAAGGGTTTTTCTCTAAGCAAAGGAGAAATCTACCCAAGCGCAGCTGCTATTGGTGCTCCTATCCTTGATTTTCAAGGAAACGTCGTTGGTTCTCTAAGTATTGGAGGGGTTATTCAACGTTTTTCAGATGAAAGGTTACCAAAAATTATAGAGATTCTTAAAAAGTCAGCACAAGAGTTATCAAAGGAGTTTGGGTGGGATGAAGAATTGGTGCAATAGACTGGGTAATATTCAAATTATATCAGTAGATTTATATTAGCTTAAGGTAATAGTAAAGAGAATTTTGCTTGAAATGATACATTTATTTATCAGGAAGTCCCGGTCGGGTCGCTTTTGTTTTCCGCAGCAACTCAATTAACGAAGTAGTAAAAGTAACAAGCTCTCCAAAGTTTATCATACTCAACATTACTTGAAATTCAGAGAGAAAAGTGAAAGTCTTAATAAATTGAGGAGGCCTGTGACGCATTGGATCGTGCTAAGAAACCATTCATTATAGCAGGATGCGGGGTGCATGCCGCTAAAGCTCATAAGGACTTGAAAGCGCTATCTGAATTGATAGGTGCACCAATCGGTACAACAGCAGGTGGGAAAAGTTCTATCGAAAAAATCCATCCCCTTGCTGTTGGAGTTATGAGGAAATGGGGTCAATATTTTGCTAATAAGCTTTTGAATGAATCAGATTTAGTATTAGTGGTAGGTCCTAGACTTACGCCCAGATACTGTTTTTGAGACGGAAGATTTAAAAGATCCATCAAAGCAGACAATTATACAAATAGATTAGATATTGAAGAGAAGAATGCTAGTTGGACATATGCTGTTGATCAAGCGTTAATTGGTGATGCAAAGCGTATTATTAATCAACTCCTTGAACATATGAAAGAAAACGATAATAAAATAGATACGGAAGAACTAAGAAAACGCCTCATGGGGATTAATAATCAGAAGGAATTACTACAGTACATGGAAGGAGAAGAGACTTTAGCGGGTAATACTCCTATCTTACCTGTCGTTAAAAGAAATTGGACAAGACTATAAATGAAAAAACAAAAATTACTTTAGACTCTGGTGAAAACAGAGTATTTATGACCAAGCTATTAAAGACAATGTCACCAGAAAGTGTGATAGCACCTACTGCTTCAGGAGCATTGGGATATGCGACTGCACTAGTTACGAAGTTAGTTTATCCTGACCATGAAGTAGTAGCTGTTTGTAGTGACGGGGGCTTTCCTATGACCATGAATGCTCTTATTAACTGCAGTTCAATACAACATTAAAATAGTGGTAGTGGTTATGAATAACTCTAGTTTAGGATGGGTGAAAAGCAACCAAGGGGACTAGGTTATTGCCTCCACATATAACGACTGCAATATTAGCAAAATGGCAAAGTCATTTGGATGTGAGGGCGTGAGAGTTACGAATCCAGAAAAGATAAGAGGCTTTTCAAATACTCTACGGTAATTAATATTGTGACTACTGACTCAGAAAGTTTCCAAAAAGCAAAGGCATCGTTAATTGTTATTAGAAAATAACTTATTTTTATTATCAAGGTCATGGAAATATGAGGAGGATATATATGCTGAAAACGAAAATCGATGTAAAACAAAAACTGTTTATAAATGGGCAGTGGTTAGAAGCAGGAGAATGCGCTCCCCTGTATTCTCCTTATAACGGGGGAGAATTAACAAAGATTCCGGTCGCTACCATGGAAGAAACAGAGTCTGTTATTGAAGCAGCTGTAATTGCACAATCAGTAATGAAAAAACTTTCTAAACATTGAGCAGGTGGTAATAGATTTAGATTTTAAAAGAATATCTTCAATGTTTATTAGAAGGAGGTATATGATGATTTATTGGCGTGAGCGTTATATTTATTTATCCCTTATTGTTTTGTGTTTCATCATTTTATATATAATACCTGCTCAAGTTCAAGAAGGAGAATCGCAAATTGTTCCTTATATTTCAGTAGGTACAACCTTGCTTGTATCTATTATTTGTTTTATACGATGTCTCCGTAATAAAGAAATAGTGATTAAGTTTCCAAGAAAGGTGCTTTTTATGTTGGTGATGCTCGTCTTCATCTACGGGGTATATATATTTATAATAGAAACAATAGGATACTTTCTGCTAAGTATTATCTTCATAGCTTTAATGATGTGGTTATTAAAAGTTAAGTCTATAGTCAAAATCATCTTAATCTCCACACTTGTACCCTTGGGTGTTTATTTAGTTCTAGGAGAATTATTAAACCTACGATTCCCAAGTGGATTATTCATATAAATTAAATTGGAGGTGAGAAAGTGGGACCTGATATTCTTGAAGGATTGGGAATGATAATGCAACCTCAACATATTATTTTGGTTTTGGCGGGAGTTATTCTTGGTACAATTCTAGGTGCTATACCAGGACTATCTTCTACAATGGGGATTGCTTTATTACTACCAATAACTTTTACTCTAAGTCCTGTTGCAGCAATTGCAATGCTCACAGCAATGTATAAAGGAGGATTATTTGGGGGGAGTATTGCGGCTATATTATTCAACGCCCCAGGGACATCTGCCGCTGCGGCTACAGCTCTTGATGGTTACCAATTAACCCAGCAAGGGAAATCAGGTAAAGCTATTCGAATGGCTCTTATAGGGTCTTCAGTAGGGGATATGATAGGCTGCATAGTACTAATTTTGATTGCTGGATTGATTGCAAAAGCTGCTTTGTTATTTGGCCCTCCCGAATATGTAGCTATTATATTATTTGCTTTTACAATGATTCTTGGAGTGTCAGAAAAATCTTTAATGAAGGGTTTTCTGGCACTTGGAATGGGTATTTTAATATCAACAGTTGGATACGACCCAGTTAATGGTGTTCCCCGTTTCGAATTTGGTTCTATGGAAATGTCTTCTGGATTCACATTAATTCCAGTGTTAATTGGTCTTTTGGCAGTTCCCGAAGCTTTTAGACAAATCGAAGAAGTTTTTTTAAATAAAATGAAGAAAAATAAAGAGGAAATATCATCCAATGTTGATCTAGCAGACTCTAAAATAACTTGGAAAGAAGTAAAAGGAACAAGAAAAATTTTATTTAGATCAGCAGGTATAGGAACTTTTATAGGGACACTTCCTGGGCTAGGACCAACTATTGCTGCTTTCATGGGGTATCGCTCTGGGGCAAAAATATCAAAAGACCCTAACTACGGAAAAGGTTCAATTGATGGAGTCGCTGCTCCGGAAGCAGCAAATAGTGCTGTAGCTAGTGCTAACATGATTCCTTTATTATCACTCGGAATTCCAGGTGATGTGGAAGCAGCATTAATATTAGGGGCGCTTACTATACAAGGAATTACTCCGGGTCCTCAAATTTTTGTTAATAATGGACCGATAGTTTATGGTATTTATGCTGGGATGATAATGGCGATTATTATGAATTTTTTCTTTAATTGGTATTTTGTTAAGTTTGTAATTAAGTTAAAAAATATTTCTATAAAAATTATGATTCCCATTATTTTAATTCTATGTATTGCTGGCACCTTTGGATATAACCAAAACATGTTTGATGTAAAAGTAATGTTTTTCTTCGGAATATTAGGCTACCTATTAAGTAAATTTGGTATTCCTATAACAGCCCTTCTTATAGGTTTTATCTTAACTCCTATAATTGAAAGTTCTTTTCGCCAAACATTAACTATTACTGACAATGGTTTACTCATCTTTTTTGAAAGACCAATTGCATTGATGTTTATCGTAATAACAGTTATAACTATTATTAGTTATTTTATAAAATCAAAAAAGCAAAATGGACAACAGGCTATGTAGGAAAGTGAAGTTTTTTAAGTCTATGTGATAGGAGTTTAACAAAGAAAAGGCGTTAGTCTAGCTACAATTAATTACAATTATTAAATTTAATTAGGAGGATAAAAAAATGAAAAAAATTATACAGTTGTTAGGGGTAACAATATTGATCTTTTTTATATCTGCCTGTAATTCTGAAGATGTTGAAAGCGATGCTCAAAGCGATACAAATGGATATCCTGAAAGACCAGTTACATTCTATGTTCAATACTCAGCAGGCGGTGCAACCGATTTAGCTTATAGACAATTTTTCTCTGTAGCTGAAAAGTATTTGGGAGAAACGATAGTAGTCGAGAATGTTACAGGAGGAGGAGGAACGGTGGGGTTAGCTGAACTAGCAAAACAAGAACCCGATGGATACACTTTAGGGAACACTTCTTTACAACCCTTGACTATTACACCACATAATCAGACAGTTTCATATAAAGCAAGCGACTTTTCATATGTTGGCGGATGGGCAAAATATCTCTATGGTATAGCGGTAAGAAAAGATTCTCCGTTTAAAACATTTGAAGATTTTATAAAAGCATCACACGATAACCCAGGTATGCCTTACAGCGATTCTGGTCCAGGAGGCATTACTACTTTAGGAATATCTATGCTAGATAAAGCGGAAGGTAATATACCTTCCTGGCAGAGTGTTGGATTTGACGGTGGTGGAGAGGCTTCAGCCGCTCTTTTGGGAGGTCATGTAGATTTCGGGATTAATAACCCAGGAGCATATAAAAGCTCATTGGAATCTGGAGACTTAAGACTATTAGTATCTTTAAGTGATACTAAATGGGATTTAGCACCAGACGCTCCGACAATTAGTGAACTTGGTTACGATTTTGACATCACTTCTTGGTTAGGCATTGGTGGACCTAAAGGGTTGCCGGAAGAAGTTATAGAAGTTTGGAGTGAGGTCATTCAAAAAACAATTGAGGACCCGGAATTTATTGAGGCCGCTAAAAACATGGATTTACCTCTAGACTGGATGCCAGGGGACGAGTATGAAGAAACAGTGAACGAGATGTATGATGTTTATGGGGAGATCATTGAAGAGACAAATCAATAAGAGAAGCCTGTTGTTTAGAGTTAAACAACAGGCAATTCACCCGTGTTTAGGTGAATTGCTAACAATCTTATAAGATTTAAAAATTATACAGAAAGTAGAGGAAAGCTTTTAGAGCAATTTTAATTAATGATCAAACAAAAAATTTGTTTATTGAAGATTATGACGACCCAGTGCCAAGTGAAGATGAAATTATAGTTACTGTAAAAGCAACTGCCCTAAACCGGACAGATTTAATGCTGAAAAAGGGGTTATATCCGCATTGTCATCAAGCTAGAATACCAATATTTTACAATTTGATATTCATAGTATTTCTGCCTATTTATTGCTTACGTGTAATTGCTCTTATTTTGAATAAAAAGGCAACAATATGCCCGGGACTTGCTTTTTCATTTTTTTACAAGCCCTTCCATTTGTAGTATTTAGGTTCCGGAAACCTACCTATAATAATTCTAAAGCAGCAATGATTAGTTTTACAAAATCTTTAGCAGATGAAGTAATTAAAGAGGGAATAAGAGTTAATTCAATTGCTATTGGAGCAATTTTGCATTCGAGTAGTAATTAGCAAAAACAGCTCTTTGAGAATCCACAGAAAATTAAAGAGTATGTACAGCAAAAAATTCCTGTGGGAAGATTTAGCAAAGCGGAGGAAGTAGCTAACGTAGTAATATTTCTAGCTTCCAAAAGAGCCTCCTGGGTGTCTGGTGCTACTCTTAACGTGGACGGTGGACAATCAAGAATGAATATGTGATTATCAGTTCTTATAGGTTGCATTAAAATTATTTTTATTAAATTTTTTTTGAATAGGATGTGAAGGTGTTGGAATTATCAAATCGTATCGCTGTAGTTACAGGCGCAGCTCGTGGTATTGGTGCAGAAATAGCTAGTGTACTTTTGCAACGTGGTGCTTACGTTATACTTTTAGATTTTATAGAAGATGAATTAGCTAAAACAGTAGAGAACTTTAAGAAACAGAATAGTAAAGTGGAAAGTATAGTAGTTGATGTAGGGAACGAACAACAAGTCATCGATACGTTTAAATTTATTAAGAAAAAGTTTGGCGCAGTAGACATACTAGTTAATAATGCTGGTATTTCACCGAAATTTAATGGGAAAAGTATAAGTATCCATGAAACACCACTTAAGGAATGGGAAAGAGTGTTAAATGTTAATTTGACAGGTACTTTTCTATGTACAAGAGAGTGTCTACCTTTAATGAAAAAAGGAAATTGGGGACGAATTGTTAATCTATCATCCCTAGCAGGAAGAACAAGTGGCCGAATTGCAGGTTCTCATTATTCTGCCTCTAAAAGTGGAGTTATCGGTTTTACACGTACGATTGCTTCGGAATACGCGATATTTGGAATTACTGCTAATTGTGTCGCACCTGGACGAATAGAAAGTCCAATGAGCAAAACAGCCACAGAAGAAGCAAACAAAAGGTTTATTGATAGTGTGCCTGTTGGACGGGCAGGGGAAGTTAAAGAAGTTGCATCACTAGTTTCATATCTTTGTACAGAGGATGCAGGATATATAAATGGTGCGACAGTAGATATTAATGGAGGAATGTTTATGTCTTAAAACCTCACGTTCAGTATAACAATAATACCCCCAAAGTAGAAACACTTGAAAATGATTTCACTGAAGAACGAAAGTTTTTCAGTGGAACTTAATTTAAATGTTAATTAGCTTCGTCTTTCTTTGTTGTTTAATTAGTATATTAACTTGATTTTTAGTCAATAAGTTCTAATTTTTTCCATTATAAGATCCTAGAGCGTGCAATGATGTATTTGAGAAGATTTATGCACATATTCATGTTCACAAATATGTGCATCACATCCGGTAACTAGAATGCAATACGTATTTACTTAAATAATTTTGTGGGCGTTTTCTTATCCTGGTAATCTATGGTTAAAAGATTCCAGGTTCGAGTAAAAATTATTCTAACTTACCGATAGTTGTCATACTATTTAAATAATAACAGTAGATTTATATAAATAATCAACACTACATTCTTTCGTACTGATGTTATTGTAACGTTGGATAAAGAAGGAATATTTCCTTAATGTCAATCGTTTAAAACGAGTGATTAATGCCTTTGGATTTAAAGTTTGGTCAACGGAGGTGTAGAGTAAAGTATGTATAAGCATCCTGCTGTAAAGCAGGCATATGTTGTCGGTATACCCGACCCCAAACGTTGTAAAACCGTCATTACTTAAATGACAATTATGTTGGTAAGATAACTGAAGCGGAAATTATAAACTGGGCAAAATATAATGTATCCGTATCATTGGACACTAAAAATACAAAAATAACATAAAGATAACACTATGAGCAAAAAAACGAAGAAGTTACAAACCAGAGGAAAAAGCAAACATCGTTTTAGAAATACAAAGGGAAGAAAGTACCCTTAAGGAAAGGGTTTGTCAAATAAAGTGTGTAAGTTAAAAATTACTCCAAGTATTTTAGAACCCTATCTTTTAGCTTGTCGTGGATAAGAAGTTGGTTCATCACCATTGACCAGTTTTGGACATGGCCACCATTCCACTTCGTTTCGAGTTCTTTCACACGTAAAAATAATACTTTCAAAAGGGCATTCTCGTTAGGGAATGCTCCTTTTTTAGTTACCTTTCTGAAGCTGGCGTGGATGCTCTCAACCGCATTTGTGGTGTACATAACTTTACGGATAGCACTTCCATAATCATAGAGTTGCTCGACATGACTAAAATTCCTCGTCCATACATCAATGGCTCCTGGATAGGCTGCCCATTGTTGTTGGAACGATTCAAATGCACTTTGACATGCTTTCAGACTTGGTGCTCCATATACTTTCTTTAAGGCCTTGGTGAAGGCTTTATAATCTTTGCTTGGGACGTATTTGATGGAGTTACGGATTAAATGAACGATACATCTTTGGACGATGACGTCAGGGAAAATAGCACGTGCTCCTTCCTCCAATCCACTTACACTATCCATGGATATAAAGAAAATATCTTCAACACCTCTCGCCTTGATTTCGTCGAAAATCTGCATCCATTTGTGTTTACTTTCCGTTTCATTTAACCATAACCCAAGGATTTCTTTATTGCCCTCGATGGTGTATCCCAAAATCGTATAGACGGCATATTTCTTTGTTTCATATTGATTGCGAATGGTGGTATACATACAATCCACAAATACAAACGCATAACAGTTACTTAGTGGACGAGTCTGCCATTCTTCCAGCTCAGGAAGAACCTGATCCGTTATATCGGATACCATTTCATGGGAGACAGAAAAACCATAAATGTCCTCAATCGTTGAAGAAATATCTCGTTGGGACATCCCACGTGCATACATGGAAATCACTTTATTCTAAATCGCAGAGACGTCTTTTTTCCGTTTCGGTATCAGTTCAGGATTAAAGGAACCGTCGTGATCTCGTGGCATTTTGATATCCACTTCACCCGAACTCGTTTTGATGGTTTTCTTTCCATAACCATTCCGTCTGTTTTCTGTCTCTTTTTCCTCTTTATCGTTCGAATCATAGCCTAAATGATGATTCATTTCACCCTTCAACATGGATTCAAACATAGGGCCAAATATATCTTTGAGTGCGTTCTGCATGTCTTCTACAGTCTCTGGTTGGTAGTTTTCTAGAATTTGGTTCGCTAATTCAGCTGATTTTTGATCTCGCTTTGATTTAGCCAATAGAACAACCTCCCAATCGTTATATTTGTATTCTACCAATAAAAAAACTAAACTGCGAAGTAAGAGCCGTACGCTCTCTTACTTACACAGTTTAGTTTACACTCCCTAAGGAAATTGCTCAAAAGTATTGCTCCATCCCTTATAACATTCATCTCTTAGTGGACATGCTTTATATACTTCCACATCAAAATAATACTTGAGCTTTGTGTATTTCTGTTTGTTCCAGAGCGTTTCTTTATTAATTTTTTCGTTGCCAAATGACCTGCTGGACATAAAGACATATCGGCATCCTTATTAAATTCAAAGCCTGTATTTTTTCGATTGTCATCCGTAATGACAGGATGTAGTTTGGAAACCAATTCAAATGATTCCATTTTCGTAAGTTTCGTTTCGGAATAAGCAGTACTCAAATAACCATGTCAATTTCCATACCAGCATCTTTACTTTTTTGTACAAGCTCTTTTAAATATTTTCCATCACTTTTTTCCCCTGTTGTAATCGTAGCTGCCGTAATAATTCGTTCTGTCGATAAACCCTGGTGTGACTTATCACCCAAGAACGAACTATCCGCTGTTTTATGTCCTATACGTGCGTCTGGATCTTTGGAAAGTGCTTTTTGTTCCTGACAATCATCCATTACCTCTTTTAAATAATTCATTTTCTCTTTTACAGAGGGCATTAATCGTATCGATTAGTGTTTCCCAATACTTTGTTGTTTCTGTCACATCGTTCGTATTTGTTTTTTGGGGAAACTTTTCTTTCATTGTTTCACCAATTTGTTAAAAGCTTTCCGCACTAACTTCGCTTTCTCTCATATAAAGGACTTTTTCTTTGCAGAAAACTATTAAAGTGATATTTTAAGACTTTTTTTATATCTCGATTTATAATCCTTTCACATCCAGTGTGCGGATAAAACTAACAAATGCATGAACAATATTCAGCTTCAACGAATCTTCATGATAATACATCCATGTTTTGCGTGTAACCGGATCGCCTAAATGATTATATAAAGGTTTGGTGATAAGTTCAGGGTGAGGGCGGACTACTAAATCCGCTAAAATAGCATAGCCCAATCCATTAATAACCATCTCTTTACATGTTTCCACTTGATTGACTTGAATATTTATATTTGGGCTTTGCTTGTAATTATTGTACCACCAAATATCTACAAGATTTTTCATTCGTTCATCCGTATAGTAATCGATACGCGGTAATGAAGGAAGCGTTGCCCATTCGAAATCCCATGGAGAGGCGATGCAAATATTCTCTTCATAGAGTAATTCTTTTTGCTCCTTCCAAGGGTAGTCACCTTTAATAAAGCTAATATGTACATCATTATTCAAAATTAATCGATGCATTTCACTGCTCCATCCAGAAACAACTTGGAATTCTACGTTTGGGTATTCTTGTTTAAATAAACGTAGTAATTTAGGCATTTTATTTAGAGCAAAAAAATTAGAAACTCCTACTCGAAGTGTTCCCGCGACTTGATTTCCCATATTGTTTAATTTTTCTTCAATTTCTCTCTGTTCTTTTAGCATATTTTTAGCATGTTCTGCAAGTTTTTCTCCCTCTGGAGTAAACGTGACACCTCTGCGCTTTCTCATAATAATTTGAATTCCATAATAGTCTTCTAATTTCTTTATTCGAGAAGTTAACGTAGGTTGCGATAAAAATAAACGTTGCGCTGCCTGTGTGATGTTCTCTGTAGCATACAATGTAGCAAGCATTTCCCAATCTTGATAATTCATTCCAAACACCCCTTAGTTTAAACAAATTTATATGGAGTAAGTAAACAGGTATTGATAGAATCTATGTCTAATTATAAATATTATATATTTTCCTAATCTTCAAATCAATACTATAATAGAATTAGTTGTAAATATGGTAACGATTATAAAAAGCTTTATTGAAGATGTGCACCTTAAGATACCTCATAAAGATTGAAAAAGGAGGATTTTGATGGCAACGACAGAAAAGTTTGTGCCTGGATTAGAAGGTGTTATTGCGGCGGAGACAGCAATTTCATTTCTCGATACGGTACAAGAAAAAATCATTATTAAAGGACATAATCTGATCGAATTATCACAGACAAAAGATTATCTGGATGTGGTGCATCTTTTAATTGAAGGAAAATTACCTAGTGAAACTGAAAAAGCGATATTGGAAGCAAAATTAAAGGAAAATTATGATGTTCCATCGACTGTGATCGACGTACTTAAATTATTACCGAATCAAACACATCCAATGGACGGGCAGCGAACAGGAATTTCTGTTCTAGCGGGTTTCGATAATAACATTGATGACCGTTCACTAGAAGCGAATAAAAGCCGTGCCTATCAACTCATGGGGCAACTACCAAATATTACAGTAAATAGTTTCCGAATTTTGAATGGGCAGGATGAAGTGGCTCCAAATAAGGATTTATCATACAGTGCGAATTTTCTATATATGATTACAGGTAAGGTACCAACGGAATTGGAAGCGGGGATTTTTGACCGATCCCTTCTATTATATAGTGAACATGAAATGCCAAACTCAACGTTTACTGCGCGAGTGATTGCATCAACACAATCGGATATTTACGGCGCATTAACAGGGGCGGTTGCTTCATTAAAAGGCAATCTGCATGGGGGAGCCAATGAAGCAGTTATGTATATGTTGAATGAAGCGAGCAGTGTTGCTGAATTTGAAGAAGTAATTTACAAAAGACTAGAAAAAAAAGAAAAGATTATGGGCTTTGGACATCGTGTTTATATGAAAAAGATGGACCCTAGAGCATTAATTATGAAGGAATCATTAAAGCAATTATGTGAGATCGATGGGGATACTTCATTGCTTGAAATGTGTGAAGCGGGTGAAAAGATACTTGAAGAAGAAAAGGGACTCTATCCGAATCTAGATTATTATGCAGCACCAGTTTACTATAAACTTGGTATTCCAATTCCGTTATATACACCAATCTTCTTTAGTGCGAGAACGGTTGGTCTTTGTGCACATGTCATCGAACAACATGATAATAATCGGTTATTTAGACCACGGGTAAATTATATTGGTGAAAGCTATTAAGAATACATTTAGCAGATATGAAAGTATAAAACTTTCCTATTTGCATAGTGGGTTTAGCAGAATCTAGCTCAGTTCGGTGTTGCGACAAATCTTTTCAGTGGGGCGAGTAACTGCAGTCCTATGCGTCGCGCTTCTAACCGAACTTCCCATAAGGCTGCTTCCTAAAGGCTGGGTTAAACCTTAGATTACTAATTATGACGAGGAAGGAAGAGATGAATGTTAAAGACAGAACAAGAAAATAAAACAGATCTATTGCTAGAAGAAATTGCAGATTATGTATTAAATAAAGAGATTACGAGTGAAGAGGCACTGACAACAGCTCATAATGTATTGATTGATACGCTTGGTTGTGGAATTTTGGCGCTTAGTTATCCAGAATGTACAAAATTACTTGGACCGATTGTACCTGGGACGACGGTTCCTAATGGGACACGTGTTCCTGGGACTCCCCATGTACTTGATCCCGTCCAAGGGGCATTTAATATTGGGACAATGATACGCTGGCTTGATTTTAATGATACGTGGCTTGCTGCGGAGTGGGGACATCCATCTGATAATTTAGGGGGGATTCTTGCTGTTGCGGACTTTATTAGTCAGGAGCGCATAAGTAAAGGACAAGAGCCACTGAAAATGCTAGAAGTATTAGAAATGATGGTTAAGGCACACGAAATTCAAGGGGTTCTAGCATTGGAAAATAGCTTGAATCGGGTCGGTCTTGATCATGTATTATATGTAAAAATCGCGACAACTGCAGTCGTAACAACGATGTTAGATGGAACAAAGCAAGAAATTATTAATGCTCTATCCAATGCGTGGATTGATAATTCAAGCCTGCGTACATACCGCCATGCACCAAATACAGGATCTAGAAAATCATGGGCTGCAGGTGATGCAACAAGTAGAGCCGTACGTCTTGCGCTCATGTCTATAAAAGGTGAGATGGGCTATCCAACTGCATTAACAGCACCAGGTTGGGGATTCCAGGATGTCTTGTTTAATAAGCAATCGTTAGTACTTGGCCAACCATTTGATAGTTATGTGATGGAAAATGTTTTATTCAAAGTATCATACCCTGCTGAATTCCATGCACAAACCGCTGCAGAAGCGGCAGTAACACTACATCCTGAAGTGGTGAACCGTCTTGATGAGATTGATCATATTACGATTACAACCCACGAATCAGCCATTCGGATTATTGATAAAACGGGTCCATTAAATAATCCAGCAGACCGTGATCATTGTATCCAATATATTACAGCGATTGGTCTTTTAAAAGGCGATATCCGTGCAGAGCATTATGAAGATGATGTAGCTAGCGATCCAATCATTGACCAATTACGGGATAAAATGGTTGTGACAGAAAACAAAGCGTATACCGAAGAATATTTAGATCCAACAAAGCGCTCGATTGCAAATTCAGTACAAGTATATTTCAAAGATGGTACAGCAACAGAAGCTATCGAAGTTGAATACCCATTAGGTCATCGCTTCCGTCGTGATGAAGCAATTCCAAAAGTTCGTGAAAAATATGCAGAAAATATTGCAACCCATTATTCAGAGAAACAGCGCAATAAATTGGTAGAGGTTGGAAATAACTACAAAAGATTAATCGAAATGAATGTCAACGATTTCGTTGAGTTGTTTGTTTAATTAGAAAAGTTGGCGAACGCCTAATTAAGCGAGTTGCCATAGTTGCATTTATGCAGTAAGAAAGTAGTTTATACTTTCTTAACTGCTAAGTTTGTATAAATGAAATGGGGAGGAGGTTTGGTTGTTTGGTGTCGCTGACGGACGTCAAAATGTTTAACCAAGCTCTTCCCCTGTATAATGTTGTATAAAAGGGTTAGTTTTCTAAAGGAGGATATCTACTATGGCATGGATTGTTGATCAACCGATTACACAAGCAGATTTAGCGAAACAATTTAAGGAACAAATCGCAACAAATGATATTTTGCAAATTCCTGGTGCACATGATGCGATGGCAGCACTCGTCGCAAAAAAGGCAGGATTTAAAGCTCTTTATTTATCTGGGGCAGCATACACGGCAAGTAAGGGGTTACCTGACCTTGGCATTGTTACTTCAACTGAAGTAGCAGAACGAGCAAGGGATCTTGTTCGCGCAACGAATTTACCCGTACTTGTTGATATTGATACGGGATTCGGTGGTGTCTTGAATGCTGCGAGAACGGCTAGAGAAATGGTGGAAGCAAATGTAGCTGCCGTTCAGATTGAGGATCAGGATTTACCAAAGAAATGTGGTCATTTAAACGGGAAGAAACTCATTACAACAGAAGATATGGCGCAAAAAATAAAGGTGATCAAGGAAGTTGCACCTTCGTTAATTGTTGTTGCAAGAACGGATGCACGGGCAGTCGAGGGTCTTGATGCAGCGATTGAAAGAGCACAAGCCTATATCGAAGCAGGAGCCGATGCTATTTTCCCAGAAGCACTCCAATCAGAGGAGGAGTTCCGCCTATTTGCTGAAAAAATTGTCGTACCACTCCTTGCCAATATGACGGAATTTGGGAAGACGCCTTATTATTCAGCACAAGAATTCGAAAATATGGGCTTTCGCATGGTCATCTACCCAGTTACTTCATTAAGAGTAGCGGCTAAAGCGTATGAGCGGATTTTTGGATTAATTAAGGAACAGGGTAGCCAAAAAGAAGGTGTGCCAGATATGCAGACGAGGAAAGAATTGTATGCGACGATTAGTTATGATGAATTTGAGGAATTAGATAATAGTATTGCGAAGACGTTGTTGTAGAGTATAATTATCCAACTGAGTTACTGTACACTGTAAACCAGCTATCCATTAATACGTAAGAAGCTTCTGTTTCCGTAGAAAGTGCGCGGGGAATCACAGCTGGTAGTTGTTCTGGAGCTGTTTGTAATGCTTCTTCACGTCTATTATAACCGGATGTACGTTTGTCAACTTTAACTGAAATACCATTGATTATTGACTTCTTTGAGCTTAGTAATGAGATATCAATTGGCATGAAATCCGTCAAACCAGCCTAGCGTAAGCATACGAAAGCCTTTGTAAAATCGCATTTTTTGGAGGAATGATCAAAACAACGAGCAAGTAATTCTTCCTTTTTACTACGGTTCTGTTCAAAGGCAGAATCATCAACAATCAATACTTTTAGACGGTCGTTTTTGGTTAAACGATTGACCTTAAGAATCGTTGCCGTACTAAGTGAAAGTAAAAAACAGCACCAATTAACTTGGAATGTTTTAAAGAGTGATAGACAGTATTTCCTCAGGCAGATTTTCACGATTTTTTGCTTTCAAGTAGACGAAACCAGTTTTTCTGTTCGAATAATAAACAAAAGACGAGCTGAAATAAATAAGTACAAGAGAAGCCAAATCTTGACTAGGTTAACACCCTAATATATAGTTAAGTTATCTTATTTATCTGTATATTCATATCTATCTAATAATTTGAAGGTAGGTGTTTGAAATGTAAGCTTAAAAAAATTAAAGACATTAAAATGTGAATATTCTTTGGAATATTGTAAGCGGATACACGACGTTCTGTATCATCTGGTTTAACAGTATTTTAAGTAATTAGAGTAGTATAATTTACAACTTTTTCATATCAAGTTACGTTTTTCCTAAAACCAGTTCCAAATAATTCTGGATCAGATATTAAAACTTTTATTTAAAAAGAGCCTAATGTCAAATTATCTATGAAAAGGATTACTAGCAAATTTAAAATGAGAGGGGTTAAACAAATTGAATAAAAAACAAGAATTTGATGCTGTTGTAATTGGTGCGGGTTATAGTGGAATGCATATGGTTCATTTATTACGTCAGGAGGGATACTCTGTTCGCTTATATGAGGCTGGAAATAGCGTTGGTGGTACTTGGTATTGGAATACGTATCCCGGAGCACGATGTGATACTCCAAGCGAATTCTATTGTTACACTTTTTCTGAAGGGCTTTATAAGGATTGGACTTGGTCCTCATTATACCCCGAACAGGCGGAAATACTAGATTATTTGAATTACGCAGCAGATAAATTAGATCTTCGCCAAGACATCCAGTTAAATACTCGTGTTACGTCGGCAACGTATGACGAATCGATGAACAGATGGAAAATACAAACAGAAGATGGCGAGCTTGCAGAAGCAAAATATTTCATTCCAGCAATTGGTAGTTTAGCAATTCCTCACGAACCAGATATTAAAGGTCTTGAAAACTTTAAAGGGAAGAAATTTCATACCAGTCGTTGGCCACAAGAAAAAGTAGATTTTAGAGGGAAACGAGTAGGAGTAATCGGTACTGGTTCCAGCGGTGTTCAAGCGATTACGGCTATTGCGAAGGAGGCAGATCATCTTACTGTTTTTCAACGGACCCCGCATCATACTTTTCCAATAAGAAATCCTTTACTCGACCCAGATGAAATTAAGAAAATGAAAGAAGACTTTCATGAACTGAGAAAAAGAGTACGTGAACACCCTATCGGCATGCCAGCTTTTCCCCTATTAAATGATTATTCGGCACTAGATGACTCACCGGAAGAACGCATAAAATTATATGAAGAAATTTGGGAAGAAGTTGGCGGGTTTCAATTTTTATTTGCCTATAATGATCTTATAACCAATGATGAAGCTAATAAAACTTTAGAAGAATTCATGCATCGTAAGATTAAAGAAATTGTTAAGGATCCTGAAACAGCTAATAATTTACTGCCAAATCACCTTATCGGTGGCAAACGTCCAATTTGTGTAATTAATTATCTAGATACCTATAATCGAGAAAACGTTACTCTAGTTAATCTGAAAAAAACACCATTCACTGAATGTACTAATAAAGCGTTAAGGACCACGACGGAAGAATATGAATTAGACATTATCGTATTTGCAACCGGCTTCGACGCAATGACAGGAGCGTTAATGAATGCAAATATCCGTGGAAAAAACGGATTATTGTTGAGGGATAAATGGGAAGAGGGAAGAAACCTTAAAACATACTTAGGAATTTGCAACGTTGGTTTCCCAAATATGTTCACAATTGGAGGAGCTCATTTCCCATTACAAGTTAATGTTCCTCCAATAGGAGAGGTAGTAGCGGAATGGATTTTTGATTGTATAAAATATCTTGATGAAAACGGTATTGAAAAAATTGAGGCCACTCCAGAGGCTGAAGAAGAATGGACGAATCATCTGAATGAAATCGGTGAAAATTCGGTCTTTGCAAAAGTTGACAGCTGGTATGTAGGAGCAAATATTGAAGGTAAACCACGTGGGTTTTTAGGACACCCTGGAGATTTCCCAACCTACCAAGAACATATATATAACTCTTCTAAGGATTATAAGGGATTCAAATTCACACCACTTCAAAGTGTAACGAGTAAATGAAAATAAGTAAGATTTGCTTGTTGGAAAAATACTAATACATTACTAAACTTCTTTTCATGAATAGATTTTTCTTTTCGATTTAAAATAAATTTTGGAGGTAATAATTGATGAATACAAAACAATTAGATGAAATTTTAAAACAATCCGTGAAGGACGCTAGCATTCCAGGTGTCGTGGCATATGCAGCGGATGATCAAGGAATCATTTATGAAGGTGCATATGGCAAGCGCAGTTTAGACAGTGATGTAGAAATGACTACTGATTCTGTTTTTTGGATTGCATCGATGACTAAAGCTGTAACAACAGTGGCTGCCATGCAACTTGTGGAGCAAGGGAAATTGCATTTGGATCAGCCGCTAAACAGGGTTCTGCCACTGTTAAATGATATTAAAGTAATGGAAGGTCTAGACAATGATGGGCAGCCAATTCTTTCTGAACCAAAAAGGCAAATTACGCTGCGTCATTTACTAACCCATACAGCTGGATTCACCTATCATTTCTTTAATGGGGATACAATAAACTATATAGCAGCAAAAAAATTACCTGATATTACAGAATGTAAAAATGAAGCTTTAATGACTGCACTTGCTTTTCACCCCGGTGAACGATGGGAGTACGGAATTAATATGGATTGGGTTGGGAAAGCAATTGAAGCTGCTTCAGGTCAGAATCTTCGTCATTACTTTAAAGAAAATATTTTCAACCCATTAGGGATGACGGATACGGATTTCGTGATTCAACCGGAAGCTCGCTCACGCCTAGTTGGTATGCACGCACGCGGGGAGAATCAAGAGCTTTCACCGATTCCATTTGAAATCACTCAAGAGCCTGAATTTTTTATGGGCGGAGGAGGACTGTATTCGACAGCAGGTGACTACATGAAGTTCCTTCAGATGGTATTACACGATGGGACGTTTAACGGTAAACTAATTCTTGAAAAAGAAACGATTGAAGAGATGAGTAAAAATCAAATTGGAGACTTACAGGTGACAGCATTGACAAGTACTAATCCTGGCTTAACAAATGATTATGAAGCTTTTCCTGGGATGTCAAAAAAATGGGGACTAGGTTTTCTTCTTACAACCGAGGATGCTTCCACTGGGAGGAAAGCAGGGAGCTTATCATGGGCTGGCTTGGCAAACACATATTTCTGGATTGACCCAGTCAGCCAGATAACAGGTGTCATTTTAACTCAAATCTTACCGTTTGCTGATCAGAAAGCGTTGAATGTCGCAGATAACTTTGAAGCTTCCATTTATGAACAAACGGCTAAAAAACTCGTTTCGGATAGGAATTTTACCACCAAATAATCTACGATTTAAAATGATTGATTTATTTGTGAGGTGTTGGTGGTATTCGTTTAGCTTTTCAAAAGCAAGGTGGAAAAACTGTGTTTTCTTCAGTATGTGATAAATTTGCGGTAAAAACATATAAGATGAATTGTGGAGAAGTACCAACGGGCGATATTACACAAATACCAACTGAAGATATTTCAAAACACAATATATTATTAGCAGGATTTCCATGTCAGGCATTTTTATTGGAAAATATTAAGCAATTAAGTGGCCATGATAAAGGAAGAAGGTTGAAAACTATATAAAAGTTTTAGAGGAAGATTTGGACTATACTGTACACGTTCAAATTTCTCCATGATCATTAACACAAAAAAGTAATCACCCTAAGCTGCGGCCAGCTAACAGGTGATTACTTTTTTCATCTCTACACTGACTGCTCACTTGAGCAAGTAACTATCCTAGATGGGTTTATACCAGTACACACATCAGTCTAATCTCATTACGTACTACTTCTCTCGTTGAATCTTTTATATCCACATTGTTACCTTTACGCATATCAATGCCAAACCATCGTTTTTCATCGTGTTTTTTATATAAGTTCTCAACTTTCGCACCCTAAATTTGGCAAGTACAACTTGATATAACTTGGTATTGTCGCAAACCAATGCTGTAGCTTTGATTAACTTTTTGAATTTCTTGTTTGTCTTTTCCAAGGCATTTTCAATAAGCTGTTGTTGGGTTATCGAAAGGCTTATCACAAGAACTAGCAAAAGATAATATTATGATTAACACAGTCGGTCCAGGACGAATTGCAACGGACAGGTTGGTTGAACTTGATGGAATTTATGCGAAAGCAACTGGTGTTTCATATGAAGCATATCGTCAACAAACAGAAAATTCCATTCCAATTGGAAGATATGGTCGTCCCGATGAATTTGCTGAAATGGTTGTTTTTCTTTGTCCAGGAGCAAATACGTATATAACTGGCCAATCTATTATAGTAGATGGGGGTTTGATAAAAGCGTTATAAATACAAACTGGTATTTAAGCATTAGCTGCATATCAGTTTTTTCGCTAGAGATATTATGATTCACTTTCTTCTGTCGAAACTTGAAATTCCTTTACGCTACCAGTTTCTACCGGTAATATTTTTATAACTATTTAGCTGTAATCTTTTCTTGGAAATGAATTTTATAAGGTGATTTTAAAATCTAAAAATATACACCTAATGTAACACTTGTATGATGAATACTTCTCTTATATCTGATATACAAATAACTGGAAAGGATGAAAAAGATGCATACGACTTCAATACCTAATACTAGTTATTTAAATATTCAAGTCTATAAATACATTCAACATAAAATTGTTACCAATCAATTAAAACGTGGGAGTAGAATTAATTATGAAGCATTAGCGAGGACGTAGTCAAAATCCGGCGCGAATAATCCCGGAGAGCCATCTCGCAACAATGCCAAATCAAGTGTGGACATGGGATATTACCTGGCTGGGCGGGCCGGCGAAAGGTTTATTTTACCGGCTCTATTTGATTCTTGACCTGTTTAGCAGAAAGGTCGTTAGTTGGGAAGTATGGGAAACAGAAGAAGCAACGCATGCCGAAACACTCGTAAAAAAAGCAGTGGTTAGTGAGAAAATCGAAGGTAAACCACTGGTGTTACATTCCGACAACGGCAGCCCGATGAAAGCTGCCACATTCCTAGGCTTATTGGAGAAGTTGGGCATCCAAAGCTCGTTTTCAAGACCACGTGTGAGTAATGACAATCCATATTCAGAAGCGATGTTTCGAACGCTCAAATACCGACCGGATTTTCCGCATAAAGGTTTTGTATCACTTGGGAAAGCAAGGCAATGGGCTCAAAAATTTGTGCATTGGTACAATGAGATTCATTTGCATAGTGGGTTAAATTTCGTGACCCCAATTCAATGCCATACTGGAGAGCACGTAGCTGTATTAGAAAAGCGAAAAGAAGTATATGAAGCAGCAAAAATGAAGCATCCAGAGCGCTGGGCGCGGACAACAAGAAATTGGACACCACACGAAAAGGTAGCGCTCAATCCCATGAGAGATGAGGAGTAAAAACTAGCAGTAGTACAACCATAATCTTCCCTTTTCCTGGTGGTTTGGATCGAAAATACGCTTTTCCTTTCGATTCAAACCACCAGGCCAGCAAGCGCAGCGCGGTAGCCTAGGGTACACTTGTGGATATACTTTATTTATATATCGGAATAAGATTTTGAGAAAAGTAAACTAGCCAAATGCGACAACTATATTGACAAACACCGGGATTTATAAATAAAAAAATAAAATTAGAAAATAAAATAAATTATTACATCGAGTTTATTAAAACTGGATGTAAAGTTCATGATATCCAAGACCTGGGTCGTACATGTCGACATCTCGAGTTCTGGCAATATCAAACAAAACTCCATACAAGAATGCCCAGAGTAGATTTTGAGGAAAAGAAATAAGGAGTCGATTTGACAGAAGGGTTGGAGTCAGAATTTGCTGAAGTCATGCGTTCGAATAAGCATAATTATCGGTACATGAAACAAAATTTTATTGATTTCATTGTGCTTTTCTTCACGTTATTTGGCTCGATTTTTATTATCCAAGCTTTGTGGATATTGAACTTTTATTTCTTATTCCGCGCGCTGTCATATCTTGGATTGTTATTTATTATATGTATGAAGACACTAGCGTTGCATTAATTCAAACTAAATATTAAAAACACCCAATATTCTGTGTCGCCTTTTTTAGTGGAGTCACAAACATAATAAGCCGGATGAAATCGTAAGCGATTTCATCCGGCTTATTAATACTAGTCTATTATATAGTTGCAGAAAGCTGATTCTTAAATGCCTTTTTAATCTGCTCTAACGCTTTATGCGCATCATCCATAATCGTAGGCATCCAGAAAAAACCGTGGATTTGTCCATCAAATCTTGTGTGTTCAACAGGTACACCAGCTTTTCTTAAGCGATTGACATATTCTTCTCCTTCGTCACGTAATACGTCATGTTCTGCTGTGAAAACCAGAGCTGGAGGCAGACCACTTAAATCTTTAGCCTTTAAAGGTGCAGCATAAGGATTTTCTTTGTCATCTTCATTATTTAAGTAATTATCATTAAACCAGTGCATTGCTGGCGTTTCTAAATAATTACCTTTCCCGTTTTGAATATAAGAATCGGTTGTCGTGTCATAATCGGTAACAGGATAAAGTAAAATTTGTAATGAAATCTCTGGACCTCCACGATCTTTTGCCATTAATGGAACCACTGCTGCCAGGTTTCCACCTGCACTATCTCCACCAACAGCTATACGCTTCGGATCACCATTATATTTTTGAATATTTTCTGCTACCCACTTCGTTCCTGTATAACAATCTTCTACAGGAATCGGGAATTTATACTCAGGGGCTAATCGATAATCTAGTGAAACCACCATGGTGCTTGTTTCATTTGTAATCCAACGCATAATTGGGTCAATTACTTCTAAGTCACCTAGAACAAAACCACCACCGTGATAAAAAACTAATACAGGAAATGTACCCTCGCCCTCAGGAGTATAGATGCGGACTCCCATTTTTTCACCATCATGGGTTGGAATATTAATATTCTCTACCTTTTTAACTTCCTGTTTTTCTCCTACTAAACCTCCATAAAAAGCTTGTAAACCTGCCCGATTTTCCTCCACCGTCATTTCGGAAATACCTTTTCCTTCTGCAGAGTTAATTAGGTCTAGTAACTCTTTTACTGCTGGTTGATATCCCATAATAAGCCTCCTAATAATGTTATTAATGATTCTGAAAATAGTATACAATCAATCTGAAGCTAATGCAACTAATAATTTTGAATATAATTACTATTCAAAAATAAATTTTAATTAATAATTTAATAATGTTATATTAATTTGAACTTTGAGTTAATAATAGGAGGTAGTAGAATGATCAATCAATTTCTTCCTGTAGGATCGTATATATTACGGGGTAAATGTAGTGAAGACAAACTTGTTACTGAAATACAAAGAATAAACAGGAGTAAATGTAAAGTTCTTATTGTAACAACAAATAGTATGTTAAAAACAAAAGTGTATAAAACGTTGTTTAAGAAACTACATGTTAGTGGGATTGAATTTTACGTCAAACTTATTAAGAAAATGTTCCTGGCGAATTACTTATGGAAAACATTAATGAAATGAAAGAATTCAAGCCTGATATTATAGTTAGCTGTGGAGGTTGGAGCCCGATAGACGCTGGAAAAGTATAATCGCTCACCTAAGCAGAAGACATTAATAAAGAGGAAGATTTTTATCCTTATTCGGAAAATATGCATCAGAAAAAGCCTATAATGAAAAATCACATCCCTAATTTTGCTATTCCAACAATATTATCAGCTGCTGAATTTACGGGTATTGCAGGGATAACAACAGGTAAAGTACAAACTTCATCATTTAAAGACAACCGCAACAAGTGTTTTTAGACCCTTCTTTTACATTGAATACAACTGAGTGGTTATGGCTATTCTGCTGGTATGCGAGCTGTAGATCATGGGTGGAGACGCTTTATTCACCGGCACCCAATCCAGTTAAAACTAGTCTTTCATTACAATCACTTGAGAATTTATACAAATACTTACCTCTAACGAAACAAGACCCAGACAACTTGGAATACCGATTACAATGCCAAATTG
Organism: Oceanobacillus sp. CF4.6; assembly: GCF_051262635.1. Lineage (NCBI taxonomy): Bacteria > Bacillati > Bacillota > Bacilli > Caryophanales > Bacillaceae > Oceanobacillus > Oceanobacillus sp. CF4.6. The sequence goes on along the minus strand of NZ_JBIMEX010000002.1, from coordinate 427,104 downwards.
GTGCGTGGTTGTCACTATTCTTTGTTGATAATATCAAATTGGGGTTATCCAATAGTATTGGTCACCTACTAGGAGCCTTTTATAATATCCCACATGGAATGACTTCAGCGATTATGCTGCCGTCTGTAATGGGATTTTACCGAGAACGTATCATCATTTGGTGAAAATCAGTGAATTATTAGGTGTTACAAATCTTGCACTTTCTATAAAAGATAATGAAAAAAAAGCACCAGATCTTATAAAAGCATTAGTTAAGAATTTGGAAATTACTCATAGATTACGTGTTTTTGATGTTTCAAAGGAAAGTATTCCAAAATCAATTGATAATATATCAATTGATATTCAAAGTGAGAGAAATGAGTTCGTAATAAATACAAATAATTTAGAAAATGAGATAACCAAATTGGTTAAGGCTGTATGGGTAACTTCTATTTCATGATTAATTTGTATAACTTTAATTTATAATTATAAAAATAATTAAAAAATTCAAATAATACTTTACATTCAAAATATAACTATGTATAATAACCATTAAGTTAATATAAAAGATAAAAAATAATATTATAACGCATTATTTGAAAACGCTAACATTATTGGTGCCGAGAATAAAGGAGGTGGTAATACATGGCAGTGAAATTGAAAAATGTGTTCTACAGTGTTGCTAACATGAAGGAAACAAGTGCATTCTATGAAAATATTTTAGGAATACCTTTGCAATTTATAGATAGAGATCAGTGGACACAATTTAAGGTTGATGGGGTTACTTTTGCATTAGGTGGTCCGGAAGAAGTTCCGAATGAATTAAGGACAGGTGCAGTTGTAACCTTTGAAGTCGAAAGTTTAGATGAAATAAAAAAAAAGCTTGAACAAAATGGAATTAAGGTTGATGAAATAAGGGACATGGGGGATCACGGAAAGACATGCTATTTCTATGATCCATCAAATAATATTGTTCAACTCTATCAAAAATAATAAAACAATAGTAGATAGGTATAGATAAAGTTCATTGTAACTCCTTAAAAAGGAATTTAAAAAACTGTTTTAATTAAAGAAGGGAGAAGAATAATTTGAATCAAGTACAGAGTAAAGTAATGGATAGCCGAGTGTTTCGTAACTTAGTAGGGAACTTTGGGACCGGTGTCACTATAATAACCACGAAGAATAATGAAGGAAAGCCAATCGGCTTTACGGCAAATTCATTTGCATCCTTGTCACTAGATCCCCAGTTGATATTATTCAGTATTGATAAGGGCTCTAGTAACTATGAAGAGTTTATGAATGCAGAATGTTTTTCAATAAATATACTAGCGGAAGACCAAATAGATTTATGCAAGCAGTTTGCAACAAAAGGGATTGAAAGGTTTGCAGGGGTTGGCTATTATGAATGTGCTACAGGATGTCCTATTCTGCCGGATACGCTAGCGTATATTGATTGTAAAATAACTGAACTAGTTGATGGAGGGGACCATACTATTATTATCGGAGAAGTTATGTCTGGAAATGTGAACTCTTCCAAACAGCCATTAATATTTTTCCAAGGTCAATATAAGTCTTTAGTTTAATGATTTAGGAAATGAACTAACGATTACGATCAGTCTAACGCGGTATTAATAGCAATTATTAATATAAAATTCAAAAAAAGGGGAAGATAAAAATGGAATTTGGAATGTTTTATGTACTTGAATCACCAGATGGGGAGTTTAAGCGGGCTTATGATGAGATGCTAGGTCAAATTGAATATGGGGAGGAGCTAGGATTTGATTCGGTGTGGCTTGCAGAACATCATTCTACTGCATATGGATCCATTCCTAACCCAGCAGTTGCAATGGCAGCTATAGCTGAACGTACGAAAAAAATAAAAATCGGTTCTCTTATTTCAGTTTTACCTTTAGGGAATCCAATTAGAATTGCGGAAGATTATGCAATGGCAGACATTATCAGTGGTGGTCGTCTACAATTTGGTGTAGGGCGCGGATACCAGCCAACTGAATTTAAACAATTAGGTGTCAGCATGGAGAGAACTAGAGCACGTTTTAAAGAAGAATTAGAAATCATTACTGGTCTTTGGGAAAACGAGAGTTTTAGCTATGACGGAGAATTTTATCAGCTAGATAATGTTACACTTAGACCAAGACCAATTCAGAAAAAAATACCGACTTATGTTGGTTCAATTAGTCCGGAAACATTTGATTTAGTGGCTAATATGGGACTGAACATAGCTGCAACACCTACATTATCTACCTTAGATGAATTAAAAGGTCAATTAAAAGATGCAAGGGAAACTTTAATTAGTAAAGGAATGAATAAAAAAGACATTGATTTTGTTGTAAACTTACAAATGCATGTTGCTGATAATGCAGAGGTAGTATTTGAAAAAACGCAAGATTACTTTGATTGGTATTTTGACTATGTTGGGCAATTAGTTCCTGGTGGAATGGTGCCAGAAACAGGTGAAAGGCAAGAAATACCTGAATCGTATGAAGCTTTCGGAGAAGTGGCGAAGAGCATGACTGGTATTACTTATGATCAATTACGTCAAGCTGGAACAATTCATGTTGATGGTCCACAAAAGCTAATTGAAGAAATCGAAGAGATGCAAGAGACTTTTGGATTAACGCAATTAAGCTGCTGGCAACGAATTGGTGGAATGTCTGACAAATTAGTTCGTGAATCAATGGAAAGAATGGCAACGGATGTCATTCCATATTTCAAAAAGAAAGCAGCGAAGAAAAAAGCATATCGTTAATCTATCCAGAGGTTTCTAGATTTTAGCTATATTCAATGAGAAATTCTTCATTCAAATTTAAAAAGAAGGGATTTGAAATATTGAATTTAGAAGAGAACAAACAGATTGTTAAGGAGTTCATGGAAGTATTCTCCACTGGAAACATTGATAAATTCCTAACCTATATGTCAGATACAGCGACATGGTGGGTTGCTGGCAACATTGAAGGGGTGTCAGGCGAAAAGAATATGCACGAATTTAAAGAAATGAATTCAGGTTTGGCTACAGCAACGAAGGAAGCGGCTATTAAACTGACTCCTCTTGCTTGGACAGCTGAAGGAAATAGAGTTGCAGTAGAAACAGAATCTTATGCTGAAATGACGAATGGAAAAGTATATAACAATCTGTATCACTTCTTATTTATTGTAGAGGATGGAAAAATCCAGAAAGTAAAAGAATTTCTTGATACAGAACATACGAGGGAAGTTTTTCTAGGTTAATGATAAAGAAGAGAACGAAAGCTGTTCTCTTCTTGTTATATTTAGCCATGATGACTGCAAAATCTGTTCTAGAACATTGGTATTAAATTAACACTAACAAAATCTCTAAGTGCAGATTATGAATATATCTGTGAAGATTACATTGCGATGATTAGTCCACGCTAACTATTAAGTGTGGACATTGTTTTATATTTGCATAATCCCGCTAAAAAAGACCATTTTTTTCTATAAGTTATAGAAAATGAATACGAGTTAAAAACAACAAACATATAGAATGATTTATAAAGTAAAAAGGGGGTGGAAATATGCCATCACTGAGAGAAAAAAAAACAGCTAAGAAAAAAGAGGAAATTCTTCAATCAGCAATAAGCTTAATAACTGAAAAGGGTTACCACAATACAACAATGGAAGATATCGCTGCGAAGCTATTAATGACAAAAGGGTCTGTATATTATTATTTTAAGGATAAACAAGATTTATTATATCAAAGCTATAAAATGCTTTTGGAGAATAGTATTAATCGATTTAATGAAGTTATGAAATATTCATTACCAGTTGACGAGAAGTTAAGAAAGGCTATGCAGGCACATACTGAATACCTCATCACACAAAAAAACGGTTTTGAAACAGGGATGAAACCAGAACACTTCTTTGATGGAGTAGAACTACTGGTAATATTAGATTTACGTTCAGAATATGCTACGTGTTTTGATGAAATCATTACAGCAGGGATTGAAGCTAACTTATTTAAAGAAATGGATATTAAGATAGTTAGAAACCTAATCTTAGGAGCTCTGAATTGGGTTATACAGTGGTACTCTCCCGATGGTAATAAGAATAAAGAGGAGTTGGCAGAAACAATTTCCAATCATTTAATGTGTATACTCATAAAAAGCTAATTCTAATCTAACAATAGACGGAAATTTTTAACCAGAACATAAATGTGCTTTCATTAAATATTTAAAGTTAAAAATATAATGTTAAGGGATAGAACTTAGTGAGAAAATTGATAAAGGTTAAAAAATGTAACATTAGAATTGATGGAAATTTTAGGAAGCTGGCTTCCTGTATACTATTCGTTATTTTTAGTAGTAAAAATCCTTATATTTGTATCTTTATACCTGCTTCCTTTTGGCACAATGCGTTTACTAATCATATTCCAAAGTAAACTTCGCATTAAACTTCCTTCGCAGGGAAGGCATCCGATTAGAAAAAAAGTATTTATTGAAGCTTGTCGATGCTGCTAAAGGAGGCTGAGGTATAAGCGATTTCATCATAAAAAGGGAATCTTAATGTAAACATTAATAATAATTTAAAATGATTAAAAGGGTGTGAAGATAGAACCAAATGATGAACATTCATAGTAATCTTCAAACTTATGCGTATCTTCATCTTCCTGACCTGTTATTTGTACAAAAATATCAAAATATATTCGGTGTGAACCGAGGCGTTTATAATACGATTGATGAAATCCTATATGAAAAGTGAATAAGAGAGATAGTCAACAGACGTGAGGAAATATTATATTTTTTGCTATATTTGCATAATGTAAACGGGATTAAGGAAAATGGGGAAATTAACTTTAAAGAACACAGCCTATCTTCAAATAAGTTTTACTTTGAAACAACAAATATATAATAAAGAAAATGATTTGATTTCTGAAGGCATTATGAAACATGTAATGTTTAATATGAAAGACAGAAAAAGTATTCCGGTAGTTTTAGAAATCAGATCTGCATTTGAAAATGTAAAGGAAGATACTAAATAAATTGAGAATATAAGCCAATTGCTGTATATATAGCAATTATTTAAGCAACAGTTTATAAATAATGGAAGTAACGGAAAAAGTAAATGATAGAATATATTCAACTTGCATGGACATCACAATCATTTTAAGAAATAAGTTCACCCAGTTTTAATAAAGATTTTTTCATTATTGCGTAGAAATTAGGTGGGAGTGGTGAGCGAAAGAAAATATGTTTGGAAGTATGCATTTCTAGGGCTTATGATAACAGTTAGTATAATAGGGTTTGGTAGGATGGCTTACGGTATACTGGTTCCCTTCATGATGGATAGTCTTTCTCTTACATACGGGCAAGCGGGAGTATTAGGAACCTCGACTGCTGTTGGCTATTTAGCAATGGTTTTATATACGGGGATTTTAGCAGCAAAGTGGGGTTCTAAACGACTTGTAGTAATCGGTACATTAATCGTAGGTTGCGGCTTGTTTTTCCTTGCAGCAATTCAAAGTTTTACTAGTGCTATAATAATAATGGCAATTCTTGGTATTGGGACAGCTTTTGCTTATACCCCAATAGTTAATATAGTGGTTGGTTGGTTTCCAGAAAGAAAGGGTCTGTTAATTGGTTTTCTTTTAAGTGGGATTGGTTTGGGCACGTTTATTCCAAGTTTATTAATACCAACTTTCATAAATATCTTTTCAGATAATGGTTGGAGAGCTCTTTGGTTATTATTTGGTTTATTATCAATTCTTGTTGCAATTATTGCACATACTTTTTTGAGTGACCCACCAGTCCCTTTACTTAAGGATGACCAGAAAGAAACGTCACTTCTTCGTGCTGTATATTTTAATAAAAAGGTTGTTCTTGTTGCCTTTATTTACGGTCTCATGGGGTTTGCATATTTAATCCCACAAAACTTTTACTTTAGTTATATTTTAGAATCGAATATCAATTCCTTTACTGCTGGAAGGGTAATGAGTTTAGGTGGACTTATGTCTGTCTTCAGTGGTCCTTTATGGGGGGCAGTTTCAGATAAAGTAGGTCGCAAAAAGTCCCTACTTATTGCTCTATTTTTGGCAATAATTGCAATGATTATACCGGTTTTCTTTCCAGTTTTAATCGGATTCACAATCAGCCAATTCATTTGGGGTGTTACAATAGTCGGAATGTTTTCACTTATCCAGGCACTTGCAACAGACCAAACACTTGCTTACCACGCGCCAGTTGCTTTGGCATATGTAACCGTATATTTTGCTGTTGGTCAATTAATGGGCCCAGGGATTGGTGGATGGATCATTGAATATCTAGGTAGTATCCCTGTAGCATTAGTTTTTTGTAGCTCTCTTTTAACCTTGGCTTTCCTGTTATCGGTACGACTGGAAAAAGATGCGGTGGTTATGAGTGATGCAATGAGAAAAACTTTATAAACATTGAGCAAGAATAATAAACTTGAAGGACAAGATGGGGAGTTGAATATAAAATGAAGACTAAGTTCACTCGAAATATAAGAGAATCAGATATTGATATATTAGGACATGTAACCTATACAACGTACATAGAGCTGATGACTGAGGCGAGAACGGATTGGGTGGCTCAGCTCATTGCGCCTATGGAAGTAATGACGAACGAGATTGGAATTGCATATCCGGTTGTCCATATTAGTCGAAATAATGCTACTGCTTCGTTAAAATCTACACTCTAGATTGCCCCATAAAGTAATAATTGAATAAATATTATAAAATATTCTGATAAGGATTATTATTTGATCCCTCATTTACCAAGTGGGGGTGAAATCTCCCCATTTCTACATATGGATTATTACATTTTATTACCTATTTTTACCGAGAACCACTTTTACTTTTCAATATTTGCCCCTTACTGGAATCGGAATCATAGCATGTAGCATAATTATTTTATCTGTAAAAAGATTAAATGCCATTAGGGCTTATCATCGTTGGATTTGCAGTATTATTTTTTTCCGGAACACCATTGATAGAAGGCATGTACAATGGTTTTTTAGAAATACGAAAAGTAATAAGCTTATATTAATATATTTTATAGGCTAATTTACCTCCTTAAAAAATTACACTTTTCTTAATTAACAATATATTAAATAATTTACCTGTTGCGTGAATTTTCGGATATGTTATAATAATCTTAATTATACTATCTGGTTAGTTAGTGAACATAAAGTATTTGCTTAAAAAGCGATAGTATTTCAAAGATAATGAAAGCGGTTGCTTAAATACACATTAAATGAAGAGGAAAGTATTACTTTTATCTACTGGGCGTAATTAATTGAAGATATAACTACTAATTTAATCCAGTATGCAGAACTTATTTTAAAAGGAATAACGAAATTTAAATTGATTTCATAAAAATAAAGGGGGACAATAAAAATGGAAATCGAATCGCAACAAAAGATAGATTGGGATGTAGTAGAAAACTATATTCGTTCAAAAGTTGACAATCTTACGGAAGAAAAAATGCAAGTAAAAAAGTTTACTGAAGGGTACTCCAACTTAACGTATCTAATTACGATTGGTGAATGGGAAGCAGTCCTTCGAAGACCACCTTTTGGTTATGTACCACCTAAAGCACATAATATGGAACGAGAGTATCGAATACTAAACAAAGTCCATCCCGTTTTCCCGTTAGCACCAGAAGTGTTTTTTTATTGTGAAGACCCGGAAATTATGGACAAACACTTCTATATTATGGAAAGAAAAAATGGAATTGTTGTTGATAAGGAAATACCAGAACAGTATGGCGATTCACCTGAGGTAGGACAAAAGATTTCACAAGCTGTTGTTTCTACATTAGCTCAACTGCATTCTATCAATTATAAAGCAGCAAAACTAGAAAGTTTAGGAAAACCAGAAGGATATTTAAATAGACAGGTGCTGGGGTGGACCGAACGATTCCATCGTACAAAAAGTGATGATATCGCCTATGCTGATGAAATAGAAAAGTGGTTAATAGAAAAAATGCCTAGCGAAGGTAAGGCTACTATCGTACACAATGATTTCAAGCTAAATAATATGTTACTTGATTATCATGATCCTAGAAAAGTGGTTGGAGTATTTGATTGGGAACTCTCGACCATTGGTGACCCATTAACGGATTTAGCATCTTCTTTAGTTTACTGGGGAGAACCGGGAGATATGGATATGGGGATAAATGTTGTGACGGATAAACCTGGCTTTTTATCAAGAAGAGAATTTTTAGAAGAGTACTCAAAATTGACGGGCAATGATGTTTCAGAAATCAATTATTATTTAACATTTGGCTTTTATAAACTAGCCGGCGTTTTGCAACAACTTTATTACCGCTGGAAGATTGGTGAGGCAAAAGATGAACGTTTCTCCACTTTAAATCAAAGTGTAGCTAACTTAGTAGCAATGGCAAATGAGGCTAAGAATAACAGGATATTATAATCTTTCTAGTATTTATTTACCTGTATGAGGGGGAGAGTAGAGCAATGAATACTGCTCATTATCAATTTTGGCCAGAACGATTACCGAAAACATTAATCATTCCCGATACAACTTTAGTAGATAATTTGGAAGCAACGATGACAAAGTATCCCAATAATATTGCATTTCATTTTTATGGTGAAAAATACACATATCGCCAAGTATATAATGAGGTAATTAATTTAGCGGGATACTTGCAGAATGTGCTACATGTAGAAAAGGGCGAAAAAGTTCTCTTATTTATGCAAAACTCGCCTCAGTACATCATTAGCTTTTATGCGATTTTACGTGTAGAAGCAATTATCGTTCCTATTAATCCTATGAGTACAAGAGAGGATTTAGAGTTTTTTGTTAAGGATTGTAATATTAGACAGGCAATTGTTGGCCAAGAACTCTATGAAAAGGTCTCTCCTTTGAAGCAGACTACTTCATTAAAAAACATTATTATTGCATCCTATTCCGATTATATTAACAAAGATTTAGCGCTTGGTGTAATTCCTAACATCGTATTGGAGGAGCCTATTAAAGTAAATGAAGCGATTCATTGGAAAGAAACCGTTGCTAAGAATGAAAAACCGTCTACATATAACGGGGCAAACAAAGATATCGCGCTAATCCCATACACATCAGGTACTACTGGACTACCAAAAGGCTGTCTTCATACACATGCAACAATACAAACGAATACACATAGTTCTTACCATTGGTTCAATAAAAATTCTGATTCTGTTGCATTAGCAAGCTTACCAATGTTTCATGTTTCTGGTTTGATTCATAGTATGTTAGCTATAAATTTAGCAGGTGGAACAATGATCATTCTAACACGCTGGGATCGTGACTATGCAGCAAAAGCAATTGAGAAATTCCAAATCACACACTGGTTCAATATAAGTACAATGTTAATTGACTTTCTATCGAATTCAAAATTAAATAAATTTAATATTTCGTCACTTCAAATGATAGGTGGAGGTGGTGCGCCATTACCAGCAGTAGTTGGAGAGGAATTGTATGATTTGACGGGATTACGTTATATCGAAGCTTATGGTCTTACGGAAACAATCTCACAAACACATCTTAATCCGACTCAACGACCGAAATTGCAGTGCCTTGGAATACCATCATTTGGTGTGGACGCAAGAGTCATTGATCCAATTACAGAAGAAGAAAAGGGTGATGATGAAGAGGGAGAACTAATTGTCCATGGTGATCAAATATTTAAGGGTTACTATAACAGAGTAGAAGAGAATGAAGACGCCTTTATCGAGGTTGATGGAAGGAAGTTTTTCAGAACAGGTGATATTGTAATTCGGGATAAAGAGGGTTATTACTTTATGGTTGATAGGCTGAAACGTATGATAAATGCTTCAGGATTTAAAGTGTGGCCAACCGAAATTGAATCAAAACTTTATAAACACCCTGCAGTACAACAAGCTTGTGTTGTTGGTGTGCCGGACAAAAAACGAGGGGAAACGGTAAAGGCATTTGTAATCGTAAATAATGAATATATTGGAAAAATTAAAGAAGAAGAGATTATGGACTGGGCACGAGAAAATATGGCGGCGTATAAATATCCAAGAATTGTGGAGTTTAGAGATAGTCTTCCAACAACAAGCAGTGGAAAAATATTATGGAAACAACTCCAGGAAGAAAGCCCAATATTGTAAGGAGGAATAAAATGAAAATACCAAGTTTTTCTCTAGAAAATAAAGTTGCACTTGTAACAGGAGGGAGTAAAGGGATTGGTTTTGGAATGGCTGCTGCATTAGGTGAGTATGGAGCGAGCGTAACAATAGCTAGTCGAGGAATTCAAGATTTAAAGAAAGCAGAAAAAGACTTAACAGAACGCGGAATAAGATCAAAAGGTTTTCAAGTTGATGTAACAGATAAGGAGCAAGTGGAAAAACTAATTCAGGACATTGTAACGGAATTTGGTCAACTAGATATCCTAGTAAACAATGCCGGAATGAATATTCGCAAACCACTTGTAGAAATAGAAGAAGCTGATTGGGATAAAGTTCTGACTACGAATCTAAAAGGGGTTTTTCTTGTTGGTCAAGCTGTGGCAAAACAAATGATTAAACAGAAATCCGGGAAAATCATCAATATATCATCTATTTTGGGCCAGATTGGTAATCCATTTCAATCTAGCTATGCAGCAAGTAAAGGGGGGATTAATCAAATCACTAAAGTATGGGCAGATGAATTAGCAGATCACGGAATTAATGTAAACGCTATAGCACCTGCATATATTCGCACACCAATGACAGAAGATTGGCTTTCTGATAAGGCACGCTATGAAAAAATTGTAAATAGTACAATGCTAAAACGAGTTGGAGATATGGAGGATTTAGCGGGGCCAGTTGTCTTTTTAGCATCGGATACTTCAGCTTACATAACTGGACAAATATTAGCAGTTGATGGTGGATGGACAGCAAAGTAACAAGATAAATTGAACGCCAATAACTATAGCAATGATAAATATATGAAAAACTAACTAGGGAGGAATTATAATGGACTTTAATTATTCAGAGAAGACAAAGGAATTGCAAGCGAAGTTAACGGGATTTATGGATGAATATGTATATGAAGCTGAAATAATCTATGAACAACAACTAAATGAGGGTGAATCTCGTTGGAATATACCCCCAATTATTGATGAATTAAAAGAGAAAGCAAGAAAGCAAGGACTGTGGAACTTATTTTTACCTGAAGCACATAATCCATATGGATTAACGAACCAAGAATATGCTCCATTAGCAGAAATTATGGGGCGCTCATTAATTGCACCTGAAATTTTTAACTGTAATGCTCCAGACACGGGGAATATGGAAGTATTTTTAAAGTATGGAACGGAAGAACAGAAAAATGAATGGTTAAAACCTTTATTGGACGGAAAAATTCGCTCAGCTTTTGCAATGACTGAGCCTGATGTAGCCTCATCTGACGCTACGAACATAGAATGTAGTATAGAACGTGATGGAGATGAATATATAATAAATGGTAGGAAATGGTGGACAACAAATGGGGTTGATCCACGCACTAAAATTATAATTGTTATGGGTAAGACCGAGCCAGAGGCAGATAGACATAAACAACAATCGATGGTGCTTGTTCCAATGGATACGCCAGGTGTGAAAATGGAGCGACCACTTTCCATTTATGGATACGATCATGCACCAACAGGACATGCAGAAATCTCATTCAATAATGTGCGTGTGCCAGTTGAAAATATTTTACTGGGAGAAGGAAGAGGGTTTGAGATTGCCCAAGGTAGACTTGGACCAGGTAGAGTCCATCATTGCATGCGGGCAATAGGTGCAGCAGAACGTGCGCTAGAATTAATGTGTAAGAGAGCAGAATCACGAGAAACATTTGGAAAGAAACTATCCGAACAAGGGGTTATTCGTGAGTACATTGCAGATTCTAGAATTGATATTGAACAAGCTAGACTATTAACTCTAAAAACAGCTTTTATCATGGATGAACAAGACAATAAAGCTGCTAGAAAAGAAATTGCTATGATTAAAGTTGCGGTTCCTAAGATGTGTCAAGAAGTAATCGATCGTGCTGTCCAAGTCCATGGTGCTGGAGGAGTATCTCAAGTAACGCCACTTGCAGAACATTGGGCGAACGCAAGAACTTTAAGATTGGTAGATGGACCAGATGAGGTGCATCGTCGCGATATTGGAAGATTAGAACTTCGACAATATCAAGGAAAGTAAATTTTGGTTATAAATTTATAGTGAAGATTAATTAGTATATGAAATTTAGACTAATTAATTCTTTTATAAAGTAAATTAATTCGTCAACATTGCTATAAAAACTAAAACTATAAAATATTTTAGAGTTATCAATTTATATGTTGGAGGTAGATATAATGTCTGATTCACTATTAAATTCTTGTGAAACAGTATTTGTTGTTGGCTGCGGTTTAATGGGAGCGGGAATCGCTCAAGTAACTGCTCAAGCAGGTCTCGGCGTTGTGATTTATGATCGAACAGAAGCAGACTTAGAAAGAGGAAAAAGACAAATTACAAAAGGAATTTCTAAAAAAAATGAGGCAGATCAACAAGCCATCTTAAATCGTATTACTTTTACAACTAACATGAATGATGGTAAAGATGGAGACCTAGTAATTGAAGCAGTACCTGAAAGATTAGAGATTAAGAAAGAGGTCTTTAAGCAATTAGATAGTCTAATGAAACCAGAAGCAATTTTAGCAAGTAATACATCTTCTTTATCAATTGCTGCAATTGGTTCTGTAACAAAGCGGCCAGAGAAAATAGTTGGTTTACATTTCTTTAGTCCTGTCCCAGTTATGACGTTATTAGAAATTGTTCGTGGTATTAAGACAGATGATACAACAATTAAATTTGCAGAAGCTTTTGCTGAAAAAATCGATAAAAAAACAATTGTTGCTCAAGATTACCCAGGTTTTACAGTAAACCGTGTATTGGTACCTATGTTGAATGAAGCGGCTTTTCTTGTCATGGAAGGTAATAGCCCGGAAGACATTGACCGTGGGATGATGCTCGGTACAAATCAACCAATCGGTCCGTTGAAATTAGCCGACATGGTAGGAATCGATGTACTTTTCCATACATTAGTAAGTCTCTATGAAGGATTTAATGACTCAAAATACCGTCCTTGCCCATTGCTGCGAAGAATGGTAGAAGCAAATCAACTAGGGAAGAAATCAGGAAAAGGTTTTTATAATTATAGTTAATAGATAAAAAGCGTTATTAATGAAATGACCAAGAATATATTTATTATACTTACAAGCTCCATTGGCCAAGGGTTATATCTAGTTAAAAATATTGTATTACTTATAATTAAAGGAGGAAATTCATGAGTGTATTAGACCTATTTAAATTAGAAGGAAAAACAGCAATTGTTACAGGTGGTGGACGAGGGTTAGGCGCACAAATTGCAGAAGCCTACGCAGAAGCTGGCGCAAATGTAGTTGTTTGTTCACGTAAAGTAGATGGTTGTATTGAAATGAGTGAGAAACTAAAGAAATTCGGAGTTGACTCTCTAGCGTTCGCTTGTGATGTAACCAATGTAGATGATGTTAAAAAAGTCGTAAGTGAAACCTATAAGCATTTTGGAAGAATTGACATCTTAGTAAATAACAGTGGCGCTTCATGGGGTGCTACAGTATTAGATATGCCAATTGAAGCGTGGCATAAGGTAATGAATGTTAATGTTACAGGTACATTTTTAATGTCACAAGAAGTCGGAAGAATAATGGTGGAACAAGAGAGCGGGAAAATAATTAACATCGCATCGGTTGCAGGTCTAAAGGCTACTGACCCAAGATATTTAGATGCAATTGGCTATAATACTAGTAAAGCTGCTGTTGTTAATTTTACAAAGGACCTTGCTGTAAAATGGGGAGCGTACAATATCAATGTCAATGCGATAGCACCAGGTTTTTTCCCGACAAAAATGTCGAAAGGTGTTCTGGAAAAGAGTGGGGAGCTAATTTTAGAGCGAACCCCACTAGGGAGATTAGGAGACAATACAGATATCAAGGGTGCAGCATTATTTTTAGCATCAAGCGCCTCGAATTATGTAACGGGAGATATTCTGTCTGTCGATGGAGGAATGAACGCGTTATAACACAGAACAAACCCCTGAGTAATTATTCCTTACTTAGGGTTTTTCACTTTAATATATTCGTGCAAAACCTGATCTTATTTACAACTTATTAAAATGAAATAACTTTAAAGAATAGTAAAATTATAATATTTAGAAAAATAATACTTTACAGTTAAATTATGAACGTTTATAATAATAGCAATGAATAAACTTTTTCTTGATGAGCACCACTTAGAAAACTTTAAGAAAGATTATATTCACTCATACTTAAAAAACATACACCATTAATAAAAAATATATTAACTTATTCTTAACATAATAGATAATAAGGATTAAAATTCCACATCAAAAATGTAAGCGCCTACAAAATGTGTTCTCTTTGGAGGGTATTAACCACAATCTAATTTAATTTGAAAAAAGGAGAGTTTAGGTTGAAAAATGTAAATCATTTCAAATATTGGCCGAACCGAGTAGCAAAATCGTTAACGATTCCTGAGACAACGCTGTTCGAGAACTTAGAAATTTCCGCGAAAAAGTATCCAGAGAAGATAGCTTTACACTATTATGGTGGAACATATACGTATAGTGAAATAATTAAGGAAGTGGAATTCCTTGCAGGATATTTAGAAAAAGAGTTGCATGTGCAGAAAGAAGAAAAGATATTGTTATTCATGCAGAATTCACCTCAATATATCATCACTTATTTAGCAATTCTCCGTGTACGAGCGGTTGTTGTACCAATTAATCCTATGAGTACGACGAATGATTTAGAGTTATTTGTGAAAGATTGTGATATTAAAAATGTAATTATAGGACAGGAGCTATTTGATAAAGTATATCCATTACAGGTACAAAAATTAATAGATAATATTATCGTAGCTACCTACTCAGATTATGTACATGAAGAAGATGCACTAGGTGAATTGCCTTCAGAAGTTAGTAATCCAGTAAAAGAATTGGAAAATACTATTTTATGGAGCGAAATAATTAATGAGAGATACGAAGCTTCTATTTATAAAGGGAAGATTGATGATGTTGCAGCGATACCGTACACATCAGGGACTACAGGACTATCTAAAGGTTGTGTTCATACAAATAAAACCATATTAGCAAATGTAATTGGTCCGTATTACTGGATGGATTACTCTTCGGATGCGGTGGTGTTAACAACACTTCCACTCTTTCATGTTACGGGATTAGTTCATAGTGCACTTACTCCATTATACGCAGGAAGTACAATGGTTATTTTAACAAGATGGGATAGAGATTACGCGGCCAAGGCCATTGAAAAATTTGAATGTTCCCATTGGATCAATATCAGTACCATGCTAATTGATTTTTTAGCGAATCCTAATCTAGGTAATTTTGATATTTCTTCTCTTGAATTTATTGGAGGTGGAGGCGCTTCTCTTCCAGAAGCAGTGGGAAACCAGTTATACAGACGAACAGGCTTAAGGTATGTGGAAGGGTATGGTTTAACAGAAACAATCGCACAAACCCATTTTAATCCACCAGACCGACCAAAAATGGAGTGTTTAGGTGTACCAGTATTTGATTTAGATGCAAGAATTATCGACTTGAGTAATGGAGAAGAACTTGGTCCAAATGAAGAAGGCGAATTAATAGTTCATGGGCCACAATTGTTCAAAGGTTACTATAATCGCGAAGAAGAAAATAGGGATTCGCATATTGAAATTGATGGAAAGCTATTCTTTAAAACAGGCGACATTGTAAAAATGGATGAAGAAGGATATTTCTATATCATTGATCGTTTAAAACGAATGATTAACGCAGCGGGTTATAAAGTTTGGCCAACAGAAGTAGAATCTATACTATATAAACATCCTGCAATCCAGCAGGCGTGTGTAGTCAGTGCACCAGATCCAAAACGAGGAGAAACGGTAAAAGCCTACGTCATATTAGAAGATAACTCTAAAGGGAAGGTTTCAGAAGAAGATATCATTGAATGGTCAAAGGATCAAATGGCTGCTTATAAACGTCCTAGAATTGTACAAATTAGAGAAACTTTTCCTACAACAGCTAGCGGGAAAATCTTGTGGAGACAATTGCAAAAGGAAACGGAAGAGAATAAAACTGAAATTGAAAGGATGATTTAATGCGTTTAGAAAATAAAGTTGCAATTATAACTGGTGCTGGTGGAGATATTGGTAGGGCAACAGCGCTTCGATTTGCGGAAGAAGGTTGCCGAATTGCTGTTGCAGACATACGTGAAGAAGCGGGTGCACATACGGTAGATTTAATTAAAGAAAATGGTGGGCAAGCATTTTTTGTTCGAACGGATGTAACGAGTCCTGAAGATATTGAAAACATGGTAAATGTAACAATCGATACGTTTGGTAAGCTGGATATATTATTTAATAACGCGGGTGTAAATATCGATGAAAGTAAAATTCCAGACGTATCACTCTCGGATTGGCAAAGAGTAATGGATATAAACCTTAATGGTGTATTTTTAGGAATGAAATATGCCATTCCGAAGATGGAATCAGGAAGTGCGATTGTAAATACGGCTAGTATTGCTGGGATTAAAGGTCAAAAGCTCTTGTCTGCATACACGGCTTCCAAAAGTAGTGTTATCGCACTAACCAAAGCTGCTTCAACCGAATTTGGAAGGGAAAATATTCGTGTCAATGCCATCGCTCCAGGTGTTATTGATACAGACATGGTAGAAGATTGGAAAAACTCTAATAAATGGTCAGCATTATCAACGGCTAATGCTTTAAGGAGAGTTGGAAAAGCAACGGAAATAGCCAACGCCGTGTTATTTTTATCATCTGATGAGGCTTCATTCATTACTGGAGAGACATTAATCATCGATGGTGGGACGTTAAATCTTTAAAATAAGGCTTGGGGAGGAGGATTAAAAAATGCATGAAATAGAAGTCTATGTTCGATTTAGTGAGACAGATGCAGCAGGACATGTGAATAACACAAGTTATTTTATATATTTTGAAGAAGCACGAATAAAGTATCTTGAACAGATAAGCAAGGATAGTAAGAGAGATTTTCTTCCGTCCAATGTGATACTTGTTACCACATCTTGTGACTACATTGCACAAGCCTATGCAGGAAAAATACTTAAAATTACTACAGAGGTTTCCCATGTTGGAAACAAAAGTTTTAGAGTAGATCATGTACTTACACTTGCTGATACTGGAACAGTTATTGCAAAAGGTACAGCTGTCCTTGCCTGCTTTAATTATGAAGAACAAAAAACGGTGCCGATTCCAGATGAAATAAGAGTGCTCTTAGAACGGAAGCTAGTTAGCAAATTATAGTTGTTTATAAAAGGGAGGGCTGGTGATGCCAAATAAATTCGCAGTGCTTCATCATTTATTTAGAAAAAATATAACAAATTCCGGCGAGAAAACGGCCTTAGTATTTGAAGAAGAAAAGCTTAGTTATTTAGAATTAAATAAAGCAGCAAATAAAGTTGCCCATGCATTAATCCATAATAAAATAGAACCAAATTCTCGTGTTGCATTATTATTGGAAAATAGTTTGGAGTACGTTATCTGTGATGTAGGAATCATATATGCCGGTGCAACGAAAGTTCCACTTAATTATATGTTAGCTGAAAAAGAGATTGCATATATCCTTAATGATTCTGGTGCAGAAATATTGATTGTGGATGAAGATTCTTTTGACAAAATACAAAAAATATCCGCTATTATCCCAAATGTGAAATTAATTGTTGGCGTTTCGAATTCAGATTTTCTTCCCGATGGATTTATGTCTTGGGAAGATTTTCAAGGAAAACAGCCAGAAACTGTTGTAGAGGTCCATGTTAAGCCTACGGACATGGCTGGAATTATGTATACAGGAGGAACAACTGGTAGACCAAAAGGGGTTGTCCATGACCAAAAAAATGTTATAAATTATATATTTACCCATATCACAGAACTTGAAATTCAACATGATGAAAAGATTCTGCTTCATTCACCTTTACCACATTCTGCTGGACTAGTGTTACAGGCAGGACTACTTAAAGGAGCGGAAAATTGGATTGAGAAAAAATTTAATCCTTCTATTGTTTTAGATCGAATTAGTAAGAATAAGATAACATTCACCTTTTTAGTCCCTACTATGATTTACCGTTTGCTTGATCAAGCGGAGAAGAATAAGGATGACTATAGTTCTTTACGTACCGTTATGTACGGAGCGGCCCCTATTGATGTGGAACGTTTAAAACAAGGGCTTTCCATCTTTGGAAGTGTTTTTGTACAAATCTATGGACAGACAGAAGCGCCAAATCTTATTACTAAGTTACGGAAAGAAGACCACCGTTTGGATGCTCAAAATCGACTGAATAGTTGTGGTCAGAGTGTAACGATGAGCTTTGTAAAAATAGTCGATGAAAATGGAAAAGAGGTTCCAAAGGGAAAAGAGGGTGAAATTATAGCAAGTACACCTTATAATATGGTGGAATATTTCCGAAACCCTGAGACGACGGAAGCTACTTTAATTGGTGGGTGGGTTTATACCGGTGATATAGGCAAAATGGATGAAGATGGTTATGTTTATTTATTAGACAGAAAAAAAGATATGATTATTAGTGGTGGATTAAATATATATTCTGTTGAAGTGGAAAATGTTCTCTTAAAACATCCCGGAGTAAAAATGGTTGCCGTAATAGGTGTTCCTCACTCTGATTGGGGCGAGCAGGTAGTGGCTATTATTGTTACTAATGAAGGCTACACACTTTCAAAAGAAGAAGTTCTGAAACATTGTGAAGACTTAACGAAATATAAACGACCAAAGGTTGTTTATTTTGTAGACAGTCTCCATCTAACTCCATATGGAAAAATAGATAAAAAGAAAATTAAAAGCTCATTTTTATTAAAAAATGAAAAAAGTTTCAACTAAAATATCTTAATATTTCAAAATAATCCATATTTACTGTTTGAACAATTTTGGAAGGAGGGTATTATGAAAAGCAGCATTGATAAGATTATTGGAATGGAATTTGAAACCTATACTTTTAAAGTAGAACATGGGAAAATAAAAGAATTTGCTCGAGCAATTGGTGATGATAACTTGATATATCAAGATCTTGAATTCGCTAAGAATAATGGGTACGAAGGGATTCCGATTCCACCTACTTTTTTAACTGCTGTTGACTGTTTTGGAGGACTTAATTTTGAGGAGAAGGTAAACATCCTTCAACTTAATTTTGTTAATGTACTTCATGGGCAACAGGAGTATGCATATTTAAAAGACATTTATGTAGATGATGTGCTCACAGTTACTTCGAAAATAACGGGTGCAGAATTAAAGAAAGGTTCCACTGGTTTAATGGATATTATTACAACAGAAAATTCATACATAAACCAGAGTGACGAATTGGCCGCGCTTTCAAAAGAAGTGATTATTCATAGGCACTAAAGGGAGGGAGTTTACGATGAGAAAGGAGTATAAAATTGGTGATGCATTTCCGGTAATAAAATCAGATGAAATTACTAGAGTCCAATTAGTTAAATATGCAGGCGCATCGGGTGATTTTAACCCACTGCATACTGTTGAAGAAGTTGGTGAAAAAGCTGGTACTGGTGTAATTGCACATGGCATGTTAATAATGGGAATCGCTTCTAGAGAAATAACAAAATGGTTTCCTAGAAAAAAACTAAAAAAATTCAGTGTTCGCTTTAAGGGTATGACTCGACCTGGAGAATCTATTCAGATAACAGGAACAGTAATAGAAATAAGGAATGATCATATATTAGTGGGGGAAGTGCTTGCTAGTAATTTACAGGATGAAGTAAAGATGTCAGGTACCTTTGAAGTAGAAATAAAGTCAAAATAATGATATGTGAGGTGAAGAGTGTGGAATCGGTTGAAAAATTATATTCACTCGAAGGAAAAACAGCACTTATTACGGGTGGTAGTAGGGGCCTAGGGAAAGAAATGGCAATTGCCTTTGCAAAAGCAGGGGCAGATGTAATTATTGTAAGTCGGACGCTTGAAGCTTGTCAGGAAGTCGCTGCAGAGGTTGAAGCACTTGGGAGACGTGCACTTGCCTATTCTTGTCATACAGGCAGGTGGGAAGATATTAATCAGCTTGTGGAAGATGTTTATAAGGAGTTTAATAAAGTCGATATTCTTGTCAATAATGCAGGGAAATCACCGCTTTATGACTCGCTAGCGGATGTAAATGAAAAACTGTGGGATAGCGTATTGGCAATCAATTTAAAGGGTCCATTCCGATTATCTTCACTTATTGGTCAAAAAATGTATGAAAGTGACGGCGGCTCGATTATCAATATTAGTAGTACAGCAGCAACGAACCCAACACCAAAAGAAGTACCGTATGCTGCCGCAAAAGCTGGTTTAAATACATTGTCCCTTGCTATGGCAAAAACGTATGGTCCAAATGTTCGTGTAAATAGTGTGATGCCAGGTCCGTTTTTAACAGACATTTCGAAGGCTTGGGATGAAAGTGCTTTGAAAAAAATTGAACAAGAATCTTTTCTTAACCGTGGTGGAGAGCCTCATGAAATCGTTGGTATTGTTCTTTACCTTGCATCTGATGCAGCGAGTTTTACAACGGGTGCTGTAATACCAGTAGATGGCGGATATTTGAAATAGATTTAGTACTGGAAGTATGAATTGTGTTTGTGTAGATTGTATTATATCGATAATTCTTCAGCGAGAAGATTTATTAGGATGCGATAGAATATTTCACGTTTTTATTTTGTATCGGTATTTTTATGTCATTTTTTTGAACTAAAAGTTTAATTTTGAATAATAAGCACTTTAAATGGTTTTTTTTAAAATTAAATAGATAAGGAGAGGAAAAAATGAAATTAGATTCAAGTATTGCATTTGTAACAGGTGGAGCCTCAGGATTAGGTGAAGCAACAGTAAGAAATATCATTTCAAATGGTGGAAAAGCAGTTATTGCAGATTTACAAGAAGACAGAGGTATAAGTCTAGCGGAAGAGCTTGGGGAAAATGCTCTATATGTGAAGACAGATGTAACGGATGAAGAGAGTGTTCAAGCAGCATTGAACGAGGCGGTAGAGTCTTTTGGGAAAATCAATATTACTGTTAATTGTGCTGGTATCGGTTTGTCTAGGAAAGTAGTTGGAAGGAAAGGAGTGCATGATTTAGACTCATTTACGAGAGTAATCCAGATTAATTTGATTGGAACTTTTAATGTTATTCGTTATGCTGCAGAGAAAATGAGTGAAAACACACCAAATGAAGAAAATGAAAGAGGCGTTATCATTAATACAGCATCTGTTGCGGCATTTGATGGACAAATGGGACAGGCTGCATATAGTGCTTCAAAAGGTGGAATTGTTGGTATGACTTTGCCTATTGCTAGAGATTTGGCGAGTTCAGGAATTCGTGTGATGACGATAGCACCTGGACTATTTAAAACACCATTGTTTGCAACATTACCTGATAAAGTAATCAATGCATTAGAGGAGATGACACCGTTTCCACCTAGATTAGGTGAACCAAGTGAGTATGGATTACTTGTAAAGAGTATCATTGAAAATCCGATGTTAAACGGAGAAGTCATTCGCTTAGATGGCGCTATCCGAATGCAACCAAAATAAAATAAATCTTAAAATGGAGAGGAAAATGATGATGCGTGAAGCAGTTATTGTTGAAGCGGTTAGAACACCAGTAGGGAAACGTAATGGAGCATTAAGTGGTATACGTGCAGAGGATTTAGCTGCAAAACCGCTAGAAGAAGTAATAAAACGCGCTGGTATCTCAGCGGAACTAGTAGAAGACGTGATCCTAGGCTGTGTAAGTCAGGTTTCTGAACAAGCATTCGATATTGCAAGACAAGCAGCGCTAATTGCTGGGTATCCAGTACATGTACCAGGTACTACAATCGACCGCCAATGTGGTTCAAGTCAGCAGGCAGTTCATTTTGCAGCACAAGCAATTATCAGTGGAGATATGGACGTCGTGGTTGCTGGTGGAATAGAAAACATGTCAAGAGTACCGATGTTTTCAAATATGCAAGGGGCAGAATTAGCAAATTCATTAACTTCTAAATATGAAATTATTAATCAAGGATTATCTGCGGAAAGATTAGTAGAAAAATGGGGATTGACGCGTGAACAATTAGATGAATTTTCTCTCGCAAGCCACCAAAAAGCACTTCAGGCAATAAAGGAAGGTCGCTTTGAACGAGAAATCATGCCTTTGGAAGTAACAATGCCTGATGGTACGAAGAAACTGCTCAAGGATGACGAGGGACCACGAGAAAATACAAGTCTGGAAAAACTGGCTACCTTAAAAACAGCGTTCAAAGATGATGGGGCAATTACACCAGGTAACTCTAGTCAAATTAGCGATGGCGCATCTGCTTTATTATTAATGTCTCGTGAAAAGGCAGAAGAGCTTGGTTTAAAACCCCGTTTTCGTGTGCTTGCTCGATCCGTAGTTGGTTCTGATCCGACCTTAATGTTGGATGGACCTATTCCAGCAACTAAAAAAGTACTGGAAAAAGCCGGGTTATCAATTGGCGACATTGATATTTTTGAAGTAAATGAAGCTTTTGCCCCTGTACCATTAGGATGGTTAAAAGAAACAGGAGCAGATCCTAAGAAATTAAATCCAAATGGTGGTGCGATAGCCTTGGGTCATCCACTTGGTGCTAGTGGCGGACGCTTAATGATTACGATGTTACATGAGTTAGAGCGTACGGGTACGAGATATGGCCTGCAAACCATGTGTGAAGGACATGGTATGGCAAACGCTACAATTATTGAAAGATTAGATTGAGAACTAATCATTTCGAAAAAGGAGAGAGGGGAAAGTGAGATGCCATTAAAATCAATACGAGTACTTGATCTAACAAGGCTATTACCGGGTCCATATTGTACAATGGTATTAGCAGACTTTGGAGCAGAAGTTATTAAAATTGAAGAACCTCAGCTAGGTGATTATGTCAGATTTCAGGAACCAAAGATAGATGAAAATAGTGCTTTTTTTCATTCTTTAAATCGTAATAAAAAAAGTGTTGCAATAAATTTGAAGTCTGAGGAAGGGAAAGCTGCCTTTTTAAAGTTAGTAGAGTCTACAGATGTTGTAGTAGAATCATTCCGTCCAGGTGTAATGGACAGACTTGGAATCGGTTACGAGAAATTAAAGGAAATAAATCCTTCTATTATATACTGTGCAATTACTGGCTATGGGCAAACAGGTCCATATGTCGAGAAACCAGGTCATGATATTAATTATATGAGTTATGCAGGTCTATTAGATATAATGGGAGAAAGGGATGGAGACCCAGTTGTTCCGGCAGTCCAGGTCGCTGATATCGGAGGTGGCGCGCTTCCTGCAATAATTGGTATTTTACTAGCATTAATGGATAAGGATAAATCAGGTAAAGGACAAGTTGTAGATATTGCAATGATGGATAATATCATTCCTTGGTTGCAAACGACATTGCCGGATTATATAGCTACTAAAGAATTACCAAAAAGAGGCGAACTTACTTTGAGTGGTGGGAAAGCTTGCTATGGTGTTTACAAAACAAAAGATAATAAATACTTATCTGTAGGTTCCCTTGAACCGAAGTTTTGGGAGGAATTTTGTAATGCAATTGAAAGAAAAGATTTAATTTCTCAATTGGATGCACCGCTGGAAGAACAATACCGTATGAAATATGAAATTCAACAAAAACTCATAGAGAAAACACAGGCAGAGTGGGACGAAATCTTTTCAACGTATGATACATGTGTTGCACCAATTTTAACTTTTGAAGAAATGATGGAAGATCCACAAGTTATTGCCCGTGAAATGATTAAGGAAGTAGAACATCAAACCCTAGGTAAAATTAAACAAATTGGTATACCTATTAAGTTATCAGAAACTCCAGGAGAAATTCGAACTGTAGCACCAAAACTGGGAGAGCATACGCAGGAAATTTTAAAAGATATAAAAGTATAAAAAAAGCTGCAAAGAGTTTCTAATCTCTTTGCAGCTTTTTAATTGTTATGCATGTTAACCATCGAATTACATAGACTTTTGGTTTAGCCAAGGTGTAGCATGTAATAAAAACACTTTTGCAATTTCTATTAATCACATATGAGCAGTATTCGTGCTTCTGTATGTTACATATTTTTGAGATGTCTGAAAATTGATCGTGGCTTCATCATACTTTCCAGTAATGCCTAGAAGAGGCTTGGTTATCTGGTCGGCAATATCTACGTAACTCTGATCGATTTCTCATTAAGTGCCACAGTAGCTCCATCTTTAGTTGTTTTTTTCTTTGTATAGGGCTAGCTTTTTAACATAATTGACGTTTGGGATGTCTATCACGGAGCAACCGTCAAAGTTAAAATCTAATGGAGTGAAAGTCTCCTGTCAACAATTGACCGGTTCGAATGGCTATTTACTCCGTAATTACTCATTTTTAATTAGTTGTGATTTTTAACTTTTTCATCATCAACTCGTTTTATTCGTATAAGCAGTAAGCTGTTCAATAAATAATTTCATCGATTCTCTACCATAATTACTGAGTTTTAACTCTGGATCTTTTAAGAGACAAAAGTCTAGATATAGGCCTCTATAGTAAGTAAGAATTGATTGCACATAGTATCCAATTGGTTTCTTTGGTGAAAACTGACCAGACTGTTCTGCTTGTTGGAAAATATTAATCATAATTTTATATAATCTTCTATCTTTATTTATTACAAGTGATTCTTTTTCATTTTTGGATAATTGACTTGAAAGAACGATGGATAAGAATTCATATCCGATATCGTCACAGAATTGAAAACCTGCGTGTAATACTTTATAAATTTGTTCTTTAAGTGCAACATTCGAAAGGTGATTGGATACTTCCTCGTATACATCATCGATTTGATTGTAGTGCTCTATGATAACATCATCTTTTGATTTGAAATAAGTATAAAAACTTCCTTTAGAAGTACCAGCCATTTCTGTGATTTCCTCTATATGTACATTTTCGAACCCTTTTTCTTTAAATAACCTAATTGCAGAGTTATACAATGAAGTCTTTGTTTCTTGCGCTTTAAATGCACGTGTTTTAATAGTCTTTTTTTTCATTGTTCCTACCACCCCATTATATTTTAAATGATATGTCAACTATTAATATACCCTGAATTTTTAACAATGATAGAGTAAATATTATGATGACACTTTAACAAATAATATTCTGACTAATTTATAAATTCTTTATAAAAAGAACTTGCATAATAAACTAACTAATATTATAATTGACCAAAGTCATTAAATCAAGTCATTGAATTGAGTCAATAGAATATGTGAACAATAAAATTCTGGGAAAATATGAATCTTATAACTATTGATGACTTAATAACTTGTTTTAAAATAAAAAAGGGATGGAGTGATTATTTATGGGGCAAACAATTGCTGAAAAAGTCTTTTCAAATATTTCAGGGGAGAAAGTAAGAGTAGGTGATGAACGACTTTTTTCTCCTGATATTATTTCTGCCTATGATTATCCAGGATATATTGACCGATATGAGAAACAAATGGAAGAACTTAATATTCACAAGGTAATGAACCCAGAGAAATTTATCTTATTTATTGATCATCTATACCCAGCAGGAAATCCTGAAGAACAGAAGATTCACCAGATTACTAGAAGATTCGCGAAAAAATATGGATTTAAATTGTATGAAGGAGACGGTATAGGACATCAAGTTATTTCGGAAAAAGGATATATACGACCTGGAAATTTCGTCGTCCATTTCGATGGTCATATCAGTACGGTCGGGGCAGTAGGTGCTATTGGGATTGGAATTAGGAATAGTATGATAGAAGCTTTCGCGACTGAAAAAGTTTCCTTAGTCGTACCACCAACAGTTCGTATTAATTTGACTGGGAAACTGAATAGAGGTGTTACATCACGAGATGTCTTTCATACAATTGTAAAACAACTTGGTGCATCAGGCTGTAGGTCGAGTGTAATTGAATATGGAGGTCCAGGCCTTAAATCTCTAGAAATGGATGAGAGATTTACTCTATGTAATCTTGCAATGTTTCTCGGTGGTATTTCAGCTGTAATGGAAACAGACGAAGCAACACACGAATACCTAAAAGAAAATGGTGTGAAAGATTATGACGATGTCTACCCAGATAAAAATGCAAATTACTCTAAAGAATATACAATAAGTCTTGGTGATGTTGAACCCATTATTGTTTTGCCTCCTACACCTGCAAATACGATTCCTATTTCCGAAGTAATAGGAATGGAAGTAAACAATGGGTTAATCGGCACATGTGCTAGTGGAAGAATTAAAGACTTTGAACAAGCACTTGAAATTCTAGAAGGTAAACGAGTCGCTAATGGATTTAAACTAAATGCAGTTCCAACAACAACGAATATACAACTTCAGATGAGTGAATTGGGAATTACTCAAAAATTAATTAGAGCTGGGGTATTAGTAAATATTTCCACCTGTGATTTTTGTATCGGTCAGATGGGAGCGCTTACAGATGATGAGAAGTCAGTTTCTACTGGAACTTTAAATATACCAGGTCGGATGGGCAGTAATAGGGCAGAAATATATACCGCAAGTCCATATACTATCGCAGCTACAGCAATTAACGGAAAAATTACTGATCCTAGGACAATGCTTTAGGAGGGGAAAATATGCTTACCGAAATTAATGGTAGAGTCGCTTGGGTGTTTAAAGAAGAAAATTTTGATATTGATTTGATTGTTGGTGTTGATAATATGAAGACCCAAGATATTGAAAAACTTAAAGATATATGTATGGAAAATTATGATCCCGATTTCAAAAAGAATGTTAAAGAGGGCGATGTAATAGTGGGAGGGGTAAATTTCGGATATGGGCACCCACATTATCCTTCTGGTAGAGCATTGAGGGCCCTAGGGATAAAAGCTATAATTGCGGAATCTTTCTCTCCAGGTTTTTATCGTGGTGAGTCAACTAATGGATTTCCGTTAATAGAATGTCCTGGTATTTTAGAAATAGCAGAAAGATGGGATAGCGTAAAATTTGACTGGGAAAGTGAAGTTTTGTCTTTTAGTAATAAAGATGTTCATTTGAAGTGTGAAAATATACCTCAAAAAACGAAAGCTTTAATTCAAGCTGGTGACATCATTACTTATTTAAAAGAAAATCGTTTGAAATCTATTTAATTTGTTTGTCATTCATTATTGCTATTTAAAGAAAAGAGGGAGATTATGAAAAAAATTATAATAGTAGTTATTGGTCTTACACTAATTACTGTGTTAGCTGCTTGTAGTGGAAATGCTTCTGGAGATAATACATCTAGTGATAGTAGTAGTGAAACTTTTACATTTCGTGTTTCATCTGCACTAAGTGATAATCATGGTATATGGACAGGTTTTTATGTACCTTGGATGGAACAAGTTACTGAAGAAACAGATGGTAGGGTATCATTCGAAACATTTACTTCAGGTGAATTAGTTGATGCATCGAATGAAATGGAAGCACTAAATTTAGGAACGATAGACATTGCTGCACCACTCTTACCAATATATGATCCAGCTAGTTTCCCGCTTTCTGAAGTTAGTATGCTACCTTTAACTAAATCAAGTCCCGTTATTGGCTCGATGTCTTTTAAAAGTTTACTAGAAAGTGATGTGGAATTACAGGATGGTAAAACTTTTGCAGAATTGGAATATGATGAACATGGTCTCAAAGTTCTTCCCACTTCCATTTCGGAGGAATACTCAATTTCAACTACAGGTCTAAAATTTGAGAGTATTTCAGATGTAGAAAAGGCGCAGTTAAGAACACCTTCACGTATTCATGAAATTTTTTCGAAAAATATAGGATCTAATTCAATAACTATGCCGACATTTGATTTGTATGATGCAATGAGCCGTGGTGCTGTGGATGGAAGTTTCCTTTTCATCTCGGATTGGACAGGCTATGGGTTTGAAGAATTATTTAAGTATACAGTAACTGATGTGAATCTGGGTCATTTCAGTCAAGCTTTAGCAATGACGCATGAACAGTGGGAAGAAATTCCTGAAGATATTCAAGAAATAATGATAGAAGCTGCTAATGATAATATCGTTCCAGCATCTGAACTATGGGTTGAGAGAAAAGAAGATATTGTAGAACAAACACAAAGTGAAGGAGCTGAATTCGTTAGTGTTAGTGAACTTAATCCAGAAGTAGAAGAACTTCTTATTAATGGGATGGAACAAACCTGGTTTGATTTTATTGATCTATTAGATGAACAAGGGGAACCTGGAATTGAGATTGCTAAACTGTGGCGAGACATTGTTATTGAACAGGGAGGAGATGTACCACAGGCTATTAAAGAGATAGAGTAAATTCAAATTGAATAGATACATTAGCTTTAAGAGAAATATTGAATTCGTTTGGAGTGGAATATATGAATGATGTAACTTTAATAGCAGTAATAATAATAGCTTTCCTAGTATTAATAGTCGCTGGGTTCCATATCCATACTATACTTTTTCTTATCGGAATATTAGGGTTAATTTTGTTAGAGGGTTTTGGTATTATATCTGGTTTCTTAAGCCAAGATCCTTTCTCACAAATTTCTAGTTATACTCTAACAACGATTCCACTTTTTATTATAATGGCGCAATTTATATTAAAAGCAGGGATAGTTGAAGATGCATTCACTATTATTTACAAAATGTCACGAGGTAAGCCAACTGTACTTGGAGCTTTAACTATAGTAGTTGGAGGACTTTTAGGAGCTGTTTCTGGGTCAGGAGCAGCAACCTCTGCCTCATTAGGTCAAGTCGCGGTGCCAGAATTAACTAGATATGGATATAAACCAGCACTAGCAGCCGCTTTTGCAGCAGCGAGTGGTTCTCTTTCGGGAATAATTCCTCCAAGTATTATTTTAATACTATTCGGTGTTATAACTGAAACACCAATAAGTGGATTATTTATTGGTGCAATTCTTCCAGGGATATTAATGATTGTCGTTTTAATTGTTTGCTTATTGTTCATGTTCAAAGATCAACGTAAGTTGGGTAATCAAACTGATACTGAAATTAGAGAGTTGAGTTTAAAGCGAACAATTATCGTGCTTTTTGTGGGTGTTGCGATGTTTGCTATAGTTTTTGGAGGCATTTATTCTGGGTTTACCACACCAACTGAAGCGGGAGCTGTAGGTGCTTTGACAGGCTTATTAACTGCTTTAGTATTAGGGAAAGTAAACTGGGATTTTATTAAATCGTCGGTTACAGAAACTGCCAAAATAACTGGGATGATTATTTTAATATTAATCGGAGCAAATATTTTTGGTAGGTTTGTTTCTCTTTCAATGTTACCGAGAAAAATTACAGGTCTGCTCGAGGGTATATTAGAATACCCTGTAATTGTTTTGCTAATATTATCGGTGGTATTTTTCAACTTATTTATGTTCATCGAAGGTGCGGCTGTAATATTAATGACGCTCCCTGTTCTCCTTCCAATTATTGAGCAAATGCAAATCGATGTACTTTGGTTTGGAGTTTTCATAGCTATTGTCAGCACAATCGGTTTAATTACTCCTCCAGTTGGCTTAAGTGTATATGCAATTGCGGGTACCAGTGGGATATCATCAGAAGCCATTTTTAAGTATGCAATTATGCTTGCAGTTGTGATTTCAGTAGTTGTATGTGGAATTATGATTATATTCCCTGAGATAGCTACTTGGTTACCTTCTACTACTAATTGATTGGAATGATTCTAATGAAAAAATTAAATAAAATATATGATTATTTTGGGTATATGAAAAAATTCAGCTTATTTTTAGCAGGTATAGCACTATTTGGAATGATATTCTTCATAACAATTGACGTTATTATGCGGAACTTTTCATCTACATCAATTCCAGGGAGTTATGAAATCGTGCAGAATTATCTTATGAGTGTAGCATCATTCTCGGTTATTCTATATGCTTACTCTTCAGGTGTAATGCCTAGAATCTCAATGGTTGTCGAGAGGTTTCCAATTCATATTCAAAAAACTTTACACATAGCCATGCTGATAATAGAGTTACTTTTGATGATATTAGTAGCGTATTATACACTAACTTATGCAATAACTGGGACAATATCTGGCTTTGCCTTTCCGGCAGTTGGAATATTATTTCCCCTTTATCCATTTTTATATATAGTACCATTAGGATTTGGTGGAATAGCTATCGAAATAATCTTCACCTTAATTAAAAATATAATGTCAAAAGAAGTGTGGATTACATTTAATAAAAAGCAACGAGAAACTGATGCTGTAGATCAGTCTTATGTTACTTAATTAACTATATTATACGAGGAGGAGTAAGAAATGATTAGAGTCAAAAAAGTAGTTTCGTTAAAAGATTTAATGGAAAGAGATGAACTTATTATTACAGCGGGTGTTGGCGATGCTTTAAGTGCCCGTATTGTAAATAATATAGATGGGATAGATGCCATACTATCTAGTGGTTTTGCGATATCAGCACAACAACTAGGATTACCAGATGTAGAATTTTATACTAGAACGGAAAATGTAGAAGCGGTAAGTAAAATGACTTATGTTTCCTCAAAGCCAATCATAGCAGATATTGATACAGGGTATGGAAATGCGATTAATATTATTAAATCGGTTAATGAATTTGAACGTGCTGGCGCAGAAGGGGTAATCATTGAAGATCAAATTAGTCCTAAGCGGTGCCCAATACTTGTCGATGAAACAAATACAGTTATACCAGTAGAAGAAGCAGTAGGAAAAATTAAAGCAGCTTCTGAAAATAAAATGAATGATGAAACAATAATTATTGCACGTACGGATGTTACAGATATAGATGAGGCGATAAATAGAGCGAAATTATATTATGAGGCAGGAGCTAATCTGGTTCAGCCAATCTCAAAAACTTTCAAAAATAAAGAAGAAGTAAAAAGGTTTGTTGATGAGGTAGAGTGTCCAGTTTCACTTGTTATTGTAGGATGGCTTGAAGAATTGACTTATGAAGAGATTCAATGGATTAATCCGAAAATTGCACATTTTGCACTTATTTCAGTTACTGCTATGAATCAAGCTGTTACACAAGCATTTCAAGAACTTGGTAGAAATAGATCAGTTAAAGAGATGAAAACACCACGAACAACACATCATGATTTGACGAAAGTGCTAGGGATGGATAAAATTTCAAAACTTGAAGATAAATATTTACCAAATGAATCTGTAATATTTTAATGTTATTATAAATTAACATATCAAAATGAATAACATTAGAGGGGCTATAAAAATATTTACTATAAAAGTAAGCGTAATAGTCCACATCTAAAAAATTGATGTGGATTATTTACGCTTACGTCTCTACAAGTTGTTTTTTAAACTTTTGCTGAGAACTGATTTTTTCAATGCATTGTTTATTATCTTTAATGCTTCATGCGCATCGTCCATGATTGCAGGCATCCAAAAGAATCCATGAATTTGTCCGTCAAACCGTTTATGTTCAACGGCGACGCCTGCTTCTTCTAATCGCTTGGCATAAGCTTCACCTTCATCACGGAGTACATCGAATTCCGCAGTGAAAACAACAGCTGGTGGTAAACCAGTCAAATCTTCTGCAAGTAATGGTGCTGCGTATGGATTCTTTTTATCTTCATCTCTATTAAAATATTGATCTGCAAACCATTGCATGGCAGCTGTTTCCAAATAATTTCCTTTACCATTCTCTACGTAGGAGTTCGAATCCATAGAAAAGTCAGTTCCAGGATAGAGTAAAATTTGTAAAGAAATCGAAGGTCCGCCACGATCTTTCGCCATTAGCGGGACAACAGCTGCTAGGTTCCCTCCTGCACTGTCTCCTCCAACAGCAATTTTTTTCTGGGTCTCCATTATAATTTTGAATGTTTTCTGCGACCCATTTCGTTGCAGTATAGCAATTTTCTGCAAGGATAGGAAATTTATATTCTGGCGCTAAACGATAATCAACAGATACCACAACTGTTTCTGTTTCATTTGTTACCCAACGAAGGATAGGATCAACAATTTCTAAATCGCCTAGGACCCATCCACCACCATGGTAGAATACAAAAACAGGGAAAGGACCCTCGCCTTTTGGGGTGTAAATTCTCAAGCCAATTTCTTCGCCATCATCTACTAGAATATTTACATCCTGTACTTTAGCAACTTCTTACCGTTCTCCTCTGAGGTCTTTATAAAATGCCTTTAGTCCTTCTCGATTTTCCTGAATCGTCATTTCTTCAATTGACTTTCCATCTGCGGAATTTATCATGTCGAGCAACTTCTTTACTTCAGGTTGATATATCATTAAAAATTCCTCCTCATCAACTTTTGAATGTGCTTTCAACTGCCTGTACTTTATTATAAATATAACGGATAAAGATAGCGAGGCAATAATCAGAAATAGGTGAAAATTATAAATAATAAAATACTTAATGATGTACTAATACTGGTCATTATTTTACATGAATGAATACCTAAAATTTAATTGGAATTTATAAATAGGGAAAATATAACTATTAGAAAATGCATGATAATAGTGTATTCGTTTAACTTCAATGGTTATTTAAATATTAAAATTTTACAGTATATTATATAACATTACAAAAATTCAAAATTATACTTTACATTTATAAATTATCTGTTTATAATACTTTACATATCTAAGTTTATAATTTACTCAATAAATGATCGGCAATATGTATACGCTTACAAAGGGGGTTATTCGTAGAAGTTTAGGGTTTGAAAATGAAATTTAAAAGGGGATTAGCAATGATTATACCAAAAACAATGAAAGCAGCTCGTTTTTATGAAGTTAATAAACCTTTAAAGATTGAAGTAATACCTGTACCAGAAATAGCAGAAGATGAAGTTCTAGTACAAATAAAAACAGTTGGAATTTGTGGGTCGGATATTCATATGGTTTACGATGGAAACATGCGACCAGTTTTCTCGCCAATTACAATTGGTCATGAACCATCAGGCGTAGTAGTAAAAACAGGTGCAAACGTAAACGATTGGGAACTAGGGTCACGTGTTTCAGTATATCCAATTATTTATTGTGGATCTTGTAGCAATTGCGTTGCTGGACATAGCGAAATTTGTTACAAGTTAGAAATTGTTGGGGTCCATCGAGATGGTGGGCTGGCGGAATACATGGTAGTTCCAGCAAGGAATTTAGTGAAATTGCCAGATAATATCCCTTTTCCAATCGGAGCAATTATAACAGATGCAGTAGCAACGCCCTATCATTCACTCATTGACCGTGCACAATTAAAATTTGGCGATTCAATTGCAATTTTTGGTGTTGGTGGACTCGGATTACATGCTGTTCAAATTGCTAAGATGGCTGGTGCGAAACAAATCTTTGCAATCGATGTTTTGGATGAACAATTAGATAAAGCAAAGCAATATGGTGCTGATATAACGATTAATTCAACTTTTGAAGATCCTGTGGAGGTAATTAAACAAAAAACAGGCTACGGCGTAGATATTGCTGCTGAATTTATTGGAAAACAAGAGACAATTAATCAAGCTGCAAATGCTGCGATTATTGGTGGAAGAATCGTCTTAACTGGAGTTGGTTACGATCCAATTAAAATCATGTCGTCTGTCAAGTTTGTTAGAAAACAGTTATCTCTTTATGGCTCTTATGGACAAACGAAAAATACGATTGAGCAATTAGTTCAATTAGTCTCCAATGAGCGGTTATCTTTAGAAGATTCGATTACCCATCAATTTTCTTTAGAAGATGTTAATACTGCATTGGAGTATTTGCATAAAAAGATAGAAAACCCTACGAGAATAGTAATAAATCTATAACCATTATCTTTAGATAGAGGGAATAATGATTTATTTTTTTGGGACATTGCTATTTAATCTTGAAAGGATAAGTTTTAAAAAATATATAATGAGGTGATTAGATGACAACAACATATCAAGAGCTAGTCGATAATTTTTCATGGGATAAGGTGCTTGATTCGTATGATTGGAATCCACGGGAAAAATTTAATCCAGCACATGAATCTTGCGACAAATGGGCAAAAGATCCGAATCGTGTTGCGATTTATTGGGAAGATGAAGTAGGAAATAAAGAAACGTGGACTTTTGCAAAATTAAAGGAAAAGTCAGATCGCATGGCAAATTGGTTACGTTCGAGTGGTGTAGAAGAAGGAGACAGGGTAGCTGGATTACTTGGAAAGGATATGGAACTGATCATAACGGTACTTGCAACTTGGAAAGTCGGTGCATTGTATGTTCCGTTATTTACTGCTTTTGGACCGCGAGCTTTAGAACATCGTCTGCTTGATAGTGGTGTCAAAATGCTTGTAACGAATAAGGAGCAATCTCAAAAAGTGAACGTAGATAAGACACCAGTTGAATTAATTATTATAGAAGAATCATTTAATGGAAAAAATTTCTGGGAGTATTTAGGGACTTTTTCAAAAGAACATAAAACTGCAGAAAAAAAATTAGATAAGCCATTTGCAATTCAATATACTTCTGGCTCGACTGGGTTGCCTAAAGGTGCTGTATGGAGCCCGAAAATATTTATAAACCTATATCCATACCAAAAATACGCAATTGGCATAGAAGAAGGAGACTTACTACTTGGCGGTGCCGATCTTGGTTGGTCTTTTGGACTTGTCAACTGTACCTTTGCACCATTGATGTATGGTACAAGTATTGTTTTATATAAGGGAAAGTTTGAAGTAGAGAAGTATTATCAGCTCATGCAGGATTACCAAGTAACTAATTTTGCGTTTGCACCAACGGCCTACCGGGCAATGATGGCAAAGGGTCCTGAACTAGTGAAAAAATATAATTTCTCCGTTAAAAAGTTTAGTAGTGCTGGTGAACCATTAAATGCTGAAGTAGTACGTTTCTTCCAACAAAATTTCGGACGGGCAATTTATGATCACTATGGTGCAACAGAAATGGGAATGCCGGTCAATAATTATAATGTTACGGACATGGAAGTGAAGCCAGGTTCTATGGGTTTTCCATTACCTGGAAATGAAATTGCATTACTGGATTCTGAAGGTGAACCTGTAGAACAGGGAGAAATCGGAGAAATAGCCTTTGACCGGCTTAGCTTCCCTTATTTCTTCTTAGGATATTGGAAGGATCCAGAAAAAACGGAATCAAAAATGGTAGGTAGATGGCTGTTATCTGGTGATTTAGCCTCCGTTGATAAAGATGGATATTACTGGTTTGAAGGCCGGTCGGATGACATTATTTCTAGTGCTGGGTATCGTATTGGACCGTTTGAAGTGGAAAGTAGTTTGATAGAGCATGAAGCAGTACAAGAAGTAGCAGCTGTTGGAAAACCTGATGAGGCAAAGGGAGAAATTGTAAAAGCATATGTTGTGCTAAAAGAAGAATATAAAAATCTTGCTTCAGAAGAAATGGCAAAAGAATTAAGCTTATTTGTAAAAGAAAGGTTATCGAAACATCAATATCCACGAGAAATAGAATTCCTTGATGAGTTACCTAAAACTCAAAGTGGAAAAATCCAGCGTTTTATTTTACGCAACCAGATGCAAGAACAGAAATAATGTATGAAGTGGGGTGAATACTTTGTCTTTGTATCAAGCAGAGGGATTGATACCTGTTCGTGAAGGAGAGGGGTTTGATTCTTCAAAATTAGAAAAATTCTTACGTGAAGAACTGGCTGATTTTCCGAATCATCCCCTTCAAGCGATGCAGTTTTCAACAGGGTTTTCAAATTTAACCTATTCGCTGAAAAGTGGCGATTGGGAGGCTGTATTAAGACGACCTCCCAATGGTCCATTGCCCAGAAAAGCACATGACATGAAACGTGAATTTGAATTTTTAAAAAAGATTCATCCATATTTTTCTTATGTTCCAAAAGCATATGCGTTTTGTGAAGATGAAAGTATCCTAGGAGTACCATTTTATGTAATGGAGCGGAAAAAGGGAATTGTTTTAGATGAAGTGTTTCCACCAAATCTAGAAATCGTAGAGGAACAATTACAAACCTTGTCATCAGGTGTTGTTGATGCACTTGCTACATTGCATACAATCAACTATGAAGAGGCAGGTCTATCAGATTTCGGTTATCCGAATGGCTTTTTGAATCGACAGGTCGACGGATGGATAAAAAGGTATAAAAAAGTACAAACAGATGAAGTCCCACATATTGCTGAAGTTAGTAAATGGTTATCAGAGAATGTCCCTGAAACACTAGATAGTGCGATTATCCATAATGATTATAAACTAAATAATATGTTATTATCACCTGACTTACGTGAAATTAGAGCGATATTAGATTGGGAAATGGTGACAATTGGAAATCCCTATTTTGATCTTGGAAGTGCAGTTGTTTATTGGGTTGAAAAAGATGATCCAGAAACATTAAAATCGAGTCTACCATCCCTTACAGCAAAACATTCTGGGTTTATCTCAAGAGAAGAATTTTTGCATCGCTATGCATTAAAAGCGAAGAAAGATATTCCGGATATGACTTTTTATATGGCTATTAATTATTTTAAACTTGCAGTTGCCTTACAACAAATCTATTATCGATACAAAATTGGAAAGTCCACCGATGATCGATTTAGCGCCCTAAACATCAGAGTCAGAAACTTAGTCTATCATGCCTTCGAAGTTATAGAAAAAAATAAATAGCATAAATGCAAAAAGAGTTATTTGTATGATCCCAAAAATTAATTTATACTAATAATACAAAATAGTCTATATTTTTAAAAAAATACTTTACAATTAAAATTTAAACGATTATAATGATACCAAGTTATTATTGAAGTGGGTTAACACTAAAAATGAAAGGGCTTTCTTTAACTGCTAATAGAAATTATTACACGCTAAGTAAAAGAGAAAGATATATTCATATTCTATTTGATAAAAGAGGTGAATCTATGAATCTTGCATACGCTTTGGAACTAAGAGCTTATACGAAGTCTGATTCTACTGCAGTAGTGTTCAACAACAATAACTATACTTATAAACAAATTGATAGAGAAGCCAATAGGTACGCAAATATGATGCGTAATCTTGGTATTGAAAGTGGAGATAGAGTAAGTATTTGGTTGCCAAACGGAATGGAATTTATTTATGCCTTTTATGGAATTTTAAAAATTGGTGCGATTACTGTACCAATCAACTATTTATTTAAAAAAATGGAGTCAATTTATATATTGGAAAACTCGGGAGCGAAATTATTGATTACGAGTGAAGAAAAATTACAGATTGTAGATGAAATATATGAGCAATTATCTGAACTAAATGTTATTACAACGAATGCAAATGTCCAAAGTAACAATCCTAATATTCTAGCCATCGACGACCAACTTGAAAATGTAAATGATGAAAGAATTACCCTTGATTTATCGCCTGATCATGGTGCATGTATTTTATATACATCTGGAACAACGGGTAATCCAAAAGGTGTAGAATTATCACATTATAATTTAAATACAAATGCAGAATTTTATGCGGAATCGATCAAGCTTACTGACGAACATTATGGGTGTATTGTAACCCCGCTTTCGCATTTACTTGTACTTATGGCAGGCATGACACTTATTTTTCTTAAAGGAGCAAAATTCTATTTGTTCGAGAGATACAGTACAAGAACCGTTGCGGAGACAATTAATAAAGAAAAGATTAATTTCTTTATTGGTGTACCTTCGATGTACTATATGTTTTTAACGTTACCTGAGGAAGAAAAATATGATATGTCGAGTTTAGAAATATGCATCACAAGTGGAGCACATATGCCTTCAGATGTACGACGGAAATTTGAACAAAGATATAATACCATAACACTTCAGGCATATGGGCAAACAGAAAGCTCTCCCGTTATTTCAGTTGATCAACTTGGAAAAGAAAGAAAATTTGATAGTGTTGGGTTTCCATTACCACATGTTGATGTCCAAATTGTTAATGCTGATGGCAAAGTTTTACCAGCTAGAGAAAAGGGAGAGATTATCGCTAGAGGGCATTGTGTTATGAAAGGGTACTGGAATAATCCAAAAGAAACGAAAAAAACGGTGAAAGATGGATGGTTGTATACTGGCGATATCGGAAAAGTAGATGATGATGGCTATGTATATTTTCTAGATCGGAAGAAGGAAATGATTATATCAGGCGGTTATAATATTTATCCAAAGGAATTGGAAGATGTGCTCTATCAACATTCGGCTGTTTTAGAAGCATCTGTAATAGGAATTCCAGATGAACGTTTAGGTGAAATACCTAAAGCGTACATAGTTACGAAGGATGGAAATTCTGTTACAGACGATGAGATTAAGCATTTTGCACAAGAACGATTAGCATCTTACAAAAGAATATGGGAAGTAGAATTTATCGATGAATTACCAAAAACAGTAACAGGGAAATTGATGAAGCGAAAGTTGTTGGATAGGGGAAAACAAAAAGAAAATACAAATCAAAAGGAAGAGAATGATGTTTGATTTATCAGGGAAGGTAGCCGTTGTCACTGGAGCTAGTAAAGGGCTAGGAAAAGTAATAGCCAAAACACTTGCAAAAGCGAATGCACAAGTAGTTGTTACAAGTAGAAATAAAGAATTGCTCGAAAAGGTTGTGCAAGAAATTGTTGCAGATGGTAACCAAGCCATTGCTATACCAAGTGATATACAAGATATATCTAGTATCCAATCTTTATTTAATGAAGCGAAAGCACAGTTTGGAAAAGTAGATATATTAATAAATAATGCAGGTACTTCCTTTGCGAAAAGCGCACTAGAAATAACGGAAGAAGAATGGAAAAATGTCCTTGATACAAATCTGACTGGATTGTTCTTTTCTTGTCAATCTGCAGGACAACTGATGGTGGAACAAGGTAGGGGTAAAATTGTTAATATCGCTTCTGTGATGGGTGTTGTAGGGGATGTATTTATTTCTCCATATGTTGCTAGTAAAGGTGGTGTGGTACAACTTACAAAAGCATTAGCATTAGAATGGGCAAGACATAAGATTAATGTAAATGCTGTCGGACCTGGATATGTGAAAACAGACATGACAATCGAAGCATTAGAGGAAAATGAAAAATTCCATAGTCATGTAATGGAAAAAACACCATTGCGGAGATTTGGAGAACCAGAAGAAATTGCGGCAGCCGTTCTTTATCTAAGTTCGGATGAAGCTGATTATGTTACGGGTCATACTTTATTTGTAGATGGAGGCTGGGTATCACAGTAGTTTTTTCAATATTTTATCAAGTGAATTAAATAGAGGGGGAAATATTATGTTCAATGTAAAGCCAAAGTGGTATTTAGTTTTCTTAGTAGCAATTTTATTAATTCTCGCAGCTTGTGGAGAGGATAGTGCCTCAGGAGGAAATGGAGATGGGGATGGGGATGTACGTGGAGTAACAGACGATGAAATCCTTATTGGAAACATTGTTGCACACTCAGGACCACAAGCAATATATGGCCAAAT
Source organism: Oceanobacillus sp. CF4.6 (assembly GCF_051262635.1). Taxonomy (NCBI): domain Bacteria; kingdom Bacillati; phylum Bacillota; class Bacilli; order Caryophanales; family Bacillaceae; genus Oceanobacillus; species Oceanobacillus sp. CF4.6. The sequence continues at coordinate 387,657 of NZ_JBIMEX010000002.1, read as the reverse complement.
TGCACAGGGAATTGAGACGTACATTGATTATGTGAATGAAAACGGTGGTGTTCATGGACGTCAATTGAAATTGCTAGCATATGACGGTGAGTATCAGCCAGCGGTTCATATGCAGCAAGCACAACGCCTTGTAGAAGAGGATGGCATTTTTGTAATGTTAGGTCATGACTGTACACCATGTAATACTGCTTTACAAGATTATTATATAGAAAACGAAGTAATAAGCTTGATGTTAGGTTCTGGAGCGGATCAGTTTTATAATCCTCCAAACGATTGGTTCTATGGTTCTGAAATCGCAAACTATAGAATTGAAACAAGAGTATTTTATGACTATGCAGTAAATGAGTTAGGTGCTGAAAAAATTGCTTTAGTCTACCAAAATGATGATTATGGCAAAGAAGGATACGAAGCAGTAATGGAAATAAAAGATGATTATGATGCTGAAATAGCGGTAGAAGTGCCATTTGTTGCAAACGCGGATGACTTTTCAACACAGGCACAGCAAGTTAAATCATCAGGAGCAGACACGGTTATTATGTTAGCTACTCCGAATCCGGCTGCACAGATGAAACAAGAATTCCATGCAGTTGGTCTTACAGATATTAATTATATGGTTTCTTCTGTAGGAGGGAACGACCTTACCCTTTATGATCTTGCAGGCGAAGATGTATGGGATGGTACGTATAGTGCAGGTACAATTCCGATCCCGGGCTCTCCAGGTACAGAGGGCGTCGAAGCTATTGAAAGATATGTAGAGTTGTATGAAGAAGCCTATCCTGGTGAGAACTACAGTGGCGTTCCACAATGGGGGTATGCTGGTGCTGAAGTATTGGTAGAAGCATTAGAACGAGCTGGAGAAGATTTGAATTATGACACTTTACGAGAAGCATTAAACTCTTTTGATAACTGGCAGGAAGGAACATATGCAGGAGTAACATTTAATGAAAAAAACCATTATGGTTTAACATCTTTATTTATCACTAGAGCTCAAAATGGAACAATCGAAGCGGTAACGGATTATATTAATTTTAATACTGAAACAGGCGAAATAACGTATGAGTAAGAATATTCACAGTGGGATTGTCTCCCACTGTGAATACATAAGTAAGAGATCGTAATATGACGAAACAATAATGGAAGGAGAGGGAAAATGGAGGCATTCTTACAGATATCATTTGGAGGACTCGTTCATGGAAGTATTTATGCTTTAGCTGCTATCGGGATCGTTCTGATTTACAAAACTACAGATGTTGTCAATTTTGCTCATGGAGAAATGGCTATGATAACAGCATTTGTTAGCTATACATTCTATGGAATAATGGGATTACCTTTCATTGTATCATTTCTTTTGGCACTTGTATTTGCGGCACTATTTGGAATGTCAATTTACCGTTTGTTTATGAAACGCGTGCAAAATTCTGAACCACTTAATCAAATTGTACTAACTCTAGGGCTGTTCTTAGCCTTCCACGGACTTGCTGGTTTGATATGGGGGCATACACCGATTGGATATAGAGAAGCTATTCCTGGGGATTCATTTCAGTTTCTAGGTATTTATATGAAACCAAATCAGTTATTTACACTTGGAATTACTCTAGTCCTGATGTTACTTCTATTTTATCTATTTAAAAATACGAAAATTGGGCTAGCGATGCGTGCAACACAGCAAGATATGGAAACCTCTTCGCTCATGGGAATTAAAGTTTCCCAAATTTTTAATTGGACATGGGCATCAGGGGCTGTGTTAGGAGCTGTTGCGGGAATGCTGACAGCACCGGTTACCTATCTCCACCCAAGTATGATGAGCGAGATATTAATGATGGGCTTCGCTGCTGCAGTACTGGGCGGATTTATAAGTCTTCCAGGGGCGGTATTTGGAGGAGTAGTAGTTGGAGTATATAGTAACTGGATTAGTTATTATGTTAGTACCGAATTAAGTGTCGTATTTGTCTTTTTACTAATCGTTGTTGTACTCTACCTTAAACCGACAGGGCTATTTGGTACAAAATTTGTTAAGAAGGTGTGATCATAATGAAAAAAACATCAAATAAACTTATAGCATTAATATTATTAGCGATCATACTAGTAGCTTTCCCTTTTGTTGTCGGTATGTCTAACTATTGGATGACACTGGTCGTCTTAGCGACAATTTATGGGATTACCGCAGTAGCTCTAAATTTATTAATAGGCTATGGTGGACAGATTTCTATTGGGCATGCTGGTTTTCTAATGATAGGTGCATATGTTGTTGCGATCTTAACTGACCGTTTTAACTTCCCGTTCATAATAAATTTCTTCCTTGCTGGTGTCATTACAGCAATAATTGGACTTCTCGTTGGATTAGCTGCGTTAAGACTGAAAGGGCATTTTCTAGCAGTTGTAACACTAGGGTTCGGAATGTCTGTGCCAATTATTGCTTTAAATTGGAATTCATTAACGAATGGATACTCTGGAATGCTTGTACGGAAACCAGAAATCTTAAGTTCGTCACTTAATCTTTATCTATTTATAATAATATGTGCATTTCTTTTTATATGGTTTATGTACAATTTCGTGAACAGTAGTGTTGGAAGAGCTTTTAGCTCTATTAGAGAAAGTGAAGTTGCAGCGCAGTCTTCAGGAGTAAACATCACATATTATAAAGCAACAATGTTTACGATTAGCGCATTCTTTACTGGTTTAGCTGGTGGGCTTTATGCTTATTGGATAGGTTTTGTGGGGCCAACTGACTTTCCTGTTACAACGTCCTTTCTATTACTGGCCATGATTATAGTTGGTGGAATGTATACGTTTATTGGTCCAATAATAGGTTCCGTATTGTTTTCTGTTATTCCACATTTTACTGATCCTTTCCCTGGTATAACAAATGTAGTTATTGGATTTACGTTAGTATTTGTAATTTTATTAAAACCAGAGGGACTAGCTACACTGTTAGATCATTTTAAAAAGAAAAAGAAAAGCAGTTCCGAGTCTACACTTAAAGAAAGGAGTTCATAACCTTGCTAGAATTAAACAAAGTTAGAGTTGAATTTGGTGGATTAACTGCAGTGAATGATTTAAGTCTGAAAGTAAGAGAAGGAGAAATCTATTCCATCATTGGACCGAATGGTGCGGGAAAAACAACTGTGTTTAATACGTTAAGTAGACTTGTTCAGCCGGTTTCTGGGGAGATTATTATGGAAGGTAAGAACCTTCTTGACTATAAATCCCATCAAATTATAGGACATGGAATTGCAAGAAGCTTCCAAAATACTGAATTGTTTAAGGATATGACGGTAATGGATAACCTTTTGGTCGGATTACATCCAAATATCAAAAAAGATTTATTTACCATCATGTTAAACTTACCCAATGTTAGAAAAGAAGAAATTGAAAATAAAAAACAAGTGCATAAAATTTTAGACCTACTCGAAATAACACATTTAGCTAACGAGGTAGTTAAAAACTTACCATTTGGCTTTCAGAAAATGGTTGATATCGGTAGGGCAATGATGACTAAACCAAAATTACTTCTACTTGATGAACCAGTTGCGGGTATGAATAACGTGGAATCAAGACAAATAAGTGATTTAGTTCTCCGGCTTAAACAGGATTTTGGCTTTACAATATTCCTGATTGAACACGATATGTCGATGGTAATGGATATATCTGATTATGTTACGGTTATGAACTTCGGGCAGAAGATAGCAGAAGGCAAGCCAGGAGAAGTCAGAAAAGATCCTATAGTGATAGAAGCCTATTTGGGTGGAGAGGAGGAAAAAGCTCATGCTGAAGTTAACTGATATTCATGTTAATTATGGTTCAGTACAAGCTTTAAAGGGAGTAACTATAGAAGTTCCTCAAGGTAAAATTGTAACTTTACTTGGTGCAAATGGTGCTGGGAAAAGTACATTACTAAAAACAATTTCTAGATTAGTTGAAATAAAGCAAGGAAACTATGAATTTCAAGATCAGATTATTAATAAAAAGTCTCCTAATTATATCGTTAAAAATCAGATTATCCATTGTCCGGAAAATCGCAGGATATTTCCAGAGCTTACAGTGGAAGAGAACCTTCAAATTGGAGCTTATTTACGTAAAGATAAGGAACAAATAAAAAAAGATAGGGATAAGGTATTATCCTATTTTCCCAGATTATCGGAAAGAATGTCTCAACATGCGGGCACTTTAAGTGGTGGAGAACAACAAATGCTTGCTATTGGTAGATCATTAATGGGAGATCCCAAAATTTTACTTTTAGATGAACCCTCTTTGGGTCTAGCTCCGAATCTAGTTCGGTCTATTTTTGACATTATTAAAAAGATTAATGAAGAAGATGGTCTTACCATTTTATTGGTTGAACAGAATGCGCATTTAGCATTGGAAGTTGCCGATTATGCATATATTTTGGAAAATGGAATCATCCAATTATCGGGTGAAAGTAAGGATTTGAAAAAAAATGATAAAGTACGTGAACTTTATTTAGGTGCTTAGAAGTTAATACCATAGCAATAAAAAATAACTGAATTTTACAAAACAGGTTATTTCTTTGACAAGAATAACTCCTTGGGAATAATAAATGTCAAAATTAAAAAATATTGAAATGGGAGGAAAGTAATATTAATGGACCAAGGAGAAAATTCCAATCATAAATTTATATCGATTAATTGATAATTATAGAGGAGGATAAATATGTTTTTTGAAGAGAATGATAAGGTAAGAGATTTGAAAGAAAGAGTATCACAATTCATGGAAGAGCATGTATTACCGAATGAAGATGTTTATGAAGAACAGTTAAATGCTGCAGAAAGTCGTTGGACAATACCGCCAATTATGGAAGAGTTAAAACAAAAGGCAAAAAGTGAAGGTTTATGGAATTTGTTTATCCAGAGTGAGGAACACGGGGGAGGATTAACTAATTTGGAATATGCTCCCTTAAAAGAAATTATGGGTAGATCATTAATCGGCCCTGAAGTATTCAACTGCTCTGCACCAGACACGGGTAACATGGAATTACTCGAACAATATGCAGATGAAGCACAGAAAAAGGAATGGCTGATTCCATTGCTAAATGGTAAAATTCGCTCTGCATTTGTAATGACAGAGCCTGCTGTCGCATCATCTGATGCAACGAATATCGCCACACGTATCGAAAAAGATGGAAACGATTATGTGATTAATGGGAAAAAGTGGTGGATTTCTGGAGCGATGGATCCACGATGCAAGTTAATGATCGTAATGGGAAAGACAGATCCAAGTGCTGAAAGACATAATCAACAATCAATGGTTATAGTTCCGATAGACGCACCTGGTGTAAACATTGAAAGATATTTACCGGTTTATGGATATGATGATGCACCGCATGGTCATACGGTTGTGGAGTTTAAGGATGTACGTATTCCAGCTTCTAATATGGTTCTTGGAGAAGGAAGAGGATTTGAGATTGCTCAAGGACGCCTTGGACCAGGAAGAATTCACCATTGCATGCGTTTAATTGGAATGGCGGAGCGTGCACTAGAATTAATGTGTCAACGTGCAAATGAGCGTGTAACTTGGGGCGTAAAAGTATCTGAACGAGGCGTAATCCGTAATTGGATTGCTGAGGCTAGAATGGAAATTGATCAAGCACGTCTTTTAACGTTTGCGGCTGCAGACAAAATGGATAAGGAAGGAAATAAAGCCGCTAGAAAAGAGATTGCAATGATTAAAGTAGTCGTTCCAAAAATGACTCTAGAAGTAATTGACCGCGCAATTCAAGTCCATGGAGCAGGGGGAGTTTCTGACGTATTCCCGCTATCACAAATTTGGGCACACGCGCGTACACTTCGAATCGCAGATGGCCCAGATGAAGTTCATGCAGAAGCTGTTGCGAAATTAGAGTTAAGAAAACAAGAAGCAACACTAAATAATAAACTTCAAACTACTAAAGTATAAAGCAGTAACAATCCACATTAAGTATACATTTAGAGAAAATGAATATAAAAAAATATATAAAGGTGGATAACTAGTGAATAAGGTTTGTGAAGTATTGGAAATTGAATTTCCAATTATAGAAGGTGGCCTTGCATATGTAGGAAACGGACTGCTTGCTGCGTCCGTTTCTGAAGGAGGGGGCTTTGGGCAAATTGGTACTGCTGGAAGAACGGTTGAAAATTTTGAAGAAGAGATTTTGTTAGCAGCTGATGCAACAAATAAACCGTTTGGTGTAAACATTCCGATAAGTCAGCACACTGATTACACCCCTTATTTAGGTGTCATAAGTAAACATAAACATTTAATTAAAGCCGTAAGTTTAGGCGCTGGCAATCCAAAAGAATTAATTCCGGTAATCAAAGATTTGGGTTTAAAAGTTCTGGTACTAACTTCTACAGCTTTTCATTCGGAAAAGGCAGAGAAATTAGGTGCGGACATTATTGTATGCGAAGGATATGAGGCAGGCGGTAGTAACGGACCTTCTGAATTAACAACAATGACATTAGTGCCATTAGTTAAACGAGCTGTTTCAATTCCGGTTATTGCCGCGGGCGGAATTGCTGATGGCAAAAGTATGGCTGCTGCAATGGCGTTGGGTGCAGATGGTGTTCAGTTAGGTACCAGATTTGTTGCGACAAAAGAATGTGAGGCACATGATAATTTTAAATCAGCAATACTGAAGTCACAGGATGTATCTACAGAAATCATGACCCGAATATTAAAAGGACCGATTAGGGTACTTAAAAATGAGTATTCCGAGAAGGTACATCAGGTAGAAAAGGAAAATGGAACAGTAGATGTTGTACTTCCTTTTGTAAGAGGAACATACAATAAGCTAGCAATGCTAGACGGTGAAATAGATAATGGTTTTATGAGTTGTGGACAGGTTTCTAGTTTAATAGATGATATTGAAAGTGCAGAAGAAGTAGTGAAAAGAATTGCGAAAGAATTACAAGAAAATATTTCAAAATCATATGTTTTTTAAACCAACCAATTTATAAAGCTATCAAAGTAATTGAGTCTAAAAGAAAAGTCATCAAGTAATTGGTGACTTTTTCTTTACATCTGTTAAAAATGTTAGGAGGTAACTCTACATGTACGAAACAATTAGGGTAGAAGTTTCGGAACGAATTATGACAATAACACTCCATCGCCCTGAGCAGTTAAACGCATATACACATCAAATGCAAGACGAATTAATTCATGCATTTGATCGTGCAGATGAGGATGATAATGTTCGAGTAATTATAATGACTGGTTCAGGACGAGCATATTGTGCTGGTGCAGATCTTCATGAATACTCGTTCGATGTGGATGAGCCGATGGAGGAACATCGGGATGGTGGAGGTGTGTTGACCCTGCGAATCTTTGAATTAAAGAAACCAATTATTGCAGCCATTAATGGTGCTGCTGTTGGTATAGGAGCCACGATGGTACTACCAATGGATATACGAATTGCTTCAGATGTAGCGAGGATCGGTTTTGTGTTTTCAAGGAGAGGCATTACACAAGAAGCGGGTAGTGGCTGGTTCTTACCAAGGGTCGTTGGCATTAATCAGGCGATGGAATGGATTGCAACAGGTCGGATTTTTTCAGCGGAAGAAGCGTTGGAAAAAGGTTTAATAAGTCGAGTAGTTCCAGAAGGTAAATTACTAGATACCGCACGAAATCTAGCAAGAGAGATAGCAGAAAACACCTCAGCGATGTCTGTTGCACTAAACCGTCAATTAATGTGGAAAATGCTAGGTACAAGTCATCCAATGATATCCCACAAAATCGAATCGAAGTTCATTTATTGGATGGGAAAAAATGCAGATGTAAAAGAAGGAATGAACGCATTTTTAGAAAAACGCAAACCGAATTTCACTATGAATGTAAGTTCGGATATGCCAGACTTCTACCCTTGGAAAGACATGGAAAAATTTAAGGACTAGTTCAAGAAAAGGAGGAAATAGCAATGGATAGAAAAGTAGTCATTATCACAGGTGGTGGCAGTGGTATTGGTAGAGGAATGGCTGAAAAATATGTCCAAGAGGGCTGGAATGTAGTCATTGCGGGAAGAACTCTTGAAAAACTAGAGCAAACAAAAAGAGATATTGAACAGTTTGGAGGGCAAGTGTTAACCGTACAAATGGATGTGCGTGATCCTGAAATGGCAGAAAGAATGGTTAAAGAAACAAAGGAAGCATTTGGTCGAATCGATGTGTTAATTAATAATGCTGCAGGAAACTTCATTGTAAACGCAGAGGATCTGACTGTGAATGGTTGGAAAGCAGTGGTAGAGATTGTACTGTATGGCACATGGTTTTGTTCGCAAGCTGTTGCAAAGGACTGGATAAGAGACGAGAAAGTTGGTTCGATAATTAATATCGTTGCCCCTTGGCCAGGTGGTGCACCGGGTGTTGTGCATTCTGCTTCAGCAAAAGCTGGGGTGCAAGCGATGAGCAAAACGTTAGCGGTAGAATGGGGAAAGAAATACAGTATTCGTGTTAACTGTATCGCACCGGGTGGAATTGATGGTACGGAAGGCGTAGATAAATTATATCCATCGGAAAAATCTTATCAGGATGCAGTGGATAAAGTACCTTTAAAACGCTTTGGTAAGCTAGAGGAAGTTGCAAGTCTCGCATATTTCCTATCGTCTGACAACGCGGGTTACATTAATGGAGAGTGCATTTATTTAGATGCCGGAGAACATTTGGTACAAATTGATTACTTAAGTCATTTAGAAAATATAAATATTGGTAAATGAGGTGAGACTTTATGAAATTTAATGAATTTACCAAAGGCGATATATTTACTACAAGTGAAGTAATAGTAGATAAAGGAGACATGGTTGAATACGCTAAAAAGTATGATCCACAGTATTTTCATGTGGATGAAGTGGAGGCCAAGGAAAGTCCTTATGAATCATTAATTGCTTCTGGATTTTATTCGATTAATATTGTTTGGGCTAATTTCATTCATATGAACATATTAGGTAGGGATTGTTTAGGTGGTCTAGGGATAGATAATATACGTTGGAAACTTCCAGTGAAACCAAATCATCGTTTAGTCGGTGAATATACAATTGTGAATAAAAGAATCCTCTCCGATAATAATCGAGGGATATTAGATGTTGAAGCTCGAATCCGGAATCAAGATGGCCAAGAAGCAATCACATTTCAAACAAAGATACTTATAAAAGTGTAGCCTATTTTAAGTTGATAGCAATTTTACAAATTAGTTCTATTCTATTTTTGAAGACAGATTACCAATTTAGTTTGAAAGCGTTCAATGAATTACAACAAATTCAAGAAGCTTTAAGAGAATGGAGGATATAAGTGAAATCGATACACTTTGAAGAATATGGAGAATCAAATCAGTTAAAAGTAATTGAATTGGATAAGAAAGAGCCTGCTAGTAACCAAGTATTGATTCAAGTAGAGACAATTGGAATAAATTTTGCAGATATTTTAAGACGCCGAGGTGCCTATTTGGAACCAACTCCCTTACCCTTTATCCCAGGATATGAAGTTGCAGGTGTTATTCAAAAAACAGGAAGTAATTCTACATTTGAAGTTGGCGACCGTGTGGTAGCTTTGTTACTTGAAGGTGGTGGCTATAGCGAATATATCACGACTGATGAAGAAAAGGTTACTATTATCCCAGACGGAATATCATTGGAAGAAGCTGTTGCCATTCCTCTACAGGGATTAACAGCTTATTATATTTTAAATGAAATGGCGAGAATAAGAAAAGGAGAAACTGTTCTCGTACATGCTGCTGCAGGGGGAGTTGGTACGATTGCTATTCAACTTGCAAAACTACTTGGTGCTGGTCTAGTTATTGCTACTGCAAGCACCCAGGAAAAGTTGCAGCATGCTAAGACACTCGGAGCAGATATACTAATTAATTATACAGAAGATAATTGGAATGAAAAAGTACTTGAGGCAACAAATAACAAAGGTGTAGATATTATCATGGAAATGGTAGGCGATGACATTTTTTATAAAAGCATCAAATGTTTGGACTCTTTTGGAAGGATAATCGTCTATGGTCGCGCTAGCAGGAAAGAAACACTGTTTGACCCTCGGAAATTAATGAATAAGAATCAAATAGTTGCAGGTTTCTTTTTAGGTGATTGGAAAGACCATCAGAAGAACAAAGAGGCACTGGAGTTACTATTCAATTTTATAAAAGATAAACAGTTGAACATTAGTGTTGGAGGAATTTATCCGCTTGAAGAGGTCGGAAAAGTGCATGATTTAATGGAAAGAAGAAAAACACAAGGTAAAATAATTTTAAAAACAAATTGAATAAAGGAAATTAATGTGAGAAGTTGTTGCTAAATTAGTGCGTTGCTAAATTTGACTTCGTACAAAAGAGAGGTATGTATATGAGAAGAATTCATGTTATCACACAAAAGGAATTAGTAGATACTGAAAAGATTAAAGATTCAACCGCAGTCGTTATTGATGTGCTACTCGCTACCTCTACTATCGCCTTTGCTCTTAATAAAGGTATAAAATCAGTCACTACAGTAAAAAGCCCAGATGAAGGATTTTCTATTTTAAAACAAAATCCAAAAAATAATTTATTAATGGGTGAAAGTAAAGGAAACTATATTGAAGGAATGGAATATCCTGACCCCCTTTTATTTGATGATGAAAAACATGCTAGAAAAGATTCCTTGATCCTCTTAACTACGAACGGGACGGTGGGTATAGAAAATGCTTCTTCTGCTATAAATTTATACACGAGCTCACTATTAAATGGCCATGTAATTGCAAAGGAATTACATGATAATACAGGAGATTCTTCAATAGCCATTGTTTGTGCAGGAAATCATGGTAGATTTTCAATGGAGGATTTTATTGGTGCAGGGCAGTTGATTCATCATTTGTTAAGTATAGGCGATGCCTATTCCTATTCATTGGCAGATTCTTCGATAGCTGCTTTAGAGTGTTATAAGGCAGCAAAAGCAGATCAATTTAGTTTGTTACACTCATTAGAAACATCTCAATTGCTACATACCTTAGGGTTTCATCATGCGATAAATCTGATTGTTGACCACATTGAAAAAGTAGACATTATTTCAAAAATGGAAAATGGGAAAATAATTAATATCTCTAAAAAGTAGTAGAACAATCATTGCTAATAAAAAAACAAATTTATGAAAACTAGAATATTTCAAGGGAAGTTTAATTTTATAGAAGGAGGTTTTTTTTTGAAACGAATAATTTTTAATGACGAACACAATATGTTTCGGAAAACACTGATACAATTCCTAGAAAAAGAGGCTGTTCCAAATTATGAAGAGTGGGAAGAAAAGAAGCAAATCCCACGTTCTTTTTGGCTGAAGATGGGTGAGCAAGGCTATTTATGTCCTCAAGTAGATGAGGCATATGGTGGATTGAACACGGATTTTAGATATGCATCTGTGATAGCTGAGGAATTAGCTAAAGTTGGAACTGCATTAGCATCTGGAGTAAATCTTCATAGTGATATTGTCATTCCATATATAGAATCATTCGGAACGGAGCAACAAAAGAAAAAATGGTTGCCTAAAGCGATAAGTGGAGAGGTCATCAGTGCTATAGCGATGACAGAGCCTGGAGCAGGATCTGATTTAGCTAATATTAAAACCACTGCAATTAAAAATGGAGATAAATATATATTAAATGGAGAAAAAATATTTATAACAAATGGGTACACCTCAGACTTGGTAGTTGTTGTATGTAAAACAGACCCACAAGCTAAGCCACAGCATAGAGGAATTAGTCTATTACTAGTCGAGGCAGGTACACCTGGTTTTACGAAAGGGAATAAACTTTCAAAAATGGGACAGCATGCAAACGATACAAGTGAACTAATTTTTGAAGATGTACCTGTACCTGTTGAGAATCTTATTGGAGAAGAGAATAAAGGATTTTATTATTTAATGGAAAAGCTGCAACAAGAAAGATTAATTGTAGCGATTCAAAGTATCGCTACTGTGGAAAGAATGCTCCATTTGACCCTTGATTTTGTGAAACAAAGAAAAGCCTTTGGAAAAAGTATTGGGGAATTCCAAAACACACAATATAAGCTAGCAGAAATAAAGACAGAATTAGAGATAGGGAGCGTATTTGTGGATCAGCTAATTACGCGTCATATAGAAGGTGAAAATTTAGTGGATGAGGTCTCGATGGCGAAGTGGTGGACGACTGACTTAGAGAGAAAAGCTTCCATTGAATGTATGCAACTTCATGGTGGCTACGGATATATGGAAGAATATGAGATTGCTAGAAGATATCGTGACGCAGCAGTCGGTCCAATTTACGCAGGAACAAATGAGATCATGAAAGGTATTATCGCAAAGAATATGGGGTTATAAAAGAACGCATCAAAAGTAGGGTTTATTCCGTGTTTAGAAACGGCAGAGATTGTATCAAGAAATAAATAAGGAAGAGACTCTACTTCTTGTTTTAGTTATCCCAAAGTACTTTTAAATAGCCGATTAAGTTACTTATTAAAGCACAAGAAATGAGGTATTTAAATGATGTATCAATTTCTTCCCGTGGACCGTGTGCATTATGGACTAAATATTGTAGAAGAGAAACTTATAAGTGAAATACAAAGGATTGGCGGAAATAAGGCTGTTATCGTAACAACTAAAAGTTTGTTGAAAACCAATGTATATAATCGGATGGTAAATCAATTCCGGGCTAATGGAATAGAAATATTTACGATGATGATGAAGCAACATGTTCCTGGAGACGTTCTTATGCAGGATATTAAAGAAATAAAAGATTTCGAACCAAATCTCATTATTAGTTGTGGAGGTGGGAGTGCGATAGACAGTGCGAAAATACTCTCCCTCATATTGGCAGAGAATATTGATACTGAGGAAGAACTATATACTTATTCGCAAAATATAAGGGGAAATAAGACTCTGATGGAAAATTATATTCCTCATTTTGCAATCCCAACCACTTTATCAGCTGCTGAATTTACAAGTATTGCAGGAACAACAAATAAGAGAGATTTGGTTAAATATAAATTCCATCATTTAAATATGACACCACAGCTGGTATTTCTAGATCCTACATTTACAATGGATACACCAGAATGGCTTTGGCTATCAACAGGTATGCGAGCTGTCGATCATGCAGTGGAGACCCAATACACTCCTATACCTAGTCCAGTCAATGAAGCTCTGGCACTTGCTGCCCTGAAGAAATTATATCAATATTTACCCCTAACGAAACAATACCCAGATAAATTGGAGTATAGATTACAATGTCAAATAGGCGCATGGCTGTCACTATTCTCTGTTGATAATATAAAATTAGGGCTCTCGCATAGTATCGGGCATCAATTAGGAGCTATGTATAATATTCCGCATGGCATTACTTCTGCAATTATGCTACCGTCCGTAATGGAATTTCTATTGCCAAGAGCGTACGACCGGTTAGCACAAATTACGGATACTTTGTCTGTTTCAGATACCAGGCGGTCGATAAAAGCAAGGGCGGAAAAAGCACCGATATTTATAAAAGATTTAGTCATTAATCTTGAAATACCTCATAAACTAAGTGATTTTAATGTTGCAAAAGAAACCATCCCTGATTTGATTGAAAATATACTAATTGATATTAAAAGTGAAAGAAATGAATTTGTTATAAATACGAAAAATCTCGAACTAGAGGTCAAAAATTTGGTTATGAGCGTATGGTAAGTATGTTTAAATTAAAGAATTCTTTAGTTTCAAAAATTGAATGTGTATAATGATATCTAAGTTGCCATGCATCCATATAGAGTGATAAATTGAATTAAATTTCTAGTAAACAACAAAATTGTAAGCGATATCAATACTGGGGTTGATTAGATGAAATTATTTTTAAAATAATAGGAAAGGAGTGAGGGTATGTCACTACGAGATAAGAAAACAGCCAAAAAAAAGGAAGAAATTCTTCAATCTGCCATTAGTGTTATCTATGAAAAGGGATACCACAATACAACTATTGAAGATATTGCAGCAAAACTATTAATGACAAAAGGCTCTGTCTACTATTATTTTAAAGATAAACAAGATCTATTGTATGAGAGTTATAAAATGCTGCTAGAGAATAGTATTGATAGATTTAATAAAATTATGGAACGCGAATTACCATTAGAGCAAAAGTTAAGAAACGCATTGCAATCACATATTGAATATCTCCTCGAAGAAAAAGCTGGGTTTGATGCAGGAATGAAGCCAGAGCATTTCTTTGATGGTGATCAATTAAATACTATTTTAGAATTACGTTCAGAATATGCTGCATGTTATGACGAAATAATTAAATTAGGAATTAAATCGCGTATTCTAAACGAAGTAAATGTTAGAATAGCTAGAAATTTAATCTTAGGGGCGATGAACTGGATGCTACAATGGTATTCTCCTGACGGTGAGATGACGAAAGAAGAATTGGCTAATATAGCTTCTGATTATTTAATGCGGATTCTAATTAAAGATTAGCTAACATCAATTTTTACTACTAATAAAACAAAATATAACGATGGGGGACAAATTATTATGGCAGAATTAATAAAAATGGAAAAAAGTGAAGGCATTGCTACAGTAACGATTGATAATCCACCAATGAATGTTCTGAGTATGCAAGTTACAAAAGAGTTAGACGAAGTATTTCAGACACTAGCTGAGGACAATGAAGTTATCGCAGTTATATTAACAGGTAATGGAGAGAAGGCATTTATGGCTGGAGCGGATATTAAAGAGTTTCCAGATAGAGGAGCGAATAAGGGTGTAGTCGATACACATGCAGTATTCAATCGGATTGAAAATATACCGAAGCCAACAATAGCTGTATTAAACGGATTTACGCTAGGTGGAGGATTGGAACTTGCTTTATTATGTGACATTCGCATTGCTGAAGATCACGCAAGAGTAGGCTTACCTGAAATTAATTTAGGTATCCTTCCAGGTGGTGGCGGCACACAAAGGTTGCCGAGACTTATTGGAAATGCAAGAGCTAAAGAGGTCATGTTTACGGGTGAACCATTATCTGCTGAAGAAGCTAAAGAAATCGGTATTGTGAATTATGTAATATCAAAAGGAAGTGGCATAGAGGAGGCCACAAAACTTGCTAAAAAATTCACTAATAAATCTTTACAATCATTGAGTCGAATTAAACACTTAGTGAACGTAGGTAGTCAACTTTCGCTTGAAGAAGGTTTACAAAAGGAAAAGGTGCTTTTTGATGAGATTTTCGTTACACAGGATGCTAAAGAAGGTGTGAGTGCTTTTATCGAAAAAAGAAAACCTGAATTTACACATAAGTAATGCTTTAATTGATAGAAAGGGAGTTTGAAAATAGATAATCATCTTGCGCAAGCTGAATCGAATTTTCAGCCTTATGTAGATTTTCATACTCCAGATTATCATTAATTTGCTGGAAAAAATATGCTACCTCATTTCTTTAACTGAAACAATCATAAGGGATCGTGTAAAGTGCTGCAGAAAAAGGATACTCGCACGTCAAACATCCCTTAAAGCAGATATTGTAAATGAAACTCCTGCAATGACAATGGAAAAACTATGTGCGTCTGGATGGGAGCAGTTACATTAGGAACTTTATCGATTGCTAGTGAGATGCTGATGTTATTAATGGAAGATACACTGCAAAATAACGATACAGGGGGAAGGAAATGAAGGCATTTATTTCACCAAAAAAAATCTATCATGGGGAAGGGTCCATAAATGTGTTAGAAACAATCCTAAAAGAACGGAATGCACAGAATATTTTCTTACTTACAGACCCGATTTTAAGGGAACTGAATGTAATTGAGCCTATAATTGAGATTATTCATCGATTGGAATTGAAAGTTCAAATTTCAACAGACGTTGTACCAGAACCTTCCTTGTCGGTAGGAAATCGTATAGTAGAAAAAGTAAGAGATCAAAATCCTGATTTAGTGATTGGTGTTGGTGGTGGAAGTGCCATCGATTTAGCGAAAGCAGCGGCTGTTCTTGCGGAAAACGAAGGAAAAGTAGAAGACTATTTGAATTTAACTGGAACGAAAACATTTCAAACTAAAGGTTTGCCAAAGGTTCTCATTCCTACCACTGCAGGAACTGGCGCCGAAGTAACAGATATTGCCGTTTTTTCATTAGAAGAAACGAAAGATGTCATAACGCACGAATATTTACTTGCTGATTATGCGATAGTGGATCCAGTTTTAACATACACACTCCCCCCAAAAGTTACTGCTGCTAGCGGTGTTGATGCATTTACCCACGCGATTGAAGCGTACACTTCGGTAAATGCAACTGCGTTAACCGACACGTTAGCAGTTGAAGCAATGGATAGAATTGCTAGTAATATCCGTACAGCAGTTTGGAACGGAAGCGATAAAAAGGCTAGAGGGGAAATGGCGCTAGGTAGCCTCATGGCTGGGATGAGCTTTTATAATGCTGGGGTTGCTGGGGTCCATGGACTTGCCTATCCGTTGGGAGGGTTATTTAAGCTTCCCCACGGGGAATCAAATGCAGTGTTGCTTCCGTATGTTTATGATCATATTTGGCCCTCGTGTATCGATAAGATGAACCATGTTGCAAAAATTTTACGTATTCCTTTAGGTGGGAAGAGTGATAGAAATATAGCGATTGACGTTGTTCGAAGTTTACAAACACTAGTGAAAGACGTGGGATTACCAACGACAATCAAAGAATACAATATAAAGCAAAATGATATTGAAACTCTGACGGAAAATGGTATAAAACAAACTAGATTATTAAATCGCAGCCCGAAAAAATTAACCAAAAAAGATATTCGCGAAATTTATCAAAATTGCTATGATGGAAAACTAAAAAGTATAGAATAGGGAGAAAAAACGATGTACCGAACAATAATCGAACCAAGAGTTTCAGAGACCGATGGCGTAGGACATATTAATAATACAACAATTCCAATTTGGCTAGAAGCGGCACGCAATCCAATTTTTAAATTGTTTACTCCTGATCATTCTTTTGATAATTGGAAAATGATTATTTTAAATATCAATGTGGATTACCTCAGTCAAATATATTTTGGAAAAGAAGCGGAAGTGCGAACCTGGGTGAGGAAAATTGGAAATTCCAGTTTAGAATTATACGAGGAAATTCACCAAGGTGGAACACTTTGTGCTAAAGGGAAAGCAGTATATGTGAATTTCAATGTAGAGGAACAGCGCTCAGAGTCAATTCCAGTGGAGATTAAGGAAGAATTGGAAAAACATTTGTACGATAAATAGGGGGGATGAAGAAAAATAATTGTAGTCTTTATGTTAAAAAGGTAGAGCCGACACGAGATAATTTTAAATTAATCTGAGAAGAGTTTCATGATTTAAGATGGAGAAGCAGTTACAGATCTACGAAATAATGAATCTATTTATGCAATAGTTGAAGAAACGGTAAGTCATTTTAGGGGAATTGATATTTTAATTAATAATGCTGGTGTTTTATCAACCAGTTTTGCTATGGATGTCTCCGAGGAGGATTGGGATATGATGTTTCTTTTGGGAACGTTATTCACACAAATATTTCATCTTCCTATTTGGCTAGACATATTGGTTTGAAATCTGGTGTTCCTATTGAGGCTCCAGCTTTAACTCTCAATCGTTTATGTGGATCGGGTATGTAGGCAATTGTTTCAAGTACACAAAATATTTTCATGTTTCATATAAATGTTAGATTTTCTCCATAAAAGTACAGAAATCCCTAAAAGCATTACTCCGAATGCAAGGGAAGGCTCACCAAATATAATGTCATCGAACGGGAATCTGATTTCTGCAAGAACCCAACTTAAAGTCATATGACCACCTGTAGGCGTCAAAATAAATCCTGAAATTGCAAATCCAACAGACCAACCTTTTAATTGTCCTATTTTATTTTGTTTCAATTTAGTAAAAAAACTTATAATTAAAAGTAGTGCAACACCTGACGCATCCCCTTTAAATTTACATGCCTGTAAAACAAAAAAAGGGGCTCATTAAGAGCTCCTTTTAAAATTCATAATAAAGGCTTTTACAATGATTCCGTCATTCATCGGTTCTAAATCGAGTTCCGGAAGACGCTTAAATCCCATACGTTCATAAAGAGATAACGCTTGTTTCATAAAAAAGGCAGTATGAAGACCGATTTGTGCGTGTTTTTCTTCCCTTGAAACGTTTAAACAATGTTCCACTAACGCTTTTCCGATTCCTCTTCCACGAATATCCGGGTCCACCGAAAGCATTCGTATTTCTGGATATTCTTGAACATTCTCGCTAAATTCATACGCTTGAATAGAGGGAGGGAACAAAACAACACTCCCGACAATACGACCGTCTAGTTCGGTTACGTATATTTTTGCATTGTTTTTGGTATCATTATCCGAAAGAATGGTGCTTTTTAATACTTCCCAATGTTCTTTTGGAACCGATTGTTCATGTTCCTTGTAACTTTTTAACCGAAGGCTTCGAACCGCTTCTATTTCTTCAGGATTCATTTCTCTGATTTTCAAGTCCATTCATCTCCTTTAATTATCATTCTATCTTAATTATATACACCAAAGTTTTGCTTTTTGTAAAAAAACATTATTTTAGTTGCAAAAAAAGGAAGATGAACAACAATCTTAGAAAGTTGAATAGATTTTGAAAAAAACTATTTAACATAACCACTAGAAAGTAGTCAAACAACTTCCCATTACCATAACAAAATCTTTCAAGTAAGAATAATACACTAGTAAAGTGGTGAAACATATGAAACTAGAAAACAGTGCAGCAGTCATTACTGGTGGAGCAAACTGTCTTATTACCAGTATTCATTTGTATAACTTTGATAGCCTCTTTGAGTTTTTTTAGAGTCACTGAGATAACGGACGATAAAGCATTCTTACCACGCTAGGGTTTTCAATTTACAAAAAAGAGGAACTATTCTATAATTATCATTAACATAAAAAATAATCAGACAAATAGGTTTTTAAATGACTCCAATATGGAGATTCATTTAAAACGAAGAGGGAAGTTGGTGCAAAACCAACACGGTCCCGCCACTGTGAGCGATGAGGAAGGTTAAAAAATACCCACTGTGTGATTTACATGGGAAGGGTTAACCAACCGTTGATTCGTAAGTCAGGAGACCTGCCTATTTGTTTTTTAAGCTTCCTCGAGGAAAAGGAATGTTTAAAGTGCATCGTAATCTATCTCTCGTAGGTTTTGTGTCATACAGACCTGCTTTTAGAATACATATGTACCTTTCACATTTACGCTTTTCCATAGGGAATGGCGTTTTTTTATGCAAAAATATTAGGAGGAGAAAAGATGCGCGGCAATTTTTTTAAAAAGTGGGGATTATTAGGTCTTGTTCTTTTATTAAGTATTATGATTTTTGCAGGGTGTGGTGCACAGGAGGAAGAACAAACAACACAAGGTGAAGCAGGTGTATCTGATGTTGAAGAAACAAATGAGGATACTGATAAGGAATTAGAAGAAGGAAATGAAGAATTATTTCCGGTAACAATTACAGATGATGCTGATCAAGAGGTTACAATTGAAACCGAACCTGAATCAATTGTTTCAATTCAACCTAGTAATACCGAGATTTCATTTGCCCTCGGATTAGGTGATAAAATAATTGGTGTTTCAGACTATGATAACTATCCCGCTGAGGCTCTGGAAATTCAAAAGGTTGGTGCACAAGATATGAATGCGGAACTTATTCTAAAGCTTATGCCGGATGTAGCACTTGTTACTGATTATCATTACGAAAATCATCAAGATATTTTGAACCAATTTGAAGAAGTAGGAATTAACGTGATAGTTATTGGAAGCGCAACCTCTTTCAACGATGTATATGACCAGATTGAAATGATTGCGACTGCAACAGGAAGTCAAGCACAGGCGGAAGAAATGATTACAGATATGCAAGAGCGCCTCGAATCTATTAAAGAGAAAGCAGAATCTATTACAGATAAAAAGAAAGTTTGGGTTGAAGTGTCACCAGCCCCAGATATTTTTACAACAGGTCAAAATACGTTTATGCATGAAATGCTAGAGTCGATTAACGCCATAAATGCTGCAGAAGAAGAAGAGGGATGGGTGAAACTTACAGAAGAGGAAATTGTTACTTTAAAACCAAATATTATTATTACGACTTATGGGTACTATATAGAAAATCCGGCGGAAGAAGTATTGTCTCGTGAGGGATGGGCGGAGGTTCCTGCCGTGAAAAATGAACAAGTATTTGATGTTGATAACGATACGGTTACAAGGCCAGGTCCTCGCCTAATCGAAGGGGTGGAGACACTTGCTGAGCTCATCTATCCGGAAGTATTTAACGAGTAAAATCGTTTGGTTGTATGTTTTAAGTGGAGGGCTTGTACTTGGTACAGCTCTCCTTGGTTTATTGGAGAGCAGTGTAACCATCCCCATTCCTACAATTTTACATATCGTTTCTGAAAATGCTTTAAATATTGGATGGCTGAACGATATTCCTAAAAATGAAGAAATGATCATATGGAACATCCGTTTACCAAGAGTTTTACTTGCACTCTGTGTTGGTTCATCTCTAGCATTGGCTGGTGCTGCCTTTCAAGGACTTTTACGAAATCCATTAGCAGATCCTTATACAATTGGAGTTTCATCAGGTGCTGCTTTAGGGGCAGTGTTCGTTTTGTTTTTTCAGGTAACCATTATTGGATTAGGAAGTTTCACACTTCCAATATTTGCAATTATTAGTGGATTTATATCTTTGCTCATTGTATTTGGCTTAGTTCGATTAAGCAATAAAGGTTTAGCAATTGAAACGATAATCCTGGCAGGAATTATTGTAAGTGCTTTTATAGGATCTATCGTATCTTTAATCATTTCATTAGCAGATCAGGATTCCATGATGGAAATTATCTACTGGCTATATGGAAGTGTTGCCATGAGGGGGTGGAGTCACGTTCAGCTAATCCTGCCCTTTATGCTTATTGGCATCTTTATTCTTCTCATTCACTATCGTGAGTTAAATGCACTAGCATTAGGTGAGGATGCGGCTGATCACATTGGAGTAAATGTAAAAAGAGGGAAAATATTTATATTAATTGGTGCATCGTTATTAACAGGTGCTTCTGTCGCGGTTTCTGGTTCAATAGGGTTTGTTGGTCTTGTGATTCCCCATCTCGTTAGACTTGTAACAGGTCCGAACCATCGACACGTCCTGCCATTATCTATGCTAGTTGGGGGAGCTTTTCTAATTTTAGCAGATTTAATTTCAAGAACTATCATTGCTCCGAGTGAACTTCCGATTGGTGTCATTACAGGGTTAATTGGTGCTCCAATCTTTGCGGTATTACTTGTTCGAGAAAGGATTAATAGGAAGGGGTAGAATCATGATTAAAATAGAGAATTTAGCAGGCGGATATAAAAATACCCCCATTATTAAAGACCTTCATCTAGAAATTGACAGAGGAGAGTTTTTTATGCTACTCGGGCCAAATGGGAGTGGTAAAACAACATTATTTAAACTCATTACAGGTCAACTGCCCATTCAGAAGGGGAAAATTCTTCTATCTGGAAAAGAAATAGCGTCTCTTTCGAAGCTTGAAAAGGCAAGGAAAGTGTCCGTACTAACACAAGAAGTCCAAGTTTCATTTGATTATACAGTCGAGGAAATCATTAGTCTTGGACGTTACCCGCATCAAAAGGGAATCATTAAGCAGTTGTCAAAAAAGGATCGAAAAGTCATTGAAGATGTCATGGAATTAACTCAAATAAGTCAGTATCGAAATACCCAATTGCGAATGGTTAGCGGTGGGGAAAAACAACGCGTCCTGTTGGCAAAAGCTTTGGCACAGGAGCCTGAAATTTTGCTTTTAGATGAGCCTACCAATCATTTGGATATCAAACATACATTCCATATGTTGGATTTGATAAAGGAACAACAACAGACAATGGGATTAACAATTTTTGCTATATTACATGATTTAAACATAGCTTCCCTATATGCAGATCGTATTGGCTTACTTGAAAAAGGAAGATTATTAGAAGTCGGGGATGTAGACACATTAAGGAATGAAAATCAATTAAAAAAGGTGTACGAGGTCGAGGTGAAAACACAGTCACACCCAGCTGTACCGAAACCACAAATTCTTATGACACCACAACACACTACAAAGAATAATCAATATGACTTTGATAGTTCTTATAAAATAGTGAAAAGCAATGCGTATATTCATATTCAATTTGACCAAGCCTTACGAACTATATCCAACGGGGTCATAGGAGAAGGGATACAGTGGTTAAAGCATTTTTGTAACTTTCATGTTGAAAAGCACTATAATTGCTCTGATCCTAAGAAGGATTTGCAAGCTTGGATGGATACATACCAAATACCTCATGAGCAGGCTGTCGGAATGATGACAGCTGTCAACCTAGAAGATATGGTTATGGAAATAAAAGTAATGGAAGGCATTGAAATAATGGTCGTTGTAACTGCTGGAGTTGGGAATGCTGTTGATATATCGTCTCGGTATTCAGCAAACGCTACCTCCCAAATTGGTACGATAAATACAATGGTTTTTATTGATGCACATTTTACGGATGGAGCACTTGTAAATGGCTACATGTCTGCAACAGAAGCAAAAGTGAAGGCCTTACAAGACCTTGATATAAGAGACTCCGAGTCGACTACAATTGCAACTGGTACATCAACAGATGCTTTGCTTCTAGCCCTTACACAGCAAGGGGATGTCACGCCCTATGCCGGGTCAGGAACACCTGTGGGAAAAGGAATTGGTCAGTTGGTATATCATGCAACAAAGAAGGCAGTAAAGAAATACTTAAAGAGAGTTCAAAAATAACGGATTCTACTAGAAAGGCGGGGCTTACTATGACAGAACGACGGATGGTAATAGCGGGAACTGGTAGTGGTGTCGGGAAGACGACCTTATCGATTGGTATCATGTCGGCTTTAAAAAAGCGTGGACTAGAGGTTCAAGGGTTTAAATGTGGACCTGATTTTATTGATCCTTCCTATCATACAGCGGTTACAAACCGGTTGTCTCGTAATCTGGATAGTTGGATGTTAACGAAAGAAAGCCTGCTGGATGTTTTTACACATGGGAGTAAAAATGCTGACATTTCTATTATCGAAGGTGTGATGGGCTTTTTTGATGGAAAAGGACCAGAAACAAATGAAGGAACTACTGCAGAGATTAGTATGATAACAAAAAGTCCGGTACTGCTTGTTGTTGATTGCTCGAGTATGGCCAGAAGTGCTGCTGCGATTGTAAAAGGGTTTCAATTGTTTTCAGATGGAACAAATATTGTAGGTGTGATAGCAAATGGTGTGGGGAGTGAAAGTCACTTTCAGTTAGTGAAGACGGCAATTGAACAAGAATGTGGTATTCCTGTAATCGGTTATTTAAAACACGAAATTGATATTGAAATCCCTGAGAGACATCTAGGACTTCTTCCTTCTATTGAAAAAGGTGATCTTGATCCACTCTTAAATACATTAGGAGATTTGGTCCTTGAAACAGTAGACATTGATAAACTCCTTGAATTATCGGTTGCTGCTCCATTAGCAGAAAGTAAAGGACTTTCACTTTTTGATAGAAAGGGAGAAACTTCCTTAAGAATTGCGGTAGCGAAAGATGCAGCATTTAACTTCTATTATCCTGAGAACTTAGAAATAATGGAAGCAAACGGTGTAGAAATCGTTTATTTTTCTCCATTAGAAAATGATGTGTTGCCAGACCATGTGGATGGACTCTATCTTGGTGGAGGATTTCCTGAAGAATTTGCTAATTTACTTGATTCCAATCATAAAACAAAACAATCATTGAAAACTAACATTGAAAATGGATTACCTACTTTAGCGGAATGTGGGGGATTCATGTATTTGACAGAATCCATTGAAACGACGGAAAAGAAGAAACATGAGATGGTGGGAATCATTCCAGGTGAAATAAAAATGCAGTCCACATTAGCTGCATTAGGTTATAGAGAAATCAGTGGGCACCAAAATAACTTTTTACTTAGAAATCACATAGCAAGGGGGCATGAATTTCATTATTCTACCTATCTATCAGCTGAAGAAGATGTTCCATATGCATACGAGACAAAAGGTATGAGAGGGAAAAATAGAGAAGGCTATTTAGCTTACAACTTAGTAGCAGGTTTCACATATATTCATTTTGCCTCTTGTCCAGCAATCGTTGGTAATTGGATTGAAAAATGTATTGAAACGAGAAGGATGTAGAGGTAATCGTGTAAAACAGTAATAAAAATCTAACTGAGTAAAGTGTTTGAGATATTAGGAACGAATCTAACGTGAAATTTCATTGTGTTTCCATCTATTAATTACAGGAGGTTTTAGCATTATGGGAAATGAAAAGAGAAATAGAAAAGGACTAACATTGGTTTATACAGGGGATGGAAAAGGGAAAACAACAGCGGCTTTAGGTTTAGCATTAAGAGGGGTTGGCAGAGGTTTTAATGTAAAAATCCTTCAGTTTATTAAATCACCGCGACGGTCATATGGTGAGCAAATTGCACTTGAAAAGTTAGGTGTTGAGATGGTTCAACTAGGAATTGGTTTTACTTGGTTAAAAACACCGGAGGAACATAGGGAAGCATTGAAGAAGGCCTGGCCGATAGCTAGAGATACCGTCATGGGTGGAGAATATGATTTAGTGATTTTAGATGAATTAAACAATGCTTTAGCGATTGATACATTTCCAATCGATGATGTTTTACCATTAAACGAAGTGATGGACATGATTGAAAACAAACCTGCACATGTTCACCTTGTCATTACAGGAAGAGACGCGAAGCAGGAAATTAGGAATGTAGCCGATCTCGTATCTGTAGTGGAAGCTGAAAAACATTACTACAACGAAGGAGTAAAAGCTGTTAAAGGAATTGAATTATAGACTTTGGGAGATAAAGTAAAGGTGCCTTGCTCTTTTATGAATGTAAGTAAGGAAGTTTTTAAAAACTATTAAAGGGATTCAAAACTAATGGGAAATCATCTAATTGTTATTATGTTTGCCTTTCTAATTGACTTTGTTATTGGTGATCCCCCCGCGCTACCACATCCAGTTAGGTGGATAGGGAGTGGGATTAGCCTTATGGAAAAACGGTTAAATCAAGGGAATTTCCGTAAATGGAAAGGAATGGTGATGGTCTTCCTCATCATCAGTGTTGCTTTTCTGATAACGAGTTTCCTTGTGTGGTTTTTCTATCGCATTCATCCAATGATTGGAATCATTGTAGAAAGTGTGATGATTGCCACTACTATCGCACAAAAAGGTCTGAAAGAAGCAGCCCTTGAAATCTATCAACCTCTTAAAAATGGAGAGATGGCAGAAGCAAGGCTTAAGCTATCCTATATTGTTGGAAGAGATACACATAACCTTGAAGAAGGCGAAATTGTTCGAGGAACAGTTGAGACGGTTTCAGAAAATATAAGTGACGGTGTGACAGCTCCCTTATTCTGGGGATTAATTGGGGGAGCTCCTCTAGCTTTTATGTATCGTGCAATCAATACTTGTGATTCGATGGTTGGATATAAAAATGAAAAGTACCTGGAATTTGGCTGGGCTTCTGCTAAATTTGATGATTTAGTCAATTGGATACCAAGTCGTCTAACCGCTTTCCTTATTTTATTGGGAAACAAGCCTATCAACATGAGCAGGAAAAGAGCATGGAGAATCTTATTCCGGGATGCATTAAGACATCCAAGTCCGAATAGCGGCTGGTTGGAATCAGCAGTGGCTGCCCTATTAGGGGTTCAGCTTGGTGGAGTAAATTATTATAAAGGAATAATCTCCAATAGAGCAAAAATGGGAGACTCGATTGTACCGTTAATAAAAGAACATATTTTACTAACAAACACGATTCTATTGCGAACAAGCCTTTTATTTTTAATTGTGTTATTGATTGGAGGGGTACTGTTTGAATTGGCCACAACATGGTTCTAATCCTCAATATTTATATAAGAAAATGGAAATTGTGAAACCAAAAATATTGATAGATTTTAGTGCAAACATTAATCCTTTAGGACCGCCTGAAATCCTCAAGCAAAAATGGACAGAATTTTATTATAAGATAAATGATTATCCGGATCCAAATGCACGTGTTTTAAAGAAACAGATTGCGAGTAAAGAGAATGTAGATATGGAATCTATCCTGATCGGAAATGGCGGGTCAGAAATTATTACGTTAATAGGAAGATTGTTGGCTGGTAAAAATGTGTTAATCGTGGAACCGGCCTTTTCGGAATATGAGAAGGCATGTCATGAAAATGACTGCCACATCTTTCATCATCATTTAAAAGAACCTGACTGGGATCTGGATGAGAAAGAAATAGCCTTAAAGCTAAAGTATATGGATGCAGTATTTTTATGCAATCCAAATAATCCAACTGGAGTACGGTATTCTAATTCGACAATCATCAAGCTAGTAGAGGAATGTCATCAAAATAATACCTATCTTATCATCGATGAAGCTTTCTATGACTTTTTGGAAGACTACGTGCCGATTACACCTCTGCTAAAAGATTACAGCAATTTACTCATTCTTCGTTCGATGACGAAGATGTTTGCTATTCCTGGATTACGTCTTGGCTATCTACTCGCGAGTCAATCTATTATTGAAAAAATTGGAGCCTATCAACCACATTGGAGTGTGAATATGCTTGCAATGTTAGCAGGGGAAGTTTGCATACAAGATGATTGGTTTATTGATAACACGATCAATTATGTACATACGGAACGCGAAAAGTTATTTTCCTTCTTTCATAGGCAAGGTTTTGTCGTTTCACCGTCACAGATTAATTTTTATTTATTGCGAGATCCGGTAGTAGAAGAACAGATGTCGCTTTTTAAATTTCTGTTAAGAAAAGGAATTGTTCCGAGACATACATATAATTTCCCTGGCTTAGAAGGCAAATGGTTACGGTTTGCGATAAAAGGTACAAAAGAGAATAATCGGCTGATGGAGGTGCTAACAGAGTGGAAACAGCTTCCATAACCTTTATAACTGGTGGGGTACGGAGTGGAAAAAGCAATTTCGCCGAGAAAATAGCTGTTCAAAGAGCATTTGAAATTGGCGGTTCCCTTCATTATATTGCAACAGGAATGCCGTCTGATCGTGAGATGGAAAAGAGAATTTTAAAACATCAAAAGGACAGAAGAGTAAGCGGTTTTCATTGGCAGACATGGGAACAGCCAATGAATATCGAGTGGTTGGCATCTTGTTTTAAGGAAAAGGATATTATCCTGCTAGATTGTTTGACAATTCTTTTAACGAATGAACTTTTTTCCAATCAAGAAGATTGGAGTGCATCCTATTTAAAAGAGGTTTTCCGTCGTATTTTAACTGGAATAAAAGCAATAGAAAAAAGTTGTCATCAACTGATTATTGTTAGCAATGAGGTCTTATTTGATCCTTTCCATGAAAAAAAATTAGTGTTTACGTATTGTCAGCTAATAGGGAGGTTACACCAGGAAATCGTGAATATTGCGGATCAATCTTATGTCGTTGAAGCTGGTATACCAATGTTAATGAAGGGGGATCAACCATGAAAGGGCTGATGATTCAGGGGACTGCTTCTGATGTTGGAAAAAGTCTCATTACAACCGCAATATGTCGATTGTTAGCAAACGAAGGGGTGAAAGTAACGCCTTTCAAATCACAAAATATGTCAAATAATTCTTATGTAACAATCGATGGGGAAGAAATTGGACGAGCCCAAGGGATACAAGCTGAAGCGGCTAAAACAGAAGCAACGGTATGGATGAATCCGATTTTACTAAAGCCCCGATCGGACTTCCAATCAGAAATCGTTCTGCTTGGAACAGCAACAGAGACGTTATCTGGTAAAGGCTACCGAGAAAAATTTTATAAAAAAGGGTTAGAGGTTATCAGCACATCTCTTCATCACTTAGAAAAGGAATTTGATGTTGTGGTCATAGAAGGGGCAGGCAGTCCGGCTGAAGTCAATCTGAGGGACAGAGAACTCGTTAATATGAAAGTTGCAGAATTAGCCGATGTTCCAGTCATTTTAGTAGCGGATATTGACCGTGGCGGAGTCTTTGCAAATATTGTCGGCACATTGGAGCTTCTTCTTCCAGATGAAAGAAAAAGAGTACAGGGGTTAATCATCAATAAATTTCGTGGAGATATAGAGTTATTCCGAGATGGGGTGAGGTGGCTCGAAGATAAAACAGGCATTCCCGTTCTTGGCGTTCTTCCTTTTATGGTGGATCATCGGATTGATGGGGAGGATTCCTTATCGATGGAAAAACAAATCTACCAAAGAGGAAAAAGGGAAATTGATATTGCGGTCATTCATCTCCCTTACATTTCGAATTACAGTGATATCGAATCCTTCCTCTATGAAGAGGATATTTCGGTTCGATTTGTTAAAGACGCTTCTGAGTTCGGTCAGCCAGATGCGGTCATCATTCCAGGTACAAAAAGTACAATCAATGATTTAAACGTCATAATAGAGTTAAAGTTAGATGAAAAACTGATCGATTTCGTTAGAGAAGGCGGATACATGATTGGGATTTGTGGTGGTTTTCAAATGATGGGGACAGAGATTATTGACCAAATAGGTTCGGATACGGGAGTCCCAGGGATTCGTGTCAAAGGATTACACATTATTCCTGCACAAACCGTCTTTTATGAAGAAAAAGAAACGGTTCGAGTGAAGGGGCATTATCATCATAATACAAGTTTAAATGGAAACAGACCAATTGAAGGGTACGAAATCCATTTGGGGAAAACTGAGATTTTTGAAAAGGATACCTTCTTTCTCGAACTGGAGAATGGCAAAGAGGAAGGATATTACAGTCCTAACGGAAAAATCATTGGTACGAATATCCATCATCTTTTTCATAATGATGAGTGGAGAAACGAATGGTTGAATAAAATCCGCAAGTCTAAACAAAAACCCATAAAGGAAATAGTATACACACAAGATTTAAAAGAGGAAAGATATGATAAGCTTGCTTTCAATATGAAAAGTCATCTGAATTGGAAAAGGATAAAAGACATCATGTACGAATGGGACAGAAGAAAATGAAAATGTTAAAAGGGTTTTTCATCAATTTACAATTTTTAACTTCACTTCCTATGAAGAGAGTTTTACCAATGGATCAAGTTCATATTGAGAAAAGTATCCAAACTTTTCCTCTATTAGGTTTGTTTCAAGGTGTATTATACAGTTTGCTTTTATATTCACTCGTAGAATGGACTCCTTTTTCAGCCTTTGCGGCAGCTTTTTTTGTCTGGCTATTTACCATTATTTTAACGGGTGGCATCCATCTGGACGGTTGGATGGATGCCAGTGACGCCTTTTTCTCTTACCAAAACAAAGATAAAAGGCTGGAAATCATGAAGGATCCAAGAGTGGGTGCTTTTGGTGTATTGTCGGTTATTATTCTATTAAGCTTGCGATTTTTATTTATTTATGAAATTACCACTTCAGTAAATGAATTGTCTTATATGTTTATTTTATTCATTCCCTTTTTAAGTAAAGGGGTTATGGGTACCACGCTATTAACGGTACCAGCGGCGAAGAAGGATGGGTTAGCAGCTTTTTTTAAAAAGGCGGGTAAACCAGGGACGTTGAAAATTTATCCGGTTTATTTGGTTGTTCTTATCGGCTTATACGCTTTTTTAAATACCTATTCTGTTTTTCCTGCTTTCCTATTAGTTGTGGTTGCATTCGGATGTTATATGTTCATTCGTCGAGAATCTGTAAAATGGTTCGGCGGGATTACTGGAGATGTACTTGGAGCCTCTGTAGAAGGGACGGAGATTTTCTTATGGATGACACTGTGGCTATTACATTATTTCGTCATGGGCTAACAGAGGAAAATAAGAGGAAAGCTTATTTGGGGTGGAATGATTCTCCACTATGTAAAGAAGCAATTCAGATATTGTCTAATTATACATTTAATCCGCAATCCTATGATTTATTTGTTTCCAGTGATTTACAAAGATGTTTGTCTACCATGGAGTTTTTATTTTCAAATGTAACACCAGTCATTTTTACCGAGTTAAGAGAAATAAATTTCGGAACATTTCAAGGGAAGACATACGAGGAATTAAAAGATGTTAAGGAATATCAGCAATGGATCAATAACATATTCTCCGATTCCCCTCCCTGCGGTGAATCTTTTGAACAGTTTACAGTTAGGGTTTGGAAAGGCTGGGATAGATTGGTTGATCTAATTCTTCAACAGGATTCAAAAAGATGCTTTATTGTCACACATGGTGGGGTTATTCGTTATTTGTTGAGTTCTTTTTCTCTAATAGAAAAAGAATTTTGGGAGTGGAATATCCCTCATGGAACTGGCTATGTACTTCAGTTTAATAGAGAGCAATTAAGGAGGCGCGAACATTGCATTTCGTTACAGGAGGTGCTTTTAATGGGAAACGGACATGGGTGAAAGAGAACTATCCCGGTTGTGAGTGGATTTCTGCTTATAAAGGAAATCCGTTGAAAGAGGATTTAGAAATGTTATCGAGCCCAGTTGTTGTATTAGAAGGCATAGAAATATGGGCGAAAAAATTATGTGAAGAAATGACAATCAACCAAGCAAGAGATTATTTAAGAAATGTATTAGATCGTTGGCTGGAATGGGAAAATGCGGATTCCAATCGAAAAATAATTGTCATTGGCACAGATATTACCAAAGGAATTGTTCCTATGAATAAAAGTGATAGAAATTGGCGGGATCTGACTGGATGGATATACCAAGATTTATCTGATAGCTGTGAGCAGGTTGATGTGATTTGGTACGGAATCAATCAAACGATTAAGTCCAGGAAGTAGATGGAAAATAAAGGAGAGATTTTAAAGTGAGTGTACTAAGATTGAGTTTATTAGCATTATTTATCGCTTTATCTGTGATAGGGGCAGCGATAAAAGTTCCCGCAGTTATTGGAAGTGTGGCACTAGATGCTTTTCCAGCCTTACTTGCTGCAGCGTTTTTTGGGGCGGGTTCAGGAGCCGTTGTTGGTGGTTTAGGACATATGGTATCAGCACTAATTGGTGGGATGTCACTAGGACCCCTTCATTTTATTATTGCAATAGAAATGGCTTTGCTTGTTTCCTTATTCGCATCTCTTTTTAATAGTGGAAAAAAGATCTTAGCTGGTACGATATTCATAATTGGGAATGCAATTGTTGCCCCTTTACCTTTTGTTTTTTTATTTGATTTTGCCTTTTATATCGCTCTTGTTCCTTCTATATTAATTGGTTCATTCCTAAATACAGCTATCGCATATATTGCTATTCCACGTTTAAACTCTATTTTTCAAGGGGTTTATTATAAAGGAGGAGTGAAGGGATGAGAGACTCAATTGTCATTCCTTTTAATAAAGAAGAAGTGCTTGTGCTTACAAGTGATAATAGTGGAGCGATTGGAATGAAGGAACAAGATGTCGTTAAGGTTCCATATGAAATGGTTAGTTACTATTCATTTAGAGTGGCAGTAATGGAATGTATGGCATCAGGAGCTTCTCCTATTTCAGTGGTTATTCAAAACTTTTGCGGAAATGAACCATGGGAGGAACTTATTTCAGGGATACAAAGGGGACTATCAGAACTTGATATGGAAAACATACCAATTACAGGAAGTACGGAAAGTAATTTTTCGCTATCCCAATCGGCAATTGGAATCAATGTAATTGGAAAAAAATCAATTGTAAGCAATACAGAACAAGGAGACCTGCAAAGTCAACATGTTGCCTTGATTGGTATGCCTTTGGTTGGAGATGAGGTGGTATTTCAAGTCGATGCTGTTGCACCATTATCTGTTTTTAAGGAAATATGTCATCTTCAAGATGTAACTGTTTGGCTGGTCGGATCAAAAGGAGTACTTAACGAATTAGAGAGAATGTTTCCTGGAATGGATAGAAATAAAGTGGCATTCTCCCCTATGATTGATCTTTTAAAATCAGGGGGACCATCTTCTTCCTTTTTGATTTCATATCCACCAAGATTGGAAAGTAGGATTAGAGAAATAACTGGGGAACATTTTAATAAACTATAGAAGGTGTGTAGGGAATCTGATTATTCCAAATTTCCAGTATCCTGCTTGACATTCAAAACCTCACTCCTTAAAATGAATGTAAACGATTGCAAAATTTAAAGAGGGAGATTGACTGCTTAGTCTTTACCGAGAAAAACATAGTAAAGGAAATATAAATAAGTCAGCCCGCATTAACTGAATGAGACCATCAACGAATTACAGAAGAAAGCGCTCCAAAACTCCTCATGACAAAACGATCAATTAACTATTACTACAAAGATAAACAAGATCTGCTCTTTCAAAGTCACCAAATGCTACTTGAACACAGTATTGAAAACATACAAAGCACCCAACAACTAGATTTACCCATTAATGTATAATTTTAAAAAACTTAATTACGATCAAAATTGCCGGAAATCCCTGGGTCACACTATGAATAGCTCAGAATTTGATTCCCAATAAAATGTACAACGGAAGGCTATTCAACCGATAAAAGGTAGTCAAAAGAGAACCATTACCTATATCCAATCATTTACCCCGCATTCTTTTTTAAAAAAATTGACTTAATTAGAGGTGTAACTATGAAGCTAAAAAACAGCGCAGCAGTCATCACCGGTGGAGCATCCGGACTTGGAGAAGCAACGACCAGGAGAATTGTATCAAATGGAGGAAAAGTTGCTTTGTTGGATTTAAATGAAGAAAGAGGAAAGGTACTGGCTGACGAGCTTGGAGAAAGTGCAATCTACATAAAAACCAATGTAACAGATGAAGAGAGTGTAGAAAATGCATTAAATGAAGCGGTTCGTTCATTTGGAAAGATTACAACAGTCGTTAACTGTGCAGGGATTGCGATTGCAGAGAAGACCTATGGCAGCAAAGGAATACATGATTTAAAAAATTTCTCTAAAGTGATACAGATTAACTTAATTGGAACGTTTAATGTAATTCGATTGGCGTCCGCTAAAATGGCATCCAATGAGGTGAATGAGGAAAATGAGCGTGGAGTGATTATTAATACTGCATCCGTTGCCGCCTTTGAAGGACAAATTGGTCAGGCAGCATACAGTGCTTCAAAAGGTGGGGTTGCTAGTATGACATTGCCGATAGCCAGGGATCTTGCATCGCTTGGAATTAGGGTGATGGCCGTCGCACCTGGACTTTTTCTGACACCAATGTTTGAAACGTTACCAGAAAAGGCTCAAGAGGAACTTGGGAAAATGACACCGTTTCCTCCAAGGCTTGGAAAACCTGAAGAATATGCACAATTGGTTCAAAGTATTATTGAAAATCCAATGCTGAATGGAGAAACCATCCGACTTGATGGAGCAATCCGAATGCAGCCTAAATAAAAATGGGAAGGAAAGTGTATATGAGAGAAGCAGTTATTGTTGAAGCGGTTCGTACACCGGTTGGGAAAAGGAATGGAAGTTTAAGTGAAATTAGAGCAGAGGATTTGGCAGCTAAACCATTGGAAGAAGTAATCAAACGGGCAGGAATTTCAGCAGCGTTGGTCGAGGATGTGATTATGGGTTGTGTGACCCAAACTGGGGAGCAAGCTTTTGATATTGGTAGACAAGCTGCTTTGATTGCAGGTTATCCAGTAGAAGTACCAGGAACAACGATTGATAGGCAATGTGGTTCGAGTCAGCAGGCAGTTCATTTTGCTGCCCAGGCGATTATTAGTGGCGACATGGATGTCGTTGTTGCAGCAGGTATTGAAAATATGTCTCGTGTCCCAATGGGTTCCAATCAGCAGGGTGTTAAACTGAGCGAAACGCTTACATCAAAATATGAAATTATTAATCAGGGACTCTCAGCTGACCGGATCGCCAAGAAATGGAATATAAGCCGGGAAGAAATGGATGCATTTTCAGTAAAAAGTCATGAAAAAGCACTTGCAGCAAGAAGCAAAGGAAATTTTGAAAAAGAAATTATGCCGCTTGAATTTACGCGTGCTGACGGAACTCCAATTATGATAAAAGAAGATGAAGGACCACGTGAGAATTCTTCTGTCGAGAAGCTCGCTGGATTAAAGCCTGCTTTCGATGAAGATGGAACGATTACAGCTGGTAATGCAA
Source organism: Oceanobacillus sp. CF4.6 (assembly GCF_051262635.1). Taxonomy (NCBI): domain Bacteria; kingdom Bacillati; phylum Bacillota; class Bacilli; order Caryophanales; family Bacillaceae; genus Oceanobacillus; species Oceanobacillus sp. CF4.6. The sequence continues at coordinate 353,603 of NZ_JBIMEX010000002.1, read as the reverse complement.
GCCAAATCAGTGACGGTGCGGCAGCAATTCTATTAATGTCTCGTGAAAAGGCTGAAGAACTGGGGCTAAAACCAAAATTCAAAGTAATGGCTAGAACTGTAGTCGGATCTGATCCAACGTTAATGCTGACTGGACCTATTCCTGCAACAGAAAAGGTATTAAAAAAAGCTGGACTTACAATTGGGGATATTGATGTTTTCGAGGTGAATGAGGCATTTGCTTCCGTACCAATCGCATGGCTGAAAGAAACAGGAGCAGATCCGAATAAGCTTAATCCAAATGGTGGTGCGATCGCACTTGGTCATCCCCTTGGTGCGAGTGGGGCAAGGTTGATGGTAACGATGATGCATGAGCTGGAACGGTCTGGTGGGCGTTATGGTTTACAGACAATGTGTGAGGGTCATGGCATGGCAAATGCAACGATTATAGAAAGATTGGATTGATTTCAATCTCTAAAAGGAGGAGATCGTTTGCCATTACATTCGATACGTGTACTTGATCTGACGCGGTTACTCCCTGGTCCATATTGCACGTTAATGCTTGCAGACTTTGGTGCTGAAGTAATTAAAGTGGAAGATCCTATTGCTGGCGATTATATGAGGGAATTTGAACCTAAATTGGATAAAGAAGGTGTATTTTTTCAATCTCTGAATCGCAATAAAAAAAGCATCTGTCTTGATTTGAAGTCAGAAGAAGGAAAGCATCATTTCTTACAGCTTGTTGAAACGGCAGATATTGTTGTAGAATCTTTCCGCCCAGGAGTAATGGAACGATTAGGAATCGGCTATGAAACATTGAAAACGATAAATCCAGGGATTATCTATTGCGCAATCACGGGTTACGGGCAAACCGGTCCATACAAAGATAAGCCTGGCCATGATATTAACTATCTCAGTTATGCTGGACTATTAAATCTAATGGGAGAAAAAGATGGAAAGCCAGTAATCCCCACTGCTCAAATAGCAGATATTGGTGGGGGAGCATTTCCAGCTCTAACGGGAATCTTATTGGCATTGTTTGAACGAGCAACATCTGGAAAAGGACAATTTGTAGATATCTCGATGCTTGATGGTGTCGTTTCCTGGATGCATATGCTGCTACCGAGCTTCTTTGCAGGGCAAGATGTTAACCGTGGTGAGGAGCTTCTCAATGGTGGAAATGCTAGTTATCAAGTTTATGAAACAAAAGATAATAGATTTCTTTCCATGGGTGGCATTGAGGAGAAATTTTGGAAGGGATTTTGTGAAGGGATTGAGAGAAATGATTTTATTCCACTTCTTAACGAGCCATTGCATGTACAAGAAAAATTAATAAAAGAAATCGGTACTATTATTTATAGTAAAACATTGGAGGATTGGATGGAGATCTTCTCGGAAAAAGATGCATGTGTGACACCTGTTCAGACATTGGCAGAAGCTGAAAATGACCCTCAAGTTCAAGCGAGGGAAATGATTCAAACCGTTTTTTATCCAAAATTAGGGAAGACAAAACAGATTGGTATACCAATTAAATTATCAGAAACCCCTGGGGAAATAAGAACTACTGCACCTAAGCATGGAGAACATACAGAAGAAATACTTAGGGGAATTAATTCTGTAAAATGATTTACTAGGAGAGGGGTCTCAACTATATGCAAATAAATGAATTAAAAAAACAATTAACACTACCTGTCATTATGGCGCCAATGTTTCTAATATCGAATCCAAAAATGGTAATTAGTGCTTGTGAAGCTGGAATAATTGGTTCATTTCCAGCACTTAATGCCCGTACAAAAGATATTCTTGACCAATGGATGGAAGAAATAAATGCTACATTGGATCAAAAAAGAATTGAAAACCCGAATAGTAAAATTGCACCTTGGGCAATCAATTTCATTAGCCATAAGTCAAATAAACGCTTTTATGAGGATTTAGAATTAATACAAAAACACCAGCCACCGATTGTTATTACGTCGCTTGGAGATCCAAGTCCAGTTGTAGAAATTGTCCATGAGTATGGTGGCATTGTTTTATCGGATGTCATAAATACGAAATTCGCTAAAAAGGCTTTGGAGAAAGGAAGTGACGGTCTCATTCTCGTCTCAAATGGAGCAGGTGGTCATGGTGGTACGTTAAATCCATTTGCTTTTGTCCATGAGATACGCAATTTCTTTAATGGTCCAATCGTTCTTGGAGGGGCAATGTCCAAGGGAGAAGATATTTTGGCTACACAGGTATTAGGGGCTGACTTGGCATATATCGGTACACACTTCATTTCTGCAAAGGAAGGCAGTGCAAGTGAGGAATATATAAAGACAGCAATTTATTCAAACATTAATGATATTGTTTATACGCCTGCATTCAGTGGTATACCTGCTAATTACTTGATTCCTAGTATTATAAAATCTGGTCTTGATCCAAATAATCTTCCGAAAAAAGGAAGTATTGATTTCTCAGAACTTGGAAATCCAGATATCCGTGCATGGAAAGATATATGGGGTGCTGGTCAGGGAGTCGGGGGGATGAAGAAAATCCAGTCGGTAGCTGAGATTACAAATGAACTTCTCGAACAGTACAGAAATGCTCAGAAAAAAGTAGTAAACAATTATAAAGAACCTGCAAACCGCTAAATAATAATCAAATGAGGTGTCAGTATGTCAGAAGTTGTAAACGTAAGAAAGAAAAATAAAATCGCTTATATCTCCATGAATCGCCCAGAGAAAAGGAATGCATTGTCAGTAGAAATGGCAAATGAATTACTAGATGCATTGAAAGATGCAGAAAGAGATGATGACGTAAAAGTTATTGTTCTGTCTGGAGAAGGCAAGGCTTTTTCTGCAGGCGGAGATTTGGAAACGTTGAACAGTTTAGACAATACTGCAGAGATTTTGAAATATATGAAGCAGGCATTGGCTGTAATCCAGTCAATAAGGCAATTAGATAAATATGTAATTAGTGCGGTACATGGTTTTGCAGCAGGTGCGGGTTTTAGTATTGCAATTGCGGCAGACTTTATCGTAGCAGATAAGAATGCAAAGTTCATTAGCAGCTTTACGAATGTCGGTATTATTCCAGACCTAGGATTGTTAAAAGCATTATCGGAAAAACTTCCTTCAGCAATTGCCAAGGAATGGATTTCCTCTGCAAAGCCGGTTTCTGCGCAGGAAGCTTATGAAAGAGGGATTGTAAATAGGGTGATTGATGGTGACCTACTAGATGGTGCAACAGAATTTGCCCAGTTTATCGTTGATGGCCCACCACTTGCCAACCAGTTTGTGAAGCAATTGGTTAACCATGCAGGTGAACTGACATATGATACGAATGATATGCAGGAAACCGCGGTGCAAACATTGCTCCTTCAATCGGAGGATAATAAGGAAGGAATTACGGCATTTTTTGAAAAGCGAAAACCGGAATTCAAAGGTAGATAGTTTTAACATAAAGCTGTAAGTATCGCGCGCATCTCGCCCGAAGTTGCGCAAGAAGAAAAGAGTCACGCGGACCTCGCCCGAAGTTGTGCAATAAGCAAGAAAGTCGCGCGCATCCCGCTCAAAGTTGCGCAATAATCAAAGAAAGTCGCGCGGACCTCGCTCAAAGTTGCGCAATAATCAAAGAAAGTTGTGCGATTCCCGGTCAAAGTTGCGCAATATGCAAAGAAAGTAGCGCGAACGCCGCCCGAAGTTGCGCAATAAGCAAAGAAAGTCGCGCGGATCCCGCCCAAAGTTGTGCAATAAGAAAAAAGCCGCGCAAGCCCCAATCAAAGACATATGAAAGGAGGGGATCCAATGACCGAATTGAAAAAGGCATCATCAGATTCAGAAGAGATTCAGTTACTTAGAAAAAGTGTTCAGGAATTTTGCAGAAAAGAAGTAGCAGGTAATTATGCAGCCTGGGAAAAACAGGGAAATATTCCAAGAGAATTGTGGGGAAGGCTAGGTGAACAGGGTTTTCTCTTGCCGGAAGTGCCTGAGGAATATGGGGGACTTGGGACAACATTTCTCTATTCAACGACAATTATTGAGGAGTTTAGCAGGCAGGGGTTTAATTCCTTTGCTGCCAATCTTTCTGTTCACGATACAATCATTGCCCAGTACCTACTTAACTATGGTACGCATAGTCAAAAGAAATACTATCTCCCAAAGATGGCTACCGGTGAACTTGTAGGTGCCATTGCGATGACAGAACCCGCTGCTGGCAGTGACCTGCAAGGAATCAAAACAACTGCAATCTATGATAGTGAGAAATCTGCCTATCTATTAAATGGGTCAAAAACATTTATTACAAATGGTCAACACTGTGATTTTGTAGTAGTCGTTGCCAAAACAGATTTAGATGTCAAGCCCTCCAGAGGAACGACATTATTTATTGTAGATGTTCCAGTGAACGGCTTTGAACGAGGGAGTAACCTCGAAAAAATTGGTCTGCACTCGTGTGACACATCTGAGTTATTTTTTGAAGATGTACAAGTAAAAGAAACTGCTATTTTAGGAGAGAAAAATCAGGGATTTAAAATATTGATGAGCGAGTTACCTAGGGAAAGGCTGATTGTAGCAAACAGTGCAGTAGCTTCTATGGAAGGAGTTTTGCAAGAGACCGTCCACTATGTAAAGGACCGGGAACTTTTTGGCACCACATTGGATACCTTTCAAAATACGAGATTTGTTCTAGCAGAGATGAAAACGAAAGTGCGGGTTCAGCGTTCTTTCGCTAATGAATGTACAGATCTGTTAATCCATGGAAAATTGGATACCGTAACGGCAAGCATGGCAAAATTGAGTTGTACCGAAGTTCAGGGTGAAGTCATCGATCAATGTTTACAGTTTTTCGGAGGCTATGGCTATATGACGGAATATCCGGTTGCAAGAGCCTATGCAGACGCCAGAGTGCAGCGTATTTACGGTGGAACATCCGAAGTTATGAAACTAATAATTAGCAAAGATATGTTTTCTTAAGGATTTGACAGCATACTACTAGTTCCATAAAAAGTATTATTCACAAATTGTATAAACTACGAAACAAAAAAAGTAACTTCGGCGACCGCTCTGGGAAATATACTTACGGTTCAGCGGCTGGTGAGCCCCTTCATGCTAACGCATTTCAGTGTCTCACCTATGCCTCTCTTCCCGTTGGAGTCTCCGTATATTTCACAGAGCTAGTTAGAAGATTGTTGACGATTACTACATTAACGGGGGGTAGCTAAAATATCGTCATACAGCTTTACCAGTCCGGGTGAGCGGCGGGCGGTGACTCCTGCGGGAACAAAGGTTTTCGGTGGGGCGAGTAATCGCAGTCCCAGCACGTGTCCGAAGACCAGAAGAGTGTTTTTTTCTTCGGGGCTGAGGCCGTGCCCGCGGAAAGCATCCGCCCAGAGCGATCCCGGACGGCGATAGAAGCACACGATTTTGGATATCAGCTAGTAGTTAGTTCGCATTTTATCTCAATTCTACAATAATTATCTAACATAAAAGGAGCTGTTACCATGTTTTCACCACTAACACCACTAGACTGGAAAAGACGTGCAGTTAAATACTATCCGGAGAAAACGGCTGTTATAGACGGGGAAAAGGAATTCACGTATAAGGAATTTGGCAATCGCGCGGACAGGCTTTCTGCGGCTTTAACTGAGGCTGGTATACAGGAAGGCGATCATGTTGCAGTCATGCTTCCGAATACACACTATATGCTCGAATGTTTCTATGGCATTTGTCAGCTTGGGGCTGTCATGGTACCACTGAATTATCGACTAACAGCAAAGGATTTGGAATATATCATTCATCATAGTGATGCGAAAATGCTGATTATTGATGAGGAATTCTCTAAACCAATCGAAGAAATCCAGGAACAACTTTCTCTGGAAGAAATCATTATTGTTGCTGTAGAAGGTCAAGAAAGTACTTTAACAGGACCTGACTATGAAAACTTCTTAGCTGATGTCCCAGCAGATTTTAAACTTCCAGAAGTGAAAATCGATGAAAATCAGCTTTTGACACTTAACTATACGAGTGGAACAACATCTAATCCGAAAGGTGTCATGTTAACGCATCGGAGTAATTACCTTAATGCTGCTAATTTTATGCATCATATGCGTGTGGATCATGATGATGTCTATCTCCATACATTACCAATGTTTCATGCCAATGGTTGGGGCGGAGTTTGGGCAATCACTGCAGCAGGTGGGACCCATGTATGTTTACGGAAAGTCGATCCGCCGTTGATTCTCGATTTATTTGAATCGAAGAAAATAACATTGCTATGCGGTGCACCAACAGTTGTAAATATGCTTGTAAATGAGCCAAAGGCAAAAGAAGTAATCATCACAACGAGTCCAAGAATGGCAACAGCCGGCTCACCACCTGCAGCGGCACTTATCCAGAAGGCACAGGAAATTCTCGGTTTGAATATGATTCATGTCTATGGACTGACTGAAACGTCGCCATTCATTCTTTACAATGAGTGGAAAAAAGAATTCGATTCCAAAACTGCCGATGAGCAGGCAACAATTAAGGCGAGACAGGGAATTGAACTCGCATTCAATGGAGAAACCAAAGTTATTCATCAAGACGGAGAAGAAGTCGAGTGGAATGGCAATGAACTTGGTGAAATAATTACCCGGGGAAATGTTGTGATGAAAGGATATTATAAAGATGAGCAAAAAACAAATGCTGCAATCAAAGATGGATGGTTTTATACAGGAGATCTTGCGGTAACCCATCCGGATGGGTTTATTGAAATTCGTGACCGTGCGAAAGATTTGATCATTTCTGGTGGCGAGAATATTTCCTCTACAGAAGTTGAAGGCGTATTATACAAACACTCAGATATTCTGGAGGTTGCTGTTATTGCAATACCAGATGAAAAATGGGGAGAAGTCCCGCTTGCCATTATCGTTCTGCAATCTGATGCAACTCTTACAGAAGAAGATATGATCACCTATTGTCGTGATCATATGGCACATTTTAAAGCTCCAAAAGCTGTGAAATTCGTGGAAGAACTACCAAAAACAGCTACTGGTAAATTGCAGAAATATCGCTTGCGTGAAATGTTCTGGGAGAGCACAAGAAAAGTTAATTAAGTCTATGAAAGAGAAGATATGTTTTGAGATTACGAAAGTAGCCTTCAAAAAATAAGAGAATTGGAAGTGAATCTATTTTGTTGGAAGAATACGGAATTAAAATGGTTACACTCGACCTCCCCTTCCGCTTAAATCACGTTAACTGTTTCGTTGCTGAATCGGAAAATGGCGTACAAGTTATTGATGCTGGTCTTCATAATGAGCATACAGTTAGAAGGTGGGAAAAAGAACTGGAGGGAAAAAAGGTAACAGATATTCTGATTACACATTATCATCCGGACCATTTCGGGTTTGCTGGTGCATTGCAGCAACGAACTGGCGCCCGGATATCGATGTCACAAATTGATGCCAAAGCTGGGTTGGATGCCTGGCAGGAAAGTTTTTTAGATGATCTAACCAATAACTACAAACTTGCAGGAATTCCTGGCGATGATGCAAATGATATGATTGTAAATACAAAAGAATTCGTTCCACTAGTGACACCCTATCCAGAAATAAATCATTATTTCGTGGAAGGAGAACTGCTGCAAATTGGCAAATATGAATACGAGGTAATTCAAACCCCGGGTCACTCAGATGGCTTGGTGACCTTCTATAATAAAGAAAAAAATATACTGCTTTCAACCGATCATATTCTGCCTAGAATTACACCGAACATTTCCTATTGGTTCCATGGAGATCCGAATCCGCTTGGAAATTACTTGAAATCCCTGGATAAAATTAAACAGTTGGATGTTGATTTAGTTGTTCCTTCACATGGGAAGCCGTTTTATGGGGGAAATGAACGCATTGATGAAATAATAGCTCACCATGATGAACGGCTGGATACATTGCTTGATGGAATAAAAGGTGGATGTACAGTATATGAAGCTTCAGAAAAACTGTTCCAGAAGAAGTTAACCATTCATGAATCAAGGTTTGCAATTGGAGAAACCCTGGCCCACTTAGAATATTTACGGGCAGAGGGTAAATGTGAACGGGAACTGATTGATGGGAATTATCGATACTCAAGCTGAGCATGTCCCCTGTATAACTATGGTTGTACAGGGGACTTTTTGTTTCATGAATTAGAATTGCTCTTCTAGTATTATAATAGGTAGTAATATTTTAATACATCATCAAAATATTATATGATAATAGAATAGAACATAGAAAAATTGGAGGCTCTCAACTAATATGATTACACATCTACAAGATACAATAACACTAAATAATGGTGTCCATATGCCAGGATTCGGACTTGGAGTCTATAAGGTTCAAAATGGAGAATCCGTTGTCAATTCTGTAAAAACAGCATTAAAGCATGGTTACAGAAGTATTGATACAGCTTCATTTTATGATAATGAAGCAGGTGTCGGGCAGGGGATTAAAGAATCAGGTATTCCCAGAGAGGAAATATTTATTACCTCAAAAGTTTGGAATGATGAGCAGGGGTATGAAAGCACATTGGAAGCTTTTGATGCAAGCGTGAAAAAATTGAACACGGGTTATTTGGATCTGTATTTGATCCACTGGCCAGTGAAAGGTAAGTATAAGGACACGTGGAGAGCTATGGAAAAATTATACGAAGATGGCAAGGTCCGAGCAATTGGTGTCAGCAATTTTCATGTGCACCATTTGGAGGAGCTGATGAAAGACAGTAAAGTTAAACCTGTCATTGATCAAGTGGAATACCATCCACATTTAACACAACTTGAGCTTCGAGAATTTTGTGATAAAGAAAATATACAACTGGAAGCATGGTCACCATTGAAACGTGGTAAGTTACTGGACGATCCGACACTTACAGGAATAGCAGAAGAGCACGGAAAGTCTACTGCCCAGGTTATTTTACGATGGGATATTCAAAATAATGTTATAACCATTCCAAAGTCAGTTACGGAAAAACGAATTATCACAAATGCGGACATTTTTGATTTTACCCTGACCGAAAAGGATATGGGGAAAATTAATGCACTCAACATTAATAGTCGTGTTGGAACGAATCCGGACAGTTTTGATCTTAAGTAACAATTTAAAACAAATAGCATCATTAGTAGCCGGGTCGTTACACCCGGCTTTACTTTGCAAAAAAAGAAGTAAAACTTTCCCTACCTGCCTTAGCTTTCTAATCGTTTTAGGTTTAACTTATTCATCGAAAGGCATAGAAAATAATACTATGCTAAGGATGTAAATGGAATGCTAGCTGTAACATTCATGAAATCACAAAAGGTGGTGCCGAAGTAGTGATCGATTGTGTAGGGATGGACGGAGATGCAACAGTAAAAGAGCATCTGAAAACGTTGACCGGTCAGGTTGGTTCCATTGATCCTATTATCCACTATATGTCGGAATTATATAATATGGTGGAAGATGGGGTATTTAATCCTACCGACATTATCACACACAGGATTAGCTTGAGTTATGCGGCTCAAGCCTATGAAATATTCAATGCTCAGGAAGACAATTGTATCAAAGTTGTGTTAAAACCATAAGCAAATTTAGCTTGAAGTTGGCGCTCTTGAAAAAGAGCGCCTTTTTCTATGATTAGAACTTATCTATTAAATTTTTATAATATAGGAAAAGCAACTGGCATATAATGTAACAGTTCTGAGATATTTTTTGATTTTCTAAAACTTGAAAGGAGGAATATCTATTATTTATTTGTTAAACCAGGGAAATTAAATAATAGGGGGTGTTGTTTTGAATGGTCATAAAATAGTCTGGACGGTTGGAGTATTCTCATTTTTGGTTATTGTTTTTATTATATTCTTTGAAATATCGAAGGATAACGAGGCACCGGAATTCACAGCACCAGATACCGAAACAGAAGAGCAGGTAGAAAAAGAAGAAGAAGCAACAGAAGAGGAAACAGAGGAACCTGAAAAAACGGAAGAGGAAGCCGAGATTACTGTCGAAGACCCAGAGGCTGATGTGAAACAACATAGAGCCTATGATGCTGCTGTTGCACCTGCTTTTACGGGTGAAGAATTGGCGGCGCTACCAACTGAGAATTGGCTAACGAATGGTGGTAATCTTGCTAATCAGCGTTATTCACCACTGGACCAAATTAATACATCGAATATTGGAGATTTAAAAGGGGAATGGGTTGCTAATTTAGGATCGGGATTCGATTTTAAATATTCAGGTGAAGCATCACCAGTTGTCTATGATGGTGTGATGTATGTGATAACAGGAGCAAATGATGTGTTGGCACTTGATGCTGTTACGGGAGAAACAATATGGGAATACCGACCACATATTACTGATAAACTAACGACTGTTTGCTGTGGCTGGACCAGTAGAGGTGTAGCTATCGGTGAGGGTATGGTATTTGTAGGATTGTTGGATGCTAGACTGGTAGCGTTAGATCAAACGACAGGAGAAGTTGTTTGGGAAACTGTCGTAGATGAATGGGAAAAAGGATACACGATTACGAACGCACCTCTCTATTATAATGGCAAAGTATATACCGGTGTTTCGGGAGGCGAGTATGGGATTAGAGGACGTATTACAGCGTATGATGCAGAGATTGGACGTGAATTATGGCGTTTCAACACCATACCTGGTCCTGGAGAAAAAGGACATGACTCGTGGCCACAGGATAATAAAGCATGGTTATCGGGGGGCGCACCTGTTTGGCAGACCCCAGCTGTTGATCCTGAGTTAGGTTTAATGTATTTTTCTACAGGCAATACGGCTCCTGACCTTGATGGTAGTATTCGAGAGGGAGACAATCTCTATTCAGATTCTATTATTGCATTAGATCCAGAAACTGGAGAATATAAATGGCATTACCAGCAGGTTCATCATGACATTTGGGATTTGGACTCACCAAACCCAATCATCCTTTTTGATGTTGAAATGGATGGGGAAATGAAAAATGGACTTGGTCAGGCAGGGAAAACAGGTTGGATCTATTTCCTTGATCGAACGAATGGAGAACCACTTGTTGGTATTGAAGAAACACCTGTACCCCAAGATGAGCGACAAAAAACATCAGCAACCCAGCCTATTCCAAAAGGGGATTCATTTGTTCCACAAACTATAACTCCAGAAGATATTGAACGAGATATGTCCGATGAATTTGAAGGAGAATATGGTAGCATTTTTACCCCTTTCTGGGAAGAACCAATCACGTTAAAACCGTCTCCTTTTGGAGGTGCCAACTGGCCACCGTCTGCATATAATCCGAATACAGAATATTTTTATGTATTAGGAACAGACTCCTATATGGCATATACACGGAGTGATGAAGACTTTGATCCGGATGCAATTGAAGAAGGGCATGCATGGATAGGAAGTATTATGGCTCCTGTCACGGATGCGCCGGTTAGAGGGACGGTTACCGCGATGGATGTCAAAACAAATACCATTGCATGGCAGCAGGAATGGGATGCGATGGCATATAGTGGAGCCATGACAACAAATGGAAACCTACTATTTGTAGGTCATAATGATGGTAGATTGATAGCTTATGACGCAACAACAGGTGAGAAAGTATGGGAATTTATGACGGATGCAGGGGTGAATGCACCACCAATATCGTATGAAATTGATGGAAAGCAATATATTACGGTTTTCGCAGCAGGAAACTCACTGGCTGGCAGTAAGCATGGAGACTCTGTTTGGACGTTTTCATTGGACGGAGAAATCGGGTCTGTTGATGATGTTTCAACAAGTGAGTCAGAAGAAAACACTACCGATAAAGAAGAAAAAGGTACTGGTGATGACAAAGCTTCACTTGAAGGCCAAACTGCCAAAGGTTTAGCAATCTATGAAAGTAATTGTCTCGCATGTCATGGGACAGAAGGAGTAAATGGCCATAATGGGCCGAACCTTCAAACAAGTAACGTTTCACCTGATAAAGAAGCTGTTATGGAAAGAATTAAAGAAGGTGGAGAATTAATGCCTTCCTTTGAAGGAACATTAACCGAACAGGAGATAGATGATGTAGCAGCATACATCAGTGGAATTGTAGCAAACCTAGGGGATGATTAAAAAAAGATGGTGCAGGATGCAAGCTACCTGTACCATCTTTTTTTGCGTTTAAAGAGGAAGGGCAATTAACCCCGGAAGTTGTAGAAATGCTAAACGAAGAATATGACAAGGGTTGGAATTTTGTTGCAGTACAGACCAGCGACGAGCTGATGTGACTTGAATCGTAATGAGGGGCGAGCAAAGATATTTTTTTGTAGATGGTAAAAAGATGAATACGGAAACCTTTCTTGAAGATATTTTAAAATAACTGTTTTTATTTGAAAATCAGGGAATAGTAAGCATTATTAAGATGCGCCTCTCAAGATAACAGAATACTTATAAATTATTCCCTGTAAACAATACAATTTGACACCAGTCCCGATGTGTTTTATTATGTACACCTGATACATATTTACCACCTTTTAAAACTGCAAAATATTGATTTTCACTTCGTTCTATCTAAGTGACCACTATTCATTCCAAAAGTATATGTTTCTCACCCGACCGACAACTATCCTTAGGTAAACAAAAATCGGAATATTCAATTAAAATATCAATCTAAATACCTTTAACGTCACCAGTAGGAAGTGTATTAGAAACCATAGAAGGAGAGCTATTATGACAATAAAAAAGAGTGTAACCCCTATAATTATTATTATCATTTTTCTTGGCCTTATTTTATTAGGGAATAGGGCATTGAATTCAAGTGCAGAATCGGATAATTCAGATACCATCCATCTTCGTCTCGGACAAGTAAAAGCAGCTTCCCATGCAGTGTCACTAGGAATTGATAAGTTTGCAGAATTAGTTGAAGAAAAATCTGATGGGGAAATTATGATCGAAACATTTCATGATGGTTTAATTGGAAACGATCGTGAGGTAATTGAAAGTGCCCAAATGGGAAGTATTGCGATGGCAAGTTCATCAACACCAAATATGACCAGCTTTACGAATTATTTTACCGCTTGGGATCTTCCATACATTTTTGAAACGAAGGAAGAGGTATATACTGCTATTGATGGAAAACCTGGTGAGATCGTGCGTGATCGAATGGAAAATAATGGATTTAAAGTTGTCTTTTTCCCTGATTATGGTTACCGGCAGATTGTAAATAATGTACGGCCAGTAAAAGTTCCAGAAGATATGGCTGGATTAAAAATTAGAACAACAAATTCAAAAATAGAGCAAGCTGATTTTGTTGAGTATGGTGCAAATCCAACACCTGTAGCATGGTCTGAGGTATTTACTGCTCTTCAGCAAGGTACAGTGGAAGGTGAAGGAAACAGCTATTCCTTGCTTTGGGATTCGAAGCACCAGGAAGTATTGGATTATGCGACAGAAGTTAATTATAACTACAGTTCGGATATCGTTGTAATGAATTTGGAAAAATATAATGCATTGTCTGAGGAACATCAGCAAATCATCATGGAGGCAGGAGCAGAAGCAACAGAATGGCAGCGTCAGATAGCAAATAAAAATGATGATAAAGCGAAACAGGAATTTATAGATTATGGCATCGAAGTATATGAGCCTACCGAAGAGGAAATGAAACAATGGAAACAGGCATCTGAACCGGTATGGGATCAGTTTGTAGTCGAAGGAATTGCAGAACCGGAATACGTTGAAATTATTTTAGAAACACTAGGAAAGACAAGAGAAGATATTTTTGAATAAGATCTTTTCTTTGTAAACATAGATTTTAGGATTAGGGGATGAAAAAATGGCAGAAGATACGACAATTGGTGGAAACACCAACCACCAAAAACCTCCATCGGAAAATAGGAGCACACTAAAACGGATCTGGGGATTTATTGATCACCGATTGGAAGAGATATTAGTAGTTGTTGGTTTTGCTATTTTTATCCTTTTAATCAATCTTCAGGTAATTAACCGTTATGTTTTAACCTTTATAGAGATTGGAAACATTACGACCTGGACCGAAGAAATTGCTAGATACATTTTTATATTTGTTTCCTTTCTCGGGGCCAGTTTAGCCATTAAAAAACGGGAAAGTATTCGGGTGAATCTCGTAGTTGACCGCTTTCCGGAGCATGTTCGGAATGCGATTGATGCAGCAAATAGTGTCTTTATGCTATATTTCAGTTTTATCATGGTTTCTTACGGATTTAACTTAATCAACTTTCAAATGGAAACAAATCAGGTAACTCCTGCATTAGGCATACCAATGGCCCTTGCTTACAGTGCCATTCCAATCGGTTTCCTGTTAATGGGGTTTCGCCTCATTCAAACTTTAATTGAAGATATGAAGGGAATGTCTGCGAAAGATGGATTACTGACCGCGGGTATATCGCTATTATTTATTTTACCAGCAGTGCTATTTAGAGAAGGCAGTATTACATTGCTATTATTTGGTTATTTTGTATTATTTATTGTTTTTGGAATGCAGATTGCATTTGCACTTGGGATTAGTACACTAGCAACTGTACTTGCCACAGATGCAATTCCAGTTGACTTTTTCCCGCAAACAGCATTTACGAGTATTGATAGTTTCCCAATTATGGCTGTACCATTTTTCATCGCGGCCGGAATTATTATGGGGAACAGTGGGATTATACAGAAATTATTGAATCTATCAGATGAATTATTAGGGTTTCTACCAGGTGGACTGGCACTGGTTGCTATTGTTACAAGTATGTTTTTCTCAGCAATTAGTGGGTCTGGTCCAGCAACGGTAGCAGCTATTGGTACACTGCTGATTCCAGCAATGATTAAACAGGGCTACAATCCAGGATTTTCTGCTGCCGTTGTTGCAGCGGCAGGTACGATTGGAATAATTATCCCACCAAGTAATCCACTTGTTATTTATGGGGTTGTTGGTCAGCAGTCGATTACCGAGTTATTCATGGCAGGTATTGTTCCTGGTATTCTGACAGGACTTGGATTAATACTGGTTACTTTCTTTATATCAAAGAAGAATGGATGGCGGGGCGACAAAGAATCATTTAGTCTGAAAGGTACATTAAAGGCGGCGTGGGATGCAAAATTCGCCTTATTGGTACCAGTAATTATTTTAGGTGGTATTTATGGTGGTATTATGACACCCACAGAAGCGGCGGCTGTTGCTGCAGCTTACGGTTTAGTAATTGGTATTTTTGTTTATAAGGATCTTGATTTAAAAGGTGTGTATAAAAGCCTTGCATCAGCAGGTGTGACATCAGCTGTTATTATTCTCCTGATTGTGATGGCAAATATATTCGGTCGCTTAATAACATTGGAACAAGTAGCAGAGACCGTTGCTAATTTTGTCCTATCCATTAGTGAAAGTAAAATTGTTATCTTGTTACTATTGAATGTATTTTTGTTACTTGTGGGACTCGTTCTGGAAGCTTTGGCAGCAATCGTTATTTTAACACCGATTCTACTGCCAATGGCAATGGAACTAGGAGTGGATCCTATCCATTTCGGTATTATTATGATTCTCAACCTGGCTATCGGATTGATTACACCACCAGTTGGCGTAAACCTTTTTGTATCAGCGGGTGTCACGAAGATGAAAATAGAAGAAGTTATTAGAGGAGTCATGCCTCTGTTAATTATGATGATTATTGTATTATTGCTCGTAACCTATATTCCAGAAATAAGTATGTTTTTTGTGGAATGGACACGTTAATCGTAATGCTTATAGAAAATTCCCGGACGGGTTAAGATGTCCGGGGATTTCTTCTACCCGAGCATATTTTTGGATTTTCTTCAATTTCATGGGATAATGAATAAATACCATATGATTGGAGACATTTAAATGAAATGCAAAATTAATCGTAACGCAGCTAAAGTACTGAAAAATATGCTAACTACAGAAGAAGCAGAGGGGAAGATGGTTCGTGTAAATATTTCCCAAATGCATGGCGATCACGCACATTACGGTATCTCATTTGATACACCAACGGAACATGACGAGATTGTAAAAACAGATAAAGATGTAGATATTTTGTTGGATACGCGTGAGGAATTTCTGGATGGAATCTGGATTCAATATTTCTTCGTGGAAAATGAAGGATTTGTCATTACAAACCCTTCTAAAGGGTCAGGACATCATTAAATTGGTAAAAGGAAATCGGCGTGCTGCCGATTTCCTTTTTATGTGATGGATAGTGACGTAAAAATACATCAAAGACTATTCTTCATCTTCCAATACTTGATAGGCCTTTTCAAATAAAATCATTTGACTGTCGACTTCGCTTTCTTCATCTTTGGCTTTTACATAGTGGTAAGTACCATCGCTGGATTGCTCTCTTGATTTCATATTATCTTCTAATGAGAGCGTTAGTACTTCTTTGATTCGATCTTTAACATGTCCTTCATAGATTGGGAACAAAAGCTCTACTCGTTTTTGCATATTTCTTGTCATCATATCCGCAGACGAAAGGAATATCCGTTCATCTCCATCACTGTTGAAATAAAAGATTCTACTGTGCTCTAGGAAGCGCCCAACAATGCTTCGAACACGTATATTTTCACTGACTCCTTCAATACCGGGCTTCAGGCAGCAAATCCCTCGTACGATTAAGTCAATTTTTACCCCTACCTGGGAAGCTTCATAAAATTTCTTGATTAGATCTTTATCTGTCAGAGAGTTCATTTTGGCAATAATTCTTCCATTTTCCTTCTTTTTATGAAAACTAATTTCCTGATCCATATAGCGGATAAAGTCTTCCTCTATATCAAAAGGTGCCATGGATATATGATTAAAATCGGGTTTTTCTGTAAATCCACTTAAATAGTTGAAGAAATGGGTGGCATCAATACCGAACTTTCGCTTTGTCGTGATGATTCCCATATCCGTATATGATTTTGCGGTAGAATCATTATAGTTTCCTGTTCCAAGATGGACAAAACGTTCTATTTTTTCCAGACGTTTTCTTACGATTAATGTAATTTTACTATGTGTTTTAAGAGAATTCATTCCGTAAATAACATGGCAACCGGCCTTTTCCAGTTCCTTTGCCCAAAGTACATTTTGCTCTTCATCAAATCTTGCTTTTAATTCAACGAGTACAGTGACTTGCTTCCCGTTCTCGGCGGCCTGTTTCAATCCTTTAATTATAGGAGAATTCCCACTGACACGGTATAACGTCTGTTTAATCGCTAAAACGTCGGGATCCTCCGCAGCATCTTCAACAAGATCTACTACAGGGCCAAACGATTCATAGGGGTGATGCAAAAATATATCCCGTTTTTCTGCAGCTTCAAATACAGTTTCATTTTGCAAAATATCTTTTGGAGGTTGAGGCATGCGTGTTTCATATATCAAATGTTCGTTTTCAATTTGAACTTTCTTATAGAAGTCAAATAGATAGGTTAGGTCAAGTGGGCCATCAACCATATACATGTCCTTTTGATGAATTTCCAAGACATATAAAAGAAAACTGACAATTGTTTCGTCGTATTTATCAGCTCGGACTTCTAGTCTTACGGCGGCTCCCCATTTCCGTTTCTTTAGTTCCTTTTCGATTTCCCTTAGAAGGTCCCTTGCACCCTCCTCGTGAATGGTCATGTCGGCATTTCTCGTAATCCGAAACTCGGTGATGGAACGGACATGATATCCTTTAAATAATTTATGAATATAGTGCGAAATAATATCTTCTAGTAAAATATATTTATTTGTACCAGGTACTCTTGTATATCGGTCAAGCAATGCAGGGAGTTGTACAATTGCATTTTTGGTTGTTTTATGTTCTCTGTCATACATGTCTTCCAATTCGACTGCGATATTAATCGACTTGTTGGAAAGGATCGGAAATGGATGATAGGCATCAATGGCCATCGGTGTTAAGACAGGGAATATATGTTCATCAAAATACTCTTCTAGCCCTGCGTTCTGTTCGGCGGTTAGATTTTCTGCCGTAATAACCGAAGTATTTTCTTCCGCAAGTTCGGATAGAAGACGACGGTAAACCGTATATTGATCTTTAACGAGTAAATGGTTTTCTTTAGAGATTTTATCCAATTGCTGCTTCGGTGTCAGTCCGGCTTTATTTTCCGGCTTTTTGAATCCAGCTTTTACCTGATCTTTCAGTCCAGCAACACGCACCATAAAAAACTCGTCAAGATTTGATGAGAAAATGGCGACAAATTTAAATCGCTCTAATAGTGGATTTCTTGTATCAAAAGCTTCATCGAGAACTCTCTTATTAAACGCAAGCCAGCTGAGTTCTCGATTGTTGTAGTACATAGGATTATCCAAATCGATTAATTTGTTAGTTGTTATCACAATAATCACCCTTAATTAAGTCTCTACCAGAGGTTGTTCAAAAATTAGTGCAATGACACATCGAGTTTCTGACGATATGTTTTCCCTTTTATTACGTATAAATTGCATACGTTCAGAGGCTACTTTTTGACCCTTACTATCATAATTATATCGTAATTACTACTATAGAAATGATAAGTTTTTATTAAGTTTTCCATAATCAAAGGATAGGATATTAACGCAATCATTCATTTTCACTAGACAAAAATATCAATTCAATATTTTTTCCGATATTTTTTTCCAAATGCTTTTTCTGTTTTTCGGACTGGTACTGTTCCGGTTTGTAATCCTTATTACAATAAATCGTCAATGTAATGACTTCACTTCCAATTTCCATATCGAAGTAATTAATTACCTGTCTTTTCGTTGCATCCAGGCAATAAGTAAATTTCAGTAATGATCCAAGTAATTCTAATTTTTTTCGCTCTTTTTTCAAGAACCAGTGTTTAAACGGACCGATAAATTGTTTGAAAACCGTTTTGTTCTTATAAGATGCAATCAGTGCCAATTTTAGACGATCAATATGCATCAGTCCATCGATGGTTCGATTTGCAAGCAAATAGAAGGTGTGCTGAGGACTGGATTCAGCATCAATGTATTCACCGAGGTTATACACATAACAGGCCCGTTCCACATGTATCCAATCTTCTTTTGTTAATGAACCAATGCCTTTGGACAAGAGTCCTTTCAATAGTTTTTCAGTTAGATATTGGATGTGCTGAATTTGATGAATATCCAATTTGTATTCATAGATTAACTCTACAATGCTATCCTCCAACACGTTCGGATAAAGATTCGTTTTCGTATTTGGTGATAAATATTCGTAGAAAACACCGTCACGAAGTCCTTTTCTACTCAATATAAAACCTTCTGCCTCAATGGCTTCGTACAGACTAAGGAAAACACAGGAAGCAGGTAAAATGGTATCAGCCCGGTCTTTAGAAAGTCCTTCTACTTTTTCCAAACCAACCTTATCCAAGGATGCAAGAAAGGCAGTAATATTAGCGATATCACTATCATCCATTTGGTATTGGTGAAGTCCTGCTAGAGGATAGGCTTTTCTGTTTTGATCAATCTGAGCAATGTTTCGTGCACTGCCTCCGATACCGATGAGGGGTACACCTTTAACTTGTAGCCAGTCGAGTGTGGCGAACTGCTCTTGTAAATATCCACGTAGCTTCATGATGTTCTTTTCATTTGAATCGTTATTATGAAAGAAATCTTTTAATGTTAATGCCCCAAAAGGAAAACTATGATAATGCTTTAGAATACGATCCTTAAAGTAAGTTACTTCTGTACTGCCCCCGCCTATATCGATCGTAATTCCTTCCGTAATCGAAGTAGAATTGACGACAGATAAATAGCCGTAAAATGCTTCTTCTTTCTCGGACAGAATCCGCATCTCCCAGCCAATTTCTTTTTGGACAATTTGCTTAATATCTTCATTATTACGTGCTTGGCGAATCGTTGCAGTAGCAATTACAGTGAAGTTGTCCAATTCATATGTTTCAGTTACATTTTTAAAGCTTTTCAGTGTTGCAGTCAGTTTTGTAATTCCTTCGTCATTCAATACGCCTTCTTCATTAAGATAGTTTCGCAGACGAGCAACTGCTTTTACATTTTCTACTTCATGCAGTCGACCGGATTTCTCTTGAGAATAAATGACTAACCGCATCGTATTGGATCCGATATCAATAATTGCGTAGTAGCTCTTTATCATTACGATCACCAGTTTCTGTTTAGATTTAGTAGAAGTATATCATAGCTATGGGAAAAGCTATGTGTGAACGGTTTTATAGCATTCACATAAATTTGGGCTTTACATAAAATATTAGAAAAATTAGTATTCGCTATTAGGTTGAGCAAGTGCTTTAGTTGCACTTATGCAGATAGGAAAGTTTGATGCTTTCCTATCTGCTAAAAAATTAACGAAAAGGAAGTGTCGATTTGTCCAACCAAAGTTACTATGTAAGCGGGAACACGGCTGAAGGCCTTCTTAATTACTTACCCTCAAATATAGAAGGGTTAAACCGAATTATCGTGTTAAAACATCCCTCAGAAACGATCAAAACAAATGTAATCAAACAGGTTCTCAAGGGCTATACCTCGAAATATAAGTTAGAAATCTTAAAAAGTTCATACGGTCTCAACTATTTGGATGGTGTTATCATTCGGGAAAAATCATTAGCTATCCTTTCAGATAGAGTTGCCTTCAAAGAGCTAAACCATACGATTGATATTGATTTACGTACCATGATTGGGAAACGTAGGGGAACGACTGAAGATGATACGAGGAACATGGAGAAATGTAACTCCATCGTGGCACAGGCACATAAAAATTTTGCGATTGGTCTTAAAATTCATGATCAACTTGAAGCAATCTATATAAATGAAATGAACTTCGAGCGTGCGGACCAATTGACGAATGATTTGATAAAGGAACTGTTACAAAATCAGAAGATACAAGACAGACAAGCACATGTATACCACCGATTCTTCGGAACAAATACAGCAGATGGTATCGTCAATGAAGTTCCACATCTAATTGAAAACATTACGAATGTATATTTTATTAAAGGTCGTGCTGGAACTGGGAAATCAACGTTCATGAAAAAAGTTGCAAAGGCATGTGAACAGCATGGTTTCGATGTGGAATTATATCATTGCAGCTTTGATCCAAATAGCCTGGATATGGTTCTCGTTCGTGAGCTTGATTTATGTATTTTTGACAGTACAGATCCACATGAATTTTTCCCGAAACGAGAAGGGGAAATTATAATTGACTTGTATAAGGAGACTGTGACACCTGGAACAGATGAAAAGTTTGCAGAACAGATTCATTCTATTAATAAGCACTACAAATCGTATATGAAAAAAGGAATTCACGATTTACAAAAAGCAGGAAAGTATTTGGAGGATAATGAACAAAAATATATGTATACAGATCAAGAAATCGTTCGTGCTTATGGATTAATTAAGGGATCTGTCTGAGAACATAAGGCGTTGTTCACTGTCTAATTATCACAAAAACAGACAAAATAACAGAAATTATTTCCCGGGTAATACTAACTATTTATTCATTTTATACGTCTTCCACATACAAACTGATTCGTCATAGCATGAAACTAGATGTCCGTGCATAGGATAAATAAACCGCTGCAATAGATGGAGGGAGTAATTATGAGTATTTTAAACAAGGTGAGAAACTATAGGGAAGAAGAAAAGCGCCTGATGTGGGAAGGTACCTTTGCTGAATACTTGGAAATAGTTAGAGAACGGCCTGAAGTTGCTCAAACTGCTCATTCTCGTGTATATAATATGATAAAAGATTCTGGTGTAGCGGAAAGAGATGGCCAAAAGATGTTCCAATTCTTTGGAGAAGGTATCTTCGGGTTGGAGACAGCAATTGAGCGATTGGTTGAGGAGTATTTTCATCCAGCAGCAAAAAGATTGGATGTCCGCAAGCGTATCTTATTATTGATGGGACCTGTCAGCGGTGGTAAATCTACAATTGTAAGCATGTTGAAACGAGGTATGGAACAATATACGCGTACAGATAATGGAGCAGTCTATGCTATTAAAGGTTGTCCGATGCATGAAGATCCGCTTCATTTAATTCCCCAGCATTTACGTGATGATTTTGCCGAAGAGTATGGAATACGTATCGAAGGAAGTCTTTCCCCGTTGAATACAATGAGGCTGGAACAGGAGTATGGTGGTCGAATTGAAGATGTCAGAGTGGAAAGAATCTTTTTCTCGGAAGATAAGCGTGTTGGTATCGGAACATTCAGTCCTTCTGATCCGAAATCACAGGATATCGCCGATTTAACAGGTAGTATTGATTTTTCAACCATTGCTGAATATGGGTCGGAATCAGATCCAAGAGCCTATCGTTTTGATGGAGAACTAAATAAGGCAAATCGCGGGATGATGGAGTTTCAGGAAATTTTAAAAAGTGATGAGAAATTTCTCTGGCATTTATTATCATTGACACAGGAAGGGAATTTCAAGGCGGGAAGGTTTGCACTTATTTCTGCTGATGAACTAATCGTTGCACATACGAACGAATCCGAATACCGCTCTTTTATTGCGAATAAGAAAAATGAAGCGCTTCATTCCCGTATGATTGTTATGCCAATACCTTATAATCTTCGGGTGAGTCAGGAAGAACGGATCTATGAGAAAATGATTAATGAAAGTGATATTGCAAATGTCCATGTGGCACCACATGCTTTACGAGCAGCTGCTATATTTTCGATTTTGACAAGACTGAAGGAATCCAAGAAACAAGGCATCGATCCCATTAAGAAAATGCGACTGTATGACGGAGAAAGTGTAGAAGGTTTTAACCAGATAGATGCAGAGGAATTGAAAAAAGAATTCCAAGATGAAGGTATGGAGGGAATTGACCCCCGTTATGTCATTAACCGTATATCTTCTACGATTATTCGTAAGGAAGTACCGTCAATCAATGCGCTTGATGTATTACGCTCATTAAAAGATGGACTGGGCCAGCATCCATCCATCTCCAAGGAAGATTTGGATAAATATATGAATTATATTGCCGTTGCTAGAAGGGAATATGATGAAATTGCGAAGAAGGAAGTTCAAAAAGCATTTGTCTATTCGTATGAGGAATCGGCTAAAACATTGATGGATAACTATCTTGATAATGTCGAGGCATATTGCAATAAGAACAAATTAAGAGACCCACTTACTGGTGAAGAAATGAATCCGGATGAAAAGCTGATGCGTTCCATTGAGGAGCAAATCGGTATCTCGGAAAATGCAAAAAAAGCATTTCGTGAGGAAATACTTATTCGTCTTTCCGCCTATGCAAGGAAAGGGAAGCGCTTCGATTATAATTCGCATGAACGTCTGCGGGAGGCAATCCAAAAGAAACTTTTTGCAGATCTGAAGGACGTCGTGAAGATTACGACATCTTCCAAGACACCGGATGAATCACAATTGAAAAAAGTAAATGAAGTAATTGCTCGTTTAATAGATGAACATGGATACAATTCTGTCTCAGCAAATGATTTGCTACGCTATGTCGGTAGCCTATTAAATCGCTGATGAAAAAATCGGGACTAACGACCAAGTTAGTCCTTTTTTTCATAGGAATCATTCTTTTTTGGAAATAACTTGTTTGCATGTGCATAGTATAAAGAAAGTATATACCTGAGTTAAAGAGAAAGAAAATTTAAATAATAGGAGAGGATAGAAATGCAGGAAAAACAAGATAAAAATTTCGTTGTCTCCCAGGAAAACTGGTCTCTCCACAGAAAAGGTCATCAAGATCAGCAACGCCACACCGATAAAGTTAAGGATGCAATTAAAAATAACTTGCCGGACTTAATCAGTGAAGAAAATATTATCATGTCCAATGGACGCGATGTCATAAAAATTCCGATTCGTTCCTTGGATGAATATAAAATTCGTTATAATTACGAGAAATCAAAGCATGTCGGCCAAGGAAACGGTGATTCTGAAGTCGGGGACGTTATCGCACGTGATCCGAATGCTGGACCACAGGGGCAAGGTCAGAATGGATCTGGTAATGGTAAGAAGGCAGGGGATAAACCGGGTAATGACTATTACGAATCAGAGGTTTCCATTGCTGAGATTGAAGAAGCGCTATTTAGTGAGTTGGAGTTACCGAACTTAAAAAGAAAAGAACCAGCCGAAATTACAACAGAGAAAGTTGAATTCAATGATGTCCGTAAAAAAGGATTAATGGGTAACGTTGATAAAAAGAGAACCATTTTGACAGCACTAAAAAGAAATGCTCGCGACGGCAATGCAGCAATTACGCCTATCCATAATGATGATTTACGTTTTAAAACGTGGAATGAAGTAATTAAGCGGGAGTCAAAAGCAGTAGTTATTGCGATGATGGATACGAGTGCATCCATGGGGACATTCGAAAAGTATATGGCACGAAGCTTTTTCTTCTGGATGAATCGCTTTTTGCGCACCAAATACGAAACCGTCGAATTTGAATTTATTGCCCACCATACAGAAGCGAAAGTAGTAACAGAAGAAGCGTTTTTCTCCAAAGGGGAAAGTGGAGGTACGATATGTTCTTCTGCTTATATCAAAGCCTTGGAAGTTATTAATGATAAGTTTAGCCCGACACGCTATAATATATATCCGTTCCATTTCTCAGACGGAGAAAATATTTCATCCGATAATGCCAAGTGTATCGAATTGGTAAATGAAATTATGGATTACTCCAATATGTTCGGTTATGGAGAAGTTAATGGATACAACCGTTACTCGACATTGATGAATGCCTATAAAAAAATTGATGATCCAAAATTCCGCCACTATGTTCTAAAAGAAAAAGGCGATGTGTACCACGCAATGAAAAGTTTCTTTCATAAGGATAAAACGATGGTATAGGCTATTCTCGTGATGATTGTTGTTTTTTGATCAGTGCAGAGTTGAGGTGAAATGCGAACTAGGATAAGTAACTTCGGCGACCCGCTCTGGGAAATATACTTCGCTTTCCGTGGGCGGCTGGTGAGCCCCTTCATGCTAACGCATTTCAGTGTCTCACCTATGCCTCTCTTCCCGTTGGAATCTCCGTATATTTCCCAGAGCTGGCTAGAAGGTTGCTAATAATTACTTTACTTGTGTAGCTAATTGCAACATACAGCCTCACCAGTCCGGGTGAGCGAAGGGCGGTGACTCCTGCAGGAATAGCACGTGTCCGAAGTCCAGAAGAGTGGTTTTCTCTTCGGGGCTGAGGCCGTGCCCGCGGAAAGCATCCGCCCGCAGCGATCCCGGACGGCGGGATAGCAGTTACTTCGTAGTTTATAGATTTTGTGAAATAACAAAAATCTTCTAGAAAAGCCATGGTATAAAAGAAAAAAATCCCTTTCGCAGGGATTTTTTGTTATTCCTCTTCAATTTTATATGCTGCACGCTCCGTACTGAGTGAAAATAGGGTGCCATCAAACTTGTATTCCGATGCATCATCCAATGGTATTTCATAAAGAGGAGCCGGGAGTGGTTCCATTTGATTTCCTTCATTTTCAATTTCCCCTTCCCCACTTAAAAGCAGGGAATGCTCCGGCACATAATCATCAACTCTATGTGTGTTGTTGGAATAAGAGACTGAATTCAATTTCATTACGGTTTCATCTAAATCATTAAGTTCCCTTTTTGTAATTTTAATTTTTTTTCCGGCCCATGATTTAAGCTTTTCATTAAATTCTTCTATTGGTAAATACTGCTGTCCCATATGAATCCCTCCTTCTCTTAGATTACCCTGATTTTCCGCTTCATACACCTTATCCAATATTCTAGGACATTATTTCCTGTACCAATCATAAACTGTATAAAGCACTTCTGGAGGGATGAATGTGGAACAAACAAATGAACTGAGTCGTGCAATAGACGAAATAACGGAAATCGCATCCGGATTCGGGTTGGATTTCTATCCGATGCGCTATGAAATCTGTCCGGCAGATATTATCTATACATTTGGGGCATATGGTATGCCAACAAGATTTACGCATTGGAGCTTTGGTAAGCAATTTCATAAGATGAAACTGCAATATGATCTAGGACTTAGTCAAATCTACGAGCTTGTCATAAACTCAGATCCTTGTTATGCATTTTTACTCGACACAAATAGTCTGATACAGAACAAACTGATTATTGCTCATGTGCTAGCTCACTGTGATTTTTTCAAAAACAATGTCCGTTTCTCCAATACGAGAAGGGATATGGTGGAAAGCATGACAGCAACTGCTGAGCGTATTGCTGACTATGAGATGAAGTATGGAAAAGAAGAAGTGGAAAGTTTTTTGGATGCAATCCTTTCCATTCAAGAACATATTGACCCTTCAATTGTCCGTTCCAAATTGCCTGTTGATGCGAAAGATGAAGAGGAAGAAACGGTTCAACCTAAAGCTAGAACAAAGTATGATGACTTATGGAGCTTGGATGATAAGGCTACAGACGAAAAGCCTACGACGAGGAAAAAAACGAAAAAACTGCCACCAAGGCCTGAAAAAGACATATTATTATTTATTGAAGAGCACAGTCGGGAATTGGAGGATTGGCAACGTGATATTTTAACGATGATGCGTGAGGAAATGCAATACTTTTGGCCGCAGTTGGAGACAAAAATTATGAATGAAGGCTGGGCATCCTATTGGCATCAGCGGATATTGCGCGAAATGGATTTAAGTACAAATGATACAATCGAGTTTTCCAAATTAAACGCAGGTGTAGTCCAACCATCAAAAACGTCGATTAATCCATATTATTTAGGGTTAAAAATCTTTGAAGATATAGAGGAACGCTACAATAATCCGACAGAAGAGATGCAATTGTTAGGTTATAAACCGAACTCTGGCAGAGAGAAGATTTTTGAAGTGCGGGAAATTGAATCAGATATTTCGTTTATACGGAACTATTTGACAAAGGAACTTGTACAGAAGGAAGACTTGTACTTGTTTGAGAAAAAGGGTAGGGATTACCGGATTTCTGAGAAGGATTATGAACAGGTGAGGGACCAGCTCATTTCCATGCGCGTAAATGGTGGTTTTCCATATATCGTCGTTGAAAATGGTGATTACATGCGCAACGGAGAACTGTATCTTGTTCATGGTTATGAAGGGATTGAATTGGATATTCGTTATTTGGAGCATGTTTTACCTTATATCCATCAGCTCTGGGGCAGAACGGTCCATATGGAAACGACGATAGAGGACAAAGAGACTGTGTTCACATATGACGGCAAGGACCTGTCGAAACGGAATTTGTAAGCTGACTCGACCTGTGATAATGAAAAAAAGGAGCTTGGAAATCCAAGCTCCTTTTCATTCGACAAAATTCGGGAAGTGACAGGCACTGTTCGGTTTTACTGAGCAGTTATACTTGTTCTTTTGTGTCTTTATTGCGGAAATATTCATACAGAGATTTTAGTGAATTGGCGTCTAACTCAATGTTATTTTCATAAGCATATTTAATTGCGTAACCAAGTGCCATTGTCATACCGCCTGCAATACTTCCACCTACAACGGAACCTGCGCCTGGAATAAATTTGATGACCTGGCGGAACAGCGTTTTACCTATATTGCCTGTAATGGTGGCAATCGCTAATTCCCTTGCTCTTTCCTTGGAAAGGGGCTTTTCATATAAAGCTGCCAATTTGACCATCAACCCAACTTGAATCCCTGTCAGTGGAACAAAGTCAGATCCTGGTATCGGTACAGCTCCTACTGCTGTTGCCGATCCAGTTGCTCCTAAGATCCACTTATTGGCTATGGAAGACTTTTCCTTCACGAGCCTGGCAAATTGGATTTCTTTATGTTTTTTTTTGAGTATGTCCAAAATTTCGTTTCTTAGTTTATCAATATTTTCTCCAGTTCGGGATGAGATTGGAACGACTTTGTAGCTGTTATTCGTATTTTGTTTAACGTAACTGACTAGGCCAGGGATATCATCTGCAGCATCAATCTTATTTAAGACAAATAGGATATTTTTATTTTCTTTGGAAATAATCTCAAATGACTTTTTTTCTCCTTCTGATAATACGGTACCCGCCGCATTCAAGAAGAATAAAATGACATCCGCATGTTTATAAAAATTCATCGTTTCTTGGGAATTTCGATTGTTAATATCATCAAGTCCCGGTGTATCTGCGAAGATAATTTTATCCCGATATATATAGCTATCAATTCCAGTTGTTTCTCCCGGTTTTGCTCCAACCACGGCGACCTCTTCGCCGATGATTTGGTTAATGGTGGAAGATTTACCTGTATTCACATCGCCAATCATGGCAAATAGGATTTCTTCATCTAATTGTGCATTGACTTTGTTTGTTTCCTCTTCGTATGCTTCTTCAAAATCTTGTTCATTGAATTCTGCCAAGACAAACACGCTCCTTGTTCTTTATATTACCAAATTTGTTATGTACTACACCAGTTTTATAGAAAAACAGAAAAGAGCTGTGAATGAGATCGTTCATTCACAGCTCTTGTAATCAAAGTATTTTGTTTTAGTTGCTAGCGCTTGCGTCTGCTACTTTACTTTCGATAAAGCTTGAGTCAACTAAATTGCTAAGATCCGGTTTGTCTTTTAAGAATTCCAGTTCAAAAGATGAGTCGGCAAATTCCTGTAAAACTTTACTGTCAACTTCATAAGTGAAATCTATACGTTCCCATGCACGATCGATGACAGATGCCGAAAGACCTTGACCAGTTATTTCTTCTATTTTTTCGCTTGCTATTGTTTTCGATTCTTCTGGGTTTTGCTTAATAAAATCGGTTGCTTGCTTATGTCCATCCACAATTTTTTGTACGAGCTCAGGATTGTTATCAATTAGATTCTGAGATGTAACGAAAACGGCAGCTGGTAAAGTTTCTCCATAAGCAACTTCAGGAGTATCGATAAGAACTTCTCCGCTTCCTTCCTCTTCAATTACAGAAGCCCATGGTTCAGGAACCGTTGCTGCATCCACTTTTCCTGAAACGAACATACTGTGATACGTAGCTGGTTCACCAGTTACATGCTTCATTTCCCCACCAGTACGATCGGAAGTAAGATTGTATTCCTCGCTCATCTGTGTCTCAAATTGCACATCATGTGTACAACCAACTCTTGGGGAGATAAACGTCTTCCCAGCTAAATCTTCCGGTGTTTCAATACCTGAATCCGTTCTTGTCATAATTACTGTGCCACCAGTCGATCCCCCGGCAACTACATTAATCTCAGACCCACTCGTGTAATGATTCATTGCTGGTCCTGGACCAACAAGGCCACCTTCAATTTCTCCTGCTGCAAGTGCAGTCATAAAAGATGATCCATCAGGGAAATACTGATAATTCACGGTTGTTCCGTCTGGAAAGTTTTGAGCGTATAAATCTTTCTCCTCTGCAACCATCCCGGCAACGTGGTTAATGTTTGGGAAATATCCGATTGTAATCTCCTCCGGTGTACCATCTGTAGAAGCTCCATCATCCGATCCTCCACAAGCTGCAAGTAACAAAACGAAAGCAATAAACATGGTAAATAATAAAGATTTTTTCATGGTTTCGCATCCTTTCCTCAATCTAATTTTTTTCGACATATTTCCACAAAATTTGGGGAGTGACAGGCACCTATAGTCCCCAGCGTTTCATAACGGTTTTTTCCAGTTTTGAGAATACGAGATTATCGACAATAGCTCCTATAACCCCAATAATGATAATAATTGCAATCACTTGATCCATTCGAGCATAATCTTGTGCATAGCTTAACGTATATCCGAGACCCGGGCCGTTACTGAGTAATTCCCCAGCCATTAATGCTCGCCAACTGAAGGCCCATGCAAGGCGGAGTCCGGACATGAAATAAGGAATACTTGCAGGTATTTCCACCCTGAAAAATAATCCGAATCCTTTCACACCCATCGTTCTTGCAGCGCGTACGAAATGTGGTGGGACATTGTGAATTGCCGATCTAACATTCAACGCCATGACGAATGTTCCGCCTAAAACAATTACTGATACGACAGCAAGTTCTGAAAAACCAAAAATCATGATTGCGAGTGGTACCCATACAATGCTTGGAATACTTTGTAAGGCAATTAAATACATTCCTGCTGTTTCATCTGCCTGCTTGGATTTCCCGAGAATAACTCCGATTAGTGTTCCAATCAGAATTGCGAGAAAAAGCCCGCTAAACAGATGCCTGAAGCTTGCTCCTAGTGCAACGAAGAAATCTCCTTCTGCAAATCCTTCGTACAAAGCACCGAACACTTTAATTGGCGATGGAAAGATGATATCTGCAAATATATTTAAAGAATAAATCAACTGCCATAGTCCGATGATAGCGATTAGAAAAACGATTCGTTTAATGAGTAGATTCCATTTCATTGGCTAATTCTTCCTTTAAGACTTTATTTATTTCACCTTCAAGTAAACCCATAATTCTTTCTTCCAGCTCAATAGCTTCTGCCACTCCACGTTTTCGTGGTCGTTGGATGTCAACTGGGATATCGGCAATGATACGTCCAGGTCGAGTACCCATAACAATGATGCGATCTGATAACTTGATTGCTTCCTGGATACTGTGCGTAACGAACAAGATTGTCTTTCTCGTTTCCTGCCAAATTTTCATCAATTCATCGTGCATAATGTGACGGGTTTGTTCATCAAGTGCACCAAAAGGTTCATCCATCAGTAATATCTTTGGGTCCATAGCGAGCGCACGCGCAATTGCGACACGCTGCTGCATTCCACCGGATAACTCAAAAATATAATTCTCTTTAAATCTGCTTAGTTGAACCATTTTTAAAAAGTGATCCGCTATTTTTTCTGCTTCCGTCTGGCTTCTTTTCCCTTTTAATGGAAAAGTAACATTATCACGTACATTGAGCCAAGGGAACAGGGAAGGCTGCTGGAAAACCATGCCACGATCGGGTCCCGGCTGTTTTACTTCTTTCCCTTCAAGCATAATTTTTCCTTCTGAAGTATTCTCAAGACCAGCAACCATCGATAATAGTGTAGATTTACCACATCCCGAAGGACCAAGAATGGAAACAAATTGATTTTCCGGTACGGTTATATTAATCTTGGAAAAAACTTCAAATGTCGTTTGCTTTTCCTCATTATTGAAATATTTCCCTACGTTATCCATTTCAAGAAACAATGAATTCACCCCCTTTTATTTCCTATATAAAATACGTGTTTTAAGCTGTTGTTAATTGATCCAGTTTTAATACTTCATTCTTCATGATTTTTTTAAACCAAGTTTTTAACTTGGAATAGTATAAATTATATTATGTACGAATCTTATAATTTGTCAACTCTTTAAAAAAAATTATTAAAAAGAGGTTATATTATTGACAGTTATTTGTTTGAACAGTAACCTTAAATTAAGGTATGTGAGTACGAAATGAATTCGTTAGACATTGTATCTGAAATGAATGAATATATAACTATAAAGTGAGGAGACTTGATATGAATAAAACACTTAACGAAAAAAACGAGCAGCTTGGTGAGATTCTATCTGGAATGGGACGTGTTTTAATAGCTTTCTCCGGCGGTGTGGACAGTTCTTTCTTATTGAAGCGTGCACAGCAGGAATTAGGGGATGATGTACTTGCAGTCGTAGTTGCTTCTGAACTTTTCCGCAGGGAAGAGTTTGATGGTGCCGTTAAACTGGCAGAAAACATGGGAGTTCGTGTACTGAAAACCGAAATGAAAGAATTGGAAAATCCGGCAATTGCAGCAAATACACCGGAAAGTTGGTACCACAGTAAAAAAATGCTTTATTCTCGCTTGAACAACATAGCAGAAGAAATGGGCTATCACTATGTACTTGATGGCATGATTATGGATGATATGGATGATTTCCGTCCAGGATTAAAAGCAAGAACAGAAGAAGGCGCACGCAGTGTCTTGCAGGAAGCAGGCCTGTATAAACAAGAGATTCGTGAGTTGTCCAAACAACTTGAAGTACCTGTATGGAATAAACCTGCATCATGCAGCTTAGCATCCAGATTTCCTTATGGTACAAAAATTGATCGTGAAAAAGTCAGTCAAGTAAACGAAGCAGAGCTATTCTTAATTAAACTTGGATTTGAAATGGTTCGTGTACGCTATCATGAAAATGTGGCAAGAATCGAAGTTACAGAGGATAAGATTGCAGACTTTATAGAAAAACGTGAACAAATACAAATGAAACTCGTTTCACTCGGATTTGATTATGTATCTGTTGATTTAAAAGGATATCGTACAGGTAGCATGAACGAAGTATTACCAAAAGAACAAATGGAAACAGAAATAGGTTAATCATTATATATGAAAAAGCCGTTCGTACCCTGAGGAAGTTTCTCAAGACTGCGAACGGCTTTTTCTGATTATATCTCCTTGATAAAAATAAAGCTGTTTCCCTAAAAGATTCGTCCCAGCTAAAAGAGATACAGAATTTGCGATCGATGAAAGAGGTTTGTTTCTTATCTGTTCATTTGTATTAGTAATTGTTGATATGCTGCTGCTTCTTCTTTATCTCCAAGTTCCTGATAGATTTTTGATAAATACGTAACAGGCTTTAGATCTTCCGGGTGCAATTCCATTTCCCATTTGAAACAGTCGATTGATTTTTCTAATTGACGAAACTGAATATACAATTCGCCAAGTGCAAATTGTTGGTCGGGGTCCTCCGTCAATTTTTTCATTTTTAATAGCTTCCGTTCGATAGGCAATTGATGCCCTGCTTCACGGAAGGGTTCGAGCCAATCCAGAATGTCACTTAAGCGGTAATCTTCTAAAAAGGCAGATACAAATGGTTTTATCAGTTTTTCCATTTTATGTGCATCGTCCTTGGATAGCTTCAGTAATCTTTTGTTTGATTTCTTAAAATAGGTGGATAATACGGTGGCATCCGCCTGTTCAAAATTTTGAATAATATTCTCTATCTGATTATCGGGTGGCATTAGTTTCGTGGACATTAGGAAATCAGATACGTCATTTGCATTGTCGGAAGCCATAATGACATTCATTAGTTCCTCCTTAACTGCAGGGGTTTGTTTTAGTTCTTGTAAATAGAGAATTTTCGCTTTCTCGGATAAATCAGTGAGCATTGTGAGGATAGCTTCAAAATTGGATTTGCTGAAATTATACCTGAGCATCGTTGTTCGTACAGCCAGTTCATCGAGGGGGCGATTCTGTTCTTTATATAACTGGAGAAGGAGTTCCGTCGATTCCTTTTTCTTAAATAAATCATCAAAGGAAGCAGATTCAAAATTAATCGGGTCTTTTTTATACACATCTTTCATGTTTTGGTACAAGGTGCCATACTGACTAAGCTGCATATCATGCATCATATCATGAGCAAATTTACTTTCGCGACCGACATTGTTGTAGGTTTTTAAAAGCTGATAAGCATTCAGATTTTGGCCATTTCTGCGATATTCGTAATAGGTACGCTTAAATAGTTTTTCGACGGAACCTGTTTTGGTAAATGAATCGAAGTAGGAGATAACCAATGCAGTTTCTAATTTTGGATAGGACTTTTGAATGTTTTTATAGAGCTGGTTGAATGAAATTAGCTGAAAAGATTTCTGGTTTTGCAATAATAGTGAGGTTATCGGGTGAGATCCTTTGAAGTGGATACCTTTTGTAAATGCATGATGAATGTGGGAATTTATTTTGATTTGTTTTCTCTTTGCTCCATTGATAAAATCATTTTTATAAAAGATCAGATAGTAGTAATTGGCATTTTTATCTGTTGCTTCTAAAACTTTACTTTGTTTATAGAAGACAAGCTGTTCAGCGGTAAGTGTAAGGTTTTTCTTATCTAAATGAATTTGGAATTGATTTGTATTCATTAAAAATTCCCCCTTATTTGTAACTATCATACCATAGTAACGATATATCAACGAACGAAATCTTTCAAATAAAACTCATTTCGTTAAGGGATTTACTGCCAGATAACACGTGAAAAAATAATTAATATCTGATATAATGATAAGAAGTTAGTATCAGGTACTAAAACAGGAGGGTGATTTAAGTGAAAAGGGAAGATTTAATTGCTCCAGAAAATTATAATATCGTATTCGAAATTGAAAAATATGCACATGATGTTAATCGTAAAGCGGTTATTTGGGAAGATGAATCCGGAAATAGAAAAGAAGTTACATATGAAATTCTTATAAAGAACGCAAATAAAATTGGCAATCTTTTTAGGCAAAAAGGACTGAAACGTGGAGATAAATTACTCGTTATGATGCCACGAGTTATTGAAACCTATGAAATATATTTAGCTGCCTTAAAAACAGGAATTGTCATTATTCCAAGCTCGGAAATGTTCCGTACGAAAGATCTGCAGTATCGAATTACACATGGGGAGGTTCGTGGAGTTGTCAGCTATGCGGACTACACGGATGAATTTAATGGCGTCAAGGAGTACGATGACTTGGTGAAATTTACGGTTGGTAACAAAGTGGATGGCTGGAACCTGCTTGATGATTTAAAACACGCTGCATCCGATCAACTGGAGATTGCATCCACTACGCGTGATGACATTGCATTTTTACCTTATACATCAGGTACAACAGGTAATCCAAAAGCCGTTATGCACACGCATGGATGGGGATATGCGCACATGCAAACAGCACCATCCAACTGGTTGAGTATTCGTGAAGGGGATACCGTCTGGGCAACTGCTGCTCCGGGCTGGCAAAAATGGGTATGGAGTCCATTTCTTTCTGTACTCGGTTCAGGTGCAACTGGCTTTGTTTATAATGGCAGATTCGAACCGAAAAAATACTTGAGTTTGTTGGAGCAAAATGAAGTAAATGTTTTTTGTTGTACACCGACCGAATATCGTCTCATGGCCAAGCTTGATAATCTATCAGACTACCGTATACCAGCATTACATAGTGCGGTCTCTGCAGGAGAGCCATTGAACCGTGAAGTGATTGATAAATTCGAAAAACATTTTGGTGTTACGGTTAGGGATGGCTATGGACAAACAGAAAATACATTACTACTCGGATTTTTAAAAGGCATGAAAGTAAAACCCGGTTCCATGGGAAAACCAACGCCAGGTAATAATGTCCAATTGATTGATGAAGCTTGTAATCCAGTTGCTGTAGGAGAAGTGGGCGATATTGCCATTCCGCTTGATACACCTGCATTATTCAAAGGATATTATAAAGACCCAGAGCGTACGAAGAAATCGCAAAGAGGTAACTTCTATATCACAGGTGATCAGGCATCAATGGATGAGGAAGGCTATTTCTGGTTTGAAGGGAGAAATGACGACATTATCGTTAGCTCCGGATATACCATTGGACCGTTTGAAGTGGAAGATGCGCTAGTGAAACATCCTGCCGTAAAAGAATGTGCTGTTATTGCAAGTCCTGACGAAGTTCGTGGGAATGTCGTTAAAGCATATATCATCCTTCAGGAAAATGTCGATGCCAGTGATCCAGGTTTGGTAAAAGAATTGCAAAACCATGCTAAGCAATTAACTGCGCCGTATAAATATCCGCGGAAAATTGAATTTATCGATGAACTGCCAAAAACATCATCAGGGAAAATTCGCCGGATTGAATTAAGGCAGCGTGAGAGTAAGTAACTCAACTTTCGCACCAATAAAATAAGTTCGAACAGTTAGCCGGATTAAATTTAGAATGTCTCTAGTCTTTGCTAACTTTGATAAAAAAAGGCTTTTTTTGTATTGTTTATAGCCTCTTAATCATCGCAGAGTTGAGATAAAATGCGAACTAACTTCTGGTTGGTATTCTAACATATGTGCTATTGCTGCCGTCCGGGATCGCTCTGGGCGGATGCTTTCCGCGGGCACGGCCTCAGCCCCGAAGAGAAAACCGCTCTTCTGGTCTTCGGACACGTGCTTTTCCCGCAGGAGTCACCGCCCGCCGCTCACCCGGACTGGTGAAGCTGTGTGATGAGATTTTTATAACAATCACTAATGCAGTTAATCGTTTGTAAGCTTAAAACCAGCTCTGGGAAATATACGAAGACTCCAGTGGGAGGAAAGGCATCGGTGAGACCCCGGAGTGCGAAGCACGAGGAGGGCTCACCAGCCGCCCACGGAAAGCGAAGTATAATTCCCAGAGCGGTCGCCGAAGTTTCTACATACGGATAGAAACCAACCAGCAGTTACTTCGTAGTTTATATAAAATACGATGATAAAAACAGAGAAATTACGAAAAAGTCCTTGCGTATAGATGCATTAAGACTGTTCAGCGCTAATAGTTAATCCAAAGTTAACTTGAGCAGTTTAGCTCCAGTCCTCCTAATTCTACCAAGGCTTGCTTATTTATCCATTTCACTCTGCGAAAGTTGAGTAGGTAATAAGTAAATGAATCCGTTTTAAGCGAAGGGAGATAGCCTCTCTTCGCTTTTTAGTGTTGAAATTTTGTAAGATAGTAAAAGCTCTATCGTGCATGGTAAACTGTTACAAAAGGGAGCGGTCTTTATGAAAATAATTGATACACATTGTGATGCACTTTTAAAACTGCAGCTTGCAAAAAGAGGGCAGTATTTTCATGATCAAAAGCAATTAGATTTTTCGAATGCCAAGGAATTAGACACAAATCTAGAACGTTTAAAGCATGGAAATGTCAAAGCACAATTCTTTGCGATTTTCATTCACCCAGATGTTCCATCAGAAGAAAAATGGCAGCATGCTTTGGAACAAGTCGATTTGTTTTATACAGAGGTCATAGGGAAGAATTCTGAAATGAGACATATTCGGTCATGGTCGGATTTAGACACGCTGAGAGACGGCGAAATTGGCGCTGTACTGACGCTAGAAGGTGCCGATGCATTCGGTAATGATCTAATGAAGCTTCGTCAATTATATCGTCTGGGCGTTCTATCTATTGGTATAACGTGGAACAATGCCAATCTATGTGCGGATGGTGCAGAGGAGCCACGAGGTGGGGGATTAACGCTCCTTGGAAAAGAAGTGGTGAAACTGAATAATGAATATGGGGTATTCACCGATGTTGCACATGCGACAGTAAATGGTTTTTGGGATATCATGGAGCTTGCACAATATCCAATAGCAAGCCACTCCAATGCACGGGCAGTATGTGATCATCCACGTAATTTATATGATGACCAGATAAAGCGTATGATTGCTAAAAACGGTCTGATTCATATTGTTTACAATCCACCATTCATTAATTACGAGCGTGAAGAAGCGACGATTCCAGATCTGATTAAACATATTGATCATTTTTGTTCACTTGGAGCGGTAAATCACATTGGATTTGGTTCGGATTTCGATGGGATAAGCAGTTTTGTCGACCATTTGGAAAATGCAGCTAACTATCAAAACCTAATAAATGAACTGCTTAAGTCTTATTCAGAAGCGGAAGTAAAAGGCTTTGCTTATCAAAATTTTATGGATCAGCGGCCGGGAATGGAATAGGAAGGTATATTTTACTGGAAACTAACCTATATTAACGGAAGGAAGTAAAGATTTTTCATTAACTTCGTGATTGGGCTGGTGAGATTGAGGAAACTAAAGTTTATAATTAGTCTTTCATTTGCAATTTTTGCATCTATGCAACTAATGGAAGCAGAAGCAGCTGTTGTGGAAAATGATTTTTATGGAACAACCGATGTGCAGCATGATTGGAAAGAGTATGGTACCGATATAAATGTTTTTCAAACCGATTCACACGATGTTACATATTGGAAAAACTTTATGAGGTATAGTCGCACATGTAATATTTCTCATAAGGTTAAAACGGTCGTATATTATTGTGAGTTGCATGATCATACGAAGTCTGAAACGTTTTTGGAAGATATCACCCATAGCGTAAATCATTCCCATTAACATAATTTTATTTTAGAATAAACAAGCACGCCTTTTATGGCGTGCTTGTTTATATTGCTATAATTTTTGTCCATAATATCTGTCCAATGAAAATCCTCTACCAAGAATCTCCGACGCATTTAAGAATATGACAAAAGATGTTGGTGCTTCTTTTTGCAAAATCTTCTTGAGTTGGACGGCTTCGGGTTGTTCAGTGACACATAGGATCATCGTTTTATTAAGATTGGAGTACCCACCAACAGAGCGGACCTTTGTAAGTCCACGGTCGATTTCATCATGAATGAGGGTCTGAATCTTTTCCTCTTCTTCTGTAATGATTAAGATGAGTTTTGTTGCAGAAGTCCGTAATTGTACAAAGTCAATCGCTTTTCCTGAGATATAAATTGCTAATAGGGCAAATAAAGTGAGCTCTAGGTTAAAGACGATAATGGAAGTCGTAACGACGATTCCGTCTACGATAAATTGGGAATAGCCACTGGATATACCCGTAAATTTTTTGACAATCTGGGCAATGGCAGCTGTACCACCAGTAGAGCCGTTTCCTTTATAAACAATACCAAGTCCAACCCCAAGCAAAATACCGCCGTACAATGCCCCTAGAAACGGATTTGTGACAGTGAGAGGGATATCGGCTGTAAGAAAGATGATAAAAGGAACCCAAAACGTACCTACTAAGGATTTAAAACTGAAATCTTTACCTAAAGCAATCCAGCCAATAATAAATATGGGTATGTTAATCATGGATTGAATGAGTGCAGGACTTAATGCATATAGTTCGAACAATATGGTGCTCACCCCAGAAATGCCGCCTGCTGCAAGTCTTGAGGGGAGGAAAAATACATTGTAGGATAAACCAACAAGTGTAGCCCCTAAAATGATATACATATATTGGGACACTGATTTATTGCGTACTATTTTGTTCATGTTGTTTTTCCTTTCCATGTGAAGATGCATCTTATACTTTATCACTGAGCAGGAAAGGAGTAAATAGCTATCCTTTTTAAATGTACATATGGATTCCCGTATAAAAAAACCATGTATAGGCTTATACCGTTAATCTTAACTTTTCGTGTTCCATAATTTTTACGGTTACTTTTTCAGTTAGATTTTTTCCAATCTTTGGTACTACTGTTTTTAATATTGGGTTTACCATTGGTCCCATCATTCCTTTTACAGTAACGTTCAGACTACCGGTTACTTGGGTTTTCTTTTCAGATAGTGCTGTTGCCCGAAAGTATCCTTCTCCAATACACGTTTCATTTAGCCCACTAAGATGAAAATGGATATTCGATGGTTCAACCCATTCTGTAATATGAACGTTCAAACTTACTGTTCGGTTCATAACTCCAATATCGCCATGTATTTTCCAAATGGATTCCGTCTTATTAAGAATGCGATGATCGGCATAACCTGGCACAAGTTCAGCCCAATTATTCATGTCGCTAATAAAACTCCATATTTTGTAAATTGGTAAGTCTATTTCTATATGATGCATACTGTTTGCCACTTAATGTTTCTCCTCCTTATGTACATCTGTTCAAATTAACATGCAAGTCTAATATATGTGGCGGGTTGTTTGTTTAGACCAATTTTAAAGGAGGAATAAAATAACTAACACTACAGATGATAAGTGGGAACAGACTTTTTCTGTTCAATACACCGAGGAGTGATCTGGATGGCTGACAACAATCGAAATCAATTGTTAGTGCCTGGTGCTGGGAATGCAGTAGACAAGATGAAAGCAGAAATTGCAAGTGAATTCAATGTTGAACTTGGAGCTGACACAACTGCACGTGAAAACGGTTCGGTGGGTGGCGAAATGGTCAAACGAATGATTAAGATCGCCGAAGAAAGTATGACAAACGGAAACAAGTAGTTAGGCAAACTAAAAAGGCTACCTTTTAGGGAAAACCCCTTAAAGGTAGCCTTTTTAAGCTTAGCCACTATAGAAGAACGGCGCATGACAGCGATTTCTATAGTGAATTAATTTTTTACAGTACTTTTTGTTTCCACTTTCACGGTCCAGTTAAATGGATCTTCCATTTTGCCATATTGGATATCTGTAATGGTATCGTATATTTTTTGGGAGATTTCTCCTGTTTTTCCTTCGTTGACAATCATATCTTCGCCTTCCGATGTCAACTGACCAATTGGAGAGATGACGGCAGCTGTACCTGAACCGAATGCTTCTTCAAGTTTTCCGTCCTGATGTGCCTGG
Organism: Oceanobacillus sp. CF4.6; assembly: GCF_051262635.1. Classification (NCBI taxonomy): domain Bacteria; kingdom Bacillati; phylum Bacillota; class Bacilli; order Caryophanales; family Bacillaceae; genus Oceanobacillus; species Oceanobacillus sp. CF4.6. The sequence continues at coordinate 313,782 of NZ_JBIMEX010000002.1, read as the reverse complement.
CGTAATTCTTCCATGGAAATTCTTCTTTCGGAAACAGGTATATCCCAATGTTTAAGAAGACGGATTACAGAGTCTCTTGTTACTCCAGCAAGGATACTGCCGTTAAGCATTGGAGTTACAACTTCCCCGTCAATTTTGAAAAATACGTTCATACTACCTACTTCTTCGATATATTTCTGTTCTACGCCGTCCAGCCATAGAACTTGAGCAAAGCCTTCTTTACCAACCAATTCCTGTGCTTTTAGGCTTGATGCATAGTTACCACCCGTTTTTGCTTCGCCAGTTCCACCTTTAACAGCACGAACGTAATGATTTTCAACGGCAATTTTTACCGGGTTGATTCCCTCTTTGTAATACGCCCCAACAGGTGATAAAATAACAATTAATTTATAATGACATGCTGGTGCAACACCGATATATGGTTCAGTTGAAATGATAAACGGGCGAATATAGAGGGACGTGCCTTCTGCATCAGGGACCCAGTCTTTTTCCACGGTTATCAGCTGTTTAATTGCTTTTAATACAAATTCTTCATCAATTGGTGGAATTACAAGGCGATCGTTGGAATGATTTAAACGCTCCAAGTTTTTTGTTGGTCTGAATAATTGAATTTCTCCGTCTTCTGTGCGAAATGCCTTTAGTCCTTCAAAAACGGATTGACCATAATGGAATACCATAGCGGATGGTTCGATCGTTAGAGGTTGATATGGTACAATGCTCGCATTATGCCACCCTAAAGGATCAGAATAATCCATTACAAACATATGGTCCGTAAATGTCTTTCCAAAAATAAGCTGATCTGATTTAGGTTTTTGTTTTTTTGTTTCACTCAGTTGTACGCGAATAGTTTGGTCTTCCATATCAATTGTCTCCTTAGTTATGTTTATAAATTTCTATTAATCATAAGGGATAAATTAAATTTGCGCAACACTTAATTTTTAATTAATTTTGTTAAATTATAATTACAGTAGTATGCTAGAAAGAAAAAATAGGTGTGGGGGAGCTGTAAAAATGGTTAAAGCAGTATTTTTTGATTTGGATGATACATTGCTCTGGGATGAAAAAAGTGTGAAAGATGCTTTTGAAAAAACATGTAAACTGGCGAGTGAGAAATATGATATTAATCCAAATGAGTTGGAAGCCAAAGTAAGGGAACATGCAAGGGAAATCTATGCTTCCTATGATACATATAATTTCACGAAGATGATAGGGATCAATCCTTTTGAAGGACTGTGGGCCAATTTTCTGGATAAGGGTGAGGAATTTGGCAAGCTGAAGGAAATCGCTCCGAATTATCGAAAAGATGCCTGGACGAGAGGGTTAATTGACTTAGGGATAGATGATCCAGAATTTGGTATAGAACTTGCAGAGGCTTTTCCTAGGGAGCGGAAGAAAACGGCTCTTTTATTTGATGATGCGATTCAAGTGTTGGAGGAACTGAAAGGAAACTACAAGCTGTTGCTGTTGACAAATGGATCACCTGATTTGCAACATACGAAGCTTGATTTGACACCGGAGCTTGTGCCTTATTTTGATCATATTGTAATTTCTGGTGGCTTTGGTAAGGGGAAACCAGATCCATCTATCTTTGAACACGCATTGGGACTTCTATCACTTAAAAACAAGGAGGTTATCATGGTAGGAGATAACTTGAACACCGATATTTTAGGAGCAGAACGAGCGGGCATCCGTTCTGTATGGATCAACCGCCATAAAAAAGCACAAGGGAAGACAATACCAACCTATGAAATTTCGGGATTGGATGAACTTTTGCCGATAATCGAGAAGCTATAATGTAAAAAGCACATCGCCCTCGAAAAGGTGTGATGTGCTTTTACGATTAAAGATCTATTGCAGTAACTTCTTTAATTTCATCGAGGCTCTTTAACTCCTCCAATGCTTCCGTTTCCAGGTGCTTGTCGATCGTTAGGATCATGATGGCATTTCCGCCAACATCTGAGCGATCTACCTGCATGGTAGCAATATTGATATTATGTTTTGCAATAGTGCTTCCCATACGACCGATAACACCGGGCTGGTCTGTATGCTGAATAACTACCATATGCCCTTTAGGGGTAACATCCACACTATAATCGTCAACTTTTACTAGTCTTGGTCCAAAACCATTCAATAATGTGCCGGCTACTTTTCGACGTCCTGATTTGCTCTTAATTTCAACAGTAATCAGATTGGTAAAACCTTTGGTGGATGAAGTTTTGCTTTCTTTTACGGTAATCCCTTTTTTATCGGCAAGATACAGTGCATTTACGTCATTCACATGACTTCCCAAATAGCGTTTTAGAATCCCTTTTACTGTATTTCTTGTTAATGGTGCTACTTCAATTTCGGATAAATCGCCGGAGTACGTAATGTATACTTCTTCGGCAACTTCATTTGTCAAATCAATTAGGAACGTACCGAGTTTCTCAGCCAGATGAAAATAGGGCTCAATTTTATGCATGATTTCACTTGGAACAGAAGGGAGATTGACAGGATTTTTGACAACATCGCCATTCAAAAAGCGGATAACATCATGGCTCACATCGATGGCTACAATTTCTTGAGCTTCTATGGTGCTGGCACCTAGATGTGGCGTTGCGACAACTTGTTCTAATTCCAGTAACTTATGGTCGACAAACGGCTCTTCTTCAAAAACATCGAGTGCAGCCCCTGCAACCTTCCCGGAAACAATCGCATCATACAATGCATCTTCATCAATGATTCCCCCACGGGCACAATTGATAATCTGAACGCCATTTTTCATGATTTTAAAAGCCTGTGCGTTAATCATATGCCTTGTTTCTTTCATCAACGGGGTATGTACTGTAATAAAATCGGCTTTTTTTAATACTTCTTCCAATGTGCCATAACCGATTCCCATTTGTTCGGCTTTTTCCTCCGTCAAGAATGGATCATATGCAATAACGTTCATCCGCTGACCTTTGGCACGTGCAGCTACTTCCACGCCAATTCTACCAAGGCCCACAATGCCCAAGGTTTTGTTTTTTATTTCCACACCGACATATTTCTTTCGGTCCCATTGTCGGTTTTTTAATGCATGGAAGGCTTGTGGAATGTTTCTAGACAAGGCCATAATCATTGCTATCGTATGCTCTGCAGCTGAATTGGTATTTCCATTAGGGGCATTCACAACGATAATTCCATTTTCAGTCGCCGCTTCCAGGTCGATATTATCTACGCCGACACCAGCACGCCCGATTATTTTCAGGTTCGTTGCTTTTAGAATTAATTCCCTTGTTACTTGAGTTTGACTGCGAACTAGTAGAGCATCGAATTCACCAATACGATTTCCCAGTTCTTCAGGACTTAAATTCGTTTCCATCACAATTGTGAAATTATCTGTTTCGCGTAAAGGTTGAATGCCCTCCTCGCTTAGTGGATCACTAATTAAAACGTTAAATGTCATAATTATTCATCCTTCCGTTAATAAATCTCCATTTATAATTCAATATAGCAATATCAAATAAGTTGTCAATATTATTTATAATCAAAAGATTGATTCTTGGAAAATAACCCTAATATGCAAGCGCTTTAAAAATAAATGACCTTTTAATTTGATAAAATTGATTGAAGTATTAAAAAATTAGTCATATAATAGTTCGAAAGAAAGGTGGTTTTCTATATGGGTAAAGATTTACGTATAAACAGTAAAGCATTTGATGGAACGATGAGGTCTCCGAATCGTGCCATGCTTCGAGCGGTTGGTATAACGGATGAAGACTTCAAGAAACCAATGATAGGGGTTGCCAGCACATGGGCAGAGGTTACTCCATGTAACATACATATTAATGATTTAGCTTTCAGTGCGAAAAAAGGTGTGAGAGAAGCTGGTGGGGTACCATTAATCTTTAATACGATTACTGTTTCTGACGGAATCTCGATGGGAACACAAGGAATGCGATATTCGCTTCCGAGTCGTGATGTGATTGCTGATTCCATTGAAACAGTTGTAGGAGCTGAAAATCTAGATGGACTTGTTGCAATCGGAGGTTGTGATAAAAATATTCCAGGCTGTATGATTGCGATAGCTAATTCCGGTGTCCCTGCAGCATTTATCTATGGGGGAACAATCGCACCAGGACAACACAAAGGAAAAGATATTGATCTTGTTTCCGTATTTGAAGGTGTCGGAAAACATAATAATGGCGACATTGATGACAACGAACTTAGATCCATCGAATGTAGTGCATGTCCTGGTGCAGGTGCATGTGGTGGTATGTATACCGCAAACACGATGGCATCTGCAGTAGAAGCGATGGGTATGAGTTTACCTGGAAGTTCATCAAACCCTGCAGAATCAGCTGAAAAGGCTGAAGACGTAAAAGCAGCAGGAGAAGCAGTTTACAATATGCTGGAAAATGGTATTTATCCAAAAGATATTATGACAAAAGAAGCATTTGAAAATGCCATTACAGTTGTTATGGCACTTGGCGGGTCCACAAATGCAATTCTTCACCTGCTTGCAATTGCACATGCAGCGGAAGTCGACTTGTCGATTGACGATTTCAACCGTATGCAAGAGAAAGTACCACATCTTGCTGATCTGAAACCAAGTGGAAGATTTGTTATGCAAGACTTACATCGTGTTGGTGGCGTACAAGCCGTGATGAAACTATTACTTGAAAATGGCTATTTGCATGGAGATTGTTTGACTGTAACTGGGAAAACAATTGCAGAAAATTTGGCAGATGCACCATCACTTCAAGAAAATCAACAGGTTATTATGCCTTTTGAAAATCCAAAACGTAAAGATGGTCCACTCATTATCTTGAAAGGGAATCTTTCCCCAACAGGTGCAGTGGCCAAAGTTTCTGGTGTAAAAGTAAAACGTCATACCGGTCCTGCACGTGTGTTCAATAACGAGGTTGATGCTACTGCTGCGGTAATGGCCAATGAAATTAATGATGGGGATGTTCTTGTCATCCGCTATGTGGGTCCTAAAGGTGGTCCAGGAATGCCGGAGATGCTTTCCATTTCGAGTATTCTTGTTGGAAAAGGTATGGGTGAATCTGTGGCGCTTCTGACAGACGGTAGATTTTCAGGTGGAACGCATGGCTTAGTTGTTGGACATATTTCTCCAGAGGCACAAGACGGAGGTCCGATTGCATTCTTGAAAGAAGGCGATCTCGTAACAATTGATTCCGACAAAAGAGAGATCTCAATGGATGTTTCCGAGGAAGAATTGGAAGCAAGACGTAGAGAATGGGAGGCGCCTGCATTGTATAAGAAGGGTGTACTCGGAAAATATGCACATAATGTTTCCTGTTCATCCAAAGGGGCAGTTACAGATTATTTGAATAAATAAATTTTAGTAGCTTCAGTTTGGAACTGAAGCTACTTTTTTAATTTTTATTTAATAATCGTGGGTTTCTTGACATGTCAACCATGTAAACGCAATCATTAAATTGAACAAAATGAAATTATCAAAAAACTTCGGAAAACCTATTGACTCACATCCAAAAACGTTATATGATTATCCGCAATATCAGAATCATTCAACAAACGTATTTTTCTGAATAAGTAATCCAAAAAATCCTATAATTTTAAAAAACGACAACCAAATAAATTAACTCGATGACGAGAAAAAAGGAACTTGTTACATGTACTCACAGAGAGCTGGGGTTGCTGGAAGCCCAGAAGTACATATTGTTCTGACATCTTCTCTGAGTGCCGCTTTGAACGGAGGAAACTCCCATTAGATTCGGTCAGGTGCACATTTGTTGTACCTGTTATCAATAAAGGCTGATTGCCAGCTTGCCAAGGTAGTATTCGCGAGGATGCTATGAACATGGGTGGTACCGTGAAAAGAAGACTCTTTTCTCCCCAATATTCTGATTTTATGCAGATTATAGGGAGAGAAGGGTCTTTTTTTATTCAATTATGACTTGAGGAGGTTGCAATAGTGAAAGTAGATGCTAGTCGTGAAGTGGAAGTAAAGGGGAAATTGGTAACCGGGGCTGATATTTTAGTTCAAACGCTGATTGACGCTAATGTGGATACTGTGTTCGGTTATCCGGGTGGAGCAGTATTACCAATCTATGATGCATTGTATCGTAATGAAACACCTTTTGAGCATATACTTTCTCGCCATGAGCAAGGGTCGATTCATGCGGCAGAAGGATATGCACGTGTTACAGGAAAGCCTGGAGTCGTTATTGCAACATCTGGTCCAGGTGCCACTAACCTGATAACGGGAATTACAGATGCGATGATGGATTCCTTGCCACTCGTTATATTCACCGGTCAGGTCGCAAAAAATGTAATTGGGACAGATGCTTTCCAGGAAGCAGATATAATGGGGCTAACGACACCAATTACAAAATACAATTATCAGGTGAATGAAATAGCTGATTTACCAAGAATTGTAAAAGAAGCTTTTCATATTGCATCAACAGGAAGACCAGGTCCGGTCGTCGTCGATATTCCAAAAAATATCTCAGCGAATATCACGTTAGATGATTATGAAGATGATTTTTATTTGCCGGGGTATCAGCCAACCATTAAACCGAATCCAATGCAGATTATTAAACTAGCAGATGCTCTAAGTCGCGCTAAGCGGCCACTGCTGCTCATAGGTGCAGGAACACTTTTCGCAAATGCATCTGAAGAACTGAAGCAATTCGCTGAAAAGTATCAATTACCCGTAACAAGTACGCTGCTTGGGCTTGGAAGTTTCCCGGGGTCAAATGAGCTATTCTTGGGAATGGCAGGAATGCATGGCACCTATGCAGCTAACATGGCTATCTATGAAAGTGACCTGTTAATCAATATAGGGGCAAGATTTGATGACCGATTAACCGGTAATATTGAACATTTCGCTCCATCAGCAAAGGTTGCTCATATTGATATCGATCCAGCCGAAATCGGAAAAAATATTGAAACGCATATTCCGGTAGTTGCAGATGCGAAGAAAGCATTAATCGCACTATTAAACACGAAGATTGAAATGCAAAATGTCCAAGATTGGATGGATAAACTGCAGCAAAACAAAAAGGAATATCCTTTATGGTATGAACGTACGGAAACACCATTATCACCACAATGGCTGATTGAACAGGTTTACAACGTATCAAAGGGTGAGGCAATTGTAACTACTGATGTTGGACAGCATCAAATGTGGGCAGCACAGTTTTACACATTTGATAAACCAAATAACTGGGTAACATCTGGCGGGCTTGGAACAATGGGATTTGGTTTCCCTGCAGCTGTTGGAGCCCAACTCGGTAGGCCAGACGATCTTGTTATATCAATTGTTGGTGATGGAGGATTCCAAATGATGTTCCAGGAATTATCCGTTGTGAAACAAAGAAATCTACCTGTTAAAGTAATTATCGTCAATAATGAAGCACTTGGAATGGTAAGACAATGGCAAGAAAGTTTTTATGAAGAAAGATATTCGGAATCGCTGTTTTCTGATAACCCTGACTTCGTAAAGCTAGCTGAAAGTTATGGCATCAGAGGAGTTAGAGTTGAAAATGAAAAGGATGTAATTAAAACGTTGGAAGACATTTTTTCATATGATGGGCCTGTTGTCGCTGACTTCCGCGTGGTTAGGAAAACATCTGTATATCCAATGATTGCACCAGGTAAAGGAATTCATGAAATGGTCGGGGTGAGAAAATGAAACGTATTATAACTGCAACGGTTCAGGATCATGGAGGAGTTTTAAACAGAATTACCGGAATGCTCAATAAACGGCAATTCAATATTGAGAGCATTTCAGTCGGAGCTTCTGAAACGGAAGGTATCTCAAAAATGACATTCGTCGTTGAAATCAGTGATAGTCAGAAACTGGAGCAGCTGACAAAACAATTAAACAAACAAATTGATGTATTGAAAGTATCTGACATAACGGATAAAGCAATGGTGGCCAGGGAACTGGCATTAATCAAAGTAATGGGAACAGGGCATACTAGAGCTGAAATTCAAGGGATCATTAATCCATTTCGTGCATCTGTAATCGATGTAAGCAAGGATAGTATGACCATACAAGTTACAGGTCGTCCAGATAAAGTGGATGCACTGATAGCGTTACTCAGACCTTATGGTATAAAGGAACTAACAAAAACCGGTGTAACAGCATTCCTAAGGGGACAGCAACCGGATAATGTAGCAGAAATAAATACAATGATTAATTAAATTAAAAATAAATCGAACATTAAAAATGGAGAGGAAGATTTAAATGGCTAAAGTACTATATGAAAATGATATCAATAAAGAGGTATTGGAAGGTAAGAAAATCGCAGTAGTAGGATATGGTTCACAAGGGCATGCACATTCATTAAACCTTCGTGAAAGTGGCTATGATGTTGTTATTGGACTAAGACCTGGTAAATCACAGCAAAAAGCGGAAGAAGATGGCTTTAAAGTATTTCCGGTAGCAGAGGCAGTTAAGCAAGCAGATGTTGTTATGATTCTTCTACCAGATGAAACACAGCCAAAAGTTTATGAAGAAAGTATCAAGGATAATCTAGAGGCTGGAAATGCACTTGTTTTCGCGCATGGTTTCAACATCCACTTTAGTCAGATTGTACCACCAGCAGATGTTGACGTGTTCCTAGTAGCACCAAAAGGACCAGGACATCTTGTAAGAAGAACCTATGAAGGCGGCGCTGGTGTACCAGCATTATTCGGTGTTTATCAGGATGTTACAGGCAAAGCAACAGAAATTGCTTTGGCATATGCACAAGGAATTGGTGCTGCAAGAGCGGGTGTTCTTGAGACAACATTCCAGGAAGAAACAGAAACCGATTTGTTTGGTGAACAGGCAGTTCTATGTGGTGGGGTAACAAGCTTAATTAAAGCAGGTTTTGAAACATTAACAGAAGCAGGTTATCAGCCTGAGGTTGCTTATTTTGAGTGTATGCATGAAATGAAACTAATTGTAGATCTTCTTTATGAAGGTGGATTAGAAAACATGCGTTATTCTATCTCAGATACTGCACAATGGGGAGATTTCGTATCAGGTCCACGTGTTGTAGATGCGGAAACAAAAGGAAGAATGAAAGATATTCTAACAGATATCCAAGATGGTAAATTTGCTAAAGGATGGATTCTTGAAAACCAAGCAGGTCGTCCACAATTTAATGCAATTAATAATAAAGAAAACAAGCATCAAATCGAAACAGTTGGAAAGGAGCTCCGTGATTTAATGCCTTTTGTTAAAAATCCAATTGATTCTAAACAAAAGGATGTGAAAGTTCATGTCACAAATTAAGATTTTTGACACAACACTTCGGGACGGAGAACAATCACCAGGGGTTAACTTGAACAAACAAGAAAAACTAGAAATTGCAAGGCAATTAGAACGTTTTGGAGTTGACCGGATGGAGGCAGGATTTCCTGCTTCCTCCAAAGGTGACTTTGAAGCAGTAAAGGCAATTGCCGATACAATTAAAAATACTTCTGTTATTGGTTTGGCAAGAACAATTAAATCAGATGTGGATATTGCCTGGAACGCATTAAAGGGAGCAGAAAATCCTGCTATCCATCTTTTCTTAGCCACATCTCCAATTCATATGGAATATAAATTGAAGAAAACACCTGAAGAGGTAATTGAGACTGCGGTCAGCATGGTTTCTTATGCCAAGCAGAAGTTCAATGAGATTGAATGGTCTGCTGAAGATGCAACAAGATCAGATTGGAAATTCCTTGCCGAGATCATTGAAAAAGTGATTGATGCAGGTGCAACGGTTATTAATCTTCCCGATACTGTTGGCTATACAACACCAGTAGAATATGGAAAACTATTCCGCTATATTTCTGAAAATGTTCCGAATATTGATCGGGTTGCACTTTCTTGCCATTGCCATAATGATCTTGGTATGGCAGTTGCAAATTCCATTGCAGCTGTTGAAAATGGTGCAACACAGGTAGAAGGAACGATTAACGGAATTGGTGAACGTGCCGGAAATGCAGCTCTAGAAGAAGTAGCAGTGGCATTGAAGATACGTTCTGATTATTATCCGTATGAGACAGGACTCAAATTAAATGAAATTAAACGTACGAGTGACATTGTTGCGAAACTGACAGGAATGTATGTGCAGGCCAACAAAGCTATTATAGGACGAAATGCTTTTGCACATGAATCAGGTATCCATCAGGATGGTGTATTGAAAAATGCGGAGACTTATGAAATCATAACTCCGGAATTGGTTGGAGTTACATCCAACACACTATTTTTAGGAAAACATTCCGGTCGTCATGCCTTTAAAGATAAAGTTAAGGAATTTGGAGTTGAACTTTCAGAGCAAGAGTTGAAAGAAGCCTTTGATCAATTCAAGAAATTAACGGACCATAAGAAGGAAGTAACAGATGACGATTTGTATACGATTGTTATGGAAATCAAAACAGACTCCTCATCAATCAATAAATACCAACTGGAAAAATTCCAGGTTCAATACGGTACAGAAAATGTGCCTACTGCAACTGTAGTATTGAAAACGCCGGATGGAAAGACAGTAGAAAATTCCTGTCCAGGTCAAGGTAGTGTTGAGGCACTTTATAAAACGATTGATAGTTTAATAGAGGAAAACATTAAATTGGTAGATTACCAGCTAAATTCGGTAGGTGGGGGTAAGGATGCATTAGCCGAGTCACACGTGCAGTTAATTGTAAATGGTGAAACTGTCAATGGCAGAGGATCCGCACAAGATGTCTTGCAGGCATCTGCCAACGCATTTATTAATGCAGTCAATCGCTATATGATCAAAATGAATACAGCTAAAATGAAAGAGTTGGTTAGCGAATAAACTTTATAAAGGAGGGACCTCAGCTATGGATAAGCAAATCATTCTTCTACCAGGTGATGGAATCGGAAGAGAAATAATGGAATCTGCAAAACTAGTTTTAACAGCAATAGCAATGGAGTACAACCATAAATTTACGTTTCATGAACATGCAATAGGTGGAGATGCCATAGATAAGTATGGCGTGCCATTACCTGAGGATACGGTAAATGCATGCTTGAGTGCAGATGCTATTTTGCTTGGTGCAGTTGGGGGTCCTAAGTGGGATTCTATCCCTGTTCACCTCAGACCAGAAAAGGGCTTACTTGGAATTCGTAAATCACTTGGGCTTTTCGCTAATTTGCGTCCAGTAAAAGGGTTTGCATCGTTGCTTCATGCTTCTCCGCTCAAGGAAGAAATTATTAAAGGCAGTGACATTATGATTGTTCGTGAACTTACGGGTGGACTTTACTTCGGTCAACCAAGTGAAAGACGGGATAATGGTAATGTGGTAGTTGATACGCTTTATTATCACAGAACAGAGATGGAACGGATCATAGAGAAAGGGTTTCAAAGTGCAAGGATTCGTAACAAACACCTGACTTCTGTTGATAAAGCAAATGTGCTTGAATCGAGCCGTATGTGGCGGGAAATAGTTAATGAAAAAGCGAAGGATTACCCTGATGTGACTGTAGAACATTTACTTGTTGATGCAGCCGCAATGAAATTAATCACACAGCCAAATCAATTTGATGTCATTGTAACTGAAAACTTGTTTGGTGATATTTTGAGTGATGAGGCATCTGTACTTACAGGGTCTCTCGGAATGCTACCATCTGCAAGTGTTCGAACAGATGGAGTGGGACTGTATGAGCCTGTTCATGGATCGGCACCGGATATAGCCGGGAAAAATGTAGCAAACCCGCTTGGAATGATTTTATCTGCAGCTTTAATGCTACGTTATTCATTTGGGTTGGAAGAGGAAGCTTCTGAAATCGAAAGCGCAGTAAATGAATGTATGGAACAAGGATATCATACTGCAGATTTGAAATTAAACGGTGGGAAACAAGTTAGTACAAAGAAAATGACTGAAATTGTGCTTGGAAATCTGACTACAAAGCGTATATCTGATTCGATTTGCAATTCGTATGTCTAATGGGTGAGGTGTAAAGAGATGGGGAAACCAGAAACAATTATCGAAAAAATATGGAATAAACATGTTGTACATCACGAGGCGGGGAAGCCTGATTTATTATATATTGACCAGCATTTGGTCCATGAAGTTACTTCTCCACAGGCCTTTGAAGGTCTTAGACTGGCAAACAGAAAAGTCCGTCGCCCCGAATTAACGTATGCGACAATGGACCACAATGTCCCAACGAAAGACCGGCATATTGTAAAAGATGAAATTTCAAAAAAACAGATGGAAACATTAAGGGAAAACTGTGAAGCCTTTGGCATTAAACTTGCCGACATGTTTCATCCAGATCAAGGTATCGTACATGTTATTGGACCACAGCTAGGACTGACCCAGCCAGGAAAGACGATTGTTTGTGGGGATAGCCATACATCGACTCATGGTGCATTTGGTGCTTTGGCATTTGGTATAGGTACAAGTGAAGTGGAACATGTTTTGGCAACCCAAACGATCTGGCAGGAGAAACCAAAAACGTTGAATGTTAAAGTAGAAGGCGACCTTGGACCAGGTGTTACTGCTAAAGATTTAATTTTGGCGATTATTGGTAAATTTGGCGTACGGTTCGGTACAGGATATGTAATGGAATATACCGGTGATGCAATTCGGAAGTTATCGATGGAAGGCCGAATGACGATTTGTAATATGTCCATTGAAGCTGGTGCAAGAGCAGGGCTTATTAGTCCGGATCAGACAACTGTAGCTTATTTGGAAGGCAGAGAATACGTTCCAAAAGGAAAAGAATTCGAAAATACTGCTTCTGAATGGTTAGATTTGGCTACAGACGCTGGTGCTGAATACGACGAAACAGTGATTATACATGCTGATGAAATTGAGCCTCAGGTAACTTGGGGTACGAACCCAGGTATGTGTGTTCCAGTAAGTGGAAGTACACCAGTTCTTGATGAGGTGGAACATAAAGAGGATATAAAAAGAGCACTTGAATATATGGGTCTTGAAGAAAACCAACCGATTACTTCTATAGAAATCGATCATGTATTCATCGGTTCTTGTACAAATTCTCGCTTAGGTGATCTACAAAAGGCGGCATCGGTAATTCAAGGAAGAAAAGTAAAGGATTATGTAAAGGCAATCGTTGTACCTGGTTCATTTAGTGTCAAGCTTCAAGCGGAAGAACTTGGATTGGATAAAGTATTTACGGAAGCTGGATTCGAATGGCGGGAATCTGGATGCAGCATGTGTCTAGGTATGAATGATGACATCGTACCTCCAGGTGGTCGTTGTGCTTCTACATCTAACCGTAATTTTGAGGGTAGACAAGGAAATGGAGCACGTACACATCTAGTAAGTCCCGAAATGGCTGCAGCAGCTGCAATCAAGGGACACTTCGTTGATGTACGTCAATTTTCAGGAGTACTAAACTAGGGAGGTGGCAAAACATGGAGGCAATACAGGAACATAAAGGGTTGGTCTATCCATTAGATCGTGCCAATATTGATACGGATCAAATTATACCGAAGCAATTTCTAAAAAGAATTGAACGTACCGGATTTGGCCAATTTTTATTTTATAACTGGCGTTTTGATGATGAAGGTAAACCACGCGAGGATTTTGCGCTGAATCAGCCGCAATATCAAGAGGCTTCTATACTAATAGCAGGCGAGAATTTCGGCTGTGGATCATCAAGAGAGCATGCACCTTGGGCATTGACAGACTTTGGTTTCAAGGTAATCATTGCACCTAGTTTTGCGGATATCTTTTATAATAATGCATTAAAAAATGGTATTGTTCCTATCAAGATGGAAGAAGATAAATTAACGAAGTGGATGCAAAAAGCGGAGAACACTTCTTTTGTTTTATATGTGGACTTAGAAAATCAACAGATTACAGATGATGAAGGAACTGTCGTTAGCTTTGACATCCCGGAATATCATAAAGAAAAGCTTTTGAATGGTTGGGATGATATCGCCTTGACATTACTTCAGGAAGAAAAAATTGTAGAATATGAGAATAAAGTCTAAGTATTTAAGTGGATGTTCCAAAACGCTAAGATTGATTTAAAGGAGAGTGAATTGTCTTGGGGATTGCTTAACGGGTGAGAAGGTATACCATGCAATGAAACGGCTGGCACCCATTGTTCATCGTACACCATTGTTAACATCACATACGACAGATAATTTAGTTGGAAAGAATGTATACTGCAAAATGGAAAACCAGCAAAAAACAGGTGCATTCAAATTTCGGGGAGCAAGTTTTAAATTAATGCAGTTATCGCGGGAACAACTTGCAAAAGGAGTAATAACTGCATCAGCAGGTAATCATGCACAGGGAGTGGCCAATGCAGCTGCCAAACTTGGTGTGAAAGCGACGATTTATATGGCAGAAGGGACACCACTGGCAAAAATAAATGCAACCCGTAATTATGGTGCAGAAGTGGTTTTAACCGGGGAAAGTTTCCAGGAAGCCTATCGTGCATCGATCGAACAGCAATTGGTTTCGGGTGCGATTTATATCCATCCTTTTGATGATTACGATGTTATGGCCGGTCAAGGAACCATTGCAATGGAAATGCTTCGCCAGGAAGATAGAATCGATACAATTCTCGTCCCAATCGGCGGTGGAGGATTGATTAGTGGAATCGCGGTTGCAGCAAAACACGTGAACAGGAATATTAAAATAATTGGTGTTCAGTCCGAGGGAGCATCTGCGATTCATGAAAGTTATCATTCTAACATGGTAAAGAACCTGTCCAAGGTTTCCACGATTGCAGAGGGAATTGCAGTTAAAGAACCTGGAAAATTAACTTTCCCAATCATTCAGGAATATGTAGATGATATTGTAACTGTAAAGGATGAAGAAATTGCATCTGCAATCATCTACATGCTGGAACGTAATAAAACATTGATGGAGGGAGCCGGAGCAGCAGCATTGGCAGCCTTATTCGCCCATCATGATAAGATAAAATCAAGACATTGTGGAGTAATTGTAAGTGGAGGAAACCTTGATATTGGAAAGATGTCCGAGATCCAGATACTTGCTGAACAATTGCATCCCATAATAGAAAAATCTTATATGGCACTTTAGCAATTTTTTTATAGACATAAAATCTTCCAATTTACATTTAAATTGGAAGATTTTTCCGTTAAAAGACTCGCATATGCGGATCCTTTTTTTAACCTTTTTAGTGCCTGTCACTCCCCGGATTTTGTCGAATGGTGGCAATAAGTTATAATAATTAATAGATAGAGGAGGAGGATTTCTAATGGTGAGCGAGCAAGATCGCATGAAGAAAGCAGTTGGAGAAGAAGCAGCTGCATTTGTTAAAGATGGCATGAAAGTCGGGTTGGGGTCAGGTTCAACTGTTTATTGGATGATCCGAAAACTGGGGGAGCTCGTGGAAAATGGCTTAAAAATAGAAGGTATACCATCTTCTACGCAAACAGCAAATTGGGCAAATGAATTTGGTGTACCACTCACTGATTTTTCAAAAGTGAAGAAGTTGGATATTACAATTGATGGTGCCGATGAAGTTGATGAGAATCTGCATATGATTAAAGGCGGTGGAGCAGCATTATTTCGAGAAAAAATTATTGCTCAAGCAGCGAAAGAACTAATTATTATTGTGGATGCTTCGAAAATGGTAACCAATTTAGGTAAGTATCCATTGCCTATTGAAATTTTGCCTTTTGCTTGGGAGCGAACTGCAAATGAAATTTCCAAACTTGGTTGTGTACCGAAACTCAGAAAAAAGGATACGGAAATTGTTATTACTGATAATGGAAACTACATACTTGATTGTCCATTTGATGTCATTACAGATCCAACAAAATTAAATGAAGAAATTAAAAGGATTGTCGGTGTCGTTGAAACAGGATTATTTATCGGAATGGCAAATAGAATCATTGTTGGCGATGGTGAAAATATAAATATCGTGGAATAGATCGTATAAAATATAGGTGAGCAACAGAAGCGAGCAGTAAGGTATTTTACTTATATTATAAATGGTTAATCGCCGTTTAAATTTAAACATAAAATCCTACCTGAGAGAGACCCTAATGGGTTTACTTCAGATGCGCAAACCATTCATTCACAAGCAAAAGATAGCAGTGATATTCACAATAGAATTCACTGCCTTTTTTATTGGCGTATAAGGATTTGTTGCTCTTTTGATAATGCGATAGTAAAACAAGCTGTCTATATTGTGTCACTACCAGAGAGGGTAATATAAAAATTTTAACATTGCTAACTACAGTTATGGCTACATTCTCGTTAGCCGGATGGGGTGTTAGCAATCGGAGTTGTCCGTTCCTAAGATTAAAGTGAAATAAATACGACAGAAAGTATCTATTCCTAATCAAGTATGACTTTTTAGAGATTCTTCAAGAAAAATAAAGAAGATAGTTAGCAGTTACTATCTTCATAAAAGGACCAACTATTTTTATTCTTTCGGAAGAAGTACCGAAAATCTATTTTCCAAACTCAATCGTTACGGTTCCCAGTCCTGCAAATTCCGCTTTGAACGTATCTCCATTTTGTACAGCTACAGCTTTGGCAAGTGCACCTGCAAGAATTACCTCACCCTGATGAAGTGCAATATCATATTCACCTAAAGCGTTGGCAAGCCAGACTACTGCTTCTAAAGGATTCCCCAAAACCGCAGATCCTAGTGCCTGATCTAAAAACTCCCCGTTTTGATACACTGTCATTTCTACATTCGGTAGATCAAGATCTTCCAATCTTTTCTTGCTCTTACCAAATACAGCTCCGGCAGACGAACCGTTATCTGCTACGGTATCTTCGAACTTGATTTTCCAATCTTTAATTCGGCTGTCAATAAGTTCTGCTGCTGGAACAACATAATCGACTGCTTGTTTTACATCTTCCAATGTAACACCAGGGCCTTTAAGGGATTGCTTCAAAACGAAAGCAATTTCGAATTCCACTTTTGGAGAAATGAAACGTTCAGCATCGATCTGTGTACCTTCTGAAAAAATCATATCATCGAGTATGTGACCATAGTCGGGACGGTCGACACCTAGCATCTCTTGCATTGCTTTACTTGTCAGTCCAATTTTTTTCCCTTTAATGGTAGCTCCATTTCTTTTCCGCTCTTCTACATAATTCAATTGAATTTGATATGCATCGTTAACGGAAATAGTCGTATCTGTATCTGTAAAGGCATCGATTGGCTGTCTGTTTTTCTCTGCTTCATAAATTTCCATTGCGGCATCTTTTATCTTTTCAACCATATCTTAAACTCCTCATCTCTCTATAAAATCATATAACATTTCATTAGACAGACATTTCCTCCATCTAACGGAAATGTTTGAACCGTTAAGGTCATGTTTTAACTTTTTATCTAAAATTTCGAACTTGCTTATCTCTGGGTCGTTTTCGATTTTTGTATAAAAGATTTCACTTCCGGAGTTAATTGTCACTTCATACACGCCACTTCCAGGCAGCATGTAATAGTTTTCAGGTGAAAAATAATCGTTTGTAATTTTCCCTTTTACTTTATATAAACGTCCCATCATTGCTGAAAGGTCTTCTAACCGACCTTCAGCGATTGTATTTCTGATACGGGTGGAGCTTATCTTCTGTCCCAAGTACTCCATTTTATTGACCTTTGTTACATCCAATTTCCCGGAAGAATCCTCTATCATACGGTCAATCGTACCCGCCCCCATTTTGCCATACTTAAAATCATACCCTGCCACCGCATGAACGGTACCGAACTTTAATAGGTAGTTATCCAAGTATTCCTGAGGGGAGAGGGAGGCGAATTCTCTATTAAACGCTACAATATAAAATCGATCTACCCCTAATGTTTCCAGCACATCTGCTTTTTCCTGTAAAGGCATCAAATAGTCAAACTTTTTCTTTCCACCTGAAAGGACAACTTTAGGATGGGGGAAAAAGCTCATCACAGTTAAATCCACAGCTCTTTTTTCAGCTTCTTCTTTAGCCGCTAGTATTACTTTTTGGTGCCCTTTGTGAATCCCATCGAAAAAACCTAAAGCGATTACATTTTCATTGGAATGTTCCTGCCAATATGTCAGGTTTTGTGAATTTAAGTAGATTGTTTTCATTAGCTTTCTCCCCCTCCTATTTATAGTTTAGACCGACACATTTTCTAATTCTTTCAGTTCACGGTATTTACCACAGTTGAAAATTAACGGATCACCATCTTGCAAGTCCAATCCTGTCACACGTCCGATAAACAATGTATGATCTCCTTCGACGTGTTCATTGTAGACTTCACAAGAAAGTTGAGCCAAGGCATTTCTCACGACAGGTACTTGTTCTAAATAATCGAATTTGAACGCATCTTCCATTTTCTTCTGACCAGCAAAAATCATGGATTCTTCTTGTTGCTCGCGAGATAGAACATTTACTGAAAAACGCATTGTCTCCTTTATCATTTCAAGCATCTTTGCATCTTCCTTAATCGATATAACAATCAATTTTGGATCAAGCGATACAGACATGAAAGCATTTGCTGTCATACCGTGGATTTTACCATCCGTTTCCGTTGCAATCACATTTACCCCAGTTGCGAATTTCCCCATTGCATTTCTAAATTGACGATCATCCATTAAAATTACCTCCCATAAATAATTAAATGCTCGATTGAAAGTGATTATTTTTGTTGTAGCTCTGCCGCTACTTCTAAAATCATATCTTCTTGGCCACCAACAGCTTTGCGTTTACCGATTTCCATTAAAATATCACGTGCATCGACACCAAATTTCTCTGCAGCTTTATTTGCATGAAGCAAAAAGCTTGAATAGACACCTGCATACCCTAGTACGAGACTGCCCCTCGTAATTTCCTGTGGCTGCGGTAAGATAGGTGCGATAACATCTTCGGCAACATCCATTATTTTATAAATATCAATGCCGGTTTGAATGCCCATTTTATCTAAGACACTAACGATTACCTCTGTTTGCGTATTGCCAGCTCCTGCACCGAGACAGCGAATACTGCCGTCGATACGTTCTGCACCGGCTTCAATTGCTGCCAATGAATTAGCTACGGCTAACGATAAGTTATTATGAGCATGGAAGCCGACTGGTACGTCTATCTCTTGTTTTAACGCTTTGATGCGCTCAGTTACTTGGTTTGGCAATAATGCACCAGCTGAATCAACAATATAAATGACATCAGCCCCGCCGTTCACCATAATCTTTGCCTGTTCCACAATTTTACTTGGTTCAGCCATATGGGACATCATTAAAAATCCGACCGTTTCCAGGCCTAATTCTTTGCCAAGACTTAAATGCTGCAGGGACACATCTGCTTCTGTCACATGTGTGGCAACACGCAACATAGAGACCCCTAAGTCTGCTGCACGTTTTATATTCGGCTTCGTTGCAATCCCCGGAAGTGACAGGACTGCGATTTTTGCATTCTTCGCTGTTTCCACAGCTGCTTCAATGAGTTTGAACTCATCTGTTAAGGAATGCCCATACTGTATGGTGGAACCTCCTAAACCATCGCCATGCGTGACTTCGATATATGGCACATTGGCTTCATCTAATCCTGCAACTGCAGCACGCACCTGTTCTTCTGTAAATTGATGGCGCATGGCATGACTGCCATCGCGTAAAGCTACTTCTGTAATGATGACATCTCTTTTCATCCGATCATCCCCTCCCTTAAACAGTGGCTTTTGCTTTTGACCATTCCTCTGCGATTTTGACTGCGGCTGCAGTGATAATATCCAAGTTTCCAGCATAGGCAGGTAAATAATCTGCTGCCCCGGAAACTTCTACAAACACTGAAATTCGATTTTCTTCAACAAATGGACGGGATTTTAGGCGGTAGCCTGGTACATATTGCTGTACCGCTTGCTCTGTTTGAACTAATTTCTCATAGAGAGCATCTTCATCCACTACAGGTTGATCAACTAATAAATGAATCGTATCGTTCATCATAATTGGTGGCTCCGCAGGGTTTAAAATCATGACGGTTTTCCCTTCCTTGGCTCCACCTATAACTTCAATTGCACGGGAAGTTGTCGCGATAAATTCATCAATGTTCGCACGTGTTGCAGGACCAGCGCTTTTGCTTGCTATCGTTGCAACGATTTCGGCGTATTCTACCTCATAAATTTGAGATACGGCATGGATAATTGGAATGGTTGCCTGTCCACCGCATGTGATCATGTTGACATTCCGTGCATCTGGATTTTCATGAAGATTTACAGTTGGTACGGTAAGCGGTCCGATTGCTGCCGGTGTTAAATCGATCGCACGAATTCCATGGGCCTCGAGCTGCTCCGCATGTTTTTTATGTGCGTAAGCGCTTGTCGCATCGAATACAACATCTGCCTCCTCAGGATTTTCCAAAAAGCCATCTAACCCTGTGTGAATGGTTTTGAAGCCTGCTTCTCTTGCTTTACGAAGACCATCTGAATCCGGATCAATACCAATAACTGTCGTTAGTTCCAGGTGCGGTGAACGCATAATTTTTTTCATAAGGTCGGTTCCGATATTTCCAGAACCTAAAATAGCTACTTTGAGTTTAGACATAAAATGCATCCTCCTTTGCTATAAAATTTAAATTTACTTTTGCCTTTGTAATAAGGGGGATAATTCTTCTCTTTTTGATTTTCCCTGTGTTACAATGATATACAGTTTAAATATATCGGAAAATTTTAAATCTTGACCACTTAAAATGTAACCGTTAACAAGTTTTTTAAAGATGAATAAGGTTAAAACAAGTATTGTGAATGTCCCCCAAACCCTTATAGACTTTACTTGGAACTCAATAACCAAATAATATCACTTATGTAATTAAAATGAATCCTATGATAAATAGCAATTTTCTATTATTTTTAGTGTGAAACGTTTAGAAATTAGTTGAAATGAACGATTCATTATATGAAAGGGCTGATACAAGTGAATATGGATTTAAGCAGTAAAAATTTAAATGATGTATTTGAATTGCCCAAGGAAGAAGCCTTAAAAGCATTTTATGATCGCATGGTTACGATTCCAGTTATAGCTATATCGTCCTTAAAAAAAGAGCTTGTATCGACTATCGGGGATGATCGCACGAAGGGGATTTTTATTCGATATGGTTGGCATTGTGGTGTTAGTGATGGGGAGAAAGTGCTCACCTCTCAGTGGGACAATGAAGTTGATCTGATTCATGCTGGACCAAAAGTGCATATTTTACACGGATACCTGGATGATGTAATAATAAATGCTATTGACTATGATAAAGAGGATGATTTGGCGTTAATAGATGTCTCTTGGTTTAATTCATATGAAGCACATGAATTTTTAAAGAGCGGCATTCATAGTGATCAACCTGTTTGTCACACCCTATGCGGATTTGCGAGTGGCTATTTATCAACGGTTTTAAAAAGGCCTATTCTCGCAAAGGAAATCAAATGTAGGGCGATGGGCCATGATCAATGTGAAGTCATTTTTATGCCTAAGGAAAAATGGGGAGAAGAGCTGGAAAGTGAAAATAGATATTACCAATCTACTAGTATGATTCAGGAATTGGATGAAATAACAGCAAAATTAAAAATTGAACGTGATTATTTAAATACAGCAAAAAAGGTTCACCGGGAATTGATTGAGGAATTACTGTCAAAGCAAGGGATACAAAGAATTATAGACATACTGAATAAAACAACAGGCCTGCCTACATTTATTGAAGATGAATACAATCAGATTATGGTGAAATCGAATGATATGACAGATGTTAGGCTAGATTTTGATTTGGAGAAAATAAGTAATCATACGACTCATTTTGTAAGAAACTCTAAAGGAATGGGCATACTTCGAACACCTATTTTATTTGAACAGCAAATCAAGGGTTATTGTTCGTTCCTGTATTCAAAAGATCATACACCGAATGACTTGGAGTATATGATTATCGATCAAGCTTCACTCACCGCATCAATTATATTGCTGAATGAAAATATTAAGATTAATACCGAGCAAAACATTCGACGTGATTTTTTAAGTGATATTTTAGAGAGCAGGTTAGAGAAAGAAGAAATCTACAAAGTTGCCTACTATCTTAAGTTTAATCCAGAAGATTCCTACTGGATGCTTACGATGGAGAGAAATATCAATAAATCCGAGTTGAATCATGAGATTGAAGTCAATGAAGAATTAGTTCGTTACGTTAACTTGTTTTTCAAAGAGAGAAATATAAACGCGATTGTATCGCAAAAATCAGATAAAATTATCATGGCAATTGAGCATTCATCATTTGAAAAACTATATATGAAGCAATCAAAATTTATAAGTCTGTTATTAAAGCATTGTTTACGACGCTTCGCCAAATATAAGTTTTTTATTGGTGTTAGCACCATCGTTCAAAAAATTGACCAGCTGCCGACTTTATATGATGAAACGTTAGCAACATTAAAAGCAAAAAATCCAAAAAAGCAAATTCAGTATTATGAAGACTTAGGGATTGAAAGTGTATTGTTTCAAATACCAGATGAGACATTAATTAATCGTTTTGTTCATAAACAAGTAGGGGAATTACTCGAAGCTGACAAAGATTTCGAATTAATTAAAACGTTATATGCTTATATAGAGAACGGCATTAATATTAATAACACAGCTAAAGCTCTTACGATGTCTATTAGTGGATTACGGTATCGTCTAGAAAAGATTAGCGATATTTTAAATATTGATTTGAATGATACAAAAAGTGTTTTCTCCGTTTATATGGCATTGAATGTTTTAAAAGCAAGGGGAGAGATTACGATATAATTGATTAATGAAGAATGAACCTTAGGGGGAAGCAGTTGGCGGGGCTGTTTTGTTCTGGGGTTTTTCTTTTTTTAGAAATGTACTTTTTACAAATGAAAGATGTACTTACAAAATTCTATGTTTCCGTTTGGGTGTACTGAGGACCGAGTTGAGGCGTTGTTGGCCCGTTCGAGGTGAGCTGTGGTTGGTAAAGATTTAAGAAACAAATCTATATTCCCGGTGGTAGTATCTTTATGGGTACGAAGGATAAAGGACGGTTACCCGGAAGATGGGAAGGAGTCGGTTGGAAAGGTTACGTTAGATCCATTTTATAGAAGCTGAGAATATAATAATTGAATAAGAACAATGAGGTGAAGAGCGGTTTTCGAAACCGCTCCATATTCATACATTAAGGAAAACCCGTCTGAAACAATGGAAACCAGTAAGAACAAACCTTAGCAGAAAGCAGTTAGTCTGACTGTTTTCTTCTGAGGTTTTTATTTTTTTGAAAAATAATGTACTTTTTCCAAATAAAAGATCTGTATGAAAACGCTTACTGCAACAGGGTTTTTCAAACATTTAGAAAAGTCGATTAGTATATAAAATCTAAAAAAATAGTAAACTTTCGTATTTTTAATAGCTATCTTATTAAATCAATGCCAAATATACTATAACTAGTCAGACAGATTGTTTGTAAAAATGATTGCGTTTACAAAAGGACATAAAGGAGGAATTGCATTGCCAATCAGTACCTTAGAAGTTCAAAAAACAGTTAATAGGGAAGAGTTGCTGCAAAAAGCAAAAGAAGTTGGAGAGTTAGCTGAAAAGCATGCTTTACAAGCAGATATTGATGCGAAATTGCCAGATGTTGTCATTGAAAAAATCAAAGAGACCGGCTTTCACAAGCTTCATAGACCAAAAGAATATGGCGGTCAAGAATTAGACTTTTATACCTTTGGAGATATCATTCGAACGGTAGCCAATTATAGTGTTCCAGCTGCATGGATAACATATTTCGCTATTATTCATGAAACATGGCCAGCATTTTTACCAAAACAGGGTCGGGAAGAAATGTACAATACGAATGCTTTATTGGCTGATGTCTTTGCACCAGTTGGAAAAGTTACGGATGACCCTGATGGAGAAGGTTATCGAATCAGTGGTCAATGGAATTTCTGCAGTGGCGTATTGTGGAGTGATTGGATTGCGCTTGGTGCGATTCACAAAATGAGAGATGCCGAAGAGCCGGAGTTAAGCTTGTTTATCGTCCATAAAAAGGATACAGAAATTATTGACAACTGGGATCCGATTGGACTGCGTGGGACAGGTAGTAACGGGGTTAAGCTAGATAATGTATATGTTCCAGCCCATTATGTTTTCCCAGCAAAAAGAGTTATTAGTGGTGCAACAGCTCCAGACGGAAACTACGAAGAGGACTACCAGATTTTCAATGTTCCTTATATGATATACTTCCTGTCTGGATTTTCACAGATTGCAATTGGCGGTTTGGAACGCCTCGTTAACGACTTTAAAGAGAAGACAAAGGGACGCATTCGTATTTACAACAATAATGCAAGCGAGAAAGACGGTGGCAGTGCCCAGCGTACACTTGGTGAAATATCCATTCAATTAACAGCGGTAAAAGCTGTAGCTAAAGAGTATATGGATAAATTAAGTTATTATCAGGAAAATGGTATTCGGGTTTTAGAGGAAGAAGAGCGTGAACAGCTATTCGCGATGCGTGCGTATGTTGCTAAAACATCAGCAGATATGGCAACTCGGATTTTAACAACACTTGGTGGGAATTCAATTTATAAGGATCAGCATTCAGAAAGATTTGTTCGTGACATACTTGCAGTTGCCGCACATCCATCACATCTATATGAAGATGCAATGGTAGCGTATGGAAAAACGATTCTCGGATTTGACGGCCATCCAATCTGGTAAAACAGTAATCAAATTACTTAAAAAATAAATGTAATGGGGGAAAATGAAATGACAGAAGAACGTATTTTTGATATTGCACATCTGGCACATGTTGAGCTTTATAGTCCTAAATTAGAGGAATCTGTAGGATTTTTCAAAGAAATGTTGGGGATGAGTGAAATATCCCGTCAAGGTAAATCCGTTTATATGCGTGCCTATGAAGATCATTACCATAACACATTAATTATCACTGAAAATCATGAAGCTGGTTTAGGTCATCTATCCTTAAGAGCTACGTCTCCTCAAGCACTTGAGCGCCGGGTAGCTCAGATTGAAAAGATGGGCTACGGCATCGGCTGGATTGACGGCGATATCGGTCATGGACGTGCATATCAGTTCAACTCACCAGATGGTCATTTAATGGAAGTTTTCTGGGATGTTGATTACTACCAAGCACCTGATGATCAAAAAACACCATTATTAAATCGTCCGCAAAAACGTCCGAACCGCGGTGTTCCTGTTCGTCGTATCGACCACGTCAATCTACTGGCAAGTGAAACAAATAAAAATGTGGAGTTTCTAGAAGATGCACTAGGCTTTAAAGTTCGCGAGCGTATTTTAGCTCCTGATAATACGGACGTTGCTGCATGGTTAAGTGTTAGTAACTTAGTTCATGATATTGCTATTATGGGCGATGCATTAGGAGAAAAAGGACGTCTTCACCACCTATGCTACTGGTATGGCTACCCACAACATTTATCCGATGTTGCAGATTTACTAATTGAAAACGGACATGAAATTGAAGTAAGTCCAATAAAACATGGCGTATCCCAAGCACAATGTATGTATGTTTTTGAACCAGGCGGCAATCGTATAGAGCTATTTGGTGATGCAGGTTATCTAATTTTTGACCCGGATTGGAAAACAATCGAATGGCAAAGTAAAGATGTAGATCAGGCTATTCTCTGGCATGGTACGCAATTGCCTCAAGAGTTCTTCACACATGGAACTCCGTTAAGAAGCAAAGAGCCAGTTGAAAATAAATAACGTTTTTATAGGATAGAATGAGTTGGTGGGAACATGAAAGAGGGAAGGATTGTAGCTTCCTCTTTCATGCTCATCTTTTTAGGTTATACGATTGTTATTTGTTTATTGTAACTGTGGCTGGTATGCAATAACGTGTGCTTATACCGCCGTCCGGGATCGCTGCGGGCGGATGCTTTCCGCGGGCACGGCCTCAGCCCCGAAGAGAAAACCACTCTTCTGGTCTTCGGACACGTGCTGTTCCCGCAGGAGTCACCGCCCTCCGCTCACCCGGACTGGTAAGCTGTATGATGTCATCTTTATAACAATCACTAATGCAGTTAATTATTTGCAAACTTCTAACCAGCTCTGGGGAATATACGTAGACTCCAGCGGGAGGAAAGGAGGCCACTGAAAAAGTCCCTAACTTAGAAAGTCAAAAAACCAATTCCCAAAATTTCACGTTATAACACGGACTTAGTGGGAGTTGAGTGTTCAAATTAACATTCAATATCATTAAAAGTGGGGCTTAATTTGTACTAATTTTTAAATGTCCTACTTTTTCAGTGGCCTCGAGGAAAGGCATCGGTGAGACAACGCAGCGCTTTAGCGCAAGTTGGCTCACCAGCCGCCCGCGGAAAGCGAAGTATATTTCCCAGAGCGGTCGCCGAAGCTTCTGCATACTGATAAAAAAACCAGCAGTTACGTTCTGATTTATAGAAAATGCAGTTAAAAAAAGCAACAAATCTTTTCGATGGGACGAGTATCGCAGTCCCGCAGTTTACTTAAAAAAGTTTATTCATTCAACAGTTATTTATAAAGCCTTGTAGAAAAGGTAATAGGAGGGTTTTACTTGCAATTACAAATCAGTTCAAAACAAATGAAAATCAATGGAATTAATACACATTACCATGAGGAAGGTTCAGGAACAGAAAAGATGATCCTAATCCACGGGTCAGGGCCCGGAGTATCAGCTTTTGCAAACTGGAGACTAGTTATTCCGCGTTTAAGTGAATCACTTCAAGTATTTGCACCAGACATCGTTGGGTTTGGCGAAACAGATAAACTTTCGAAAGATGAATACACACTAGATCTGTGGGTAGAACATCTGATTGGTTTTATTGAAGCAGTATCCGATGAACCCGTATATTTAGTCGGTAATTCATTCGGTGGAGCCCTGTCACTTCATGTAGCACATAGAAGACCTGATTTAGTGAAGAAATTAATTTTAATGGGAAGCGTTGGGACGCAGCATGAAATATCATATGGTTTAGATCGCGTTTGGGGGTACGAGCCAAGTTTTGAAACGATGCAAGAATTGATTCAACTGTTCTCCTATGATCAAAACGCAGCAAAAAATGATGAACTGGTTCGTATGCGTTACGAAGCAAGTATCAAACCAGAGTCCAAAGAAGCTTTCGCTGCAATGTTCTTTGATAACCGACAAGAAAGATTGAATGAACTTGCATTGCCAGACGAAGAAATTAAAAAGATTAACACGGAAACTTTATTATTCCACGGCTTAAATGACCAAGTTATTCCATTCGAAGAGACAAGCTATAAATTAATGCAGCTATTACCTCATGCCGAATTGCATTTATTTAATGAATGTGGTCACTGGACACAAATTGAAAAAACAGAGCCATTTATTGAACACATCCAAGCATTTCTTAAAAACTGACTGACATAGAGGAAGCACGGGGACGGTTCTCGTGCTTCCTTTTGTGCAGATATGGAAGCAGGAGAACCGTCCCCGTGCTTCGAATGTTTCAACAGATTAATATAAAAAGGATGGATTAGTATGAGTGAAACTTTTCAATATGAGGTAACGCTTCCCTCAAACGGTGTGAAAGATAACAAGAAATATCCAGTATTATTCGCTTTACATGGAATTGGCTATAACGAAAAAGAAATGTTGTCCGTATTTGAAGGATTGAAAGAGGATTTTATATTAATTGGTGTTCGAGGAAATTTAACGTATGAGGATGGCTTTGCTTATTATAAATTAAAAGAATATGGAAAGCCTGATCGTAAACTTTTTGATGAAAGTATGGAAATGTTACAAGGTTTTATCGAAACTTCATTGGATAAGTATCCGATTGATCCAAATCAAATTTATTTAGCTGGGTTTAGTCAAGGTGCAATACTTGCCAATTCACTTGCGTTAGTTTTTGGTGATAAAATAAGTGGCATTGTTTCAATGAATGGCTATGTACCAGGTTTTGTTATTGAGGAGTACTCGATAGAATCCATTGATCAGTTATCTGTTTTTTTAACGGATGGAGAAAAAGATCATATCTTCCGACCAGAAGTCGGTAAAAAGAATTATCAATTTTTCAAAGAAAAAGGTGCTTCCGTTAAATATAAGACATATCCAACGGAACATTTAATTGGTAATGAAAACAAAAAGGATGTTACAGAGTGGTTGCTCCGAAGAGTCGATGGCATTAAAAAACCGTGAACCTTAGCGTTCTTTTATTTGTTATACAGGGAATTTTCGAACTTTTGTTTTGAAAGCGGCTTTGTTGTTTCTCGCACAGCGTTCCATCCTCTTTGCTAATCTGAAATTATAGGGTAGTTCCCTTGCGACATCCTTTGGGTGTTTTTTTATCACTAGGGACAAATTTTCCGCATAGAATAGTGAAGTAAACGTAAAATGCACCAGAGAGGGTGACAGGATTTGTGCGGAATAACAGGCTTTGTTGATTGGAATAAAAGAGCAAGCATGCAGAAGCCAGTATTGGAGAAGATGACGGAGACTTTGGCATTACGGGGACCGGATGCGACACAATATTGGATAGATGGTCATACAGGTTTTGGACATAAGCGTCTTTCGGTTGTCGATTTAGAAGGTGGAAAACAACCGATGAGTAAGAAAAAAGATGGAGTTACTTATACGATTGTATATAATGGAGAGCTTTATAACACCGAAGAACTTCGCCAAGCATTACTTCAAATGGGATATTCATTCAGTACGACCTCTGATACGGAAGTTCTACTGACGTCTTACATCGAATGGAAGGAAGAATGTGTGGATCATTTGAATGGAATATATGCTTTTGGTATCTGGGATGAGAAGAGAGACCAGCTATTCATGTCCCGGGATCGACTAGGCGTAAAACCATTATTTTTCCATGAAAAACAGGGCCAGTTCATCTTTGGTTCCGAGCTGAAAGCAATACTTGCTCACACAGATGTGAATGCTGAAGTTGATCGCGGAGGCCTATCAGAAATATTTGCGCTTGGACCTTCCAGAACACCGGGGCATGGTTTATTTAAAGGAATAAAAGAATTGCGTGGCGGGCACTCCTTGACGTTTTCAAAGAACGGCTTGAAAACGTGGCGCTACTGGAATATGGTCAGTAAGCCGCATCATGATTCTGTAGAGGAAACGGCTGAAAAGGTGAGGGAATTGTTTGTCGATGCAGTGGAGCGGCAGTTGGTTGCAGATGTTTCGGTTAGCACGTTATTATCCGGTGGGTTGGATTCAAGTGCAATTACAGCTGTAGCCGCAAATTATTTTAAGCGAAAAGATGACGTCGCATTAACTACTTTTTCAATCGACTATGAGGGGAATGACGAGCATTTCCAGTCAAGTAAGTTTCAACCATCTAGTGACAAGCCATGGATTGAAAAGGTGGTTAAGGAATTTGATACGGATCATCATGATGAAGTTATCTCCGGAAAACAACTTGCTGCATTGCTAAAGGAAGCAGTGGACGTTCGTGATCAACCGGGTCAGGCGGATATTGATTCTTCTTTATTATGGTTTTGTCGCCGTATTAAAGATCATACGACGGTTGCGCTATCTGGAGAATGTGCAGATGAAATTTTCGGTGGTTATCCATGGTTTCATGATCCGTCCGCATCTGGAGATAGTTTTCCTTGGATGAGGTCCTTGGATTCACGGGTAGATTTATTAAAGCCAGAGTGGCAAAAGAAATTAGATTTGAAAACGTATGTGCAAGAAAGATATAAAGAAACAGTTGCTGAAACCCCGAGGCTTGATGGAGAAACAGAAGAAGATGCAAAGCGTAGAGAAATATTTTATTTAAATATGCAGTGGTTTATGGCTCAATTACTCGATCGCAAGGACAGGATGAGTATGGGAGCTAGTCTTGAAGTGCGTGTCCCATATGCAGACCACCGATTAGTAGAATATGTCTGGAATATTCCATGGGATATGAAGATGTATGGAGGTCGGGAGAAAGGGATATTGCGTAAAGCATTGGAAGGGATTCTGCCTGATGAAGTTTTGTACCGTAAGAAGAGTCCTTATCCGAGAACTTTCCAGCCGGAGTATACCATGCAAGTTGTGAAATGGATGGAAGAAATCCTTGCCGATCCTGATGCACGAATCTTTGAATTTATGAAACGTGAAAAAGTGGAAGCAATTGTAAAAAGTGAGGGGAAAGAATTTAAGGATCCATGGTATGGCCAGCTTATGCAAGGTCCCCAGTTAATTGCACATCTATGTCAAATTGATTATTGGCTTCGAAAATATGATATCCAAGTTAGCGAATGATAGATTTTTAGAGAGCTCTGCCAAAAGTTAGAAGGCAGAGCTTTCTCTATTGGCGGCTATCGACAAAATATGACAAAGTTCGGGGAGTGACAGGCACCATTATGGAGCGGTATAATGGGAGGAGGATAAGAGAGGGAGGATGTTACATATGAAGTATTTTGCTGCGTTTTCACCGATGTTGGATGAGGGGAAGAGCCAGGAGTTCCGTCCAGATCATTTGACTTATTTGGAAGAAAAAGAGAATGAAAGTAAAGTCTTTGCGAAAGGCCGTTTTACCGATGGAACTGGTGGTCTAGTGATTTATATGGCAGAGAATTTTGAAGAAGCGGAAGCAATCGTTAAAAACGATCCATATGTTGTAAAAGGTGCAAGAGGCTATGAAATCCATGAATGGGTAATGACAACAGATGCGGTACTACCTGAAAAATAATCAGTAGTTCTATTTTATGGAGAACAAATAACAGAAGTATTAGCAGACCAAATTGCACAATGATTTGGTCTTTTTTATTCCTTATATTGATCATCTTTTTCTTGTAGAAAAGTTAAAAAGTGTTTTTAGGGCTTGATTCAAAATAGCGACAAAATAACATATCTAAATTATTTTAAGGAACACTAAAATTGGAGGTGATTAGAATGAAAAAGAGAAAAGTTAATCCAGTAACGGATGGTTTGAGTTCTCCAGAGGTAGAAGGGCAAGGGACGACAAGAAGGGAAACGGGAAGCAAAAAGGCTGATTCTTCAAGAAAAAAACAAAAGCGCTATTAATATGTTTAAGTGTTCTTAAGAGAAGCTGTACGTTTCTTTAAAATATTTTATACAAATAGTGAAGGGATTAGCGGTGCAGCTAATCCCATTTTTTACGTCAGTCATATATGAAACTTAATGGCATAATAAACCAATACTGTCTAAAAAAAATTGCAGAATATTTATAATTAACTTGTAATAAGTAAGCTATCAATGTAATATATAAATTACATAATGTTATTTATATTTGTCACTATTCGGAAATAGGTGATTGAATGACCAGTAAAATGAAACTAGCAAGAATTGAAAAGGGACTTACCCAGGACCAGCTTGCTAAACAAGTGCAAGCAACAAGGCAAACCATTGGACTGATTGAAAAGGGGAAATATAATCCGAGTCTGCGATTATGTATAGCAATTGCAAAGGCATTGGATAAAACATTGGACGATTTATTTTGGGAGGAACTGTAAATGATCCGATCTTTTTTAAATTTTTTTCTGCCGGATGATGAATACAAACGGATGAAAATGGTTTACATTATGGCGGAAGCTGCTTTTCTGACAACAGGTATACTCATGCTTTTTAGCTTCCTGAACCTTAATTGGTTTAAGTGGGGTTTAGATGGTTCATTAATTATGTTTTTAATTGCTGTATTTATTATGTTTTATACATTTATGCGCTATATTTTCTCTGGTATCGAACATACAGATATTTCTAATGAAAATGATTATTCCAAACAACGTAGGAAGAGTTGGAAAAATTCATTAAGGTTTGGACTAATTTTTTTTGTGGCTTCTTTCGTATCAAAGGTGTGCCCTCTGGTTGGGTGGAAGCAATGGATATAATTGGACCTTCTATATTGGTTATTTTTTTTCATTATCTTTTTGATTATATCTCTTTAAAACGTTCTTTTAAGAAAAATAAAGATGTGATCGATGATTAATATCATGTAAAACAGCTTGGAGAAAATTCCCCCTAGCTGTTCTGTAAAGATACGGTATAAATATCTCAGTGATATGGACAGTGATTTTGGATGTCATTTATGGAATAGTTAAAATTTACCCAAAAATAACGTATAATAGAAAGACATTACTTGAAACAAATTTTAAGGACGCTTCGAGTAAATATTATTTGTGTCCTTTTTTGGGAGAAATGTGGACGTGAACAGATAGAACATATAACGGAGGGGGAAATAAAATGTATCTTACAAATCAATCAAACGCTTATCCTATTTCGCAAAAACCTGTTTATGCAAAGAATGGAATGGTAGCAACATCTCAGCCGCTTGCTGCACAGGCAGGTTTGGATATGTTGAAAAAAGGTGGAAATGCAATTGATGCTGCTATTGCAACCGCAGCCTGCCTTACCGTTGTTGAACCAACATCAAACGGGATTGGCAGTGATGCTTTTGCACTCGTATGGACAAAAGGGAAGTTGCATGGGCTGAATGGTAGTGGGAAATCACCAAAAGATATTACCATTGATGCTGTAAAAGAAAAAGGATATCACGAAATACCGACACATGGATGGATTCCCGTAACGGTGCCCGGAGCGCCAGGAACATGGGCAGAATTGTCAAAGCGATTTGGAAAACTCTCCTTAAAGGAAGTTTTAACACCAGCAATTACATATGCAAGAGAAGGACATCCAATTTCACCAACTCTAGGTAAGTATTGGAAAAATGCCTATCGCTCGTTCAAAGAAAAATTAACAGGTGCTGAGTTTGAAGAATGGTTTAAAACTTTTGCACCTAAGGGACGGGCACCGGAAATTGGTGAGCTATGGTCCTCTGAAGACCATGCAAACACTTTACAGGAAATTGCAGATACGAATGGAGAATCCTTTTACCAAGGAAACCTGGCTGAGAAAATGGCATCCTTTTCAAAGGAAAATGGAGGTTTTCTGACAAAAGGGGATCTAGAAGACTATCAGCCTGAATGGGTTGACCCAATCCGCGTAAACTATCGGGGACATGATGTATGGGAGATCCCTCCGAATGGGCAGGGTATCGTCGCACTTCAGGCATTAAATATTTTAAAAGGTTTTGATTTTCAAACGAAAGATTCCATCGATACCTATCATAAACAGATTGAAGCAATTAAACTTGCTTATGCAGATGCCTTGAAGCATGTAACAGAAGAAAGTCACATGAAAGTATCTGCTGAAGCTATTCTAAGTGAATCTTATGCAGAGAAACGAAGAGCGCTCATTGGGGACGCTGCGCTACTCCCGGAAGCTGGCGACCCTTCCTCAAGCGGTACAGTCTATTTAGCTGCAGCAGATAAGGAAGGAAATATGGTTTCATTCATCCAAAGTAATTATATGGGATTTGGATCTGGTGTGGTTGTTCCGGGTACTGGGATTGCCTTACAAAACCGCGGGCATAATTTTTCCATGGATCATAATCATGTTAATGCATTGGCAGGAGGCAAACGAACCTATCATACGATTATTCCTGGATTCCTATCAAAAGGGAACCAGCCTGTAGGTCCTTTTGGAGTAATGGGTGGTTTTATGCAGCCACAGGGTCATGTTCAAGTTGTTATGAACACGGTTGATTTTGGATTGAATCCACAAGCTGCTCTTGATGCGCCAAGATGGCAATGGATGAAAGATAAGACAGTCGAAGTCGAGAATCGATTCGCACACCATATTGTACAGGAATTGGTAGCTAAAGGGCATGATATGAAGATACAACACGAACCTAATCGTTTTGGGCGTGGGCAGATTATTTGGCGTAATTCAGAAACAGGTGTGTTCGTTGGTGGAACGGAATCCAGAACAGATGGTAAAGTAGCGGCCTGGTAATAGATAATATGAGCTAAAAGAATAACTAAAAAAGGTTTGTGACGAATGAAAACGCATTGGAATATTTTTATGGCATTCTTTCGGGTTGGGATTCTGGGCTTCGGTGGAGGTCCAGCTTCCATCCCACTTATACAAAAGGAAGTTGTGGATAATTATAAATGGATGGATAATGAGGCGTTTGGGGACCTATTGGCCATTGGGAATACGTTAACCGGTCCCATCGCTACAAAATTGGCAGGATATGTTGGCTATCGTGTTTCTGGATTAATGGGGATGATCAATGCCTTACTCGCAACCGTATTACCTACCATTTTATTAATGATTATTCTATTAACTTCCCTATCAAGTATTCGTGAATTTGATTGGGTACAGGGGATGACTGCAGCAGTTGTTCCTGTCGTTGGAATGATGATGGTAGTTCTTACATGGCAATTTGCTAAAAAGGCAGGAAAAGGCTTCGGCTGGGGGAAAGCACTAATCATGATTGTAATCGTTTTTATTTTATTACAATTACTTCATATTCACCCTGGGATTGTCATTGCCGTGTTATTGATACTTGCCCTATCCTTACCGATTCATAATAATAAGGACGATGTCGGTAGTAAAGAAGGTAATCAATCATGATGTATTTGCAATTATTTCTAGCCTTTTTTATTCCTGGTATTCTTGGCTATGGTGGAGGCCCAGCTTCGATTCCACTCATTGAAAACGAAGTCGTCGAAAGATATAATTGGATGAACGTTCAGGAATTTGGTGAAGTTCTTGCGCTTGGTAATTCTCTTCCAGGACCGATTGCTACGAAAATGGCAGGTTATATTGGGTTTGAAATGGGTGGTGTACTCGGATCATTTATCGCCGTATTTGCAATCGTAGCTCCATCTTTAATTTTAATGATTCTGCTTGGCGGTATTTTACTGAAGTATAAGAAATCACCTAAAGTAAAACGACTCACTCTTTTTGTTCAACCGGTCATTGCCATATTACTCGGTGTTATGGCGTGGAATTTCTTCAGTGAATCGTATATTGGTATTGGTTTTTGGCAAACGGCAGTCATTGTCATTCTCAGTTACTTTTTAATTGAGCGTTGGAAGATTCATCCGGCATTTGTTATTGTAGGTGCGTTGTTGTATGGTGGATTCTTCTTGTAAGTAAAATTAAACAACAAAATGCACCTTTAATAAGGTGCATTTTGCTTTTTAATAAGAGCGAATTGTCATCTTCATGTTATTTAACTAATCCAATTTTTTTCAAGCCATTAAATATACCAGAATCCGATACAGAGGTTGTTATATGTTTTGCAAAATCAAAAAGGTCTGGATGGGCATTTTCCATTGCGAACCCTTCTCCGACAGCCTGCAACATTTCTTTATCATTCAATCCGTCGCCAAATGCGATAGCCTGTTCTTTTGGTATATTTAAGCGTTTAAGAATCTTCGTTATTGCCTCTCCTTTATTCACATTTTTGCGGATAATATCGTACGCCATCGTTGCACCTTCGATATTCACCTGTGACATGCGGATATTCTCCTTGATTTCATAAAGAGAGACTTCTGTAGGTTGTAGATTCATTGCAGTAATCCCGATAATTTGATCGACCACATCATAAGTAAATAATGCGTTTTGCTTCAGTTGGAATATGTGATTAAATTGCTCCACAAAAGGGTGGTCAAGGGATGTGTAGTAATTCCTATCCTTTGTATAAAGAACAAGTTCGTTATCATTTTCCTTTGCTATGTCCAAAAATTGTCGAACGAGTTTTTCATCGATTGGCTCATTAATAATTGTTTCTTCCTGGTAGATGGCATATGCACCATTATATCCAATAAATGAATCTACATTTAGTTCCTTTGCAAGGTCTTTTACTTCAATGAGTGGTCTGCCTGT
Organism: Oceanobacillus sp. CF4.6; assembly: GCF_051262635.1. NCBI lineage: Bacteria > Bacillati > Bacillota > Bacilli > Caryophanales > Bacillaceae > Oceanobacillus > Oceanobacillus sp. CF4.6. The sequence continues at coordinate 278,241 of NZ_JBIMEX010000002.1, read as the reverse complement.
TGCGATAAATACTTCAACACCATTAGCTTTTGCTTGCTGAATTGCTGTTTTCGTTGATTCGGTGTATGTATGATTAGGCATAAGAATTGTTCCATCAATATCAAGAAAAAGTATTTTGAATGTCATGTTGATCTCCTTTAAATATGCTATTTTACATTCATTTTAGCATAGATCGAGTAGAGGTTGTATCATGCTTACTGAGATAGAAGGAATTCGTTACATAAAAGATATAAAAAAGACAGCAGCAATTCAAAATCATTGCTACTGCTTCCCTATTATAAAGCTTTATCATCCACGGATTCGAGCCAGGTTTCAATGGTACGGATGACCGTTTCTAATGCACCTTCTTCAAAGGGGGAGCGGAGATTGGCTGCTTTTACAAGTTCAAGGAAGGCTTTGGAACCACCAAGCTTGCAAAGATTTAAATAGTCTGCCCATGCCGCTTCATGATCTTCACGTGATTTTTTCCAAAATTGGAAAGCGCAAATTTGCGCAAGTGTATAATCAATATAATAGAACGGAACATCATAAATATGTCCTTGTCGTTGCCAGAAAGCACCGGATTCCAAGTATTCATTTCCATCATAATCACGATGTGGCAAATAGATTTCTTCGAGTTGCTTCCATGCATCCTTTCGCTCGTTTGGTGTCCACTCGGGGTTCTCATATACGAGGTGCTGGAACTCATCGACAGCAACACCGTATGGAAGAAACTGTAGACCATCTGCTAAATGGGCGTATTTATATTTATCCACATCGTCTTTAAAGAAAAGCTCCATCCATGGCCATGTGAAGAACTCCATGCTCATCGAATGGATTTCTGCTGATTCACTAGTTGGGAAAATATACTCCGGTACTCCGATGTTACGGCTTGAATAAGCTTGGAATGCGTGACCAGCTTCATGTGTTAAAACATCGACGTCACCTGAAGTTCCATTAAAGTTAGCGAAGATAAATGGTGCCTCATAGTCTTCAATGAATGTACAGTATCCACCAGCTTCTTTACCCTTTTTTGCTTCCAAATCTAATAAATTCCGATCAAGCATAAACTGAAAAAATTCATTTGTTTCATCGGACAGTTCTGCATACATTTTTTTGCCATTTTCGATAATCCATTCCGGTGATCCCTTAGGTTTTGCATTGCCAGTTTTGAATTTAAAGTTTTCATCGTAAAATTTCAAGGAATCAACACCAATACGGGCAGCCTGCTTTTCATATAGTTTCGTTGCCAATGGAACAACAAAATTCTGAACCTGTTTACGGAAAACATCAACCATTTCTGCATTGTAATCGATGCGGAGCATTCTTAGATATCCTACTTCCACGAAGTTTTTATAGCCTAGCTTCACAGCTATTTCATGTCTAGTCTTTACAAGCTGATCATAAATGGAGTCGAATTGATCTACATGGCTTTCAAAAAATCCTGCACTTGCTGTAACAGCCTGTTTACGGATTGATCTGTCTTCACTTTGAGCAAATGGGCCAAGTTGTGCCAGTGTATAGGTGTCACCTTGAAATTCTACTTCTGCAGAGGCAACCAATTTGGAGTACTCCGAAGCAAGTTTATTTTCCTTTTGCAGCAAACTGATAATATCTGGAGAAAAAGATTTGATTTCAAAATCAGCAATCTCAAATAATTGGGAACCAAGTTGTTTTTCCAACTCCATCCGGTAAGGTGATTTAATTAATTCTTTGTAAAACGCTGTATTCATGGCTTTAATTTCTGGTTCAATCTCATCAAAATAATTGCGTTCTTTTTGATAAAATTCATCCTTCGTGTTAATCGAAGCCCGAACATAAACGAGGTTAAAAAGGGTGGATAGCTTGTTTCGAAAAGTATTGATCTCTTTTATCGCATCGATTGCTTTATCAGCCGATGGAGCGTTGGTGAACAGATGTAATAATTCTTTGAATGCATGTTGGTCCTCTTGCAGTACGGGTCTTTCATACTGGTAATCTTGAAATTTTAACATTGCAATTCCTCCTTGAAAATATAAATATGTATTCCTCTAACTTATATACATTCTATCTCAACGTCTTTCAAAAAAATGTGAAGTTGTGTAATGGGTATCCTATGTAATTCTAATTCCTATCAGATGTTCAAGCTGAATGTGAACCAAGTATATAATGAATTACGGTTGTCTGTAAATGGATGGTGTGATTGGATATTATGATATTAGGTGTTATAATTAGAAGATGTTTAATAGGTAAAAGAATGAAAATGATAGGAGACAGAAAATGACAATTGATGGAAGATATAGGAAAAATGTCCACCCAGGACTAGAAGCAGAAATTATTTTAAAAAAAGATCAACGAACAGGCAGAACAACAGCTGGAGTTGTGAAAGATTTACTTACTAAATCTGACTTCCATCCACATGGGATAAAAGTAAGGCTGGAAGATGGGCAAGTAGGAAGAATCCATACAAAATAGATAGGGTAGACGAAGCGGTGTCAAAAGGTTGAACGTATGCTTCGAAAATAAGAATCTGATTGACTTTGTCACCGTTCAATTGTAGACTATAAGTAGTGTAATTTTAATTAACTGGGGTGAAAGATATGATACAGGCAGTAATTACAATTGGGGCAATTTTGACAGCACTTACCGTCGTTGGTGGTATTGCTCTTGTTAAAATGACTCGGAAAGAATCACATTCTCCTTACTATCCAAATATCTTTTTAGTAATTGTTGGATTATTATTACTGGCGGTCGCTTCCTTAGCTCCTAAAGTAGACTTACTTGGAGCAGGTTTTGGCGGATGGGGAATAGCAGCTCTATTTGCAGCAGCAATCGGCTTTGTTATCACATCCATTATGGACGCTTACAGAAATGTGAATGCTTAATTAAAAAAGCAGAATCTATTAACAGATTCTGCTTTTTTTATTTTGCCTATTTTCTATAAAAGTGGAAATGCGGTTACTCGTCCCATCGAAAAGAATTGTTGTTTTTGCCACGAAATCTATAAACTGCGAACTAGGATAAGTTACTTCGGCGACCGCTCTGGGAAATATACTTCGCGCATCCTAAGGCGGCTGGTGAGCCCCTTCATGCTAACGCATTTCAGTGTCTCACCTATGCCTCTCTTCCCGTTGGAGTCTCCGTATATTTCCCAGAGCTTAGTTAGAAGATTGCTGACGATTACTACATTAGCGGGGGCTAGCTAAAATATCGTCATACAGCCTTACCAGTCCGGGTGAGCGGCGGGCGGTGACTCCTGCGGGAAAAGCACGTGTCCGAAGACCCCGCAGAGTGGGTTTCTCGAGGAGGCTGAGGCCGTGCCCTAAGGATGCGCATCCGCCCAGAGCGATCCCGGACGGCAGCAAGACTGCACGTATCCTAAATTAAGGTTAAAAGCAACAAAAGTTACGAAAATATCCTTTATTTATTTAAGATACGTATTTCCTTCACGCTGCTCAATTTTTCCTTCTTTGAACAGTCTACCTAATGCGCGTTTAAAAGCTGCTTTGCTTATTTGAAAAGTACCAAGAATATCCTCAGGATCACTTTTATCACTAAAAGGCATTACACCGTCGCTTGCTTCCAAATGTTTGAGAATTACATCTGCATCAGATCCCATGCTATCCTGCTTCAGTGGACGAAGCGAAACGTTTATGGAACCGTCATCCTTCACATCGATTACTCTGCCCTGTACGAATTCACCTAATCTTGGTTCCGTTTTGCGCTCTGTACGGTGAATAAAGCCACGGTGGTAGTCAGTAGTTATAATTGCAGAACCTTCTTTATCTGTTAAGTAGACGGTACCACTTACTGTTTGTTTCATTAATTCTTCCGTGGCAAACTCAACTTCTCTTGCAACAATTCCTTCGGTTGCAGGGAGTGCCAGCAATCTGCCTTTTTGGTCCTTGCCAAGCGTGACAAATAATTTATCACCAGGCTTGGGCCATACTTTTTCAAAAAATGGCAGATCGTCTTTGGATACAAGCATTTCCTTAGCAATCCCAATATTAACGAAAACACCGAGATGCGGCATAACTTCTACTACTTCAGCCCAATCATAAACATCCATCCACACATTTGGAAGAATTGTTGTTGCAATTAGATTGCCCTTTTTGTCATTGTATAAAAAAGCATCAACCTGTACATCAACTTCAAGTTCACTTTCCGTATCATTGTGGTGTACAAGTGCATCGTGACCATCTTTAGTTAAGACATATCCTGTATCAATCGTACGGGAGACTGTCATTGGTTGTATCGTACCTATTGGTAAAGTGCTCATAATGTTCCTTCTTTCATTTATATAATTATGTAAATTAAATTGGAAAAGGGGTACCCCTTACTAAAAGAGTACCCCTTTGTTTATAAAGTAACACATAAGATTATTATTTTTTAATCCCGATTTTTTCGGGTGGGAAATTTGCATGATTATAAATTTCACTTAACCGCGGTACATGTTCCACTGGTTGTCCAGCTTCAGCTCCCAGCAACTTGCGAGACTTCCTTCAGCTACGTACGATAAGTCGTTTTATCTCGTACGGCTCAGTTCAATCTGACCGTCGCTAATCGGTCGCTTACGCCTTCCTATGTTCTCTAAACTTAAGCAACGCAAGCCCTACCTGCTCTTACGTCCTTGCGACCCCTTAGTCGCGCCAGTGTGAATAAGCATCTTCAAAAACAAAAACGTTGTAGAATGCCAGATCACTTACTGTTACTTTGATAACTTAACTATAATATCATACTATGATTATATTGTCAAATTTAAATTTGAATTCGACTTATGAGGGACAAATAAAAATGATGTGCCGGCTATGGAATCCATATGGTAGACTAAATATATTATCTATATGGAGATGTTGAAATGAGTTTATTTTTAAATGTTATTCTTCCTATCATGGCTGTTTTTGCATCGGGTTTTATTTTGCAAAGGATTCGACTATTGGATGTGAAGTCTGTATCGGCTGTTTGTTTGTACATATTATCCCCAGCATTAATTTTTGTTACTTTACATGATGCAGAGTTTGATAGTGGGTTTTTAGTAATTCTTATTTATATGTTTGTATTGTTTTATATCATGGTTTTTTTTAACAAAATGCTGGCTAAAATCTTTAGATGGGGGCCAAGCACCGAGAGTGCATCCATTCTGGCATCTGGTTTTATGAATTCTGGTAATTATGGCTTGCCAGTGGTGCTTTTCAGTGTAGGAAGTACTGCGCTCCCATATGCAATTTTCATTATGATTGTTCAAGCACTGCAAAACAACTTTTTTGGGGTTTATTATGCATCAAGAAGCACAAGTGGAATGAGACGTGCTGTTGAAAATGTACTGAAGATGCCTACAACATATGCAGCAATTTTGGCTTTCATTTTTCAATATTTTTCGATCACAGTTCCAGAATCTGTGCATTCTACATTATCCATGGTAGGTGAAGCGGCAATTCCGGTCATGATGGTTATGCTTGGAATGCAGCTTGGATCCATAACCGGTTTGAAGCTTAATTGGCAAGTGGTCATATCAGCTGTTACATTAAAAATGGTGATTGCACCGATTATTGCATTTCTATTTGTTTTAGCGTTTAACGTTGATCCACTTATTGGTATGGTACTTATTATTATTTCTGCAATGCCAACTGCAGCAACTACTACGATGTATGCAATTGAGTTTGATACAGAGCCTGAATTGGTTTCAAGTATCACGCTTATATCTACGTTGATAAGTATTGTAACTCTTACTATCCTGCTAAATCTGATTTCATAGTTGCATATGTTTTCATTCTTTATAATTGGGGTATCTTATATATATACCAAATCGAAACAGTTATTGCAGGAGAGGATGAACATTATATGATACGTACCATATTAATGATTATTGGAGCTATTGTTGTTATCGGATTAATACTTTCCATGATCTAATCTAAATTTAAAATACTATTTTTTTAACGATGGAACCCGGAGATGCTACATCTTCGGGTTTTTGTATCTCTTTTTCAAGTATCTAACTATGCTTACCAGAATTTTTGTTATAATGAAGAAAAAAAGAAATGAGTGTTTTAGATGGAATTGGAGCTAAAGGGAAAGTCAGTTATCGTAACAGCAGCAAGTAAAGGACTTGGAAAAGCAATTGCAACTGAATTTGCAAGGGAAGGTGCACATGTTTTAATCAGCAGCCGTTCAGAAGAGTTATTACATACAACTGTGAAGGAAATCATACAGGAGACTGGAAATGAACAAATTGATTTTGTGGTATGTGACATGAAAAACGCTGATGATATTATGCAGTTGGTTGAAAAGGCAGTAGCCTGGAATGGTACTGTTGATGTACTGATTAACAATGCGGGGGGACCACCTTCAGGAAACTTTATGGATATGACCGATGAAGACTGGTACCATGCATTTGAATTAAATCTGCTCAGCTTTGTCCGTTCAACAAGAGCAGTCGTTCCAATTATGCAAAAACAGAACCGTGGACATATTGTAAATCTAGCTTCCTCTTCCATTAAACAGAGTTTGGACCAATTAGTATTATCGAATACGATGCGCCCTGGAATTGTTGGCCTTGCCAAAACATTAGCCCAAGAACTGGGTTCGGATAATATTTTGGTAAATACAGTTGGTCCAGGTACGATTGAGACGGGACGAATTCTTGAGTTGAATCAAGCGAAATCTCAGAAACAAAATGTCTCTATGGAAAGTTTAATGGAAGAAGCGGAACAAAAAATTCCGATGAAACGTTATGGTCAGCCGGAAGAATTTGCAAAAGCTGTTGTCTTTCTGGCATCCGGAGCAAATACGTATATCACGGGCCAATCATTAATTATCGATGGTGGGCAAGTTAAAGCATTATAAAAGGATCAGGCTGCATAGCGCGGCCTAATCGAAAAAGCGGGCGATTCGCGGAAAAATGGTGTGAATCCGCGGATATATCCCCGTATCCGCGGATAAAACTCACGAATTGGCGGATATATAGAAAAATCCGCGGAATAAGGAGAAGCCCTACCTTAAACCACTAACGCAAACCGGGCTGAGCTTGTGACTCTGCCAATCCACTTACCATTCTCTTAAATTAAATTCAATATCCCAATCCCAATCAATAAAGCTGGTGGCAAAAGCGTTAATTGCTGCAGTTTTTCATTTCTTGATAGAAAAATCCCTAATTTCATACCGAAGTACAAGAAGAAGCCACTCATACACGCAGTCAGAAATGCTGTGAGAAATGGAGAATATCCGAGCATGGAAGCTCCTATTCCAGCTCCAAATGCATCCAAAGCAAGTGCCAGCCCAAGTAAAAAGGCCTCACCAGCGGATATAATACCAGACCGATCCAAATCAGCATTATCGGGAGTAGTTATAACCGTTTTTAAATCATGAATCTTTGTCGTTGCTATCTTTTCCGGTGAATCTGTCCGTGGCTTTTTCAACCTGGAACGTATAATATTCACGAAAGAAAACAAGCCTAATGAAATTAAAATCGTCCCTCCGAGAATTTTTGCCGATTCCTTGGAGATGAATATGCTTAATAAATCACCAATAACCATGGATGTATAAACAATAATTCCAGAGCAAATCATGATAATCAGTAAAGCTATAATTGGAACTTTTATTTTCTGGATACCATAGGTAATTCCAACACCGAACCCATCCAAACTAACTGCTATAACCAATAATAACAACCCAGTATATATTAGCATCATGAACATCCTCTTCAAGGTTTCTAGATTATAATATGGAATCCAGGCATTCCGTGTGATTACAATTGATTACTGCACGATTGTGGTCAATTATGATAAAGTAACAGTAGATGTAATAGAAGAGAGGATTTAAGATAATGAGTAAAATAGTTGTTTTAGCTGAAAAACCATCCGTTGGCCGTGATATCGCAAGGGTACTTGGGTGCACCAAAAAAGGAAATGGCTATCTGGAAGGCTCGAAATATATCGTTACATGGGCACTTGGACATTTGGTTACATTGGCAGACCCGGAAACGTATGATGACAAATATAAAACTTGGCGTATGGAAGACTTGCCAATGCTTCCGACGGATTTACGACTCGTGGTTATTAAAAAGACGGGGAAACAATTTAGTGCTGTTAAGACACAGTTGACTCGTAATGACGTTAGTGAAATTGTCATTGCAACGGATGCAGGACGTGAAGGTGAACTGGTAGCCAGATGGATCTTGGAAAAAGTACGGGTGAAAAAGCCTATCAACCGCTTGTGGATATCATCGGTTACCGATAAAGCGATTCGTGATGGATTCCAAAACCTGAAGCCTGGGGAAAATTATATCAATTTATATGAATCTGCTGTGGCGCGTTCGGAAGCTGATTGGTATGTCGGACTAAATGCAACGCGTGCATTAACGACAAGGCATAATGCACAGCTTTCCAGTGGTCGTGTGCAAACCCCGACACTGGCAATGATTGCTATAAAGGAACAGGAAATAAAAGAATTTAAACCTCGGAAATTTTATGGGCTGGAAGCAAAAACAGATAAAGGATTTAAACTCGTATGGCAGGATGATAAAAATAATTCGCGCATGTTTTCCAAGGAGAAAGCAGATGCGTTACTTGGTGAGTTGAAAAAAGAGGCGGCGAAGGTTGTACAAATTGACAAAAATCACAAGAAAAAATTTGCACCGCAGCTATATGATTTAACAGAGTTACAACGTGATGCAAATCGGATTTTTAATTACTCTGGAAAACAGACATTGTCCATCATGCAGAAGCTTTATGAGCAACATAAGGTTCTAACCTATCCAAGAACCGATTCTCGTGTAATAACAACGGATATCGTTCCAACATTAAAGGATCGTGTGAAAGCGTGTGGTGTGGATGAGTATTCAAAAGCTGCAGCGAAAGTTTTGAAAAAAGATTTGAAGCTATCCAAAGCAGTCGTTGATAATGCGAAGGTGTCAGATCATCATGCGATTATTCCAACCGAACAGGCAGTTATTTTAACGGATTTAGACGATAGGGAACGGAAAATCTATGACCTTGTCGTTAAACGATTTCTGGCGGTACTGTCGGATCCACATGAATTCGAACAAACAACGATTACTGCCTCCATTGGCATCGAACGCTTTGTTGCAAAAGGAAAGGTTATTAAACAACAAGGCTGGAAAGAAATCTATAATAATACCAATGATGATGAGGATCGTGATGACCAACAGTTGCCGGTCATTAACAAAGGTGATGTGTTTACGGGTGTACGGATTTCACTTACGGAAGGTGAAACGAAACCACCGGAGCGCTTTACGGAGGGTGCTTTACTGCAAGCAATGGAAAACCCAGTCCGCTATATGAGTTCGGATGAAAAGCATTTGGCAACTACAATCAACAAAACAGGTGGTATTGGAACGGTTGCTACACGTGCTGATGTCATTGAAAAGCTTTTTAACAATATGTACATGGAGCAGAAGGGCAAATATATTTATTTAACCTCAACAGGTCGTCAACTGCTGGACTTGGTTCCGGAGGATTTACGCTCACCGGCATTAACTGCCCAATGGGAGAAAAAGCTTGCCCTTATTGCAGAAGGAAAATTAAAAAAAGGAAAATTTATTGCTGAAATTAAAGATTATACAAAAGAAGCGGTTAACGAGATTAAAAACAGCGATGAAAAGTTTAAGCATGATAATATGACAGGTACAAAATGTCCGAATTGTGGGAAGCTCATGCTTGAAATCAATAATAAGCATGGACGTAAGCTTGTCTGTCAGGACCGTTCATGTGGGGCGAAGAAGAATATTGCCAAACAAACGAATGCGCGCTGTCCGAATTGTCATAAGCGCTTGGAGCTCCGTGGTGAAGGAGAAGGCCAAATGTTTACATGCAAATGTGGACACAGGGAGAAACTTTCCACATTCAATGCCCGGAAACAAAAAGAGAAGAAACATAAAGTCTCAAAACAAGATGTAAACAAGTATATGAAGAAACAGGATGATGGATTTACAAATAATGCACTTGCTGAAGCATTGGCAAAACTGAAAAAATAGATGGTAGAGGAAATCTCATGAATGATGGGGTTTCCTTCTTTTTTTCGAAAGGAAGAAGGTATTGAAGAGAGCATACACATGAAAAAGGACACCTCATTAGAGGCATCCTATAATCCTTTGTATCGTTTTTCTTCAATTACATGATGGTCTTTATCAAGTATTTTTAGCAAACTTGGAGTATTTTCCTTCGCTAGCTGTTCTGCAACTTCAATCGCTTCCGTCTTTGTATCGTATACTTCTTCAGGTGCAACATCCTCCAATTTCACAAACCATGCGGATGCATCTACATTTGGTGTAACACGATAGGTTCTCATTTTAACAATCTCCTTTTCCAAGTAACTACATATATTTTCTTCCCAGATTTGTTTGACATAAACCAAAAATCTATTCCCATAATTTTACTAGGGTTGTTAAGTGATAATTTTCTAAAAAGTTATATACAAGTGAATCAACTTTCTATATAATTCATTTAAAGGACTATTTAAGGAAAAATTCCGTTAATAAAGGAAGTATCTTTATGGAGGGTATTATATGCAACAAGAGATAGAGACATACATGAATCAGATAAAAGATGAAGTGATTGCAATGCGCCGGCACATCCATCAATATCCGGAATTAAGTAATCATGAAAAAGATACATCTGCTTATATTCAACAAAAATTAACCGAATATGGCATTCATTTTGAAACCGGATTTGCTACCCATGGTGTGCTTGGCATTATTCAAGGAAAAAAACCGGGAAAAACCGTTGCATTACGTGCGGATATCGATGCTTTGCCAATACAGGAATTAAACGACGATACATTTATTTCGAAACATCCAAATGTGATGCATGCCTGTGGTCATGATGCACATACCGCCATGCTGCTTGGATCCGGATATATATTGAAACAAATGGAGCAAGAGATTCAAGGAACGGTTCTGCTTGTATTCCAACCTGCTGAAGAGGATTCGCCGATCGGTGGAGCAAGTGTCATGATGGAAGATGGCGTTTTTGATATGTACAAGCCAGATGCAATATTTGGGCAACATATATGGCCATATATTCCCACAGGAGCAGTCGGTGTTCATGACAGCGAAGTGATGGGTGCCTCTGATCGTTTTAAAATAATATTGGAAGGCAGGGGCGGTCATGCAAGTATGCCGCATCAGACAAGTGATGCAGTAGTAGCTGCTGGTCATTTAATTACTGCATTACAAACAATTGTAAGCAGAAACCTCGATCCGATGGAAGCAAGTGTTGTTACGATCAGTATGATTGAAGCAGGTAGCGTGCCGAATATTATACCGAGAGAAGTGACCTTGCAAGGATCCATTCGTACGTACAATTCGGAGATCAGGGAGAAATTAAAAGAACGATTCTTCCAAATTACTACGCAAATTGCCGAGGCCTTTGGCGCCAAAGCAGTAATTGAATATATGGATGGCTACCCTGCTACAATCAACACACCAAGATGGGCACAGCTTGCTAGACAATCCGCACAAAAGGTGATTGGAAAGACGGCCACCCCTGCGTATAACCCATCGCTTGCAGGTGAGGATTTTGGACGATTTTTACAAAAATATCCAGGTGCGTTTGTATGGCTTGGAGCACAAATAGAGGATAAGGAAATTCAGGCACCACTGCATGACGCGAATTTTAAATTGAATGAGCGTGCATTGCCTGATGGCACAAAACTACTCGTGCAAATTGCGATAGATGCCTTAAATGAACTGAATGGAGGGTGAGATCATGACGGATTTTGTGAAAGGTATCGAAGCCAAGTTGATTTCATGGCGCCGCTCGTTTCACCAATACCCAGAATTGGGCTTTATGGAATATGTAACGACATATCGACTTGGTAAGGAACTGGAAAGTCTTGGGTTTACCATTCATATTGGGGAAGAAGCAATGGATCGTGATGCCAGATTGGGGATTCCGAAAGAGGAAGATCTTGCTGCTCATGAAAAAGAGGCGGCAGAAGCTGGAGTAGAGGAATCGTGGCTTAGAAAAATGCAGGGAGGACTAACAGGTCTTGTAGCAACATGGGATACGGGAAAAGCTGGAGACCATGTTGCATTTCGTTTCGATATTGATGCATTGCCAATTAAGGAAACACTAGATGGAGCACATATCCCTTCCAAGGAAGGATTTCTTTCTGTAAATAATGCTGTTATGCATGCCTGTGGACATGATGGCCATATGACCATTGGTTTGGGAGTTGCCACATATATTTCCGAACATCAAGAAGCTGTAAAAGGAAAGTTTACGCTTTTTTTCCAACCAGCTGAAGAAGGTGGCAGAGGTGCCAAGGCGATGACGGAAAAAGGATGGCTAGATGATGTCGATTATTTCTATAGTGGACATATCGGAATTCAGTCTTTACCTGTTGGAACCATTGCTGCAACGACAAAAGGGTTCCTCGCCTCTTCCAAAATTAATGTTACGTTTACTGGAGTTTCCTCACATGCTGGAATGAACCCGGAATTAGGCAGAAATGCACTGCTTGCTGCATCTGCTGCAGCAACAAATCTCTATGCTATTCCAAGGCATAGTGAGGGGATTACTCGAATAAATGTTGGAAAAATGGTTGCTGGAAGTGGAAGAAATATTATACCAGGTGATGCTTATATGGAAATCGAAACCCGCGGTGAAACACAGGAAATCAATATTTATATGCTGAACGAAGCAGCACGTATCATAAAGGCAGCGGCAGATATGCACCAGGTTACTTGTGAGATCACACCTGTAGGCGTTACAGAAGAAATGATTTGTAGTGAGGAGCTTATCCATACGATAAAGAGAGCTTGTGAGTCCAGTGAATATGTAAAAGAAGTTCTGCCTGTTGCACAAGTTTCGGGATCTGAGGATGCAAGTTTTATGATGAATCGCGTACAGAAACATGGTGGGAAAGCTACCTACATGTTATTCGGAACAGAATTAAAGTACCCGCATCATAATCCAGCATTCGATTTTCAGGAAGGTGCTTTACCAGTTGCGCTGGAAACATTTGTGAAAATAATCGAGGGAGGCTCGCAAATTGACTAGTTTGAGTTCGTGGCTTGAAGAAAAATTGCTTCAGCTGAATGTAACGGACACAATGGAATTACCAGCAGGTTTCAGCAGACTCAGTTATACCAAAGAGGAAAAGGATGCACATGTTCAATTTGGGAAAGTTGCCAAGGAACTTGATTTGCATGTACACCAAGACGCTGCAGGAAATATGTGGGCCCTCTGGAAAGTTGATGACTCGGCTCCAACGATTGCTTTAGGGTCTCATTTAGACACAGTTGATACAGGTGGGGGTTATGATGGTACTGCAGGTGTTCTAACCGCATTGGCAGCCGTAAAGGAATTACAGGCAAGTAAGTTTGAATCAACGAAGAATATAGCAGTAATTTGTTTTATCTCTGAAGAGTCAGCCCGCTTCGGAGTTTCAACCATCGGGAGCAAAGCCATTTCCGGAATGCTGGATAAGCAGGAACTGGCGGCAATAAAAGACCGTGACGGAATTTCGATAGAACAGGCGATCACAGCTTATGGAATTAATTTTAATACAATCGATCAGGCTGCCATTCCAGTAGAAAAGCTGGAAAGTTTTTTTGAACTGCATATTGAGCAGGGCATGGAATTGGAAAACACAGGCGCATCGATTGGAATTGTTAAAGGAATCTCCTGTCCAGTCAGATTGAAAGTAACGGCAAAAGGTATGGCAAACCATACTGGAACTACTCCAATGAATCGAAGAAAAGATGCATTTGCAGCAATTGCCCCACTCGTGACGTTTGTTCAAGAAGAAGCTTTAAAGGTAAATGAACATAGCGAGCATCCATTGGTTGCAACCGTAAGTACTATTCGTCTTAAGCCGAATGCGATGAATGTTATTCCAGGTGAAGTTGAACTTGGAATTGATATTCGTAGTGTTGATGATCTACTAAAACGAAATTTTGCTAAAGATATCAAAAACTATTGTACGGAATTGGAAGCCATGGCGGGGGTGGGGATTGAAGTTTCCACACTCGTTGACAACGACTCTGTCATGCTAGATAAATCCATGCATGATAAATTACTCCAGGCGAGTGAATCGATTGGTTACAAAAGCCTTTCCATGAATAGTGGCGCTGGACATGATGTCATGAATATGGCCGCCAAATGGCCATCAGGATTGATTTTCATCCCTTGTAAAGACGGTATCAGTCACCACCCAGCCGAACATACTTCCATTGAAAACCTCGAAAAGGGAACGAAGGTTATTGCGGAATTCCTCAAGAGAGAAATGGGGGACTAATATGAAAGTGAGAATTGGCGTGATTGGACCAGCCGACTCTGTAAAGCAAATTATGTCGGTTGCCAAGGAATTTGACGATACACACATCGTACCTTTCATTTATGAAAAACTGGAAGATATTCCTTTAATTATAAAGAAAAATTCTCTTCGATATGATCAATGGTTTTTTTCGGGAATAATGAATTATTCCTATGCACTCGAAAAAAGACTATTTACCTCTGCCAATGCCATTTACCCGAATATGAATGGCTCAACGTTTTTTGGCACATTGCTGGAAGCCCAGCTGGAAGCAAACATGGTGTATAAAAAGATAAGCATGGATACAATCACAAATGAGGAAATTAAAAAAATAGTATCCTATTACAAGCTGGATGATATAAAGTATCGAAATCGTCCGTTTCAAAGCTATTTGGATCATGAGGAACAGGTAGCTTTCCATCAAGCGCTGTATGAACAGGGAGAATCAGAAGTTGCCATAACGTTTATAAATGCAACCTATTCCGCATTGAAAAAGATTGGAATTCCAGTCTACAGGGTGACTCCTTCCTATTTATCTATTGAGCAATCCTTTCGACTATTAATTGAGCGAGCGCGATCCTCACGTTATAAAAACGCTCAAATGGCAGTAGTTGGATGTAAGGTGGAATTCAATACGAATGAAGAGGAAATAAATTATTCGTTTAAAATAAAGCATAAAGAACTGGAATTAAGACGATCTCTACTGCGCGTGGCTGAAAAGGTTAATGGTTCATTAATGCAGATAGGTGATGGATTATTTTTCATATTCACGACCCGTGGGGAGATCGATGCACATGTGGAATCTGAGCTGTTTGCATGTATAGATGATATCAAGGAACAGGAAAATATCAAGCTGATGATTTCTATTGGTTTCGGTGAGACAGTATCACAGGCTGAACAAAATGTGAGAAATGGCTTCCATAATCAACAAGAAGGAGAGGCAACATCGATTATCATCATTGATGAAGATCAGAAAATAACGACAAAAAATGCTCAAAATGAAACGATAGCTTATAAAACGATTGAGCTTGGAGATGAGTGGAAGCAAAAAATACAAAATAGTGGCGTCAGTCCAGGAGTAGTTTCAAAAATCACAGCTTACTCGAGGCAGTACAACCGTCCCGAGTTCACTTCACAGGATGTATCAAGATGGTTGCAAAGTACAGATAGAAACGGCCGGAGAATTGTAACCCTTCTGGAAAGGGCTGGAATTATCGAACAATGCGGTGAAATACAATCCGGAGTTCGCGGAAGGCCACGAAGAGTGTTTTGTTTTAGCAAGTAAGAAAATATAAACTTTCTTACTTGGATAAGTGCAATTAAGGCATCCGCCCAAAGGCTAGGCGTATACCAAGTTCTCTAACAGATAATTAAACTATGAGGGAAAAAGAAAGGGATGAAAAAAATGGCTGCAAAGGAAAAAAAGACAGGAATGGCCCGTTTTTTAAATGGAATTGAAACAGTAGGGAATAAGTTGCCAGATCCGTTTATATTATTTATATTACTTGCTGCATTTGTTATCGTTGCTTCGTGGATCATCTCTCTATTTGATGTTACGTTCACATTGCCAGGCGAGGCGGAAGAACTTGCAATTAAAAGTTTAGTCTCAGCAGAAGGTCTGCAATATATTCTAACATCGATGCTTGATAATTTTGTCGGATTCGCACCGTTGGGTGTCATACTTGCTATGATGCTTGGAATCGGGCTTGCTGATAAAGTGGGACTCCTGGAAACCGGGATTAAGAGTACAATATTAAAGGCTCCCAAATCTCTTGTAACATATGCTGTCGTATTTACTGGTATTCTGGGAAACATAGCTTCAGATGCTGCATTTGTAATTGTACCGCCACTTGCAGCTATGGTTTTCTATAATATTGGGCGTCATCCTTTGGCAGGTCTGGCTGCTGGATTTGGTGGTGTTGGTGCCGGATTTACCGCAAACTTCATGATTACTGGTACAGATGCATTGCTTTCAGGTATTTCTACCGAAGCAATACAAACAGTCAACACAGAGCTTTTTGTTACTCCGGTTGATAACTGGTATTTCATGCTTGCCTGTGTTGTTCTATTAACCATCATTGGAGGGGTAGTAACGGAAAAAATTGTCGAGCCGAGGCTTGGCAAATATGAAGGTGCCGTTGGAGAAATTGTAAAAGAAACAACTGCATTGGAAATGAGAGGGTTACGTAATGCTGTATTAGCCAGTATGACATATATTGCAGTACTGATTGTAGCAATTCTAATTCCTAATTCCCCACTAACAAATGAAGAAGGGGGAATTATTCCTTCACCATTCTTATCGGGAATTGTTCCGCTAATTCTATTTCTCTTTATTATTGCAGGTGTTACCTATGGGGTAACAGTAAAGAAAATTACAAGTTCCAAAGATATTGGTTCCCATATGGGAGAAGCGATGAAGGACTTGTCCGGATTTATCGTACTCGTGTTTGCTGCTTCCCAGTTCATTGCCTATTTTGGCTGGACCAATATGGGAGCATGGATTGCCATCAGTGGAGCAAATATCCTTGAATCCATAGGCTTGACAGGCATCGTTGTTATTATCGGTTTTGTGTTATTTACAGCAATCTTAAATCTGTTTATTTTTAGTGGGTCAGCTCAATGGGCACTGGAAGCACCAATATTTATCCCGATGTTTTATTATTTGGGTTACAGTCCTGCGTTTGTTCAGGCGGCCTATCGTATTGCGGATTCATCTACCAACGTTATAACACCGATGAACCCGTATCTGATTATTGTTCTTAGTTTTGTTAAGCAGTATGATAAGAAGGCTGGAATTGGTACATTAATCGCCTTAATGCTTCCATACACCATCTTCTTCCTGATTGCTTTTACCATTATGTTATTGGTATTCTACTTCCTTGGAATTCCATTTGGACCGGGTGTAAGTGTGCACGTATAAAAAATGTAAATTTGAGTCAAAAGGTTTACTTCCAGGGGTTAAAGCATTATCATTTAATTGAGTAATGCTTTAGCTTTTAAGGGGGTAAATATAGATGGCTTTTGTAATTTTGGATGCGTGCCAGGGAGAAAAGGCTGGCGAGTGTGTCAGTGTCTGCCCGGTTGATTGTATAGAAGAAGGTGTAAAGCAGTTTTACATAGATCCCGATATTTGTATTGACTGTGGGGCATGTAAAGCGGTTTGTCCGGTTTCTGCAATTGAGGAAGAATATGATCTAACACCGAATCAGGAGAAATACCTGGAAGAAGCAGAAGAATTTTTTGCGAATAGATAGAGTAATAAGGCTACCTTAATCTAATTAAGGTAGCCTTATATTTATCCTGGAGTAAAATACGGTGAAGTTAGATACGATGAGCTATGAAAGGAAAGATTTGTTAGTTTCAAGCAGTTTAAAAATCGTATAGCTTTTTGACAATTCCAATCTCCCGTTCATTTTTGGTAGATTTATCCCAAATGAGATCTTGATCAGCTTTAAGTTTATTTAACTGTTCCATGACCTCCTGGTGGCGGGTTTCATTCTCTTCCTTCATAGAAGCTTGTCCATCTTTAATGGAACTAATTTCTCCTTTCATAGAAGCTTGCCCATCTTTAATGGAGCTAATTTCTCCTTTCATAGAAGTCTGTTCTTCCATGACATTTCCCACGGTATTAATTAGCTGTGCCATCATGTCTTCGAGCTTATCGAAACGTTTTACTAAATGATTAAATTCCTCTTGACTCATTTATTTCACCTCCCTTTGTTCATAGTATATTCCATTTGAACAGTTCAGTCTATACAAAAATTGTAGTGTTTTGTCGTTAATTTTCTTCCTTTATTTCTTCTGCTAATTTGCTAGCAATCCAACGTTTAGCAATCGTTTCTTCAACTTCATAAACTTTGCCTGCCCGAAGCAAATCTCCGTGGTATGCAGTTTGTACGTTCATTTTTACTTTGATCATTTTGCATTCACCTCGTTATACATAATACTTAATTATAGCATACCTGATAAAGTTGTTTGTATGGATTCATAGATAAACAGTTAAAGTCCTTTCATTAAGGGTATAGAAATAAATAGGAATGGTAGGGGATATGTATTTGTATATTCCTGGTATAAGATATGGAATATCATCCCTATTCCTTTACTAGTACATAAAACTGGAAACAGAAAAGGGGGATATCAATGCTATCAGCTACAGGAATAAACGGTTTAGACAGTATTTTGGGAGGCGGCCTTCCTACAGGATCGGCAATCATTGTGGAAGGGGCACCTGGAACTGGAAAAACGACACTTGGTATCCAATTTCTTTATAATGGGATTAAGCAATATAATGAAAACGGGATATTTATAACCTTTGAAGAATTTCCTGAACAAATTTATACTGACATGAAACATTTTGGTTGGGATTTACAAGCATTAGAGAGACAAAACCAATTGCGGGTCATCTCTCTTTCCCCGGAAACGTTAATCGGGCAAATGTTGACACCAAATGGGTTATTTGAACAAATGGTAAATGAGATTAATTGCAAGCGGATTGTAATTGACAGTATTAGTCTACTAAAATTTTTGAATAGGAATAGTGAAATAAAAGGGCGTGAGATTTTATACACTTTACGAAATATTTTACGCAAGTTCAAGCTTACTTCACTGCTTATTCAAGAGCAATCTGACCTTAATGCGGAGCATGTGCCATTTGAACATTTTATTTTTGATGGACTTATTCGGTTATCTTTAAAAGAGCATTTACAGTTATTTCGTCAACGAACATTGGAAGTATTAAAAATGAGAGGCAGCAGCATTCTTGAGGGAGAGCATATTTATCGTATTACCGAAAAAGGAATCTATGTCGTACTTGCCAGCAGAACAGTTGCTGATAGTCACGATTCACAATCAGATTTACGCTTAAAAACAGGAATTGCGTCGCTTGATAATATTTTAGGCGGTGGTTTGGATCGAGGAAATATCTATATGCTTGATACGAACAGTAAAGCAAATTATCGCAACATCATTACATCCATTTTGGCTGAGCGGATAAAAGCGGATGATTATCTGTTAACGATTCTTTCCAGTGTACAATCCATTGGGGAACTGGCAGCCCTTTTGAACCTTCATCGAGTAGACTTAAATAAGGTGATAAAAGAAAAGAAAATGTTCTTTATTGAACATTATAACCGTCCGATCTCTGAAGATTGGGCGAATGCAGTCTTTCATGTGAATGATTTGGATAATGAAAAATATAATCATTTCCTGAATTACGAGTTATATCCAAAGATTAATTCAGATTTAAAAAACGAAAAGAGCTGGTTTATTTATTACGATTTAAATGCAATCATTAATGAACGTGGAACGGACTATGTTTTAAGACATTTTGCAGCAGAAACAGCAAATGCAAGGTCAAAAGGGATGACGGTATTGGTGCTGTGTAATTTTAAGGAAGTAGGAATAAATGTAGCATCATTTCTGGAACGTTCATGCAACGGCGTATTAAAAACGTGGGTGGATGGATCGTATCAATATTTGCAAATAACAAAAGCATCCAATGGTGATATCTCGAAGCCTTACTTATTGGAAAACATTCAGGAATTCCCTTATATACGTTTAATATAGAAGGAGGTAAGACATATGGTAAGTAAAGAAAAGATACCGCTGCAAATGGAATGCACCATACTGTTTCAATCCAATCCATACATGATTGAAACGGTTGAAGGATTAAGCATTAAACTGGGAAGAAAAGCAGATGACATTCTTCCGATTATTGAACAGTTAGAGAAACAAGGGATTCTGGAAATGCTTGGCGATGAAATATCCCCATTGTACCGCTATAAGGAACCGAAAATCATTCAGGATATCGACTTTGCAGAAGAAGTGGATCGTATATGAATGAGAATCTGGAACTTCTCGAGGAAGTACAATCCGTATATGCAGCGAAGTATGGCTTCACGATATGGCTGACAGACGAAAACGAGGAAATCGTTCTGTCTCCTGATGGTGACAATGAATTATGTAACGAGCTCCTAAATCTGGAAAAGGATAATATATTTACAAAAATAAAGCGTAGTACACAAAAGGCATGGTCCATCCATACACCTGTTTTTTATGATGTTTTTCCGGGAGTGTATGTACTGACGACTTCCATCTCGCTGGAGAATGAAAAAAAATATAATTTATTCGCAGGTTTAATGATTGAGGATGAAACCCAAGATCTCATATTTGAACAGTTGAACGCTATATATCCAGATGAGGATATACAATGGGAAGCGATTTTAGCTAACACACCACTCATTACCATTTCTGCAAAACAGGTATGGAAAGATTGGATGAAAAAAGTTGGAAAGCTCATCTCTCAATTACTTACGGAGAAGACTGATCGTTCTATTTTTGCTTTACAAAATGAACTATTTCATCAGGGTGTACAAGAAAGGGATCGTAGTATCACCCATTTATTACATGATTTTTTCCACCGTAAAAAGGTATTTGAATTTCTCGGTCTCGCAGAAGAACAGGACAATTCATTTGTGGTAACAGAAGTGATTGGAGAAGGAATAGACTCTTTTCAGGGAGCTCAATTCTCTCCAGGGGAAGGGTTTTTAGGAAGGGTGCTTTTAACAGGTGAATTTGCCTTCTGGGAAAATATTGATAAGGATCCAAGATCAATCTTTTTTAAGAGACATCAATTTAAGCCCAAATCACTTCTATGTTATCCGATTAAGCAACATGATGGTTCAACGAAACTATTATTTGGCGGGAATATACATAAGGAAGGCTTTTCAAGTAGTGAATTGGAAATAGCGAAAACATTTGCGATCATGCTGGAAGCTCATTCGGTTATCAATCATCTGCAAAGTGAGAACGACGAGCAGCTTCGCCGGTTATCATCACTTATTGAAATATCGAAACTAATGGTAGCTGCTCCAGATATAAAAAGAATCGTCTATATTTTAGTAGATATAGGTCTTAATCTAGTAGAAGGGACTTTTTCTTGCCTTGTTTTAAGAGATATCAAAAATGAGAAAGTGAAGCTCATTTCCCGTGGAAAAGCGAAAGGTAATATCGGAGAGTATGCAAAAGACGTTGCAAAACGCTTTTTTGATGAAGATTCTCGTGAAAAACAAACTTCAGTGGTCCAAGTAACTGAAAATGGAGATCGTGTCGTTGAATGTCCGTTATTTAACAGAGGACAGGTAGTTGGTATACTAAGTGTAGGCATATCCAAACAATCGGAAGCACAGCTTCAGGAACATATCAATTATTTAGAGACGCTTTCCATTATTGGGGGAGTTTCGCTGCAATTGGCCGGTAAGGAAGAAGATCAATACGAAGAGAAACAAGTAAATACGCTTTTTCGGGCAATTGAACAATTTGACAAAGAAGCATATGCCGAAGCGGAGAATGCCGCAAACCTTGCTGGCAAGTATGCGATGCATCTTGGCTTGGATGCATCGGTAATAAAAGAAATTATCCATGCATGCCAATTATCCTACTATACGCCGGAATTCATTCGAGATATCTTTCCTGAGAAGAGAATCGATATGATTGTCAAGGAAGGAAAAGCATTGATGGGGAGCAAGACATTACCATGGGAAGAGGCTAGTATCGGGGGACAAGTATTTGCATTGGCAATGATGTATAGTCGAAGCGGTTCAATCGAGGCAATCCCTAAGCAAATTCTTGGTAATGGTACCGTTCAAACGTTTATAACGTTCATAATGGAAAGTCGGGTTGTTGAAGAAGAAATCGACTTGGATAAACTTCCAATAGAACGGAAGATTGACTCCGTGACAAGTACAATTAAGGAAATGGATCTGTCACCAAGAGAGCAGGAGGTACTTGATCTTGTCATTCAGGGGCTCAATAACAAGGAAATTGCCCAAGAGCTTTATATAAGCGGACATACGGTAAAGAACCATGTGACAAAAATCTTTCAAAAGCTTGATGTGCCTGACCGGGCCCATGCTATATCTAAGGTCTATCAGTTAAAATATCACTCTAGTTAAACCTCCCAATCAATGGGAGGTTTTTTTATGTGCTCTTTTATGGTCCTATCGATAGACTACAGAAATCATAGCTATAGGAATGCATTCCTATTCGAGCGTCTCGATAAATAACAGGAACAGTGGG
The DNA here is from genome assembly GCF_051262635.1 of Oceanobacillus sp. CF4.6. NCBI lineage: Bacteria > Bacillati > Bacillota > Bacilli > Caryophanales > Bacillaceae > Oceanobacillus > Oceanobacillus sp. CF4.6. The sequence continues at coordinate 255,930 of NZ_JBIMEX010000002.1, read as the reverse complement.
GGATATTTATAAAGTCTTAAGCAATGCATAATAGGGATTGTAAGTTAGTCAACAAGTTACACCAACACCACAAGGAACGGGAGGTGCGACACATCAAATTAATTAATTCCCAGACAGAACAGGTAATTGCTGGAAAAGTAAAAGGAGCTTATACGTTCTGGCCGCGATTTAAAGGATTAATGCTGACAAAGAGCATGCCTGAAAATACAGGTCTTCATATATCGCCTTGTCCATCGATCCATACGTTTTTCATGAAATATAGCATTGATATTTTATATCTTAATAAAGAAAATGAGATCGTAGGAATCGAAGAAAATCTCGAACCAGGTAAAATTGGTAAACGGTTTTCGGGTGCATATTCAGTAATTGAATTTCCTGCTGGGACAATTAAAGATACACCCACGTTCAGTGGTCAAGCTGTAAAGTTTTGTTGACAAGGATTACGAGAAGGTCAAATAGAAAATAAAATAAAACATATATTAAGGGAGCGATTTTAATGTTAAACAAAATCAAAGGATTATTTATAGAAGAAAAAGGTCAAGGAATGACAGAGTATGGTTTGATTTTAGGACTGATTTCAGTAGCGGTGATTGGGGTATTGGTATTGTTTGCACCAGAACTCACTGGAATATTCCAAGAAGTTTTAGATAAACTTTCAGGTGCAAATCCAGCAGTATAATAACTAAAAAAGGTCCTATGTCTTAATAGGATCTTTTTATCTTTTTTATCAAACCACGAATGAAAGGATGGACCTCATGATTGATATTTTCCTTATTATTATTTTACTAATATGTTTAATTACAGACATTAAAAACAGAATGATCTACAACAAAGTAATATACCCGGCACTTTTAATCACATTTATCTACCACTTCACAACTGGTGGTTGGGAAGGTCTTAGCCATTCTTTCATTGGTTTTTTGATAGGTTTTGGATTATTGCTTATCCCGTACTTTATGGGTGGCATGGGAGCTGGAGATGTTAAACTGCTTGCTCTGATTGGTGCAATTAAAGGATCAGCATTTGTTTTTCAATCTTTTATTTATATCGCAATTATTGGTGCTCTAATGGCAATTGCAATTATTTTATTCCGTCGTGGAATGTTAAAGTCTATGATTTACTTTCTATCTAGTTTAAAGAATGGCGTTGTATTAAAAGGTGGCATTTCAAGAGGGTCGTTAACGGCTACCTATCCATACGGTGTTGCCATTGTTGGTGGAGCATTTCTATTGTTATTTATACAAGGTGTGAGTTTCCTATGATCAGGAAGCAAGATGGCCAATCGTTGGTAGAATTCGCATTGATTCTACCAATTTTATTAATGTTATTGGTAGGAATTTTCGATTTTGGAAGAATACTATATACCCATCTTCAGCTTGAAATGGTTGCACAGGAAGCGGTGAGAATTGGTGGTTTGGGTCAAGGGGATGAAGATATCCGCACCTATGCGATGACACAGTTTAATGGAGATGCTTCCAAACTGGAAGTATCGGTAACACCAGGAGAAAGTGTTCGGAAAGCCGGCGATTATGTCACGGTAACAATAGCCTACCCAGAGGAATTTATGAATGTACTTGGAGAAGCGGCCATTCCGTATACTGTAAAAACAGATTCCACGATACGGGTTGAATGAGGTGAACAGAATGGGATCTTTTTATAAGAAGATGAAAAAAAGTGAAGATGGAAATGCGATCATTCTTATGGCATTAGCAATGAGTGCGATGATTGCTATGGTTGGACTTGTTATCGACGGTGGGAATTTATTTGTATCTAAAAGCCATCTTCAGAAAACGGCAAATGCAGCTGCATTATCAGGTGCACAGGAAATTGTAAATTCGGAAGCTAATGTAAATGAAGTAGTTAATCAAATACTGGCATCACATGATGAAGTGGAAAGTCTATCACAGGTAAATATGGAAACAAGCCAACTGCATGTAGAACTTGCAAAAGATGTCCCGCTTTTCTTTGCCACTTTATTTGGAATTGATTCTATACCCATTGAGGCAGATGCAAAAGCAGGTTTAAATCCTATGGGAGAAGCGAAGGGAGCTGTCCCACTTGGTATCGATGAATCCGTAGAACTTGTTAATGGACAAACCTATGAATTGAAAGTGGATGCAGGTGATTCTGTAAGTGGAAACTTTGGTGTTCTCGCACTGGAGGGCCCAGGTGCGAAAACATATGAGGATAGCTTAACATATGGCTTCGATGAAGATTTAAAAGTTGGCGATATTGTTAATACACAGACAGGGAATATAGCAGGGGCTACAAGAAGTGGAATAAATTACAGAATAAGTAATTGTCCATATCCTGACGGTGAATACCAGCATCGGGATTGTCCAAGAGTAATGCTGGTTGTTGTATATAAACCTTACGAACAGACTTCAAACCAAATGAAAAAAGTAAAAATCACCGGGTTTGCTTATTTTTATATTACACAGCCGATGAGCAATACAGACGACTCGGTTAAAGGGATTTTCATTAAACGCACTGGACCTGGAATTACAGGCGAGAACAGTCCTGCAGACCGTGGTGCATATGCAATCAAATTAGTAGAGTAGGTGTTTATAATTGAAACCAAAAAAGGTACTACTGCTTGCTATCCTATCAGGGATTATTACGACGGCCTTATTTTATATGTTTATAAATAATAAAGCAGAAGGTACGAGTGCTTCCGAACCAGTAATAGAAATGACGGAAGTAGTTGTTGCAGCTACAGACATACCACAAGATCAGCAAATCTTACAAGAGCAAATCATAGTAAAGGAAATGCCAACTGATCAAGTTCATGCTGAAATGATACAGGATATAACGATGGCAATAAATCAGTACACTACCGCTGATATAAAACAAGATGAAGTATTAATGAACCACCGGATACAAGAAAAAGAGGAAGAAAAAGAAGTTGTATCACGGAAAATTAATGAAGGATATCGAGCGGTTTCTACAGAAGTAACTTATGTCACAGGTGTTTCCAATTTAATTCATCCAGAGGATTATGTTGACGTAGTTTTAACCTCTGATAAAAACATAGAAACAAAAATCATTCTGGAGAAAGTCCGTGTATTGGCTGTTGGCGAAAGAATGATTGAAAAGCAAATAGCGGATGCAATCGTATTATATCAAGCAGTCACGTTAGAGCTTGATCAGGATGATACGGTAAAGCTAATTAATGCAGATGCACATGGTGCACTTCAATTAGTGTTATACAGTAAGTCTGACGTTAACGAAGAGACAGTAGATCAAAAATCAACTCCAGAATCAGATCAGGAAATCACAGAAACAGACAGTAACATCATTACCATTCCTGCTGAATCTATTATCCGCAAGTCAGCAAGTTTATCGGCGCCTCCAATCGAAATCGTTAAAGAAGAGACATCACTGTTACTCCTTCACAACCAGGAAACGGATGAGGATGGAAGAATTTGGCTAGAAGTAGAGACAACGGATAAAGAAAATGGCTGGATCAGCAGCCGAATCATAAAAGGCGAACAAGAATAACGTTACGGAGGGATTTGACATGACAGAGAAACCTAATATCATACGGATTGCAGTCTGTAGTGCTGTTGGTGGAGTTGGTAGAACGACTATAACGGCTAACTTGGCAGCACTTCTGGCAAAGGAACATGTCAAAGTTACTGTCATTGATGCAGACCTTCAGTTTGGAGATATAGCGTTGGCTTTCGATCTTCATCCAACGCTTACTATTAAAGATCTAGCGGAGCGTAAGGATAAAGATAATATCCATTTTTATGTCATGAATCATGAATCTGGTGTACATGTCTTACCTGCACCTGACAGGCCAGAATATGCAGAATTGATTACTCCTGATTTTCTGAATTCAATCATTGATACACTGCATAACAATACAGAGGTATTGTTAATTGAAACACAAGCAGGTTTAAACGACTTAAATATTCAACTAATGGAAAAGGCAGATCTTATTTTAGTGGTCGGTACACCAAGAATGGCGGTATTAAAAAATACAAAGCTTTTGAGTGAAACACTAAGTATGCTCGGTTTAAAAGATAAAGCCCGATTAGTATTGAATAAAGCTACTTCAAATACTGTTATCAAATCAAAAGATATGGCAGAGCTCACAAATATGGAACAAGCATTCTTTTTGCCATTTGTGGATAAGCACATTGATCTTTCCCTGGACATGGGAGTACCAATTGTGTCCAGTCACCCAAAATTAACTTTCTCCAAAGAAATGGAAAAATTAGCTGAAAGTCTTAACCTTTACCATTCAAATAAGAAGGGCAATTTCGGTATTTTCTCAAAGTTTACGAATAAAGGTTATAGGTCGAGGGGGAGAAAAAATGAGTTTATTAGCACGGATTCAATCCAAGAGTCAAGAGCAAATTACTGAAAAGACGATAATAGAAGTTCCAAAAGAAGAAGTAGTATTACCAAAGGAAGAAACGATTTTATTTGATAATGCTATTTCATCAGCTGTTGAGAAGGATCATACTCCTGAGCTGACCAACGACTACTTTGAATTAAAAAATCTTATCTTTAAATACATTATAAAAGAACGAAATGATGAAGATATTGATAAAATTGTTGCGGATCTTGATTCCATTATATCCGAAATTCTGGATGAAAATGAAGGCTTAACCAACATAAATGACTGGAATATTCTTAAGGAAGAAATAAAAAATGATCTGACAGGATATGGTCCAATCAACCCGTTATTGCTTGACGAGAGTGTGACCGAGGTTATGGTTAATGGACCAAAACATGTATATGCAGAGCAGGGCGGTAAATTGGTGCTAACAAATATTAAGTTTCGTGACAATGAGCATGTGATGGCAGTGCTGGAGAAGATTGTTGCACCGCTTGGCAGACGAATTGATGAGAGCAGCCCAATGGTGGATGCCCGGTTGATGGATGGATCAAGGGTAAATGCGATTATTCCCCCATTGGCATTAAATGGACCTACAATAACGATTCGTAAATTTTCCAAGGATCCATTTACAATCCGTGATTTAGTTGGATTTGGTACGTTAACCGAGGAAATGGCTAATTTCATGAAGGCTTGTGTGGAAGCAAAATTGAATATTTTTGTAAGTGGCGGTACAGGGTCAGGTAAAACGACTACATTAAATGTATTATCTTCGTTTATTTCCAATAGAGATCGGATTGTAACGATTGAGGATGCTGCAGAGTTACAACTTGGTCAGGAGCATGTCGTTTCCTTAGAAACAAGACCACCTAATATTGAGGGAAAAGGAATGATTTCCATCCGTGATCTTGTTCGAAATTCGCTGCGTATGAGACCAGATCGGATTGTTATCGGTGAAGTTCGTGGAGGGGAAGCACTGGATATGCTTCAGGCCATGAATACAGGGCATGATGGATCACTTGCCACTGGGCACTCCAACAGTCCAAGGGATATGGTTGCTCGATTAGAAACAATGGTATTGATGGCTGGAATGGAATTACCAGTCAAAGCAATTCGTGAGCAAATTGCAGGGGCATTGGATGTAATTATTCAACAGTCCCGATTAAAAGATGGTACACGCCGCATTACGAATATCACGGAAGTACAAGGTTTGGAAGGCGATATTATTGTGCTGCAGGATATTTTTACCTTCAAGCAATTTGGTCTTGACGAAAATGGCAAGATATTAGGAAAGCTAGTTCCAACTGGTATCCGTCCCAAATTTTACGAGCGGATGGAAAATGAAGGGATACATCTTCCAACTTCTGTATTTACTGAAAAGGTAGAGAATTAATATGATGTTAATATTGATATTTTCCGTGTTTATCACAAGTTTTCTTTTTCTCATGGCAATTAGTCTTGCTCGTTATACTAAAAGTGGCAGCAAAGATAAAGTCGTTAAAAAGAAATTTTCTGTTAAAGAAATACTTAAAGAGATGAACCATAAGCTAACACTGCTTTTAATGAAAAATAAAAAACAAAGCAAGAAAAAAAACAGCTTGGATCAAAGGTTAAGTGTAGCTGGAGTTCCGATCAAGCCAGAAGAGTTTGCTGCTTTTCAATGGCTGGCAGCAGTTTTTGCTGGAGGGTTGTTTCATCTACTAATGGGTCATTTGCTCTTTTCCATTATTGGTTTCATTTTTGGATTTCAATTTCTACCTCTATGGCTGAAAACGAAAGAAAAGAAGCGGATAAAACAATTTAATATGGGGTTACCGAGTATGATTACTTCGATCATTGGCTCCTTACGAGCGGGATTCAGTTTACCTCAATCATTGCAAATGGTAGCAGAAGAATCCTATTCCCCGATTAAGGAAGAAGCAGAGCTAGTATTAAAGAAAATGCGTTATGGAACTAGCCTTGAAGATGCTTTGGTGGAATGGAAAGATCGAATACCTAGTGAAGATTTGGAATTAATGGTAGAAGCAATCATTATCCAGAGACAAGTAGGAGGAAATCTGGCTTTTCTACTAAATAAAATTGTTGAGACCATCAGGGAACGTTCTAAAATCCAGAATCAAATTAAAACACTTACAGCGCAAGGACGTTTATCTGGTATGATTATCAGTCTTCTGCCGGTAGCACTTGGTTTCGTTATTTACTTGATGAATCCAGAATATATTGGAACACTATTTACAAATCCAATTGGGATAGGAATGCTAATAGCTGGTGCTATAGGTGGTATTATTGGTTTTATATTGATACGTAAAATTACGACAATCGAGGTGTAAAATGGATGGCTTTATATGGTAGTTTTTTTATATTTGTATGCTTGTTAACCTATGCTGTAGTCGGTATGAAAGCAGAAAGAAAAGGACATATTCAAAATAGAATACAAACTTATTTTGTCATGAATACACCATCGTACCAAGCAGATATGGAGGAAGAAGAACTTTCCTTTTATGAGCGCGTTGTGCAACCTACTTGGATTTCATTTAAACGGAAATACACAAAAAGATTAGGGAAAGAAGAGGCATCCAAGCTCGAGCATCTGCTGTTGAAAGCGGGTCAGCCATTTGGTTTTAGCCCGGTAGGATTTAAAATGCTGCAGATTACGATAACCTTGGTAATGCCTTTAATTGGTGGGGGAATAGGCCTCCTTTTAAACGTGGAACTGCAGTATATCTTTCTTATTTTCTTTGTATGTTTTGCAGTAGCAATTATATTACCAAAGCAGTTTTTAAAAAAGGCGATTAAAAAAAGGAGCCAGTTAGCTGGAAAAGAACTTCCGGATATTCTTGACTTATTAACAATAAGCCTTGAAGCTGGGCTAGGCTTTGATGCCGCATTAAGCCAAGTTGTTTCCAAAAAACATGGGGAAGTTATTAAAGAATTTAAGGTATCTTTGGAAGAAATGCGTTTAGGGAAAACAAGGAAACAAGCATTAAACGCGATTAATGATCGCCTTGAATCGGATGAATTGAGAGCATTAATTTATAATATCGTACAGGCGGAAAAACTAGGTATTGGAATGGTTTCTGTTTTACGTGTGCAGACAGAGGAAATACGCGAATATAGAAGACAAAAGGCTGAAGAAGCGGCAATGAAAGCTCCAATTAAAATGATGTTTCCATTGGTATTATTTATTTTCCCTACCTTATTTATCATTCTATTGGGGCCTGCGATGATTCAGCTTATGGGTTCTTTTTAATGGGATTGGGATTAGGCGAATTTTCTACCAGCCCTGTGTAAATACAACAATAAGTAAAGTAGACAGTGCAGAAGCTTTACTTCGTTGGAACCATCCAAACTGGGGTATTGTTTCGCCAAGTGAATTTATTCCATTGGCAGAAGAGACCGGACAAATTATTGAGATTGGCAATTGGATAATCAGGTCAGTCTGTAATCAAATCCGGAATGAAACACATTGAAATTGTTCTTTCCAATAGGAATAAAATCCTAATGAAGGTGTATTTATGATTTACTGCTATATTTCCCGTAAGTGTTGTAATAGGAAAGGGGGAGGAAGGAGAGTTTCAGTTTGGGAGCATCTCTAATGAAAACTATCACTAAAAGAAATGTATATTAAAAACATAAAGACTGAGTGCTTTGTTTAAATCAAAAAAAGAGTGAAAAAATAATTTCCCACTCTTATCTTTCCGATAGATTAGTTTTTCACAACAATATGGCTATATTTTTTTGCTGAGTTCTAGGGCAGATACTCCATAAGACAGTTATTTTAAAGTGTTCGGTATTAACGTTCATGAACTTTTATTATTGAAAAATCATTTGATCCTGTTTCAATTATCAAGGATTCCTCAGTTGGGATGAGTGTACGATCATTCCATAAGTCTTTGATAGTTTTAGCAGAAATGTCCTCTTTTATAGCTGCTTTTATAGGAGTTTTGCCGGGATTTATAATGATATAGATCGTTTCGTTATTATATTTTTTCGAATAAACAAGATGGTTTGATTCTGCACTTGATTCAATAATCTGAATGTTACCTTTGTTACCGAAGGCTGCTTCCGATTTACGTAATTGAATTAGTTTTTTGATAAATAATTTTAGATTTATATCCTGCTTATCTTCCTCCCATACCATACAATTTCTGCAATCAGGATCATTTTTTCCTGTCATACCAATTTCATCGCCATAATAGATACAAGGTGTACCCTTGAATGATAATTGTAGTAAATAAAGTAGTTTGGCCCTTTGTTTATTATTGTTACATAATGTTAAAACCCGAGGGGTATCATGACTACCTAACAAGTTAAATGCTGCTTCATTTACATTTTCAGGGTAGGAGAACAGAACAGTTGTGATTTGATTTGCAAATGATTCGGCATTTATTTTGTCATTGGCTAAATAATCAAGAGCAGCAATGGTAAATGGATAGTTCATCACTGCATCAAATTGGTCACCCTGTAACCATGGCATAGAATCATGCCAAATTTCACCTAGAATATAAACATCCTCTTTTACACTCTTTACTTCTTTTCTAAACTCTCTCCAAAAATTATGATCAACCTCATTTGCAACATCAAGACGCCAGCCATCAATATCAAATTCGCTGATCCAATAACGGGCTACATCTAATAAATAATTCTTGACTTCTGGATTTTCCGTATTTAGCTTCGGCATTGATCCGACAAAACCAAACGTATCATAATTTGGTTTTGGTTCAGGGGTTACCGGAAAATCCCAAATATGAAACCAATCCTTATACCTTGATTCTTCCTGATTTTTCAATACATCCTGAAATGGGGCAAAGTAATATCCGCTGTGATTAAATACCGCATCAAGCATAACGCGGATTCCTCTCCTATGACATTCATCAACCAGCTGACGAAATGTCTCTTTATTTCCGAATTGAGGATCAATCTCCATGTAATCAATGGTATCGTATTTGTGGTTTGAATGTGCTGTAAATATTGGTGTGAAATAGAGGCCATTTATTCCTAGGTCAACGAGATAATCCAAATGCTCTATAACACCTTCAAAATCTCCGCCAAAAAAATTAGTAGGAGAAGGAGGAGCACTACCCCAAGATAATACATTTTCGGGATTATTTTTTACATTACCGTTTGCAAAACGCTCCGGGAAGATTTGATACCACACTGTGTCCTTTACCCACTCAGGCGCCCGAAATAAATCAGCTGAATGCAAAAAAGGAAAGCAGAAATAATAGGCAACATCATCAAATGGCGCATTGTCGTAAAAGCCCTTTTCTGTATAAACTATTTTTTCTTCTTCGCTGAAAAGTTCAAAACCATACCTCAGTCGGCGAAATGGTGGGGTGACCTCCACTATCCAATAGTCAAATAATCCATCAGATGCCTGGAGCAGCATTTTTTTACGGTCGGCTTGCCATCCTTTGTCAGTCCAGTCATTTGGATCCCCATTTATGAGCATAACAAAATTTACATCATCTTTTTTTGTGCGTAGTCGAATGTGTAACGATTTCTCATTGATTGCATAAGCATAGTTATTTTTCGGTCGGTGGTAAATGGCTTCTTTCAGCACTTTAGATACTCCCCTTATAAAAAATATTTCATATTAAATATGAGCAATCGTTTGCATAGTTGATAGAACTATAGTACCAGTAAACGATGTGAAGAAACAATGCTATTTCTCTACATAAATAATAGAAAAACTATTGTGGATATTTATAAACGCTTATCGCATAAATATATTCTAACATAATCTATATCTTCGAGAAATAAAAATTGTTAAAATTTTCATTGCAATTAATAATTCCGTATGTATAATTAAAGTTGTTGATGTGCAATCGTTTTCACAAACAATAAATTGAAAACGATTACATATAAAATAGGAGGGGTTAATATGAGGAAATGGTTGGTCTTACTAGTTTCATTATTTTTTATAGCTGTTTTAGTGGCGTGTGCTCCTGAACGTGAAGAAAGTGGCGCTACGGATAGTGGTGACAATGGAGATTCAGTGGAAGAAGAAAAACCAGGAAAACTAGTAATCTGGGAAGATAAAGATAAGGGTATTGGTTTAGATGCAGCAATTGAAAGCTTTGAAGAGGAATATGGTATCAAAGTCGAATATAGAGAAATGGATATGGCAACAGAAATCCGTGAACAAATGAGACTTGATGGACCATCGGGTCAAGGGCCGGACATAATAACTCTACCACATGATCAGATAGGTCAGGTTGTTACAGAAGGATTAGTTGCTCCATTGGAAGTCGAATCATCCATTACTGATATCTATACGGAATCATCAATTATGGCGCAAACATATGATGGTCAATTATATGGCCTACCAAAAGCAACAGAAACGCCAGTATTTATATATAACAAAGCACTTATGGCAGAGCCGGTGGAAACTTTCGATGAGTTATTTGAGTTTTCTAAGGAATTGGCTGGCAGTGATCAATATGGTTATTTGGCATTATGGGATAATTTCTATTTTGCAAATTCGGTATTACAAGGTTACGGTGGTTATGTATTTGGAGATGATGGAGGAGTCCCTGACCCACAAGATTTAGGGGTGAATAACGAAGGAGCTGTAGAAGGTGCTGAGTATATCCAACAGTGGTATGAAGAGATTTTCCCTTCAGGTATTGTTGGGGAAAGTGGCGGATCTGCAAAAGATGGTTTATTCCAGGAAGGAAAGGTTGCCTCTGTAATGGATGGGCCATGGGCATTCCAGACACTTAAGGATATAGGAATGGATTACGGGGTTACGCCAATGCCTAAACTCCCTAATGGAGAGTACCCAATAACGTTTATGGGTGTTAAGGGTTGGCATCTATCAAGCTTTTCTAATAATAAAGAATGGGCAACTATATTAATAGAGTGGATAGCAAATGAAGAAAACGCTAAAATCCGGTTTGAAGAAACAAATGAAATTCCTCCTGTGAAGACATTGATAGAGGACCCAATTATTGCAGATAATGAGGGTGCCCAAGCTGTAGCGATACAGTCTCAACGTGCAATACCTATGCCAAACATTCCAGAAATGTCCGAGGTTTGGGAACCTATGGCACAAGCATTGCAATTAATTGCCACTGGCAAATCTGATCCTAAGGAAGCATTGGATGAAGCGCAATCCTCAATAGCTGATCAAATTGAATTGAATCATACAGGCAATTAAATGATTAAAAGCAGTATCTCAACATAGCCCCTGAGATACTGCTTATCATTAGGAAATGGTTCTGAAAGGTGGAACTCTGATGTTACAGACTGACACAGAACATAAAAAGAATAAAAGAAAAATAGCTTTAATCCTTTCAATTATTCCTGGTCTCGGTCAAATTTATAATAAACAAGTTTATAAAGGTTTGATACTTCTTGTGTTAACCATTTCATTTTTTATTGCATTTCGTGATTTATTTCAATATGGTTTCTGGGGGTTAATCACATTAGGTGTTGATCCTCAGTATGACCACTCTATATTTTTACTAATTGAAGGTATACTCACAGTTATCATAACTATTTTGTTTTTGGGGATATATGCCTTTAATTTTTATGATGCATATAAAGTTGGAAGAAAACGTGATACCTCTGAAAAGGTAAATGGTCTTCGAGAACAATATCACACACTGATAGATAACGGATTTCCTTATTTAATGATGTCCCCGGGATTTTTGTTAATGGTTTTTGTTGTCATTTTCCCTATATTATTTGTCATTTTATTATCATTTACAAATTATAGTTTATACCATTCGCCACCAGCAAATTTGGTAGATTGGATTGGGTTTCAAAATTTTGTTGATATATTTAAAATTCCAATTTGGCGCAAAACTTTTTTTAGTGTTTTTGCATGGACAATTGTCTGGACATTTGCAGCTACTACACTACAAATTGGGTTAGGGATCTTATTGGCAGTCATAATGAATCAGCCAGATATTAAGTTTAAAAGACTTATCCGGACTATTTTTATTTTGCCATGGGCAGTACCTGCATTTGTTTCTTTACTGGTTTTTGCAGGCATGTTTAATGAAACCTTTGGAACAATTAACAGAGATATCCTGGCATTCTTTGGGATAGATGGCATTCCATGGATGACCAATGCTATGTATACTCGACTGGCATTAATATTTATTCAAACATGGCTTGGATTTCCGTTTATATTTGCTATGACTACCGGGGTATTGCAGTCGATTCCTTCTGAATTATATGAGGCCGCAGATGTAGATGGTGCAACCATTATTCAAAAGTTTAGGAGTATAACATTGCCGCTTATTCTTTTTTCAACGGCACCTATTTTGATTACTCAATTTACTGGTAACTTTAATAATTTTAATGCCATTTATCTATTTAATGGCGGGGGACCGGCAGTACCAGGTCAAAATGCAGGTGGAACAGACATATTAATTTCCTGGATCTATTCATTAACGATGAATTCTGCTCAATATGGAAAGGCTGCTGCAATTACAATGATTTTATCATTAATAGTTATCATTGTAGCTTTATGGCAGTTTAGAAGAACAAAATCCTTCCAAGAAGAGGATATGATGTAAAATGAATACGAATAAGCAAAAAATCATACGTTTAACGTTGTCTTATATAGTTATTTTTACGATGATGATTATTATTCTATTTCCAATACTATGGATTGTTGGTTCGTCTTTCAATCCGGGAAATAGTTTGTCAGGATCCAGTATAGTTCCGAAAAATGCGACTTTTGCACATTATAAGGAACTTTTTGATCCGCAACAAAGTGATTATTTATTATGGTATTGGAATACATTGAAAGTCTGTGTGATTACAATGATATTTTCCGTAATTCTGGTCAGCCTGGCAGCGTATTCGTTTTCTCGCTATCGTTTTATTGGGAGAAAGAATGGGCTGATGACATTTTTAATTTTACAAATGATTCCTAACTTTGCAGCGTTAATAGCAATATATGTACTAGCATCATTAACTGGTTTATTGGATACTCACTTAGGTTTAATATTAATTTATACTGGTGGGTCGATCCCAATGAATACGTATCTTATGAAGGGTTATCTTGATACGCTACCAAAAGAACTGGATGAATCTGCACGAATGGATGGTGCAGGACATTTAAGGATTTTTTGGCAAATAATACTGCCTCTTGCTAAACCTATAATAGCGGTAGTGGCATTGTTCACTTTTATTGCTCCATTCACGGACTTTATTTTAGCAAGGATTCTTCTTCGTTCAGAAGAAAATTATACATTGGCAGTAGGTCTTTACCAAATGATAGCTAAGCAGTTTGGTAATGAGTTTACTTTGTTTGCTGCGGGTGCTGTATTAATCGCAGTTCCAATCTCAATATTATTTTTACTACTGCAAAAATATTTCGTTACAGGATTAACTGCAGGGGGTATAAAGGGATAATCTGAAGAAAAAACAGACTAACTTATATATGCACAGGAGGAAAACCGATGCTTAAAGATACTAGTTTTGCCATTCATCCAGGGATGGAGCAACAATCTGGACCAGTAGTTTACCGGGATATTGGAAATGTATTGAATCATACAGAATCTGATAACACCTATCTATTTTCATGTGAAAATGGAAATGTAGCTGTTCAATTTTATACTGATTCAATTGTGCGAGTGGCTATGAATCAAAAGACTGAACCAAAGCTTCATGTTTCAAAGACAGTTCATGTTACTCCAGGGGACTTGAGGATTACAGAAGTAAATTCAGAAGAAGTTTTAAGACTTAAAACTAATAATCTGGTACTTATTATTAGAAAAGCACCTTTTAGGATAACGGTAATGGATGATCAGGACCGTGTGATTGTCGCTGAAGGTGATAAGGGAATGGCTTATCGTGAAAATGGAGAAGTAACCGTATTTAAAGAGATGAATGAAGATGATCATTTCTATGGGTTTGGTGAAAAATCCGGTTATCTTGATAAGCGAGGAGAAAAATACGAGATGTGGAATACGGATGTTTATGCTCCGCATAATCCAGAGACTGATCCATTGTATGAGTCTATTCCCTATTTCATGACATTACGTCATGGCAGAGCACATGGTGTGTTTTTTGACAATACATTTCGGACCAAATTTGATATGAAGACAGCATCTAACTATTATTCCTTTTCTGCTGAAGGTGGCCAAATTGACTATTATGTGATGGCCGGACCGGAACCAAAAGCAGTTTTGGAGCAATATACACACCTAACTGGCCGAATGCCTTTACCACCGAAGTGGGCAATTGGCTACCATCAATCACGTTACAGCTATGAAACAGAAACGGAAGTGCGAGAGCTTGCAAAAAGCTTTGTAGAGCATGACATTCCAGTCGATGTCATTCATTTGGATATTCACTATATGAATGGCTACCGAGTCTTTACCTTTGATAAGGAACGTTTTCCGAATCCAAAAAAATTAATTTGTGACTTGAAGGAAATGGGTATCCGAATTGTACCAATTGTGGACCCGGGTGTAAAAAAAGATTCGGAATATCCGATTTATCAGGAGGGTGTAAGAGAGGATCTGTTTTGTAAATATATGGAGGGTGATATCTATTTTGGGGAAGTTTGGCCAGGTGATAGTGCATTCCCTGATTTCACAGATGGAAAAGCTCGTAAATGGTGGGGTGACCAGCATGCATTTTACACAAATATCGGAATAGAGGGTATTTGGAATGATATGAATGAACCTGCAGTCTTTAATGAAACGAAAACGATGGATGTATCTGTTATGCACCGGAATGATGGGGAACCGACAACGCATCGTGAGCTTCATAATGTTTACGGTCTTTTTATGGGGCAGGCGACATATGAAGGGATGAAAGAGCAGCTTAAGGGGAAACGTCCATTTATACTGACCCGTGCTGGCTATGCGGGAGTTCAGCGTTATGCATCGGTTTGGACCGGAGATAATCGCAGTTTTTGGGAACATTTACAAATGTCCCTGCCAATGGTGATGAACCTGGGGCTATCGGGTGTCCCCTTTACCGGTCCGGATGTCGGTGGCTTTGCCCATGATACAAATGCTGAATTACTAACCCGTTGGACACAGGTTGGAGCATTCACACCATATTTCCGCAATCATTCAGCAATTGGAACACTATATCAGGAGCCATGGCAATTTGGTGAAAAGTATGAAGCGATTATGAAAAAATATATTCAAATGCGATATAAATGGATGCCTCAGCTTTATTCGTTATTTTATCAAGCGAACAAACGAGGGTTGCCAGTGATGCGTCCGCTATTAATGGAATACCCTTCCGATGCGAAAACCTATAATTTGAATGATCAGTTTATGTTTGGTGATAATGTTGTCATAGCACCAATATTAACACCATCTACAACAGATCGGACCGTATATTTACCTGCTGGTGATTGGATAGAATTTACAACAGGTAAAAAGTACACTGGTGAGAAACTGCATCTAATCCATGCAGAGTTGGAAGATATGCCTATTTTTGTGAAAGCAGGAACAGCAATCATGCTAGGGGAATGGAATTCAAATGCTGATAAGACATCAAAAAACATTAGCATGGAGATTTATGCAGGGGAATGTGATGAGACATACGCGTTCACCTATTATGATGATGATGGAGAAACATTTGCTTATGAGGACGGCAGCTATCTTAAAATGGATGTAGAAGTTACTTCGCATATAAATACGGTTGAAGTAAGCGTGCGAAATAAAAACGGTGATTATACACCAGAATATAACGAAATTATCGTTAATATAATTGGGCTAAGAGAAGGGGGAAATGTTATAATCAACGGTGAAATAAGTCGAGATATTGATAAATTAAGCTTGAAAATCTAAATTAATAGTAGAGGGTGAGAGAGAAATGGTAACAATCAAAGATGTAGCAAAGGCAACAGGTGTATCGCCCTCTACTGTATCCAGGGTTATTGCGGACAATCCACGGATAAGTCCGGAGACGAAAAAGAAAGTCAGAAAGTCATTGAAAGAACTTGGCTACCATCCGAATATCAGTGCCCGCAATCTCGTAGCTAAATCGACAAAGGCAATTGGTGTTATTATGCCATCATCTGCTGATAAGGCACTGCAAAATCCTTTCTTTCCAGAGATTTTGAGAGGAGTCGGTTCTGTTACACATAGGATGCAATATTCCATGACACTATCAAGTGGTCAGACAGAGGAAGAAATATTTGAAGAGGTTCAGCGTATGGTACATGGGAGTTATGTTGATGGAGTTATTTTGCTCTATTCCAGAATCAATGACCGCGTGATGAATTTCCTTCGCGAAAATGAATTTCCATTTCTAATAGTCGGAAAGCCATATGAAAATATTAATGAAATTACACATGTGGATAACGATAACTTCAGTGCAGGAAAAGAAATAACGAAATATTTGATTGACCACGGCCATGAAAGAATTGCATTTATCGGTGGGTCAAAAGAGCTTTTCGTTACGCTGGACAGGGAATCAGGATATGAAGCGGCATTGAAGGAAGCTGGATTGGAAGTTGTAGAGACGTATAAGATACACACTGAATTTTTAAAGTCCGGGGGCAGAGAAGCGGTAGAAAATTTGCTGGCATTAGAAAAACGTCCAACCGGTATCGTCGTAAGTGATGACTTAATGAGTCTCGGTGTGTTGAGCATGCTAGAGGAATCAGGGGTTAATGTGCCACAGGATATTTCATTGGTAAGCTTCAATAATGTTTACTTATCAGAAATAACCCGCCCAGCTTTAACAACTGTTGATATTCAAATTCAACAGTTGGGTGCGCAGTCAGCGAAAGCGTTAATTGAGAAAACAATTAATGAAAAAGAGCCCGCTAAGCGAATTATCATCCCTCATCGGATTGTTTGTCGCGATTCGGTACGTATACGACCAAAAAAGAGCCAAATTTAAGGCTCTTTTTTTGTTCGACAAAATCCGGGGAGTGACAGGCACCTTGCTCAGTTGTACACATTTCGGACATAGTTTTGTGTTAAATTCTTGGAACTAATTGAAAATGATTATCATTATCAGTAAAATGGAGTTAGATAATAATCTTGAATGGAGGGGAAGCAATGAATAAGGTGCTTATACTTTATGCAAGCTCAACCGGTAATACGGAGATGATTGCCGATGCAATGGTTTCCTATCTTGAAAGTCATCGCTACCATGTTGTAACGAAATCATTTGAATTCGATTCCATCGATGTGGAGGAACTACTTGATTATGACTTGGTGTTGATTGGTACACACTCTGCAGATGATGGACAGATTCCCTTTGAGGCGGAGCATTTCTATGATGATCTGGATAACATAGATCTTAAAGACAGGTTAATTGGCGTGTTTGGTTCAGGAGAATCGTTTTATGATGTGTTCTGTGAGTCCATTGAAATGATGGGTGATCGATTGGTTCATCTTGGTGCAAGGCTCGTCCCAACCCGTTTGAAAGTAGAACTCGAGCCGGATGCAAAAGATAAGGTGCGATGTGAAGCGTTTGTAAAGGAAGCATGCGAGATGATTGGGGAAACAGTGGGGTCCTAGCACTGTATTCTCTTTTTTTATGTTATTTGAAATTAAATTTCAGTAAGAGTATTTTTTTATAACATAATATTATATAATGTAGCTAGGGGGTGACTCGGTGGAATTTCTAATGGGTATTGATGGTGGTGGGACAAAAACGGTCGCTGCAATAGCGGACAGAAATGGGAATATTTTAGCACAGACAAGAACAGGCTCTACAAATCCGAATTCATCCTCAAAACAAGAGCTTGAAAAAACATTCAGAAATTTATTCAGCTCTTTGGAAGAACAAGTGCCCGCTAGCTTTCAAAGGATTACGTATCTGTTCGCTGGTATTGCTGGAGCTGGTAATAAAGCTAACCAGATTTTCTTGAAAGAAATGATTCAACGATTTGTCCCAGCATCTACGTCTGTTGTAGTAGAACCAGATACGATTAACGCTCTTTATTCCGGTACATACGGAAAGCCTGGGATTGTTCAAATATCCGGTACAGGATCCATTACATACGGAATTAACAGCAGTCTGAAGCATGATCGTGTTGGTGGTTGGGGGTATTTATTAGGTGATGAGGGTAGTGGCTATGATATAGGACGCCAAGGAATGATGGCAGTGTTAAAGGCCTATGACGGGAGAGGTCCAGCTACGGTCATGTCCCAGTTAATGTTTACCTATTTTAATGCAGACAATGGCCAAGATTTGATTCAAAAGATATATACATCACCAAGACCCAAAAATGAAATTTCAGCTCTTTCGAAAATAGTAATACAATCCTACCACAAACAGGATCCCGTGGCTGAGGAAATCATTGCAAATGTGATTGAGGAAATAACCTACAGTGTTGAAACATTATATAAAAAATTATTTTCTGAACATGACATAGTGAAAGTCGTATTATGTGGAGGTGTTTTTAGCGAAAAGGCTATTTCTGAATTAATAAAGAAGAGCCTAAGTAAAAATCCCCATACAACTGTTGTATTCCCTGAGATGCCTCCAGTGGGTGGTTCACTAATCGGTGCCTATGTTATGCAGGGAGAGCTTCCTACGAAGGAAATGATTAAAAATATAAAGGGTACAATCCAATAGATAAGAAGGTGAAGGAATGTCTCATATTAAAGGCGGACTAGTAATTTTAAAGGATATGGTAAACAGCTTGCCACCTTCCGAGAAAAAAATAGCGGAATACATATTGAAAAATCCTGAGGAGTCCATTCTTCTGACAGCCTTAATGCTTGGTGAAAAAAGTAAAACAAGTAGTGCTGCAGTTATCCGTTTGTGTAAATCATTAGGCTTTCGTGGATTTCAGGAGCTTAAGATTAGAGTTGCTGGTGATTTACAGAAGCAGGTTGTAACGGAATATCGGGATATTGAGCCAAATGAGGGTTTTAAAAATATTATTGATAAAGTAACAACCAATACGATACAAACACTTAAAGAAACTGCAGATATAATGAATGAAGAAGATTTGCAAGCGGCTGTAAAGGCATTGGAGAATGCACCAGCTATCATCTTTTTCGGTGTTGGTGCTTCCTATATTGCTGCAAAAGATGCTGAACAGAAGTTTTTACGAATTAATAAGAATGCGTATGCATTTTCTGATGCGCATATGGCTGCAACATCCATTGCGAATAAAGGACCGAATGATGTGGTAGTTGGCATTTCTTTTTCAGGGAATACAGAAGAAGTTGCAAGACTATTAAAGCTTGCAAAACATAAAAACACAACGACAATTAGTATTACAAAATACGGGAATTCATTGGTGTCGAATTACTCCGATATTCAATTACATACATCTGCTGCAAAGGAAGCAACCATACGAAGTGGTGCAACCTCTTCCCGAATCGCACAACTGCAGGTAATCGATATATTATTTATGTGTTTAGCATCTGTTCAATATGAGGAGACCGTTCGACATTTAGATGAAACGAGAGAAGCCATATCCTTTTTTAAGAAATGAAACGGATATAGCTTCTTTTTTTTAGGGCTCTTAAATTGTTTGTCTGCGGTTACTCGTCCGATTGAAAATGGATTGTTGCTATTAAAGTATTGCGGAGTGGAGAAAAAATGCGAAGTAACTGCTTTTCCCGCCGTCCGTGATCGCTCTGGGCGGATGCTTTCCGCGGGCACGGCCTCAGCCTCCTCGAGAAGACCACTCTGCGGGGTCTTCGGACACGTGCTTTTCCCGCAGGAGTCACCGCCCTCCGCTCACCCGGACTGGTAAAGTTGTGATACGATTTTTATCTAATATCACTAAGCTGTTAATCTTTTGTAGGCTTAACACCAGCTCCGGGAAATACACGGAGACTCCAACGGGAAGAGAGGCATAGGTGAGACACTGAAATGCGTCAGCATGAAGGGGCTCACCAGCCGCCCGTGGAAAGCGCAGTGTATTTCCCAGAGCGGTCGCCGAAGTTTCTACATACTGATAGAAATCAACCAGCAGTTACTTCGGAGTTTATAGATTTATGGCAATACCTATAAGATTTTAAAAAACAGGGCGTTTTAAATTATTAGTGAAATTATATTACTATAATAAAAAGAAATATTGACAAAATAATTCAGTCGACCTATAATGAAATAAAATTAAGAAAATTAATGTAATTACTATTATTTAATTAATCGTAATTACCGAATCTACTAACAGGGGAGATCTTCATGCAAATGGAATTAACCAATCTTACTACTGAACAGAGAAATCAGAATAGTACGAACCTCGATCAGATGTCTACCTATGAAATGCTAAAGCTAATGAATGAAGAAGACAAGAAGGTTGCCGAAGCGGTTGAAATGGTGTTGCCTAAAGTGGAAGTTGCTGTGGAACGAATTGTAACTGCTCTTTCCAAAGGTGGAAGACTTTTCTATGTGGGTGCTGGTACGAGTGGAAGATTAGGAGTAATGGATGCATCGGAATGTCCCCCTACATTTATGAGCCCGCCAGAGATGGTGCAAACAGTTATGGCTGGTGGAAATAATGCATTTTTCCAAGCAATAGAAGGTTCTGAAGATCATGAAGCACAGGGGGAAGCTGATCTAAAATCAAGGAAGCTCTCCAAACAGGATGTGGTCATTGGAATTACTGCTAGTGGAAGAACCCCTTATCCAATCGGTGCCTTGAAATTTGCCCGGAAAATGGGAGCATATGCGATATCTCTCTCATGCAATAAAGATTCATTAATTAGTAGATATGCAGATTGTGAGATTGAAGTTGTTGTAGGGCCAGAAGTATTGACCGGTTCAACAAGAATGAAAGCGGCTACATCGCATAAGATGATTTTGAATATGATTAGCACGACGACAATGGTGAAGCTTGGAAAAGTGTACGAAAATTTGATGGTAGATGTACATGCAAGCAACTATAAATTAAAAGAGCGTGCTAAACAAAACATCATTGAAATAACAAATGTTTCCTATGATATTGCAGAAGACGTATTAAAACAGACTAATCATGAAGTCAAGCCAGCGATTGTAATGATCAAAGCTGGAGTTACGTTGGAAGAAGCAAAAGAAGCATTGTCTGCAAGTAATGGCTATGCAAGAACTGCGATTGAATCATTCAAAGGGAAATTAAATTCAGAAACTCCATTACTGGATTAATCTGGTAATGTGTTTCACATATGTTGTACGAAAATAAAAGGGGGTAATAAGTTGAATAAATTATTTAAAGGACGTCGTTTTTTACTAATAGCTGTGCTGTTAATGGTAGCACTAATTGCAGCGTGTTCTTCAGATGAAAATGAAGATGATGATGCAACGGAAACAAGTGGAACACCAAGCACTGGCGCTGAGGGAGAAGTTTCAGGAGATCTTGAAATTCAATATTTTGTAGGTGGATATGGAGATTCATGGTGGAAAGAAGTCATTGCAGATTTTCAGGAAGAATATCCTGACGTAAATGTGATTGAACATGCGGGTCCAAATATTAATGAAGAAATGCGCTCACGCTGGATTTCAAATGATCCGCCTGATGTCGTATACATTGATGGGGCTGGTTCAAGCGAAACCCAAATGGTCGAGGATGGACAATTAATGAATCTGTCAGAGTGGGTCGAAGGAATTGAATTAGAAGGCGGCGACAAATTAGTGGAAAGCTTTATCGTTCAGCCCGGTAAGTTCGACGGGGAAATTTATTCACTGCCTTTAGTATTTGATACATGGGGAACATGGTATGACAGAGCATTATTTGAAGAAAAAGGCTATGAAGTACCAACAGACTTTGACAGTTTTATGAGTTCGATGGAGGAAATTAAAGAGGGAGAGGATATAAATCCACTTGTAACAAGTGGTCAACATCCATATTACTTCCTACGTGGAATGCTTTACCCTGCATTTGGTGCAGCCGGTGGGGAAGAATTACTCTCTGATTTAATTACTGGTGCAGAAGGTGCTTGGACAAGTGATGTTGTACTAGAAACGATGAAAAAAGTGGAGAAATTGCAACAGGAAGGAATGTTTGATTCTGGATTGGGTGCATTAAACCATACACAATCTCAAATGAACTTCCTGTTACATGAAAATGCATTTATCCCTGTTGGTTTCTGGTTGCCGAATGAAATGGCAAATGATATTCCTGAAGGGTTTGACTTTGGTTTTATTCCATCGCCAATGCAGGATGAGGGTGAACCTTTTGCTATTGTTCCAGACTTACGACCTTTGGCAATCGCTGAAAATGCGAAAAATCCAGAGGCGGCTAAAGCTTTTGTTGCGTTTGCATTTACAAGAGAGTATGCAATGTCATTCTCTGAACATACAGGAGCTATTATGAATATTACGGAAGTAGATTTAACGGAAAATGAAAATGTTCCAGGGTATTTAACAGAAGCGAATGCGATGATTAATGATCCGGATCAAGTTCAAATCTATGAAAAACCGCATCCAATGAGTGCAGATTTGGAAACACCGATTGGTAATGCATTGATGTCCTTGATGCTCGGAAATATGACTGCAGAAGAATTTGTGGAAGAAGCAGAAAAAGCAGCTGCAGATTATCGTAACTAATTAATTATGATCTCTGCGTAGCCGCTAGGACGTGGACGATCTCGGTAAAAGATCCGCCAACGAGAAACATCTGCGTGTTTTTATCGAACTATTTGAACAGTCTCTATAAGTCAGTATGGAACATGATGGCATTCAACGTTAGCCATTATGTTCCATACATCTATTTCCAAAAGAAAGAGTGATTGGATGGTACAGTCTAAAAAACAAAAATATACATTTCTGGCCTTTTGTCTTATTCCCACGTTTGTCATGTTCGCTATTTTTACGCTTTATCCTTTGTTCAGCGGATTGTACTATTCTTTTTTTGATTGGTCAGGATCGTCCCAAAACAAAGAATTTATTGGATTCGACAATTACATAAAATTATTCAATGATGCAATAATCCCCAATACGATTATTCATGATTATTTCCTCGTGGTAACCAAAGTTATTGGCATTATGATTTTGGCAATGTTTTTTGCAGTTGCTCTGACTCAACTGAAAATTAAAGAAGCACCATTTTATCGGGTTGTCTTTTTCTTTCCCAATATTATGTCGGTTGTTGTAATTGGGATATTATGGACCTTTATCTATAATCCGAGTATGGGGCTGGTTAATTCAGGATTGGAATTTCTTGGTTTAGAGAATTTGGCTAGACCATGGCTTGGAAGTGAGACATGGGCATTGCCAAGTCTTGTATTACCATCCATTTGGGCGGGGATTGGCTTATTTATGTTAATGCTAATAGGGGGTATTTCGAATATATCCAAAAGCTATTATGAAGCAGCTGAAATTGACGGAGCAAATCAGTGGCAACAGTTTTGGAAGGTTACCTTGCCACTTGTATGGCCACAAATTAAAATATCCGTTCTTTACATCGTTATTACTACTTTAAATGGTTCTTTTGTTATTGTGCAGGTTATGACTGCCGGTGGGCCAAATAACTCGACACATGTTATGGGTTCCTATCTCTATCAGCAGGCATTCGTACAGTATAACTTTGGTTATGGTGCAACAATTGGAGTTATGATTTTAGTGATCTCGCTTATTACAGTATTAATTTTACAATTCTTAATGCGCAGGGATAAAGTTGAATACTAGAATCATAAAGTGGAAAAGGTAAAGGAGGAACAAAATTGAAACGTAGTGTGGGTCAAATTTTAGGTAAGACAGGGATACGTATCCCTTTAATTTTATGGTCAATAGCCGTGTTATACCCAATATTTTGGATGTTCCTCGGTTCATTTAAATCAAATGCAGAAATATATAGAAATCCATGGGGGTTCCCGGAAACATTTAACTGGCAAAACTTTGCGGATGCTTGGACGAACTATAATATCGATACAAGTGTATTTAATAGTTTAATTGTAACGGTAGTAGGTTCACTTTTAACATTGTTCCTTGCTGTCCCTACCGCATATGCGATTGAGCGAATAAATTTCCGAGGTAGTAAATTCTTATTTACGTTATATGTATCAGCGATGATGATTCCAATGGTATTGGGTTGGATACCGTTATTCTTTCTACTATCGGATATAGGTTTATTAGATAATATTTATGGATTGGCTATTGTATATGCAGTTAGCCAGTTGCCTTTTACCATATTTGTTTTAACAAGCTTTATAAGTACGATACCAAAGTCACTGGAAGAAGCTGCAGCAATCGACGGTCTCTCGCCTTATGGCGTCCTCTGGAAAGTGATTACACCGTTAACAATGTCGGGAATAATTACAGTAACAATTATGAATGCGATTCAGTTTTGGAATGAGTATTTCATGGCATTGATCTTTCTACAATCCAGTGAGAATTATACATTGGCACTGGCAATCGACTTTATTAGTAGTGAAGCACAATATACAAATGCTTGGGGTACATTATTTGCCAGTCTCGTAATTGCTATACTTCCGGTTATTGTTCTTTATGCGATTTTCCAGCGGAGGATTTCAAAAGGTATGACAGAAGGGGCGATAAAAGGGTAGATATAAAGATAGGAAAAAGACATCCAGTTTTTGGATGTCTTTTTATCTTTATCTATTCAATAAATAAGGAAGTCTTTACGAACCTGCTTGAACTCTTTCAATTCATCCTTCCATTCTTTCTCCATATCTTTAACAGAATCGCCGTTTTCGATTGCTTCACGGATCCAACCATTACCAATTAAATTATCAAAGAAGGATATACCTGCGCTGTTTTCAGCACGGAATTCAAAGTCTTCCGGATACATATCATGCAGTGTTTTTACGATATGCAATCCTGTTTCAACCGGTTTATAGGATTTCTTGTTCTTGATATGGATTTGCACACCATGACTAAGTGTTCCAGCATGTTTAGAAATAGAAGGTGTAAAGGATGCTGCACGGAAAGCTACTCCAGGTAGTTCCAGTTCATTTAAAGCAGCTGCAAACGCTGTGCTGTTTACAAATGGAGCGCCAATCAATTCGAATGGTTTCGTTGTACCACGACCTTCGGATAGATTTGTTCCTTCAATTAATGCTGCACCTGGGTATACGAGTGCTGTATCAAGTGTTGGCATGTTTGGTGACGGGAGAACAAATTCTAAGTCTGTATCATCATAATACATATTACGTTTCCAGCCATCCATTTCAACAACGGTTAAATCTGCACCAATTTCAAATTCTTCATTGAAGAGTTTTGCGAGTTCTCCGACTGTCATCCCGTGACGCAATGGGATCGGATAATTACCAACAAAGGATGCATATTCCGTTTCAAGAACTGGCCCTTCGACTTTATGGCCGCCTTGTGGGTTCGGACGGTCAAGTACGATAAATTCAATGTTGTTTTCCTGTGCTGCTTCCATGGCATATGCCATCGTGTAAATATACGTATAGAAGCGTGTTCCTACGTCCTGGATATCAAATAGCAATACATCAACATTTTCCAGCATTTCTGGGGTGGGTTTTCTAGTTTGTCCATATAAGCTGTAGACTGGTAATCCTGTAGTCCCATCAATATAAAACTCCACATATTCTCCAGCTTGAGCATCACCACGTACCCCATGTTCCGGTCCATACAATGCGGTTAATTCAACATCCGGATCATGATGCAGCAAATCTACGATACTTCTTAACTCCTGGTCTACTCCTGTTGGATTGGTAATTAATCCGACCCGTTTTCCTTTAATCAGTTCCTTTTGTTCTTCAAGCAGCACTTCAACACCAAGTTCTAATTCGTTTTGTTTATCTTTACCTTTCCCTTTTCCGTTGTTTCCGTTATCTGCGAATACCGCTGATAACGAGCTTAAAGCCAAGACAATTGTTAAAAACATAATCAAGGGTCTCTTCATTTTTTTACACTCTCCTTATTTTTAGTAGGATAAACCAAAGCCAAATTCAAATAGTGAATCGCCATTTTGATTGGGAATGGTTACTGGCAGCGTTCCAGTTGGATTGTTTTCGCCAAAAAGGGTTGCTGCTGTTGCCTGGAAGCTGGCAGGTCTGAAGCCGTATTGTGCTAAATAACCATCAATTGCAGGAAATGCCATAATATCGTATGGATTACGGATGCCGACGCCGACTATCGGTGCTTCAACATGTTCAACAAGTTGGTTAATCAATTGCATTTGTGCGCTGTTTGGTGAACGACCGTTTACATTATAGGTGTACGAGCCGACAACAACTGCACTAGCATCTTCAAGTTGGGCTAGTTGGTCCTCATCGAGCGGTCCAGATGCTACAAAGAGGTCTGTATTCGTATGGTACGCATTGACTGCATCGTGCAGGCTATTGATAAACGTATTACCTACGACAACGATTTTTTCATCATTAGAAAGGTTGAATGGCAATACATCGTTATTTTTAATCAAGGTAATGGATTGGTTGGCAGCGTCTGCTTCAACTTGTTTATGTTCATCCGAACCAACAATCGCTTCAGCATTTGCTATTAATTCTTCAATAGGGAGGGAGTTCTCGGATTTAATAATTCCCCGTTCCATTTTTAATGTTAGAATTCGTTCAACGGATTCCTCAATACGTTCTTCTGTTATCTCTCCTGTTTCAACTGCTTCTACCAATCCATCTGCTACTTCCCCAAGACCGACAGGCATTAAGATAATATCTGTTCCAGCTTTTACAGAACGGATGACGGCATCAACGGATCCGAAATGTTCCGCGATCGCAGCCATGTTCAACGCATCGGTAATAATCACACCGTTATATCCCATTTCTTCACGCATCAAACCGGTTAATACTTTGTGGGAAAGGGTGGCAGGCAAAGAGATTTCCGTACCATCTTTTTGAGAGATCACTTTTGTATCATCTATCTTAGGGAAAGTAACATGTGCCGTCATAACTGCATCAATGCCTTCTTCCATTGCCTGTTGAAAAGGGAAGAGTTCTACTTCCAATAACCGTTCTTTATCATGTGGAACTTCAGGCAGTCCAAGATGTGAATCAACAGCTGTATCACCGTGTCCAGGGAAATGCTTAGCGGTTGCTGCTACTCCTGTACTTTGCAAACCTTGAATATATGCTGTTCCCATTTCAGCAACCAGGTCAGGTGATTCTCCGAACGAACGTACACCGATTACCGGGTTATCAGGATTATTATTAACATCCAATACTGGCGCAAGGTTCATATTAATTCCTAAAGCTTGTAATTCTTCACCGATCACTTGTCCTACATTTTCTGCGGTTTCAGCCGAACGGGTTGCGCCAAGTGCCATATTACCGGGCATATGTGTACCTGATTGCAATCGGGTAACAATCCCACCTTCCTGGTCAATTGTCAGCAGCAGTCCATATTTTTCACTTGCTTCCTGATAATCAGCTACCAAGCGGGTTGTCTGTTTTGTAGTGACAACATTCTCAGCGAATAAAATGACTCCGCCAAGATGGTATTCCTTTACTAGTTGTTCAATTTCAGGGAGCATTTCAGTTACATTTTCTCCGTCCCAGTTTCTGAAATCAGGCATAAGCATTTGACCTATTTTTTCATTTCGTGTCATTCCATTTATTGCATGTTGGATCACATCGTAGCGATTTCCTTTTTCTTTCATAACAAGCTCTTCGGATTGTTTCTTATGCACGGCGATTCGATCTGTTGAACTACCATCTGTGACAGTGATGAAGGATCGACCGTTTTGTCCGGTGAATGTGACAACACCATGCTGATCCACCGTAGCAACATTCTTATTTTTCGAAGCCCATGTTAAATCCTCAGAAGTCATTTTAAAATGGCCATCCTCATAGATATTCAGTACATTTAAATGGATTTGTTTATCCTCAACGGTTATAGCTGCTTCGGGAACGTTTTGGAATATGATTAAATCATGGATCTTACTCTCTGCTGCCGCAATAACTTTGCTACCTGAAAAGGTGAATGTGCTTAACATAAGCACAAGTATTGTGATAAAAATAAATGGAGCGTTGCTAAAAAATTTCATAATACTCCTCCTCTAATTCATTCTAATAATTACGTTCAACCCATCCATCGCTTACTACTTCAAAAGGAATATTTTCTTTTGAAGAATCGGTAAGTTTCAGATTGCTTACATACCAACCACGTTCATTTCCACCTACATCGGTAGCGTACCGAAACCGGATTCGTGTCGTATTTGCAGGAATTTCAATTTGTTCATGAAGCCAGTTCTCACTGCTTCCGGAATAGGCATCTTTAACAGTATTCCAATAATCACCATCACTTGATACTTCTATATATCCGAAATCCCAATAATTTTCAATTCTGTACCACGTATCATAGGACAGGGTAGCATCGTCCTTTAAGTCTAGTTCGACTGTTAGTGTGCGATTTTCTAACTGATCACCATGTCCGGCGTACCATGCGTCTTCCCCATTTGGAGTAGCAACGGGAATTGCATTTGCAACGAGTCTTGCAAGCTGTTTTCTGGCAGTGTTTGTTGATACGGTATCACGTGTAGGGTGGACGCGATTGGTCAAAAGAATCGCAATCGTATCGTTCTCCATGTTAATGACAAGCGATGTGCCTGTATAACCGGTATGCCCAATGGATGCAGGTCCGGAAAGCCCGTCCATGTACCAGGCCTGTGAAAGCTCCCATCCTAATCCATGATCATTTCCAGGAAACTCAGGGATCTGATTTTGTACTAATAAATCCACCGTTTCCGGCTTGAGGATTTGTTTTCCGCCATAACGTCCATCATTGATAAACATATGTGCAAGCTTACCTAGATCCTCTGCAGTTGAAAATACGCCTGCATGTCCTGCTACGCCATCCAAGACCCAAGCACTTTCATCATGTACTTCACCCCAGACAAGGCCCCTGTTTGTCCAAGGCTGATATTCGGTTGCAGCAACACGATGCTTTAATGATTCCGGTGGGTTATACATCGTATCATCCATTTTTAGTGGCTTTGTTATGTTCTCATAAACAAATTCATCAAGACGCTGGCCTGATAAACGTTCAATAAGAGCTCCTAAGGTTATCAAGTTTAAATCACTGTAGGTGTATGTAGATCCTGGTGTGTTATCAAGTGGGTACTGATAAACATATTGCAGTCTATCTTCGCGGTTGTCTCCAATCGTATAAAGCGGAATCCATGGGGTAAATCCTGATGTGTGGGTCATAAGTTGCTTAATCGTTACATTTTCTTTTCCATTCTCAGCAAATTCCGGAATATAATCAGCAACAGGGTCATCAAGTTCAAAAAGACCTTGTTCATAAACGATCATCGCTGCTGTTGAAGTGAAAATCTTACTGATGGAGGCAAGATCAAATATTGTATCTTCACTCATGTTAATTGGTTGGTCGGTTGTATTACCTTTGTCATCTTCATATAAGTATGCATGTCCAAATGCCTCCTGTTGGACAATATGACCTTTCCTTGCAACAAATGTGACAGCACCAGGAAATGCGCCATCTTCAATTGCTGATTCCATATAAGGACCGATTTCGAGTAAAGGATCCGAAAGCATTCCAGCTCCATGAATGGAACCTGGATGCAAGACGGGTGATGTAGGTCCAGGATCCCCCCAAGTGAAGCGTGGCTTAGAATCTTTTTTTGCCTGTACAGGCGCACCTGTGGTGATAATAATCGAGAAGACTAGTAATCCGGTAATAGCGATACAAATAAAACGTCTTTGCATAATCTTCCTCCCTTTTATTTATTCATAGAATTCACATTATTTATTAAATTCTATCTCTTATTATAGCACGCTATTAAAATTGTCCATCACTCAAACTGACTATTTTATGAAATAATATTTTAAAGAGATAGTGTAAATGAACTAGGTAAAAAGATTAATAGGTTGCGAATATCGAATGTCTAGTCATAATACCTAATCTAATTACATAATTCTAAACCATATAACAATATTTTAAATTTTCTGGTTTACTATTATTCTGTATGGGAAAAAGAAAAAGGAAGCATGTAAAAATGAGGAGGGGGCTTAGTATGGAGGAATTTATGCTTGATGGCTGGACATTGTTTTGGTTTGCCGTACCAATGCCATTATTGGTCGTGTGGGCGATTATTACTTTCTTTACGGACAAGGAGAGTGATGACGTTTGAATCCAACACTTATAACATTTGTCGCATACCTAGCAGTTATGATAACCATCGGAATTATTACATTCAGAATGACAAACACATTATCCGATTATGTTCTTGGGGGTCGTAAATTAAATAGCTGGGTAACGGCATTTTCGGCATCAGCCAGTGATTTCAGTGGTTGGCTACTTATCGGTTTACCCGGTGCAGCATATGCGGCAGGACTTGGACAGTGGAGTTTGTGGATTGCAATTGGTTTGGCTGTAGGTGCGATGATTAACTGGCAGTACGTAGCAAAGCGATTAAGAGTTTATACGGAGTATACAAATGATTCGATTACATTACCACAGTTTTTTGAAAACCGTTTTCGTGATAATTCCCATTTATTAAGAGTTATTTCTGCATTATTTATTTTAGCATTTTTCCTTTTCTATACTGCTTCAGGTCTAGTTGCAGGTGCGAAATTATTTCAAGGGACATTTGATATTGATTACCATTTCGCTTTAGTAGTTGGAGCAATTATTATTGTTGCGTACACGTTTTTAGGTGGATTCCTAGCAGTTAGTTATACAGATTTTATTCAAGGTGTATTAATGTCAGCAGCATTATTATTTACTGCGATTTACGGATTGATTCAAATTGGTGGATTTGGGGAATTATTTAATCAACTGGGTTCGATCAACAGTAGTTTAATAAATGCATTTGCAGCTACATCTTATGATGAAGCAGGTGGAGTTCTTTGGGAATCTGCTGGGGCAATTGGAGCGGTCGGTATTATCTCAGCACTTGCCTGGGGTCTTGGTTATTTTGGACAGCCACATATTTTAGCAAGGTTTATGGCAATCCGCTCTCATAAAGAAGTCAGGAAAGCACGTTTAATAAGTGTTTCTCTGGGACTTGTTATTCCATTGTATGGTGCTTTAATTGTAGGGCTGCTTGGGATTGTAACATTTGATCAGCCATTAGCTGATTCGGAGCAGGTTTTCATTCAACTCGTACAGGTAGTTTATAATCCGTGGGTTGCAGGCTTTTTACTTGCAGCAGTATTAGCGGCAATTATGAGTACGGTTGATTCACAGTTACTCGTATCATCCAGTGCATTGTCAGAAGACTTTTACCGAAGATATTTGCGTAAAAAGGCAAGTGATAAAGAACTTGTATGGGTCGGAAGGATTTCTGTACTCGTTATTGCGGTTATTGCATTGATACTTGCATGGAATGAGAGCAGTTCCGTACTTGACCTTGTATCCTATGCATGGGCTGGTTTTGGTGCCACATTTGGACCGGCAATCTTGTTTTCCCTATTTTGGCGGAAAACAACGCGTAATGGAGTTTTGGCTGGGATTATTGTTGGTGGAATTACCATATTCCTTTGGCCGCTAACAGGTTCGGATTTATATGAAATGGTACCAGGATTTATTTTATCGAGTCTAGCAATTGTCGTATTTAGTCTTATAGGAAAGGGACCTACAAAAGAAATGCAGGAAGAGTTTGATAAAGTTGCAGGAGTCAAATAATCTAGGAGTGAAATTTTATGACAGATAAATTATATGGCAATACACCTTGTTATTTAGGCGGAAAGAAAGTTAGCCTAAAAGATAATAGTTATCAAGATAGAGATGTACTCGTATACGGTGTGCCTTGGGAAGGTGCGGTTACTTGGGGGGATTACACCGGCTGTGAGCTTGGACCAAAGGTTATCCGCTTAAATAGCTCTCGTTATTCGGGCTATTTACCTGAATTGAATCATATGGATGTTTTGAGTCATTACACGATTGGTGATCTTGGAGACATCGATGTCGTTCCAGCAGATACGTTGGAAACAATGACCCGTATCGAAAATTTCGCATCCAATGTATGGAAAACGGGAAAATTCCCTGTCGCCTTTGGTGGAGACCATGGGATTACTTATCCGATTGTGAAGGCATTAAGTGAAGAAGTAGAAGGAAAAGTTGGAATCCTACATTTGGATGCCCATTACGATAACCATCCAGATTATGATGGTGACCTTTACGCACGTAGTACACCTTTTCATCGAATTTATGAAAGTGAAAGTGTTCGAAATGAGAGTATTGTTCATATGGGAATTCATGGACCGCGTAATAAGCCGGAAACAGGGAAGTACGCGGCAGAAGTTGGCGCAACAACAATCTCTGTGAGAGAAATCAGGAAAGCTGGAACAGATCTGACGGAACTTGCACAAAAGGCATACGATATTGCAAGCGAAGGGACAGAAGCAGTTTACCTAAGTATTTGCAGTGATGTTTTGGATTTTGCCTTCAATCCTGGTGGACCGGTAGATGGAAACGGCGTTACTTCCTATGAATTGTTGGAACTCGTTCATGAATTTGCAAAACTCGGTATTCGTGGCATGGACTATGTGGAAGTTTATCCACAGCAAGACACAAATGATAACTCATCGCATTTTGTAACCTATGCTGTGCTTTATGCGCTCGCTGGTAATATTCTCAATGAAAATAAATAATAGGATGCCGCTCCTTTTGTTTGGGGCGGCGCTTTTTTGTGTCTGAACCGAGATGGGGAAATCCCTGCTTGATGTGATGAATCGCTCCTTTACATTTATATTTATACAGGATATCATAAATGAATTGTTAGTAAGAAAATATTAGCCTAAAGACTTTATAGGCCAGTTTTTAACTATTTTTTTCTGAAATACAGATAATATGACCTATACCTTAATATTGAATTCATACTTATTACACTTGTGAATGAATGCACGATTGAAATAAAATAAGGTCATAGGGGGGGACGATTTGACTCAGGAAATTATTGACGAGTTGTTGGAAGCCATTACATTATTGCTTGACGATGTTAAAGATGTTCAAGAAAACAGCTATCATATGGATGAATTAATAAATCAGTTGGAAACACGAGTAAATGATGTGGAGATAAATATCCATGGGTTGGAAAAAAATGCACAGAGCCTTAACGATAGACTGTCTCAGGTCTTGGATTGTATCATGAGCAGAGCTAAAGAAGAGATAGCGGTCTATAAAGCAATCAGCTAAGCGTGCTAAGGCAGGCTTATTTTTTTTGTTCTTATTTAGTTTTAAATATCCTCTGCATCTGCTAGCATAAACGATAAATGACTGGAGGATGTAGCATCATTATGAAACAAAAATTACCTTATGTAAAAACGCTCCGCAAAAATAGACTTCTTCTTTGGTTGCTTATTCTTACTATTACCATCATATGGGGTTATGCTTGGGTGTTGATGAAGGCTTCACTTGAATTCATGGGTCCCTTTTCGTTTTCCTTTTTCCGATTTGGTGTTGGAACAGTCACATTAATGCTCATCGTATGGCTGTTGAAAATAGGAATGCCGCCGAAAGAGTCCTGGAAACATTTATTGATCGTTGGTACACTGCAAACTGCAATTGTTTTTCTATTTGTTATGTTCGCATTACGATTTGTTGATGCAGGAAAATCTTCTGTTCTACTTTATTCCATGCCGATTTGGAGTAGTATGCTAGCAACAAAATTTTTACAGGAAAAAATAACTCCGGCTAAAATGGCAGGTCTATGGATAGGAATGCTTGGATTGTTGACGATTCTTGGTTGGGACATATGGGTTGGACAGAATCCATCTATTATATTTGGTGAGTTGTTAATCATTATTGCAGCCTTTTCCTGGGCCGTATCCAATGTATATTACCGCATTCATGTACAGGATTTACCAAAAATACAAGCAACAGCATTTCAGATGTTGTTTGGAACGATAGCTATTTTTATAGTTACCTTATTTATGGAATGGGGAGAGCCTGTTCAACTAAATGCACAAAGCACTTATTATATTCTCTTTACAGGTGTATTGGCATCAGCATTATGTTTCACTGTGTGGTTCATTATTTTAAGTGTGATTGATATGGTAACAGCAACAATCTCCACCATGCTCGTTCCCCTGTTTGGACTTCTTTTTAGTAGTTTATTATTAAACGAAGAAATGACCCCAAGCATCGTGGTAGGATTTGTGTTGATTGTTATCGGTATTATCGTTGCTCAATTAAAAAATCCTCGACTCCAATGAAGGAATCGAGGATTTCTTTTAAAATAAAAACAGACCAATTGAGATTGGAATAAAACTGAATAGCAGTATCATTACACAGAATCCCATAATGTCACGAACTTTCAGACCAGCAATAGCGAGTGCAGGCAGTGCCCAAAATGGCTGAATCATGTTCGTCCAGGCGTCTCCCCATGCAACTGCCATTGCCGTTTTTGCTGTGTCTGCGCCGGTTTCAAGAGCTGCTTGAATCATAATTGGACCTTGAACTGCCCATTGTCCACCACCAGAGGGAACGAAGAAGTTCACGATACCCGCACTAATAAAGGAAAAAAACGGCAGTGTATATTCAGTTGAAAAGCTGACGAACCATAGAGACATTTGTTCCGAAAGACCAGAAGCAACCATCATTCCCATGATACCAGCATAGAATGGGAATTGAATAATAATTCCTCCCGCATTTTTCACACCGTTACTTACTGTATCCAGAAATCGTCTTGGCGTTTTATGAAGGATGATACCTAGAAATAGAAAAATAAAGTTAACGATATTGATATTCAAATCAAATCCATTTGTAGCAAAATGATAAACCATATAAGCAAGACCCATAACACCAATAATCAGTGAAACAATTTGGCTATTTTCAAGCTTCTCTGCAGGTGTGGTCGGTTGTGCGATTTCATGGGCTGTTTGTTCCTCAGTATCAGACTTCCACAAAGCAGCATCCGTGTTTCTTAGTGGATCTGTACCATTTAACAAGTAACGATTAAACAAAGGTAAGGTAATAACGAGTACAAGAACTGTGAAAATATTAAAAGGACTGAATAACGTCTCTACTACCGGAATTGTTCCCAACGTTTCTTCCAAAAAATGCCCTGGTGTTGCAATGGTTAATGGGATCGATGCAGAAAAACCACCATGCCAGACAAGCATGCCACTATAGCCACTGGCGATTAATAAGCGGTAATCCACGGATGGAACCCGCTTGGCGACGTGAATGGCGAAGAGCGCTCCAACTACAAGGCCAAACCCGTAATTGATTAAACAAGCTATAATGGCTACAAAGGTAACTAACATTATTGCTTGTGCAGGTGTATTGGCAAGTGTACTCAATTTCGCCAGCAGGTTCTTAACAACCGGTGCACTTGCTAAAATATACCCTGTAACAACAACGAGAGCCATCTGCATAGCAAAAGCAAGTAAATCCCAAAAACCCGTTCCCCAATGCTCAATCATCTGAACAGGTCCGCTGTCTGTAAATAGCACACCCAAAAGATAAACGACAATGGTTAAGATGATGGCAAATAAGAATGCATCCGGTAAATAACGCTGAACCATACGGTCAAAGAATGAAGTTAATCCTTTCACAATTATTCCTCCTTAACTATTTTATAAACGTTTTCAAAATAATATTATCAAATTATTTGATAATATTAAAATATAGTTAAGTGTATGCTTGTCATTACGTAAAATGTCTCAAAAAATGTTAAAGATATCGACAAAACTACTACTTTTTATTTTAATTTTCTAAAAATAGTCATGTTGTCGGATTGTTATCATCTATCTTCATTGCTAATCTATCAATGAAGATAGATTATTTTAAAAGGAGGAGTAAAATGAGTAACAGGAAAAAAGTATGGTTTGAAAATAACGATCGCAAACTTGATCCTGGCCTGGTAGAACAATTATGGAATGCCCGTAAAGTAGACATGAATGTAATAAGCAGCAATGAAATCCCCATTATCGTTTATTTGAAGAAGAACTGTGACAAAGACAAAAAAGACGACCTCCTAAAAACCTGCAATTTAGATTCTCATAACAAACTCGAAAGAGAACTGCATAGTATAAATGGGGTGAAAGGCCATTTAACACCTGATAAAATAAAAGAGATTAAAGACCATGAAGCAGTAGATCGGATTTTTTACGATCGGATCGTAACTTCCTTTCTGGATGTCGCGTGTGAGCATATAGGTGCTGTTAATGTTCACAAAAATCTTGATTTAACTGGAAACGGGATAACGATTGCCGTCATTGATACAGGAATTCACCCACATGAAGATTTGATTACTCCCTCAAATAGAATAATAGCTTTTCAAGATTTTATAAATGGTCAAAATGAACCGTATGATGATAATGGTCATGGAACGCATTGTGCCGGGGATGCTGCCGGGAACGGTAACCTCTCCAATGGAAGGTATGTAGGTCCAGCGCCTGAAGCTTCTATAATAGGAATAAAAGTTTTGGATGAGCAGGGAAGTGGTAGGCTATCAACGATTATTGAAGGTTTGGAATGGTGTATGGATCATAAAGAAGCACATAATATTCGAATCATTTCTTTATCACTCGGAGCTCCTGCCTATGAGTCTTTCAGAGATGATCCACTATCGCGAGCGGCACAGAAAGCGTGGCATCAAGGAATTGTTGTATGTGCAGCAGCTGGAAACAGTGGACCTGCTGCAGCAACAATCAGTACCCCAGCAATCGACCCATTTATCATTACGGTTGGATCGACGGATGATCAAAATACGTTAGAGCGTACGGATGATCATATAGCAGATTATTCCAGTAGAGGCCCTACAATTGATTCCCTAATTAAACCAGATATCTATGCACCAGGTACAAATATTATCTCCTTGTTAGCCCCAGGATCAGCAATCGAATCACAAATACCAGAGTTGATTATCGATGAAAACTATATCCAGTTGTCAGGTACATCGATGGCAACACCAATTTGTGCAGGGATCATCGCCCTTATGTTGGAAGCTAACCCGAATCTCAGTCCGAATGA
Source organism: Oceanobacillus sp. CF4.6 (assembly GCF_051262635.1). Classification (NCBI taxonomy): domain Bacteria; kingdom Bacillati; phylum Bacillota; class Bacilli; order Caryophanales; family Bacillaceae; genus Oceanobacillus; species Oceanobacillus sp. CF4.6. Next base: position 218,870 of record NZ_JBIMEX010000002.1, on the reverse strand, counting down.
TATAAAAAGCATCTTAAAGGCGACTTCTCATCCTACGCTTGATGATTTATGGGGATATCTTGAAGCAGAAAGCGCTGTTGAAATGGCAAAAAATTATCAACTTCAAGTACAAACAGCAGTCCAGGATAGCTAGGAGAAATGAAATAGACAGAAGGAGAGGGAGAACAAACAGTTCTCCCTTTTATAATTTAGTTGGGTAGTTCATGTAGCGGGATTGGTTCACTGTAAGATCTTTTCAGGAAGGTGATGGGCTTGTACATCATAAAAAGTAAGAGAAATAAAGGGGTAATTATAGCGGTTTCCTTCCCCCACCTAGAAATGCGGGTGAGGAGCGCGACTGAACTCGTATTCTCTAGCATTATGTACCCGCCCCCCTCTGAAAGAGAACGGATTCTATACTGGAGGATTAAAATTAGAAACGGAATACATTATTTTCTTATTATACAATAGTTGTACTTTCCTCCTCTAAGCGTTGACTATAGGATGCGTTTTAAAACTTGTAGAGCTACTTTGATTCAGCATATTCCATATCGTATTGTGCTCTTAGTATATCTGTGAATTCCCAAAATCCATATGTGTTACTGAAGTCATATTGCCGAACAATCTCAATTGTTCTGATTTTCAATTCCTGGTACAGGTCCTCGCGTTCTTGGGGAGAAGTCTGTTTCAAAGAAACTCTGATTTTCGGTTCAAATAAATGAAGAACAATTTCCAACGATTCGATATCATTTTGCATTTGAATTTTTTTCGTTAAATCAATGAGTCGAGTCATGAAATATCCCTCCTTAATTCTTTTATAATATCCGATAAATCTCTGGAATGTTTTTCTAGGCGTTCCATTCTTACTTCATAACGAATTAACAAAATTAAAGTAACCAGAACCGGAAACCCGACATTTTCCATGGATTGGACCATATAAGAGAGAGCAGAAATTTCATTCATGTTTTCCCTCCTCTGCTAATAGCTGTTTTTTTAAGTTGCTTAAAGCTTTATTTCTTGTTTTGGAAATGGATTGTTGGGAGACACCTTCTTTAGCTGCGATTTCCGTATCAGTCATATGAAAAAGATACGATGCTTCTAAAATATATTTCTGTCTTGGTGTGAGAAAATGAAGAGCTTGATAAAGAGAAGGATTTCCAATGTTACTTTCTAACTGATTATCGTTTTCCAATGCTTCCTCATCAACAGATAAAGCTTGACTGTCTGCAATAAGGTCGACTTTCGATGCTGGGTTATTTGTATCAATATGAATTGGCTGGTCCAAAATTAATAATTGCCGCCTCCTGTCCAGGTTAAATTTCTGGTCGTAACGAATTGCATACCTTCGCAAATCATTTGATAATTGGCTAATTAACCTTATCTCGGCAAGATGATCTTGGAACGCCTTATCTAACGCCTTTTTTGAATCAGATGTAGAATAACGGATGGACTGATCCAAAAGAAAACAATTTTTCTTCGTTAGCAAAAATGATCGCATCAGATTGTTACGGAAGATCAACTCATTTTCATCAACAAACTTCTTAGCCCATGTGTATTCACATTGTTCCTCATCAGGACTTGTATTTTTTTTCATCCTAATTTTCCTCCCTTCTATCTCATAAAGGCAAAAATAATGACTATGGCACAACCTGAAAGAACATCAGTTTCCTATACTATATTAAATATTATAAATAATTCCTAGTAAAACTTTTTAGTCAAATAGGTTGTAATTCGGGACATTTAATCGCCTTTATTAGGTACATAGGGAAAATATAACTGAGCTATACATACTAGATACGGGTGAGAGAGGAAATAAGAAGCTGAAAAAGGATGAAAAGAAGCGTATATTTCTAAAAAATAAGTCTTCGTAACTATGCTTAAAGTACCTAAAAATTTTACAATTAATAAGTCAGAACAAGCAGTTATGATTAGCACCAAAAGGAGGACTGCTTGTTCTGTGATAAACTTAACCTTCCATTATTTTGACTGTATACTTCCTGTTTCTTCTTGGTCCATCAAATTCACAGAAATAGACGCCCTGCCATGTACCAAGCAACAACGCACCGTTTGAGATAATCAGCGTCTGTGCATGGCCGACAGTACTTACTTTTAAATGAGATGCTGTATTCCCTTCCATATGTCTATCCTTTGTATGTTCCCATGGATATACCTCATCCAACCTCATAAGCATGTCCTGCTTCACATCCGGATCAGCATTTTCATTTACTGTAATCCCTGCTGTTGTATGTAGAGAGGAGATTATTGCAATGCCATCTGCTATTCCTTCATGATGAATCCACTCCTCAATTTCTGCAGTAATGTCTATCATTTCTGAATGCTTGTTCGTGTTTAATACAAATGTGTTTAGCATGTTGATTCATCCTTTCTCAATGATCTGTTTTTATTTTACTGGAAATGAGGAGGAGAGTGAAGATTAATATGGAACTTCCTCACCGAAACTTCATCGATTTGACTCTCTGATTTTTTGTCTCATCCAGCGAGCAATAATTATCAAAATATTCGACATTCCGATAATTCACTACACTCCTAACAATTTAAACCGATAAAAAGAATAACAACTTCACAATGAACGATTTCATATTCTTCAGGAGGTAACCCATGGATAAAACATCGATTATAGGTTTAATATTAGGATTCGTTGCGATTGGAGTAGGTATGGTGCTTAAAGGCGTAAGTGTCATGGCAATTGTAAATCCTGCAGCAATCTTAATTATACTTCTAGGAACGGTTGCTGCTGTAACCATAGCTTTTCCCGCAAGCACCTTAAAAAAAGTTCCTGTGCTATTTAAAATTCTTTTTACAGAACAACACCATACAGACACAAAAGATCTCATTCAAATGTTCAGTGAATGGGCAGATCAGACCCGAAAAGAAGGAATCCTAACACTGGAGCAACGGGTTTCTGAGGTAGATGATCCATTTTTATCATCCGGGTTGCAGCTTGCAATCGACGGACAGTCACCCGATTTTATCAAAGATATAATGCTTGAAAAAATAGACGCGATGGAGCGAAGACATGAAGAGGGTGCAGCTATTTTCTCCCAGGCAGGTACATATGCACCAACACTCGGGGTCCTCGGTGCGGTAATAGGTCTAATTGCTGCCTTAGGAGATATGTCCGATATAGATGCGCTTGGTTACGCGATTTCATCAGCCTTTATTGCGACATTGTTAGGTATTTTTACTGGGTATGTATTATGGCATCCATTTGCTAATAAATTGCGTGAGAAGTCCAAAAAAGAAGTTTTACACAAGGAAATTATGGTAGAGGGAATTCTCTCTATAACGACAGGAGATTCCAAAATGATCGTTAGAGAGAAACTTGGATCTTTACTCTCTGGTAAAGAGATGGCAGCAATGAAGCAGGCTGATGCCAATGCGTAGAAGAAAAAAGATAAGACAATCGCATATTGATGAATCGTGGCTGCTCCCGTATTCTGATTTACTGACACTTCTAGTAGCGTTATTTATTGTTCTATTTGCGATGAGTGATATTAATGTTCAAAAGTATGAAGAACTATCAAGTGTGTTTCGCAGTGAATTTTCAAGTTCAGGTAGTGGAATATTAGAGGAAAATAACGATCCAGTTGCTCCCCCGGTTGAAGAGCAAGAGGAAAAAGAAGATGAAAAAGAAAAAGAAGCAAATGATAGCAACGGAAAAGCGGATGGAGAAATCCTTCGATTAGAGAAACTGCAATCGATGATTCAAAATTATATCAATGAAAATAATCTTACGGATAAGTTAGCTACAGATTTGACGGATGAGGGCCTGCTGATCACCATTGTAAATGATATTTTCTTTGATTCTGGCAGTGCAGAAGTAAAAACAGAAAGCCATGAAGTTGCACGGGATGTTTCTAATCTTTTATATACAGAGCCTCCACATCAGATTGTTATCAGTGGACACGCTGATGACGTCCCGATTGGTACATCTGAATATAGCTCGAACTGGGAACTCAGTGTGACTCGGGCACTGAACTTTATGAGTCTTGTTCTGGAGAATGAAAAATTGGACCCTACCCTCTTTAGTGCGAAAGGATTCGGAGAGCACAAACCAATTGTTGAAAATACGAGTGATGAGAATCGGGCAAAAAACAGAAGGGTGGAAGTTCTAATTCTACCTAATTATGAAATAAATATACCTCAATAATACGATGAAAGAAGTGGAAGTATTGAAGAAGTTATCCAATTTTAAGAGCATTCGAACAAGGGTTTTATCCGGTTTTGCAGTCGTTATACTCCTTGTATTTATATTTATACTATTTAATTCCTATATGATTCGTATCACAAATGAACAAACGACTGAAATCATGGATTATCAACTATCCTTGCTGATTGTCGATGAAAACTTGGCAAATAATATGGCTACACGTGAAGCTTATTTGCGAGGCTATTTATTATTCGATGATGTAAATGAAAAGAATAAATTTACAGATTCACTTGGTGCTTCTTTTGAATTAGAAGAGGAGTTATTAGCTTTAAATAATATTAAAGAAAATCAAGAATTAATAAGCAAGAAAATGGAATGGGAAACGCTTACTGACGAAATCATAGCTCTATACGAAATTGGGAATAAGGACGAATCATTAAGGATTATGGAAAACGACTTAAGTCCACTAACGGATGAAATAATCGGTACAGCGATCGCAGCATCTGAGACGAGAGAAGAGATTATAACTGATTTGGGAAACAACATCTTGGAAAACAATAGAATAAACTATATCAGTATGATTGCACTGGGCGTTATCACACTTGTTGTCGCAATTGTTTCAGGTATGATTACTTCCAACAGTATTTCTAAGCCTATTAATAAAGTGATGCATCGTATGAAGATGGTTTCATCTGGGGATATCAGCCAAGAACCGTTGGAAGTTACCACTAGGGATGAAACCGGTCAACTTATTATTTCGACAAATGAAATGAGCTCTAATTTAAATAATGTCGTTACAAAACTAAGTGAAGTATCCGAACTGTTATCCAGTCAAGGGGAAGCGTTAACAAGCTCTGCGAATGAGGTGAAAGTCGGTACTAATCAGGTGGCAACCACAATGGAAGAATTAGCAACAGGATCGGAAACACAGGCAAATAGTGCGAGTGATCTAGCAATCGTTATGAGCACATTCGCGATTAAGGTGAAGGAAGCAAAAGAAAAAGGTGAAAATATTCACGTTAATTCGAATGATGTACTGGAGAAAGTCGGAATCGGAAGCCAGCTTATGAAAAACTCGAATGTTCAGATGAAGAAAATAAATCAGCTCGTAAAAAATTCAGTTGCAAAGGTTCAAGGACTGGATACGCAATCACAGGAAATTTCTAAACTTATATCTGTGATTCAGAAAATTGCTTCACAAACAAACCTGCTTGCTTTAAATGCAGCAATTGAAGCTGCACGAGCCGGTGAGCATGGAAAAGGATTTGCGGTTGTAGCAGATGAAGTCCGAAAGCTTGCTGAACAGGTTTCTGACTCAGTAAAGGACATAACAGGGATTGTAGGTACGATCCAAACAGAGACAAGTAATGTGACCGAATCATTAAAAGGTGGCTATAAAGAAGTTGAACAGGGTACATATCAAATTCAGTCAACCGCGGAAATGTTGGAAGAAGTAAGGTCTTCCATTACGAATATGGTAACGGATATAAATATCGTATCAGAAAACCTTTTGGATATTGCAGATAGTACAAACAAGATGAACGGGTCTGTCGAAGAAATTGCCTCTGTCTCAGAAGAGTCGGCTGCAGGTGTTCAGGAAATTGCCGCTTCTACGGAACAAACAAGCAGTTCGATGGATGAAGTTGCATCAAGCTCAGAACAGCTTGCGAATTCTGCAGAAGAATTAAATGAACTCATTAGAAAATTTAAACTTTAGAGATATTCTTATTTTGAGGTTATGATAGGAAACAGAATGATGATTCTGTTTCCTATTTTTCTTAGGCGTTCGTATTTCCATTTTACCCTTCACAATTTTCGGTCTTAAACCGATATAAAAATTAGGGATTTTAGCCTACATAATCTTCAAAAATATTTATGAGATGGAAGTCAATCAGCTATTCTGAAAATAGCCTTAAACAAAGAAATGATGTGACAAATTGGAAATGAGAAAGGATTTTTCCTATGGATATGGATCAATATTTGGAAGTGTTTTTGGATGAAAGCCGCGAGCATTTACAGGCGGTTAATGATAATATTCTTAAATTGGAGAAACAACCTCAGGACATAGATCTTGTAAATGAGATTTTCAGGTCAGCCCATACATTAAAAGGAATGGCTGCAACAATGGGGTATGAGGATATCGCTTCCTTAACGCATAAAATGGAGAATGTATTGGATTTGATTCGCAATCAAAAATTAACGGTTTCAACTGCTATTATTGATATTATATTTTCAGCAATTGAATATTTAGAGGAAATGGTTAGCTCCATCAGTGAAGGACAAGACGGGAAAAAAGATGTTTCCGAATTGGTAGAGCTACTGGATCAAATTGAAAAGGGAGAGCCGGTTAAGGCAATGATCAAACCAACAGTTGCAAATGAAGGTCACTTCATTAATACAGACGAACTTGATCTCGACGAATTTCAAATAACCATTATCGACCAGACCAGTGAACAGGGATTTTTTCCTTATCAAATAACAGTTACATTGACAGATGATTGTATTTTAAAAGGCGCTCGTGCCTATATGGTTTTCGAGTCTTTGGAAGATCGTGGGGAAATTATTCGGACAAATCCCTCTGTCGAAGAAATTGAAGAAGGTAATTTTGCGCAACAATTTACAATGATATTCCTTTCAACAGTGGAAGCTGAAACAATTAAAACGATCATTGGAAAAGTTTCTGAGGTCAAAGAGGTAGATATTGGTAATCTGGTTACCATTTCTAATACGGAGAAAGACGCTCTGCCAATCAACGAAGAGAATCTGACGTCTCAACTCGTACAAGAAGAGGCGGCTGCAACTACAGAAAAGTCTGCATCTGGGACAAGCAGTAGTACTTCCAAAACGATCCGGGTCAATCTTGAAAGAATCGATGATCTGTTGAATTTGTTTGAAGAAGTGGTTATCGACAGAAGTAGACTGGAAGCAATTGCAGATAATCTAAGTAATAGTGACCTTACCGATACCGTTGAGCATATGAGCCGTGTATCAACCGATATGCAAAGTTTAATTTTGGCAATGCGCATGGTACCGATTGAACAGGTATTTAATCGATTTCCACGGATGATCCGAGGACTTGCCAAAGACTTGAATAAGCAGATTAATCTTAACGTAATTGGTGCAGATACGGAGCTCGATAGAACGGTTATTGATGAAATTGGGGACCCTTTAGTACATTTAATTCGCAATTCCGTCGATCACGGAATTGAATTGCCGGATGTTCGGAAACAGTTTGGTAAACAGGAGGAAGGCAATTTAATATTACGGGCATTCCACAGTGGCAATCATGTTTTTATTGAAATTGAAGACGACGGTGCTGGTATAAATCGCGAAAAAGTGCAGTCAAAAGCGATTGAAAATGGACTAATTTCTGCCTCAGAGGCGGAATTATTAACCGATGATCAAGTTGCTAATTTTATTTTATCTTCGGGTTTTAGTACTGCTGACAAAGTATCGGACATTTCTGGTCGCGGGGTTGGTCTGGATGTTGTTAAAAATAAAATAGAATCACTTGGCGGTCAGATATCCATTGAATCTAAAGCTGGAAAAGGAAGTATTTTTTCCATTCAATTACCATTAACCCTCTCGATTATTGCTACCTTGCTAATTAAAGTACAGCAGGAAACGTATGCAGTTCCATTATCCAGTATTATTGAAACCGCAATACTGAATAAAGCTCAGTTGATGTACGCACATGGTAGGAAGGTAATGGATTTTAGGGGTAAAGTTATTCCACTCGTTTCCCTAGAAACCATATTTGAAGTCCCATTAAAGGAAGTAAATAACAAGCAGGAATACTCCGTTGTTATTGTCAAAAAAGGTGACAAACTGACTGGTTTAATTGTGGATTCCTTTGTTGGACAGAAAGAAGTTGTATTGAAGTCGCTTGGTAACTACTTGAAAGATGTTTTTGCGATTTCCGGTGCAACTATTTTAGGAGACGGTGAAGTTGCATTAGTACTGGATCCAAATGCATTAATTAAATAGAGTCGGAGGGTCGTAAATTGGAAGAAATAACAAAATTTATTGTATTCAAATTGAAGGAGCAATCTTTTGGGGTAAATATCCAGCAGGTTATCTCTATTGAAAGGGTGCAGGATATTACGGAAGTTCCAAGAACATCCGAGTTTATTAAAGGTGTAACCGAATTGCGAGGAGAAACAACCCCTATTATTGATTTAAAGGAACGGCTCCTGATTGCTGAAACAGAAACTACGGATGATAGTCGCATTCTCGTCGTTTCTGTTCAAGAGATGCAGGTAGGTCTTATCGTCGATGCAGCAACAGAGGTAAAGGATATAGACCAAGAGATGATACAGGCTGCACCAAAACTTGTAGGTGGGGTCAAAGATACGTTTATTAAGGGTGTAGCAAAAATTGATAGTAATCTATTAATTTTAATGGATCTGGACCGTATCGTGGATTTTGAAGAAACGAATGAATTGCGTGAAGTAGTATTCGAAGATGAAGTTGAATAAAAATTGAAATAAACAGAGACTGCGTTCTTTACGCAGCTACCCTGTTTTATAAATAGTACAATGCTTCCGGAGAATGGTTGCAGTAACGTCTTTTCTGATGTAGGGAAAGCTGATAAATCTAGAATTAGGATGATAATTCTAGATTTTTCCGGAATAGATTATGCTATAGTAGATAGAGAAAAAGATATATCTACATAAATAGGAAGTGTCATTTGATGAGGCAGCAGCACAAGTATAATATCAAGGATTATTATTTTTGGAAGATAACATTGATTTTAGCATTTGCATCCTTTTTCGTTTTTGCAAGTACATATGTCGTTCAACCGCTTTTGCCATTATTTGTCCAAGAATTCGATGTCACGGTTTCAGAGTCCACGTTGGTATTGTCAATGACAATTGTTGGACTAATCATAGGATTAATCATTTTAGGATTTTTTTCAGATAGGGTCGGAAGGACTTTCTTTATCAAGTTTTCATTAATAGGTTCGGTTATTCCTTTCTTTCTCATTCCTCTATCTGACTCTTTTTATTTGATTGTACTGCTGCGCTTTATTCAAGGATTTGCACTTGCTGGTTTACCTGCTGCATCGCTTGCTTATTTGAATGAAGAAATTGATCGGCGAAGTGTTGGTGTAGCAACTGCATTATACATATCCAGCAATGCTATTGGCGGAATGGCAGGGAGAGTGGTTACCGGCTATTTAACCGACCACTATTCCTGGCAAACAGCATTTTATGTTTTTGCTGGAATTGGCGTATTCATTTCTGTACTGGTATTTTTATTCCTACCCAAATCAAGATTTTTTGAAGCTAGCAGACTTCCATTTAAAAAGGATATGGAAGGGATGGTTTTTCATTTAAAAAATCCTGCCATTCTTGTCATCATTGGAATAGGTGTTGTTTTGCAATTTTCCTTCACATCCATATGGACGTATTTGCCTTTCCATTTGGAGTCTGAGCCTTTTTCATTATCAATGGAAGCTATTTCCTATACATTTTTAGCCTACGGATTGGGAGTGATAGGAGCGCCGCTTGCTGGTTGGCTTGCGGCGAAGCTTAATTTAAAGAAAGTCCGTATTGCTGGAATCATCGTATTATCTATGGGGGCATTTATCACCTTTAGCCAGTCTTTAATCGTAATAGTGATCGGTTTGTGTGTGCTATGTCTTGGCTTCTTTACTGCCCATTCGTTGACAGCAACGTCCGTGACAGAACATGCAACACATCATAAAGGAAGTGCTTCAAGTCTATATTTAGTTGCTTACTATGTTGGTGTTACATTAGGCAGTTCAGCAGTAGGTCCAATCGGGAACACGGTAGGTTGGAATGGTGTTGTATTACTGGCAGGTCTATTACCACTCGTTTATTTAGTATTTGTTCGTGTTATACAAAGTAGACTAAGCAAAAGAGATGTATAAAGTGATGACGACTACCGTTCCTTATGGGGAATAAAATGATTTTCTTATCGTTCTGGCGAAACCTCTGTTAAAATGGATTACAGTTAGAATTGCTTCACCGAAACATCATATTTATTATGGAACTTACTGTTTGTTAAGGACACAATTATATGACAGAAAATCGGATACGATAATAAAGAACTATAGAAAAAGGAGCATTTTAATGACAGAACAAAAACAAGATATAAAGCTTATTGCGTTAGATATGGATGGTACCTTATTATCGGATGATCATGAAGTGTCAGAACGTACTGTAAAAGCAATTGAAGATGCGATGAATCAAGGTATACACGTTGTTCTTAGTACAGGGCGTGGATTTCAAGCCTGTTATCCCTATGCAGAACAATTGAAATTGCAATCCTATCTGATAACTGCCAATGGTGGTCAGGTTTGGACAGTTGAAAAAGAACTTCTGGATCAGCATTTACTTGAAACAAAGCTTATTGAGAAATTATATAATCTGGGTACACAGGTCGGAGTTAATATGTGGATGATCTCCACAAGTGGTGTTTTCCGTGGAGAAGCTCCAGAGAACTTTTATGACTATGAATGGCTGAAATTTGGCTGTGAATCTCAAGATAAACAAAAGTTGGACATCATGGTACAGGAACTTTCACATTATGAAGGGCTTGAGTTGACGAACTCATTGCCAACCAACATGGAAGCTAATCCAAAGGGCGTTAGTAAAGCGAGAGCACTCCATTTCCTGTGCGACAAAATCGGTATAACGATGAAAGAAGTCATGGCAGTTGGCGATAGTTTAAACGATATTAAGATGATTCAAGAAGCCGGAATTGGTGTAGCAATGGGCAATGCCCAGGAAGCAATCAAAAATGTTGCGAACCATACAACAGATTCAAACAATGAAGAAGGCGTTGCTAAAGCTATCGAACGATTTGCATTATAAGTTTGCTTAGGGAGTGCCCACCATCAGGTGCCGGTCACTCCCTGATTTTTTTGCAATCATCTAATCAAAAAGAACCGGCTAAAGCAGCCGATCCACGAAACAATCATTCAATTAAATTCCCGCAATCCAATACATCAAAATGGAAACAAGTACGGAAGCGATCAGCATAGCAAAGAGTGGACGCATTGCTTTGTTTTTAACATCCTTCAAGCTCACATTCAACCCAAGTCCGACCATGGCCGAAGTGAGGATAAATGTGGTAGCAAAACTGATAACATCCATGACATTATCTGTTACCGGCACTATGTCTCCCAATACATAACTTCCAAATAAACTCATTGCAATAAAGCCAAGCAAAAACATTGGAAATTTAACTTTCGTATCATCTGTCCCATCTACGGATTTACGGTTTTTAACCCAGAAAATCAAAACAAAACATAGGGGTACAAGCAGAAAAACACGTCCAAGCTTTGCCAGTAATGCCATTGCAAGTGCTTCTTCACCTGCTGGTTCTGCAGCAAGAGCAACATGCGCTAATTCGTGTAAGCTGAGACCTGCCCATATGCCGTATTGGACATCTGAAATGGGCAGTAGCGGCAGTAAGAGTGCATAAATAATTGAAAATATCGTACCGACAAGTGCAATAATACCAATACTTATTGCTGTATCTTCGTCTTTCGCTTTTACAATCGGCGCAACTGCGGCTATGGCTGCTGCTCCACAAACCCCTGTGCCAACTCCGAGTAATAAAGCTATTTGGGTATTTCCCTTAAATAATTTTGCTAGATATATCGTTACCAGAATTGCGAAGATAATCGTTATCGTCCCTTTAAGTAGTAATCCAAGTCCATCTTGAAAAATCACATCGATATTTAATTTTAGCCCATATAAAATAATAGCAAAACGTAATAAATATTTAGATGAGAATTCTATTCCAATACGAAAAAATTCAGGATAGCCAACTATTTGTCGATAGGCAATAGCGAGCATGATAGCACTAGCAAGTGGCCCAACACGATTAAAACCAGGTACCAATGATAGCAAGTATCCAAAGAGGGAAAAAATAAATGTAAAACAGATTCCTAATAAAAGCTTTCTCCAGTAATTGGAGACTTTCGTTAACGTGCTCATAGATAATCCTCACTTTCAAATTGTAATTTTAAGTATAAGTTCATTTTTAACATAAGAAAAATAAATTATTATTATTGTTATGATAAGATATACTTATAAATAGAAAGTACAATATTATTTGACAAAATTCGGGGAGTGACAGGCACCTGATTTTGAGGAAGGGGGAGTAGTTGGTGGATCAACATCTTGTTGTATTTAAGGAAGTGGCTGAGCGTAAGAGTTTCTCCCGTGCTGCTGAGGCTTTACATATGTCTCAGCCAGCAGTCAGTCAGTACATAGCATCCTTGGAAAAGGAACTCGGTGTTCGGCTTCTGGAGAGAAGCAATAAATTTGTAGAGTTGAACAAAGCAGGGAAGATTGTTTATCAATACGCACAGCAAATCTTGCGCAGTTATGATCAAATGCAGATCCTTGTTTCGGACTTACAAAATGATCCAAGTGGAGAATTGAAAATTGGCGCAAGCTATACCATTGGGGAATACTTACTACCCAAACTGTTGGCGGAATTACAGGAGAGATACCCTCAGATTGTTCCCGAAGTTACTATCGGAAATACGGATGAAATTGGTTCGCAGCTTTTGAACCATGAAATAGATATTGGCCTCATTGAAGGAAATTACTCGCATCAACAGTTTTCCGTTGAGCAGTTTTCAACAGATAAAATGTATATTATCGCAGCGAAAAGGCAACCATATAAAGTAGAAGAGGAAGTTTCCATAAAGGATTTGGAAAAAGAAACTTGGATCATTCGGGAGTCAGGTTCCGGGACACGTAAAGTGCTTGAAGATTTTTTCAAAAAGCATTGTCTTCATCCAAAACGAGTTTTAACTTTTGGTAGTACACAGACAATTAAAGAAGGGGTTGAAGCCGGATTAGGCATCAGCCTGCTTTCTGATTTAACATTTGCAAAAGAAATTCAATTGAATAAAATCCAAAAGCTCATCATTGATGGGACACCAATTAAGCGCAAATTTTCCATTATTAAAAATCACCATGAGTTTCATGCAAAGGCATTGCAAGTATTTGAGGAACTTGTTAAACAGAAAATTTAATCTGGTCACAAGCATGCCCTTACATTGTTACCCGAAAAAGAGTATAATAAGAAGAGTAAAAGGAAAGGGGATGCTATTATGTCATTTTCTCGAGGACCAAAGGAACCGGTTCCTGAAGTGGAAACGAACGTATGGTCATGCACAAGCGACGATTGTCAAGGCTGGATGAGAGAAACATACAGTTTTAACGAGGAACCAGCGTGTCCACTATGTAAATCGACAATGGAGCGAGAAGTTCGCGTTATTCCAGAGATGAAGTAGTAGGAAATAGTATCTCAAAAAAAGCTGAAGCTAAAATTTGAATTCATAATACAATACTTGCTAGCTATAACGTTGGGTTACCAGCGTTTTTCTTATAGCTTCAGCTTGAAAAAATCCTTGATCAAAATAGATTGATCAAGGATTTTATTTTTATTCATAATTATAATTATTGGAATAGTTAAACATATAATGTTATAATCTAGAGAGAGATAGTTCACCGCATGTCTTTCATCAAGTAATTGTAATCGCTTACAATAAGGGGGAGGAATCAATGTATGAGGTATGCAAACCCAAACACTGAAGGGGATCTAGTAAATTCAATCGGGTGGCTGCTGTGATGGCAGCTCCCCAATGTGCTACCCCAGAGATGAGTTCTGTACAGGTGAATCGGATTTACTTTTTGGGAAAATAGGAGATACACCATTTTATATTTCCAATTTTTTAAAGATCAATATGAATATTGGAAACACACACAGCTTATCATTGACGCAGTGAAGGGGAGGGGTGGCATGTTCTCCCTCGAAGGTCCTGAAGGGAAACAATTTCTTACAAGATCCCGAGTATTTACAGAAATAGAGAAAAAATGAATCAATCATTAATTTAATCGTCATATATCGAAGGATAAAATGAAAATTGACGATTACCCTACCAGAATGAAAGGCTTCTTCAAAACTTCTTCTTGTAATTCGCAGAAAATTCATGTAAAATAAATTAACTGAAAATTTAGATTGATATTGCGTAAGAAAAATTGGGAGGTGGAATCGATGGTAACTGTTAAAATGCTAAAACCGTACTATGTTAAAACAGAAGATAAATATGTCCGTATTATTTTAGCGTATCAATATTTTTCGGTCATGATCAATAAAAAGGTTTATCAATTCATTCCTGTTGAGGCCAATGAAATACGGATTAATCGAAAAACAAAGATGGTAGAAAATACCGATGCGGTCTTTGCTTTTCAAAATGGTAAAGACGTCGTAAATGTCCCGATGTCCAAACTCATTTCCATCCCTGATTTTCTCAAGCAATTGCATTCGATTGCTGAATCGTATTACCACAGCGATGCAAGCTTAAGTAAAACAGACCAAGAAAAAGCTACCCATCTATTTATTCATGAATTGGAAAGAGATAATATCAAAAGGCTGATCGATATGGCACTTGATGCACGTGATGAAAATATGTTTTATTCGCTGGCGAAATTATTATAAAATAAAAATCTACTCCTGCAACGAAAGGAGTAGATTTTTTTGCTTTGGAAACTATTTCATTTGTGTTAAGACATCCGTCACTTTTTGAACGGCAAGTCCGCCTTCTTTATCCTGTGTTTCTTCCACCATCATTGCAATTAGGATGTCCTGATCATCCGTTGGGTAACCTACAAACCAGCCATTCTCAGCACCTGACTCACTATCCGAAAGCTTTAACTCTACCGTGCTCGTTTTACCTGAAATAGGAAAGTCTGCATTCTGAGCTTTTTTCGCTGTACCTTCTGTAACAACTTTTCTTAAAGCTTCTTGAATGGCTGTTGCCTGTTCCGGTGTAATTAATCCTTCTTTCCATACTTGAGCTGTTTCTTCACTTGTTAGGAATGTAGGCTTAATCATATTCCCTTCATTTAAGAATGTCGTGTAGGTTAATGCCACATGAAGTGCACTCATTTCCAATTCACCTTGGCCATAGCTGGAGTTTGCTAATAAGATTTCATCATCCAGATCACCACTTGATGAAATGGTTGACATTGTGATTGGATATTCAAATGGTAAATCTTCACCAAATCCAAATTCTTTCAGACCACTTACATAGGCATCGGATCCCATTTCAACCGCCTTTCTTGCAAAAAAGATATTGTCAGAACGGATTAACGCATCTTCAAGGTCAACAGGACCATCTGAGGTGGAAACCCTTGTAACCTCATAATTTCCCCAGCCTTCTCCATTGCTCCACGTTTTACCATCAATTTCTATTCCTTGACCAAGTTCGATACTTCCATTCTTTAATCCGATTGCACCTGTGACGGGTTTAAAAACAGACCCGGGGGCATAGGTAGAAGCAAACCGGTTAATTAAAGGGTTTTGCTCATCGTTTTCTATTCTTTCCCATAAATCTCCTGATGTACCATATAAAACTTCATTTGGGTCAAACGCAGGGCTACTAACAAGTGCTAATGTCTCACCGGTTTTTGGATGAATCGCAGCAGCTGTTCCTGCATCTTCTTCATAGGAGTTAAACAATTTTTCTTGAACATTAACATCAATTGTAACGCTTATTGTTTCGCCGTCTTCCACAGGTGTTTCAGCAAGTACGATTTCATCTTGTTCTTCTTTGTTAATTGTAATTTTTACTCCTTTTTTTCCTTTAAGTTGCTCCTCATAATTTGCTTCAAGTCCACGTGAACCAATTTTATCATTCGCACTATATTGAGAAGGATCAAGGTCTTCCAAATCATCAGCAGTTATACTTCGGATATATCCAACAAGATGCCCAGCTGCCTCGCCAGCTGGGTAGATACGTCCGGTAGTTTCTCTAAGCCGTACGCCATCAATGGCACTTAACTCGGGTAGAAGTTCCTCTTCAGAAGGCAGGGCACTTTTGAGTGGTACAAACAAATTATCTTCGACCCAGCCGGCATTAAGAGCCGTGTCAACAGATTCAGTACTTATACCGAGCAATTCCGCAATTTGTTTTTTTGACTGTTCAGCGTTATTTCCAAGCTCACCAGGGACAACGCCGACTTCAACAATTGTCCCATTGATTGCTAAAGGCATTTGGTTACGGTCAAGGATTTCTCCACGTTTTGGATTAACCGTATGGATACCAATTTCGCCGCCGTCTTTCAAATCAGGAAAAATAAATCCGGGGTCCCAATTTACATACCAATTTAATTCCTCTTCTTCGTCTTCTTCACCCTGCTGGACAAGTGTTGCTTCATACTCATAAGTAATTGGTCCGGCGATCGTCTCCATATTAACGGTGAAAGGCAGTTTCGCTGTACCTTCTTCCATTGCCATTTCAAGCTCTTCTTCGTTTAATTCTTCAAAAACTATTTGTAAATCAGAAACGTTTAGATCCTGATAAATTTTTTCTGTTCGTAAAGTTGATTGATCTTCAGGATAGCTCTCTGTTGCTGCCTGAGAAAACATCCCGTACATTTCTCCAACTTCCTGTTCATTCCAGTGGTTGACATAGTCATTAAAACGCTCATTCGGTGTGACCTCTTCATCATTGGAACATGCCACAAGAACAAGTGGAATTATAAATAATAATAATATTCGTTTCATAAATTATACCCCCAACTTTTTTTCTATATATAGTATACCATCAACGATATACAAAAATTTGTACATCGAACAGAAAAGCCACGCTGTTTTATGATACACAGGTGACTTTTCATTTTACCATTCCTAATTGGCTTCCATATGATCTTTTATCTCTGTATGAATACGGTTAAACTCAGAATCCGGAACGATATAATACCAAACACCATTAATGGTTTGTCCGGAACCGCTTATTTCCATTGTGGACACATCTTTGCGTGCTCCTGCGTAACCAGTGAACAAGGTTTGTATTTTTTTCATATCTAGGTTGGTTTGTACATTGTCACCTAAAATATTCAGTATCTCTCCAACTTTGGTAATGCTATTAAAACTTGCCGCTTCATTCATGGCAGCGGTAATTACTTTTCGTTGACGATCATTTCGACCCATGTCTCCACGTGGATCTTCATAGCGCATGCGAATAAAACTTAGTGCTTCTTCACCATTTAACATAATTTGCCCTTCAGGATAGGTGTGACCATCTTGTGAGAAGGCTAGATCATTATTGATTGTAACGCCACCTAATGCATCAATTCCTTGTTGAAAGCCTTCCATATTCACCCTTGCATACGTATGAATCGGAAGGTCAAATGCTTCTTCGACAGTTTGTACCGATAAATCAGTTCCACCAAAAGCATAGGCATGATTTATCTTATCCTGTCCCCGTCCAGGTATATTCACATAAGTATCACGTGGTATGCTCAACATAATCATCGATTCCGTATTTGGATTAACAGACAAAAGAATCATTGTATCGGATCGACCCTTATCACCGGAGCGTTCATCAACGCCAAGCAAAAGAATATTAACAGAATCCGTTTCTTTAAAGATATTCTGTATTTGTTTTTGTCTTTCTGGGTCTTCATCTCTTGCCAGCGGATTGTGCATGGTTTCTACGGTAGCACCGACCTGATTCCAAACATAGAATGCTAATCCTCCAACAAGTAAAATTAATGCCAATATTATTCCACCAACCCAATAAGGCCATTTGCGTTTTTTCTTATTTTGTCTTTTCTCTGCTCTTGATACCACTCGTATTCTCCTCTGTATTAATTATGATTTCCATTATAAGACTTTTTGACTAGTAGTTACTTGTAAAAAAATATCAAATCTTGGATAAATTATATCTGAAATAGCGAATATAGTCTATGGAATTTAAAGAAATAAGTAGGTTTTTGTTTATTTAAGGTGACTGGATTTTTTGTTTATTAATAAAATAATAGTAACAGGAAGCGGTTCCATTTTTTAAGAAGTATTTTCCTATTTCATGAAAGTTTAAAATTTAAGAAGTGATTTTCCTTGTTAACTTACGGCAGATACAATGAAACTAGAATTCCAACAATTGAATAATAGTTGTATTTTCGTCAATTACAAAACTAGTCTGTATCCGACAAAAGAAGTCAACCTATTGTGTTAGTTTATATAGTATGATAGTCATATGAAATAAATGAAATCCTCAGAAAAGGGCAAACTTATCGAAAGGTAAGGGCGCAAAGTCACGGGTCTAAAGCATTATGCTAAGATGGCTGGATTGTCTGGATGAATAATGGGGGACGGATTGTGGAAAAGATTATTGAAAATGTGGCAGTTGATGAGGAATGGGTAGTCTTAATAAAGAATGCAAAAAAAATGGGAATTTCAATGGATGAGATTCGCCAATTTTTAAAAGACACAGGACAAAAGGCGTAATTTTCATGAAAAAGTGTACTCTATATAGAACTACTTACTGTAAATATGATATAATGCGCAGTGAAAGTAGGTGAGGAACTTGATCGGTGAAACGATAAAGAAATTACGCCAGGAAAAACGAATGTCCATCTCTGAATTAGCTGAAAAAGCGGGGGTAGCAAAATCATATCTTAGTTCGATTGAGCGAAACCTTCAATCTAATCCATCGATCCAGTTTATTGAAAAGATCAGTACTGTATTAGGTGTATCCGTCAATGATGTAATTAATGAAAATGAATCCATAGATACAGCAGAACTTGATAATGAATGGATGCAAATTGTACAGGAAGCAATGCAGTCTGGAGTATCGAAAGAACAGTTTAAAGAATACCTGGAGTTTAATAAATGGAAACAAAAACAAGATCATTAAGAGAAAAACCGTCAAGCCAACTGCTTAACGGTTTTTTTATGTTTCGATTTCCCCTTTTATATATATAAGGGGAAATTAATAGATGAAAATTATTGGATTAACAGATATACTATATAATAGTCTCGTTATCGTTCAGGGTGTTTTATTTCTTATAAGAAAGTTTGGTTGTTAACGATGAAAAAATATTTATATTGGCTGTTGCCGATGGGGTGGATGGGTATTATCTTCTATTCTTCAGCTACACCATATGAGCAGCAGGATATTAAACCCTTGATGGGAAGTCTGATTGATTTCAGTTTTCTAGAGCCATTTGTTGGTTGGATTTCTTTTACTTATAATCATTCCTTGGTAAATGTTGATGTACTTGGGATTAATGGCTTTATCGAATTTTTTATTCGTAAAGGCGCACATGTTACGGTCTTCTTTTTGTTAGCTTGTTTTTTCTATATCGCTTTTAGAAAATCGACTGACTTTAGAATAGAAATACGATTACTATTTTCTTTTCTGCTGACAGTTATATATGCCGTTTTAGATGAGCTGCACCAGGGAATGACACCTAATAGAACTCCATATGCCGGCGATGTCATGTTGGATAGTATTGGAGCTTTAATAGCTGTTTTTTGTATCATTAGTATAAATTGGTTTGGTAAAAGGCGAAACAGCGCCCATAAATGACAGTTTTTGTCGTATAGGTATGGTGAGGGAAAATAAATTATTTCTTGTTTCGACATAGTTCGACACGCATTTACCAAAAACTATGATACAGTTCTTTTTAATTGCAATGATAGTAACTTGGAATATGAACGAAAAGGCGGTAAGAGAATGGTAGAGCAGGAAAAATATAAAAATATGCTGCGACGAATGATTGATGAAACCGAAAAGCAAAATATTCATAGTTCGGAAGAGTTGATCAAGATGCTGATTAGTGAGTTGTCGAGCAGTAAGCGTTTGGAAAAATATGCACAATCGATGGCAAAATAAAACTGCATTCCTATAGGATGCAGTTTTGTTTTGTCATTTTTCTATATTTTATCGGTCGAAGTAACATCGATTTCAATATATTTAGATTCGATTCTTTTGATATCTGCCTGATCATTTGTTAAGTCTACCATCCAACTCTGAAAAGCTTCGTCCTGCTCAACTTTTACAAAAACGATAAACGCAACACTTTCCAAATAGTTAATTGTTTCCAAAAGATGATCCGAATTTCTTAGCACGTTTTCCAATTTACCTAGAAGGCTGTAATCCACCGTTATGGAAAAACCTTTCATAAGCTGTCTTTTTACAATACCTGTAGTTTTAATAGCTTGAGAAGTCGTACTTCCATATGCACGAATTAGTCCTCCAGCACCAAGCTTAATTCCACCAAAATACCTTGTTACAACGACTGCGGTATCCTTTAAATGCTGTTTCTTAAGCACTTCCAGCATCGGAACGCCTGCAGTACCAGTTGGTTCGCCGTCATCATTTGCTTTTTGGATTTGGTCATTTTCTCCAATAATATAGGCAGAGCAATTATGGTTAGCATCATGATGTTTTTTCTTTATTTCCTGAATAAATATTTGTGCTTCCTCTTCGCTTTCCACCCGCTTAATATAGCCGATAAATCTGGATTTCTGGATAATAATCTGGTCATTTCCTTCTTTTTTTACGGTATAATAGTTTTTTAACATCTTGATTTTCTCACCTCTAACGCACATTATAGTATATAGGTACCCTTAATATCATATAAAGAGAAGTTGTTAAAAATATATCTAAATTAGGAAAATATTTCCTCAATATAGGGAAAAGACCCTAAAAAAATGAAATGTCTATACGTATAACTATAACATAGGTTGGTGGAAAAATATGGCGGTAAAGATAAGTGAAAAGGCTTTGGACCACGTCATCGACGAAATGATCGAAGTCGTTGAAAATAGCAAGGACGAAATTTTCAATATTAGTGAAGAGGCTCGTAAGGAACATGAGCATCTTGTATTTGAGCTAAAAGAAACGAAGGAAAAAGTACTTCGGCATATTGAAAATGGAGATCAGTTAGAAGAAAAAGTCCGCTTTTCACGACAGCGATTAGCCGAGGTAAGTAAATACTTTGAACGATATTCCGAGGCGGATATACGAGAGGTATATGAAAATACACATCTTATGCAAACAAATCTAGCTATGCTTCGCCAGGAAGAGAAAGTATTGCGTGATAAACGGGATGAATTGGAAAGAAGATTAATCACCTTATCTCAAACCATCAATCGGGCTGAAGGATTGGCTGGAAAAATTTCAGTAATTCTTACTTACTTGCAGGATGATTTCCGGCAAGTTAACGAAATGATAGAAAATGCAAAAGAGAAACAGGAATTTGGGTTGAAAATTATTGAAGCACAAGAAGATGAACGCAGAAAGATATCAAGAGAAATACATGATGGGCCGGCACAAATGCTTGCCAATATTTTATTGCGTTCCGAACTTATGGAACGAACAGTAAAAAGTGGTTCGGTTGATCAGGCAATAGCAGAAATAAGAAGTGTAAGAGAAATGGTTCGTTCTTCCTTGTATGAAGTGAGAAGAATTATTTATGACCTAAGACCGATGGCATTGGATGATCTGGGACTTGTACCAACGATCAAAAAATACGTGGACAATATCTCGGATTATAATAAAATCACGATTGATTTTACTGTTTTTGGAGAAGAAAGGCGTCTTAATCAAAAATATGAAATAGCCTTTTTCCGTCTCATGCAAGAATCCATTCAAAATGCAATCAAGCATAGTGCAGCTAGTTTGATTCAAGTTAAACTGGAAATACGTAGAGATAGTTTGACGATGCTCATTAAAGATAATGGGAAGGGATTCGATTTGAGTGTAAAAAGAGATAAATCATTTGGATTGATAGGTATGAGAGAACGAGTCGAAATGCTAGAAGGCCAACTGAATATACAGTCAGCTATTGGCAAAGGAACAACAATTACCATAAAAGTTCCTTATTCAACGCCATAAGTATATAATGATTAATAAGAATAACTAATGAAAAATAGAGAGAAACATATATCTGTCATATAAATTTTAGTAGGTGTACGAAGTAATCGAATGCAGGAGGAAGATGAATCAATGAATACAGAGAAAGAAATTCGTATCGTGTTAATAGATGATCATAAGTTATTTCGTGAAGGGGTAAAACGCATTCTGGAATTTGAACCGTCCTTTAACGTGGTTGCTGAGGGGGCTGACGGGTCTGTTGCATCTAAACTGGTAAAAGAAAATAATCCCGATGTTGTATTAATGGACATTAATATGCCGGAGATCAACGGTGTTCAGGCGACTGCTGACTTAGTCCGATACTTTCCAAACTCAAAAGTAATTATTCTCTCCATTCATGATGATGAAAGCTATGTGACACATGCATTGAAAACTGGGGCGCAAGGGTACTTGCTCAAAGAAATGGATTCGGATTCCTTGATTGAAGCAATAAAAGTAGTCAGTGACGGCGGGTCCTATCTGCATCCAAAGGTAACACATAACCTTGTGAAGGAATATCGTCGCCTTGCTAAGGAAAATGCTTCGAGTATTACGGATAAAGGTATAGAATACCGTAAACCACTACACTTG
This sequence comes from Oceanobacillus sp. CF4.6, assembly GCF_051262635.1. NCBI lineage: Bacteria > Bacillati > Bacillota > Bacilli > Caryophanales > Bacillaceae > Oceanobacillus > Oceanobacillus sp. CF4.6. The sequence goes on along the minus strand of NZ_JBIMEX010000002.1, from coordinate 196,425 downwards.
CTTACGAAACGTGAGTGTCAGGTATTGCAGCTACTGGCGGATGGAAAAAGTAATCGTGCTGTAGCGGAGACCTTATATATTAGTGAAAAAACAGTTAAAAACCATGTGAGTAATATTTTACAGAAAATGAACGTAAATGACCGTACACAGGCGGTTGTTTCGGCAATTCGCAAGGGCTGGGTGGAAGTAATTTAACTTACTTTACAGTTGCTTTAAAAATACCCTGGTGTTAATGCACCAGGGTATTTTTCTATGTGCAGGTTATTTATCTTAATTACTCTAATTTCGCACCAATAAAATAAGTTTAAACATTTAATCTGGGTTAAACTTAAAATAATGCTTTTTTCTTTTTAATCATCGCAGAGTTTATATAAAATGCGAAGTAACTGCTGGTTGATTTCTATCCGTATGTAGAAACTTCGGCGACCGCTCTGGGAAATACACTGCGCGCATCCTAAGGCGGCTGGTGAGCCCCTTCATGCTGACGCATTTCAGTGTCTCACCTATGCCTCTCTTCCCGTTGGAGTCTCCGTGTATTTCCCAGAGCTAGTTAAGGTTGCTAACAATTACTATACTTGCGGGTGCTAAAATAACATCATACAACTTCACCAGTCCGGGTGAGCGGCGGGCGGTGACTCCTGCGGGAAAAGCACGTGTCCGAAGACCAGAAGAGTGGTTTTCTCTTCGGGGCTGAGGCCGTGCCCTAAGGATGCGCATCCGCCCAGAGCGAACCCGGACGGCAGCAACAGCACATATGTTAGAATACCAACCAAAAGTTATGTCGCATTTTATCTAAAATGCGATGATAAAAATCAACAAAATGAACGAATAAACCCTTGAAGTCTAAGTGTAACCGGACTGCTCAGAGCAAAAAGTTAATTTAAATTTAACTTGAACAGTGTATCTCCAGCCCTCCTATTTCCACCAAGGCTTATTTGTCAATTTCAATCTGCGAAAGTTGAGTTAATTACAGGTGATTTTTTCATATCTTTCATGTAAAATAAATTACACGTATCGTTCAATTTGCTATAGAGGAGAAGGATATACATGAAACTTGCTGTAATGACAGATAGCACAGCATACATCCCCGCTGATATAAGGGACAAGCATAAGATACATATGGTTCCGCTCAGTGTTATTTTTAAAGATAACTCCTTTGAAGAAGAAATAGATATCACAGCAGAACAGTTCTATGAAAAAGTAAGAGAAACAAAAGAACTGCCTACTACATCACAGCCATCCATTGGTTATATAACAACCAAGTTGGAAGAGCTTGCAAAGGATTATGATGCGGTAATATCTGTTCACTTATCAAGTGGCATTAGTGGTACGTACCAGACAGTTATAACAGCAAGTGAGTTAGTTGAAGGTATTGATGTTTATGCCTTCGATTCGGAAGTGAGTTGTATGGTTCAAGGTTTTTATGCACTGGAAGCTGCTGACATGGCTCAAAAAGGAAAAACAGCTGAAGAAGTTCTCCAGCGCTTGGATGAGATGAAGAATAGTGTGAAGGCTTACTTTATGGTGGACGATCTTACTAACCTGCAGCGTGGAGGACGTTTGAGTGGAGCACAGGCACTTGTTGGTAGTCTTTTGCAAGTGAAGCCTATTCTTTACTTCTCGGAAAAATTTATTGTTCCATTTGAAAAAATACGAACCCGTAAAAAAGCGATTAATCGGATCATCGGAATGCTTGAAACAGATGCGGAAAAAGGAAAAGATCTGCAAGTTGTATTCATTCACGGTAATGATGAAGCATCAGCTAATGAGCTTCGAGATGATTTTGTGAAAAAATACCCAACCATGCATACATCCATCAGCTACTTTGGACCAGTTATTGGCACCCATCTCGGCGAGGGATCCATCGGTGTTGGTTGGTATGTGAAGTAAGAAGTGACTTTTTTTGGCAGAAAGGAAAGCATAAAAGTTTCCTATCTGCCAAAAACATAATATAGAAAGTGAGTGAAACATTGATGCCAGATTCTGTACTACAACCTCTCGACTTCAAGGAATTCTCCTTTCAGTACGCTGGAAAACTCCTCCTGAGAAAAGAAATACTGCTAAACGAACCTTCATTCCAACAACTTCTAGCAAATAATTTACTAACAGCTAAAAAATCCATCATTCAAAAAAACTTCCATTATCAGTGTCAGCGTTGCGGTAATGAAAACCCTCATTTGTTTGCGAAACTACCTTGCCAAAGATGTCATCATACACATAGATATTGTCGTAAATGTATTGAAATGGGACGTGTTAGTGAATGTGAGTTGCTTTATTATTGGAATGGAACGGAACCGGATTGGAGTTATCATGTGGATCCATGTTCCTGGAAAGGGAAATTGACAGTAGTCCAACAAAAAGCTGCCGATCGAATTGTCGACGCAGTACAACAGAAAGAGTCTGAGCTATTAGTTTGGGCAGTTTGTGGAGCTGGAAAAACGGAAATGCTATTTCCTGGTATTACGGAAGCATTAAGCACAGGAAAACGTATTTGTTTAGCAACTCCGCGAGCAGATGTAGTCCGAGAATTGCTTCCTCGACTTCAGAGTGCTTTTCAGGCGGTTTCGATTCAAGCATTGTATGGTGGGAGTGAGGATAAGCTAGGAGCAGCGCAGCTCATTATTGCAACGACACACCAATTACTTCGTTATCAGAAAGCATTTGATGTAATGATTATTGATGAAATTGATGCTTTTCCATATCACGCAGATAAATCGCTCCCATATGCTGCGAAACGCTCCAAAAAATCCCAAAGTACAACCATCTATTTAACTGCGACTCCAAGAAAAGAACATAAAAAAGCAATGAGACGTAAAAAGCTTCCACATATTTTTGTGCCAGTCCGATTTCATGGACAACCACTGCCTATACCAAAAAAGGTAATGTGTCATGGGTTGAATCGGGATCTAAATACCTATTTTCCTCCGTCTGCATTTTTGAAATGGGTGAAATCCCGGAAAAATCCAAAAAGACAACTGTTGATTTTTGTACCTTCCATTACACTAGCTGAAAACATAAAGCCTTTTCTCTCGATGCATTTGCGAAAAGTAGGAATTCTTTTGTCAGAAGAAAAGCTACAATCTGTACACGCAGCGGATGTGGATAGGGAAGAAAAGGTTCAGGCATTCAGAGCAAAGGAAATTTTCATCTTGATTACGACGACGATACTTGAAAGAGGGGTTACATTTCCCTCCGTAGATGTGGCCATCTTTGATGCTGGACATGATGTATTCGATGAAGCCGCCCTTGTTCAAATTGCTGGACGCGCAGGAAGAAGTCCTGATGATCCGACTGGGGAAGTATTATTTTTCCATGATGGCAAGACAGAGGCGATGGTGCAGGCTATCGATTCGATAAAGTCAATGAATAAGAGGGGAGAGTTTTTAAAGTGATTTGTCTCTGGTGTCACAATCAGATCATCCCAGAGATTACCTGGTCCAACTTATTTCAGTTGTACAATCCAAAGCCGATTTGCACCGGGTGTGAAGAAAAACTAGAATTGTTGCATGGGCCCCGATGCAGAATATGCAGCCGTCAAACAGATGAAAAAATCTGCTCAGACTGTTTGTGGTGGGAGGAAAATCTCGAGGAACATGCGCTTGAATTTAATTATTCTGTATTTGCCTACAATGAGAGAATGCAGGAAGTGATTGCAAAATGGAAATATCGTGGGGATTATGTGCTTGGAGAAATCTTTAGAACTTATTTCAAGGACACATTTAATGAGCGGTTTTCAGTTTTAAAAAAAGACGCGGTACTAATTCCAATTCCCTTGAGTAAAGAACGTGCTGGAGAAAGAGGCTTTAATCAGGCAAAGGCATTGGCGGAGTTTTTACCTGTACCATGTATGGATATTTTAACGCGTAAAGATGGTGAGAAACAGTCCAAGAAAACGAGATTAGAACGACTATACACCGATAGCCCTTTTTTTATAGAACAACCTATTAACAAACCAGTCATTCTTGTCGATGATATATATACAACAGGAACGACATTACGTCATGCAGCCAAATTACTGAAAAACCATGGTTGTCCGTCAATTTATGCTCTTACCTTGATTCGGGGTTGATGTATGATACTTATTGAAAAGAGGGAATAGACTAATGGCTGAACTAGCAAATTGCAGCAGTTGTGAAGCAGTTTTTGTAAAAGGATTACGTGATATATGCCCAAACTGTTACAAAGAAGAAGAAGCAGCTTTTAAGAAAGTATATGCTTTTTTAAAAATAAGAAAAAATAGAGAAGCAACTTTAATAGAGATTGTTGAAGAAACTGGTGTTGAAGAAACGTTAATCACGAAATTCATTAAAGCGAAAAGACTTCATCCGACCGATTTTCCAAAACTTGCTTACCCGTGTGAAAAATGTGGTACGAAGATTGTTTCAGGGAAGCTTTGCATAGGCTGTCGGGAAGAATTAAACAAAGAACTGAAAGTATATGAAGAAGCAGAAAAAAGGACGGAAGAAGTGCGTATAAGAGAGAATGCCCGTACGGATACGTATTATGCGGTGGATAAAAACCGGAAATAATCAGCGTTTACAGGGATTTTTTTGAATAAACCCTTAAACTTTTTGTGTTAGTGGCCGATAATAGGATTACAGAAATTGTCCGCAGAAAACTATGAACAGGAAGAGGTGAAGCTCAAATGAAAATTAACGGTACAAATCATACGAACTTCAATCCATATAAACAGCAAATACAAAAACAAACAGAAGTAAAGAAAGCAATACAAACGAAAGATCAAATTGAGATTTCAAGTCAGGCAAAACAGCTTCAGGAAACAGATAAGACAAGTGAAAAGCGGGCTGCCTATGTTCAAGAGATCCAACAAGCAGTTAATTCTGGTGAATATAAAGTAAATCCAGAGAAGGCGGCACAAAAAATGTTAGAATTTTGGTCAAAATAAAAGTTGGTAACGTCTAAAAGGAGGACTTCAAGTTGTCCCATATAATTACACAATCATTGGAACAGCTTGTAAAGATACATGAAGATTTACTAGCGGTTTCAAAAGAGAAAACGAGAACAGTCAAGGAAGGTTCCATCGACCATTTACAGTCTTTGCTAATAAGGGAACGGAAACTAATTCGGCTTTTAGAACAAGCGGAGAGCAAAAGGCAAATCGCTGTTGAGGCGCTGTGTAAAGCCAATCATATGGCGGTGGAAGATGCGACAATTACAAACATCCTACAACAAGTTAAAAATGAAGCAGAACAAGTAAAAATGGAAAATGCTGCAATCAAACTTACTGCTGTTATTACGAAGTTAAAACAGCAGGAACAATTAAACCAGGTACTCATCAGTCAATCGATGCAATTTGTTCAAATATCTTTGGAGTTAATGAGTCCGACATTAAAAAGTATGAATTATGGAGTCAAAAGTGAAGCGGATACTTCAAGTCGGTCGGTTTTTGATTCCAAAGCATAAAGATTAAGCAATAAAAGGAGTACGCCAAAATGAGTACATTTCATGGTTTGGAGATGGCAAGACAAGCCTTATCCACGCAACAGTCAGCACTATATACAACCGGTCATAATATAGCGAATGCAAATACAGAAGGCTATACGAGGCAGCGGGTCAATTTTGAGACATCATCCCCATTCCCTTCAGCATCCCGTAATCGACCACAAATTCCAGGTCAGATGGGAACAGGAGTTGAGTCAGGATCCGTTCAGCGTATCCGGAATCAATTCTTGGATAATCAATTCCGCAGCGAAAACAGTACTTCAGGCTATTGGTCCACAAAGTCTGAAGCTTTAAGCCGTATGGAAAATATTTTAAACGAACCCTCTGATACAGGATTATCCACTACAATCGATAAATTTTGGCAATCACTGCAGGACCTGGCTGTTAATCCGGAAAATTCAGGTGCACGGTCTGTTGTACTTCAGCGTGGTCAAGCTTTGGCAGAAACGTTTAATTATATGTCCGAATCCATGACAAACATTCGAACAGATCTGCAAACTCAAATTGATACGACGGTGAATGACGCGAATACGTTTGTTGATGGAATAAATGAGTTAAATAAACAGATAAAAAACCTGGAAGCAAATGGATACGATGCGAATGATATGTATGATCGAAGAGACATACTGATTGATCAGCTATCTGAAATCGTAAGTATTGAAGTTTCCTATGATAATAGTCACAGCCCAAATAAAAGAGTGGATGGTGTAGCAACAATCAATGTCGTAAATGATGTTGGGACAGCAATCTCGGAACTGGTTAACGGTGTAGAAGGAACAAAACAAACGATAGACGATCCTGTGTATGACACTGTGGAATCACTTTCTGTAGTCGAAGCAGTTAATGTTAACGGTGTTGACATTATGAACTCAAGCGGATCACTGAAAGGTTTCATTGACGCTTATGGATATGCCGATGGAGAGAATGCATTAGGTGATTATCCAGAAACGATACGTAACCTCGATAAAATGGCATATGCAGTTGCAACTGATTTTAATGAGAAACATGCCAATAATGAAGGCGAAGTTTCGTTTTTTGAAGTTGATAATCCGAATAATTCTATAGGCGCTGCAGGTTCCATATCGGTTGCTTTAACAGAAGGAAGTCAGATTATCGCAAGTTCAAATGGCGATGCTGGTAATGGAGAAAATGCTCTAGCACTAGCAAAAGTTTTTTATAATTCAAACAATGATGATTTGGACGGTGCTTCCATTAAAGACTTTTATGAGTCGGTCATCGGGGATCTTGGTGTTACTGCTGAGCACGCAAATCGTATGACAGAAAACACAGGGACACTATTGGCACAGGTGGAAAATCAGCGACTCTCCGTGAGTGCAGTTTCGCTGGATGAAGAAATGTCCAATATGATTAAATTCCAGCATGCATATAGTGCAGCAGCCAGAAGCATGACTGCCATGGATGAAATGCTTGATAGAGTTATAAATAATATGGGATTAGTAGGAAGGTAGGCAGTAACGATGCGTGTGACTCAAGGAATGCTTTCTAATAATATGTTACGAAATTTAATGCAAAGCAATACAAAAATGAGTTCGTATATGGATCAATTAAATACTGGTAAAAAAATCACCCGACCTTCCGATGATCCTGTAGTTGCCATGAAAGGCATGGGTTACCGTACGGAGTTGGTTAAGGTGGAACAATTTCAGCGGAATACAAATGAAATGCACAATTGGATGGATAATTCAGATACGGCTTTGGATAAAGCAACATCTGCAATGCAGCGTATTCGTGAACTCGCTGTCCAGGGAAGTAATGGAACATATGATGACGAAGAACTTGCAAGCATCAGTGAAGAAGTCAAGCAGTTGAAAGAACATCTTGTCGATATTGCCAATACAAATGTAAATGATAAATATATTTTCAATGGGACCGATACCGATATAGCACCTGTTAATACGATTAATGCAGATGGTGGAATCGAACCTGGGTTTACCGGTGGAGAAGTAAAAATTGAAGTATCCAGTGGTACTACATTGAAAGCAAATGTAAGTGGTGCAGACGTATTCGGTGGGGAACCAAGCATTTTTGGTGCAATCGATAATTTTATTGATCGATTGGATTCAGGTGAAGATATTGATTCCAGCATTGGTGAACTGGACATTGGCATTAATAATATCATTAATTCGCGTGCGGAATTGGGTGCTCGTATGAATCGTCTCGAACTTGTTGAAAACCGCTTAAGCGAACAGGAAGTTATTGCAACCCAATCGATGTCCAACAATGAAGATATTGATTATGCTGAAGCCATAACCCAATTGATTACTCAGGAAAGCCTTCATCGTGCTGCATTATCTGCAGGTTCAAAAATTATCCAACCGTCACTGGTTGATTTCTTAAGATAAACATTCAGTAAACCCTGACCCGAAATAGAGTTCAGGGTTTATCCTGTATTTAACGGTAAAATTTACCCTGATAAATTGGAGATTTTATGCAGAAGGGAGTCCTCGATGGTGAAATTACCACAAATCCGATTGCAGTCACAGATGGCACAAATTCAAATCCAAACAACAGAAGGAAAACAACAAATTTATCAGCCACAGGCAGAGCTTACCATTCAACAGCCTAAAGCGGAACTTTCCATTCGGACGACTCCTGGAAAGTTGAAAATTGATCAGACGCAAGCATGGGAAGATATGAACTTAATGCATATTTCTAAACGTAATCAGAGATTTGCTCAAGAAGGTGAAAATGCATTAATGCAAGGAATAGCACGACGGGCGAGGCAAGGTAATGAGCTGATGAAAATTGAGAATGGTGGGAATCCATTTGTCAGTCAAGCATTGCAAAATGGTCATGAATCAATGAAGTCTCTCGCTATTCAATTTATTCCAACGCATTTTTCAGTTAAGACAAGTTATCAGCCAGCAAAAGTACATATTGAGGTCCAAACGAACAAACCGGTTATTGATGCTACTGTTAGAAAACCTGAGTTCAGTTATCAGCCTGGTAAAGTAGAAACAAACGTGAAACAGCAACAAAACCTGGAAATAAGTTTTACCAATCTTCGGGTTTAGGAAAGGATGATGAAAGAAATGAAAATACAAACGAAATATTTAAGTGAGGTAGAAATTGAAGATTATAAGATTATTCAATTTCCATTTGGCCTTCCTGGATTTGTTCATGAAACACAATTTGTATTACTGGATTTGCCGGATAACCCTATCTTTCAAATTTTACAGTCGATTGCGTCTGCCAATGTTGCGTTTATTGTAACGAATCCTTACCAAATATATGAGGAATACACATTCGAATTGGATGAAAGCTTAATGGAGAGTCTGCAAATTAAAAAGGAAATAGAAGTGGCAGTGCTTTCCATTGTAACTTTAAAAAATCCCTTTAAAACGAGTACATTAAATATGAAAGCACCGATTATTATTAACTCTGCTCTTAGACAAGGGAAACAATATATTTTAAATAGTGACGATTATTCCTCAAAGGCACCAATTATTCCTTCAGTTGCGGAAAGAGAGGTTAAATAATGCTCGTACTTTCCAGAAAAAGAAATGAAGCAATTCAGGTTGGTGAAGACATCGAAATTACTGTTTTAGCTATAGAGGGAGATCAAATAAAACTGGGAATCTCTGCTCCAAAGTCTGTTGATATCTATCGCAAGGAAATTTATGTGGATATTCAACAGCAAAACAATGAGGCGGCAAATGTTTCCCTAGATTTACTCGAACTCCTAAAAGACTCAAATAAATGAAAATAATGATCGAAATCCTTCACTTAGCAAAATTTATAACCGATATAAAAGGAAAAGGTTTAGGAGTGTTGTGGGATGATGGTGGATAAATTAGCGACCGGATCTCAGACTTTACGAATCAGTGAGGACAGCATGAAATCTACAACAGTAGTGGAAAGTTCTGAAATCAGGACGGATAATAAATATGAACAAGAGCAATCAGAAAAGCAAAATTCTATGATAAACAATAAAGATCTGGAAATGGCAGTTTCCAAAATGAATGACTTTCTTGAACCATTAAGAAGGAATGTTAAATTTGAACTTCACGACAAGCTGAATAAATATTATGTAACGGTCATTGATTCGAGCACAAAAGAAATCATTAAAGAAATCCCTCCGAAAAAAATGCTTGATATGTATGCTGAAATGGCAGACTTCATGGGTTTTTTAATCGATAAGAAAATATAAGGAGTGATAAAATGGGAATGAGAATTGGTGGTCTAGCCAGTGGCATAGACACAGATAGTATAATCAAGGATTTAATGAAGGCAGAACGAATTCCATTGGATAAAATGGGTCAGGATAAAATAAAATTGGAATGGCAACGGGATGCATTTCGGGATGTCAATAAATCGTTGCTCGAACTGGATAATATGATGCTTGATATGAAAATGAGCGGAACATATAATTCAAAATCAGTTACCTCTACGATGGAAGGTGCTGTGACGGCTACAGGTACAGCGAGTTCTACGAATGGGACGTACAATATTAGCGTATCTCAGCTGGCAACATCTGCAATAAATGTGAGTCAGGAGGAAATTGGAATTGATGCGGACAAGCCATTAGTTGGACAAAGCATAGGAACAGGTACAGATACTGAAATTATACCTTCTGATTACACAATTTCCTTTACTACTTACAAAGAAGATGGAACTGCTAATCTTCCTCATGAGTATAAAGTTGGTGAGAATGAAACACTGAAAGATATAATGAAACGAATTAACGACGATAGTGATAATAATGTACGTATGACATATGACGATAACACTAATAAAGTCATTATGGAGTCAACAAGGACAGGCAATTATAATTTAACAGGAGACGAGATTGTATTTAATAGTACCATTTTTGAAAAGGGACTCAAGATGGGAGAAGAATCAGGTGGAGAAAATGCAATATTCACCTACAACAATAGTTACGAAGTAGTATCAAAAGAAAACAACTACACTTTAAACGGTATTACTTTCCAGTTCAACAACACGACCAAAGACAGTTCCGGTGTCGCCCAAAACGCAACTTTAACCGTCAACAACGATGTCGATGCTTCCTTCGATAAAATCATGGCATTCGTGGACAAATATAATGAGGTAGTGGAGACATTAAATGGTTCCCAACAGGAAGAACGGTATCGAGACTTCCCGCCATTGACCGACGCACAAAGGGAAGAGATGTCTGATAATGAAATTGAATTGTGGGAAGAAAAGGCGAAGAGCGGTCTTCTAAAAGGGGAAAGTGCAATTTCCAGCGGATTATTCGATATGCGTCAAAGCTGGTATTCTACTGTCGATACAGGTGGTGGGCAATTTACATCACTTACTCAAATTGGTATTGCCACTTCAAGTGATTATCTTAATGGCGGAAAGCTTGTCGTAAATGAAGAAGAACTAAGAGCAGCATTATCAGAAGATCCAGCAAGTGTACAAAAATTATTTTCCAACAGTGAAACAGGTAATCAACGTGGATTGGTGAATAGACTGGAAGATTCATTAGAACGCACCATGGATAAAATCAATCAACGTGCTGGTAAAGGTACGGATACATTAGAAAATTATACGTTGGGTAAGCGGATGAAAGATCTAGATAGCAGAATCAGTGCATTTGAAGATCGACTTACCCAAGTAGAAGATCGTTACTGGAGGCAATTCAGTGCAATGGAACAAGCAATTTCTGCGATGAATCAGCAATCTTCCATGCTTATGTCCAACTTCGGTGGCGGACAGTAGATTACTTAATAAAGGAGTGGATCAGGCTAATGGCAGTTAATAAAGCCTATCAAACCTATCAGAACAATGCAGTAAACACTGCTTCTGGTGGTGAGTTAACTTTAATGTTGTATAATGGGTGCATGAAATTCATTAAGCAGGCAATGAAAGATATGGACGATAAAAACTACGAAGCAAAAAATAAAAATATTCAAAAAGCACAAAATATCATTCAGGAATTAATGATTACTCTGGATCCTAAAGTAGAAATTTCAAAACAGATTCTACCATTATATGAATATATGCAATATCAGCTAAAAGAAGCGAATATAAAAAATGACGCTTCAAAGCTGGAAGAAGTGTTAGAGTTTGTTAAAGACTTCAGGGATACTTGGAAACAGGTCATTATCAAAAACAGGCAGCAGCAATTTGCTCAAGGTGCACAGGTTTAATGAACAGGGCAGAGCCAATTTATGAAATAACGATGAAAATTAAAACATTGTTGGAGCAGGATATTACCGCAAAATCAAGAGAATCCGTTATCGAAGAATTGAACAATCTTATATTAAATAGAGGCGTGTATATGGAGAAACTAAAGCCTCCCTATTTAGAAGAAGAAAAAAAAATCGGTAAAGAACTTCTACTAATCAACAATGAAATTCAAAAAAAGATGCAAATACTTTTCGCTGAATTGAAATTGGAAATGAGACAAGTTAAGAAACAGAAAAAATCAAATCAATCTTATACTAATCCATATAAACATGTTCAGACAATAGATGGAATGTTTATGGACAGTAAAAAATAACGAAAAAACTTCTGTTTTACTTCAGAAGTTTTTTTGTATATTACTTACTTTATAGAATTGTAAAAAATATTAATTAATTGTAAATCCTTGAACCCTTGCTGTGAAAGGGCTTAATGATTATATCAAATATATGTTACGTTTTTGTAAGGTTTAAACAGGAAAAATTAGTGGTAAAGTAGTATAATAAATATATAAAGTATTGAAGGAGGACACTTTCATGAAATATAATATTCGTGGTGAAAATCTCGAGGTAACAGGGGCAATCAAGGAATACGTGGAAAAAAAGATCAGTAAGCTGGAAAGATATTTTGACACACCTCCAACGTCCGATGTACATGTGAATTTAAGTGTCTATAATGATGAACAACGAATCGAAGTTACTATACCGATGACAAATCTATTATTGCGTGGCGAAGTCCAGCATGTTGACTTATATGCTGCTGTTGATCTGGTTGTTGATAAATTAGAAAGACAGATTCGGAAACATAAGACAAAAATCAATCGTAAGTTTAGACAGAAAGGTTCTCCTAAACACGCTTTTGCGGAAATGGAAAAACAGGCTACTAGTATTGCAGTAGAAGAAGATCCTGATGAAATAGAAATTGTTCGAACAAAGCGTTTCAATCTTAAACCGATGGATTCTGAAGAGGCAATCCTTCAAATGGATATGCTCGGACATGAATTCTTTGTATTCACGAATGATCATTCTGGTGAGACAAATGTTGTATACCGCCGCAGAGACGGAAAATATGGATTAATAGAACCAAATGCTTTTTAAAAATATAAAATACTTAAGGCGATTCCTGTAAAGGAGTCGCTTTTTAAATGTGCGAGAGTAAGTAGTTGCAGCCTGTATGCAGTATTTGTCGAAAATTGTAGAACGAAAAATAGAATTTTAGTTTTGTGACAAAAAAATTATTTGAAATGGAAAATAACATTAGTTTACTTTATTCAAAGCTCTTATTAGGATCAAATCGCTATCGAATTTGAAACTAAAATTGAAAAATACCCATTCGTCTTTTCACCCATCCTCATGATATAAATAAGTCAATAGAACTAGGAGGTGAGTCTGTGAATGAAAATGATCGGAGGGCGTTTAATGACTTAGTAATTAAAGTACAACAGCATGAAGCTACAATTGTGCAGTTACTGGAAATTCTTGCTGCAACGAACCGGAAAATTACAGAGATTTCAGCAAAACAAAAAGAGAATGATTATTTTTATTCTCAGGTATAAAAAGCAGGGTATCTCCCCAAATCTACCTCTTTTTCCCCATTTCTGAGAGCAGACTATCCCCGGTCTGCTCTCTATTTTAGTATTCTACAATTATGCTCTTTGGCAATGCCCACCCGAGTTGTCATAGCTTATCGTAAAGTGTTATGATAATAGTGGATTATAGTTTAGATTGTTTTAATTGAGGAGCGTTTATAATATGGTTGGATTATTAACAAAAATTTTTGGTGATGGTAACCAAAAACAAATAAATCGATTACAAAAACAAGTTGATAAAATAGAAGCGCTGGAACCTGAAATCGAAAAATTAACGGATTCCGAACTTCAGAAAAAAACAGAAGAATTCAAGGAACGATATGCGAATGGTGAAGAAATTGATGATATGTTGGACGAGGCATTTGCAGTAGTGCGTGAAGCTTCAAAAAGAGTACTCGGGATGCGTCCATTCCAAACGCAGCTAATGGGAGCGATAGCGCTTCATGAAGGCAACATAGCTGAAATGAAAACTGGTGAAGGTAAAACCTTGGCTTCCACTATGCCAGCATACTTAAATGCCTTGGCTGGAAAAGGTGTTCATATTATTACAGTCAACGAATATCTGGCTGACCGTGATGCGCAGGAAATGGGCCAACTTTATGATTTCCTCGGCTTGACAGTTGGCTTGAATGGAAATGGGCTAACGAAAGAAGAAAAAAGAGAAGCGTATAATCGAGATATTACCTATGGTACAAACAATGAGTTTGGTTTTGATTACCTTCGAGATAATATGGTCTTATATAAAAATCAAATGGTGCAGCGACCTCTTAATTTCGCAATCATCGATGAAGTCGATTCTATTCTCATAGATGAGGCAAGAACGCCATTAATTATTTCTGGGTCAGCAAAAAAATCAGCTGCTCTTTATCAGCAAGCAGATGGTTTTGTTATCACCCTGCATGGTGAGACGGACTATACATATGATGAAAAAACAAAAGGTGTCCAGCTGACGGAAGAGGGAATTAACAAAGCTGAACGTTATTTTTCCATTGAGAATTTATTTGATTTAGACAATGTATCCTTAACACACCATATTAATCAAGCATTGAAAGCACAAGTTTCCATGCATCGTGATGATGATTATATGGTAGAAGAGGGAGAAGTTATCATCATTGATCAATTTACAGGGCGTAAGATGAAAGGCCGCCGCTATAGTGATGGACTTCATCAGGCGATTGAAGCAAAAGAAGGATTACAAATTCAAAATGAGAGCATGACACTTGCTTCCATTACCTTCCAAAACTTTTTCCGTATGTATAATAAGCTTGCAGGTATGACAGGTACGGCTAAAACAGAAGAAGAAGAGTTCAGAAATATTTATAATATGGATGTCATTGCTATACCTACGAACAAACCAATAACAAGGGATGATCGTGCTGATTTGATCTACAAATCAATGGAAGGTAAATTCCGTGCCGTAGTAGAAAATATTAAAGAAAGAAATAAAGCCGGACAACCTGTTCTTGTCGGTACGGTTGCGGTAGAAACGTCGGAACTTATTTCTCAAATGTTAAAAAAATCTGGAGTTAGGCATGAAGTTCTTAACGCAAAAAATCACTATAGAGAAGCGGATATTATTGAAAATGCAGGCCAAAAAGGTTCCGTAACAATAGCTACGAATATGGCAGGTCGTGGTACAGATATTAAACTAGGTGAAGGTGTTATAGAACTAGGGGGACTTGCTGTAGTAGGTACGGAACGACATGAATCACGACGAATTGATAATCAGCTTCGGGGACGTTCCGGTCGTCAGGGAGATCCAGGTATAACACAATTTTATTTGTCCATGGAAGATGAATTGATGCGCCGCTTTGGCTCCGATAATTTGAAATCAATGATGGAAAGATTGGGAATGGATGATACACAGCCTTTAGAAAGCAAAATGGTTTCCAAAGCTGTTGAATCTGCACAAAAACGTGTGGAAGGAAATAATTTTGATGCACGGAAAACGGTTCTTTCTTACGATGATGTATTGCGGGAACAGCGCGAGATTATTTATAAGCAACGATTCGAAGTTATCGATGCGAATGATAATTTACGTGAAATCATTGAAAATATGACTGAGTCATCCATTAATCGTATCGTTCAAACGCATACACAGGAGGATAATGAAGAAAAGTGGGACTTAAAAGCAATTGTAGAATATGCACACGGAAACTTAATGGACCCTACTGAAATTTCTGAGGAGGACCTTAAAAGGAAAGAAGCGGATGAAATTTCGAATCTGCTTATGGAAAGAGTACGTGCACGTTATGATGAGAAAGAAACGGAGCTTTCTCCAGAGCAATTCCGTGAGTTTGAGAAAGTAATACTGCTTCGTACAGTCGATTCCAAATGGATGGATCATATTGATCAAATGGATCAGTTGCGCCAAGGTATTCATCTTCGTGCATACGGACAAAATGATCCGCTACGTGAATACCAAATGGAAGGTTATTCTATGTTTGAAGAGATGATTGCCAATATAGAGGATGAAGTTGCTAAATATATTATGAAAGCTCAAATTCGTGAAAATCTGCAGCGTGAAGAAGTAGTGAAGAACACACAAGCCGTTGCTGGTGGACAGGATGAAAAGAAAAAATCGCGTAAACCTATTGTGAAGAATCAAACGGTTGGCCGTAATGACCCATGTCCATGTGGAAGCGGGAAAAAATATAAAAATTGTCACGGGAAATAAATAAAATATATCTTCAGTATGTAGAAACTTCGGCGGCGCTCTGGGAAATATACTTGCGGTTCGCGGACGGCGGGAAAAGCACATGTAACCTGAAATTACGTCGCAGTTTATATCAACTCGATTATAAAGCAACAAACATTACGAAAGATTCTTTTTGAATAAATTAACTAGAGGTGAAGGAAATGGAATTAGTAGAGATAAAAAATGAATTAGATAAAATAGCTTCACGTGTTGAAGACTTTAGGGGGTCTCTTTGACTTAGATGTTAAAAAGGCTCGCATTGCTGAATTGGATATGCAAATGTCAGATCCAGAATTCTGGAATAGCCAGGAGGCAGCCCAGAAGGTAATCTCCGAAGCAAATGGTTTGAAAGGCTACGTGGAAAGCTTTAATGATATGGAAGAACGTTTAGAAAATCTGGAAGTTTCCTACGAATTGATAAAAGAGGAAGCGGATCAGGAGCTTTTTGAAGATTTACAATCAGAACTGCAAGCCTTTATGAAAGACGTTAATGATTTTGAATTACAAATGCTATTAAGCGAACCTTATGATGCAAATAATGCAATCCTTGAATTACATCCAGGCGCAGGGGGAACAGAATCACAGGACTGGGCGAGCATGCTACTTCGAATGTATCAGCGCTGGGCTGAAGACAAAGACTTCAAGGTAGAAACAGTTGATTATCTTCCTGGTGAAGAAGCAGGTGTGAAAAGCGTAACGCTTTTAATTAAAGGACATAATGCATATGGTTATTTAAAGGCAGAAAAAGGTGTCCATCGACTTGTGCGTATTTCGCCATTTGACTCATCCGGACGGCGACATACCTCATTTGTTTCCTGTGATGTAACCCCAGAGTTGGCAGACGATGTCGATATCGAAGTCAGAACGGAAGATATAAAGGTGGATACGTACCGTGCAAGCGGTGCGGGGGGGCAGCATGTTAATACGACTGATTCGGCAGTGCGGATTACACATTTACCGACCAACACGGTTGTTACTTGTCAAAATGAACGTTCACAAATAAAAAACCGTGAAGCAGCAATGAAAATGTTAAAATCCAAGTTGTATCAATTAGAGATTGGACGTCAACAGCGTGAACTGGATGACATACGTGGAGAACAAAAAGAAATTGGCTGGGGTAGTCAGATTCGTTCCTATGTCTTCCACCCATACTCTATGGTCAAAGATCATCGTACAAATACAGAAACAGGGAACACACAGTCAGTAATGGATGGTGACATCAATTCATTTATTGATTCTTATCTAAGATCACAAATTCAATAATCCCAAAAGGAGGATTTCTGTCATATAGATAGTTTCCTCCTTTTTAACTTCATAAAATTGCCATAATCACTCAGAGGGATTGACATATCAATGTTTTACCGAAGTTATATAATGAAAACGTTTCAAACATAAGTTTTAATTATTTCTAAAAGGGTTATAATAGAAGCAGCAACTATTTTTATAAAAACAATTACTTATGAATGGGGGATTTATTAATGAAAAAAGTTTTAATGGCATTATTATTTGGATCAGTATTAACATTAGCAGCATGTGGCGGTGGTGACGATGGCGGAACTGATGATACAGGATCAGATGATACCGGCACAGAAACGGAAGTACCAGCAGATGAAGGTACGGTTGATACTGCCGCAGGGGAAGAAGTATATCAAGCAAACTGTGCAGCATGTCACGGTGCCGACTTATCAGGTGGCGCAGGTCCTGAATTAACAGCAGTTGGATCAACATATTCCGCTGAAGAAATCGCAGATATCGTTACAAATGGTAAAGGAAATATGCCAGCGCAAAATGTAGCGGGAGAAGATTTGGATGCATTATCAAGCTGGTTGGCTGAACAACAATAATGGTTAAAAGGATAAAAAAGCTCTGTTACAAGTGAGTTACTTGTAACAGAGCTTTTTTTATTAATTCTATTTTACATAATAGTTACTGAATGAAATATAAATGTAATAATTTTATAGCTAAAATTATTGTAGAAAAATGTTATAATAAGTTAGTATTCTTGAAAACGTAACGTTGAAACGACAAATTTCTACGTTTTTTGATAGACTCGGGCAGCAAAGGACAACAACAATAAATAAAAAGGTTGATACTAAAATGATATTAATGAAAGATATTTATAAAACGTATGCAAATGGTGTAACAGCCTTAAGTGGTATTAATATTGAAATTAAGCAAGGTGAATTCGTCTATATTGTAGGCCCCAGTGGAGCTGGAAAGTCGACATTTATTAAATTAATGTTCAGAGAAGTAAAACCAAGTAGTGGAACAATCGTTATTGGTGATATGGATTTAAGTGAAATTAAAGAGCGAAAAGTTCCTTTTTTACGTAGGAATATTGGAGTTGTCTACCAGGACTTTAAACTCTTACCGAAATTATCAGTCTATGAAAATATTGCATTTGCTTTGGAAGTAATTGAAGAATCTCCGAAGAATATTCGCAAACGTGTAATGGAAGTACTTGAACAAGTTGGCTTGAAAAATAAGGCCCGTTTCCTTCCCAATGAATTATCTGGGGGAGAACAGCAGCGTGTTTCAATTGCACGTGCAATCGTTAACCACCCAAAAATCGTAATTGCAGATGAGCCTACAGGAAACCTTGACCCGGAAACATCTTGGGGCATTATGAAGACATTTGAAGAAATAAACGCTAGTGGAACAACAATTATCATGGCCACTCATAGTAAGGAAATTGTAAACACAATTAAGAAACGTGTTATTGCTATCGAAGACGGTTTAATTGTTAGAGATGAGCACAGGGGTGATTACGGCTATGAAATTTAGAACATTTAGAAGGCATTTACGAGAAGGGTCAAAAAATATAATCCGTAATGGTTGGATGACCATTGCTTCAGTTGGTGCGGTTACTACGACATTGATCTTGGTCGGGGTATTTCTTGCACTCGTAATGAATTTAAATGAGATGGCAAATAACATTGAAAACGATGTTGAAATAAAAACGCTAATTGATCTAACTGCTGAAGAAGAGGATATTCTCGCTTTAGGAGAACAAATTGAGCAAATAGATGGAGTTGAATCTACTGCATTTTCATCAAATAATGATGAACTGCAAGGCCTTATTGATAGTATGGGAGAAGAAGGAGAAGCTTGGCAATTATATGAGCAGGATAATCCTCTGAGCCATGCATATATCGTTCGGGCAGAGTTCCCTGAGGACACAGAGAGAATAGCGACCGAAATAGCATCATTTAATCATGTGCAAGAGGTAAACTTTGGACAAGATGTAGTAGACAAGTTATTCCAGTTTAATAACTATGCTAGAATAATCGGCTTGGTTTTAGTTATCGCATTGGTGTTCACAGCAATATTCCTTATCTCCAATACGATAAAAATTACAATTATGGCACGCAGTACTGAAATAGGAATTCAGAAACTTGTAGGGGCAACAAATGGATTTATCAGATGGCCGTTCTTTATTGAAGGATTACTACTCGGAATTCTCGGTTCGATCATTCCGATAACAGTCATTGCAGGCGGATATTATTATTTGGAAACCAACTTTGGACATCAAATTTCGCTCAGTTTTGTGGAACTTTTGCCGTTTAACCCATTTGCATGGCAATTGTCCATCATGATACTGGGAATCGGAACAGTTATCGGTATCTGGGGAAGTGTAATGAGTGTTCGTAAATTCCTGAAAGTTTAAGGTGACTAAGACTAATATAGAGAAGCAACTAGACAATTTTAATTGAAAAGGGGAAATACGAGTGAAAAAGCTAGCTACGGTTATTCTTATTGCCGTCTTAATTTTAGTGTCATTACCTGCAGGAATAAGTAAGGTATCTGCAGAATCAATTGGGGACCTGAACAAAGAAATCAATGAACTGGAACAAGAGAAATCCAAACTGGATCAAGAGAAGAACCAATTGGAAGGTACCAAAAAAGAAACCGAAAGTAAGTTGGGCGAGAATGAGGAACAACAGGGTTCGGTTGAACAGGAAATAAATACAATAGATGATGAACTTTCAAATACACAGAGTAAAATAAGCACAAAGGAAAATGAAATAACAGATACGAACAATGAAATAGAAGAATTAAACAACAAGATTAGTGAACTCTCTGATAGAATTGAAGAATTAAAAGAAGAGATTGAGATATTACAAGAAAGAATCATAAAACGTGATGCATTACTGAGAGAACGTCTTCGTGCGATACAGCAAAGTGGCGGCGAAATGAAATATATGGGCGTAATCCTTGGTGCCAACAGTTTTGGTGATTTCATCAGTAGAACTTCGGCAGTAAATACGATTATGGATCAAGATAAAGAGATTATGGAAGCACAAGCTGCAGATAAGAAAGCACTTGAAGGAAGTAAAAAAGAAGTAGAAGCAAACAAAGAAGAAGTAGAAACGAAAAAGGTTGCAGTGGAAGATAAGAAAAAGTCATTGGAAAACCAGAAACAAGATCTTGTAGCTCTAAAAAGTCAACTTGATGCACAGTTGGCAGAAAAAGAAACGTTAATGGCTTCACTAGAAGAAGAACATGGTGAGCTGGAAGAACATAAAATGAGTGTTGAAGAAGAACAGCAACTTTTGAGCGCGGAACAAAAGGCAAAAGAAAAGGCGATTGCAATGGCTTCAAGTAAAAAAGGTGAGCTCGAGCAATTGGCTAAAGAAGAAGAAGCGAGAAAAGCAGAAGCAGCGAGAAAAGCAGAAGCAGCACAAAAAGCTGAGGAAGCAAATAAGTCAAAGTCAAGTTCAAGCCCTAGTTCTAGCCCTAGTTCAACCCCTAGTCCTAGCACAAAATCAAATTCCAGCCCCGCGCCAAGCAGTAGTTCCGGTTCAGGAATATTTATAAAGCCAGCGGCTGGTTCAATCTCTTCCCATTATGGAATGAGATACCATCCAATTCACAATTACAATAAGCTTCATGCCGGAACGGATTTTGCAACACCTACAGGAACTACTTTGGTTGCAGTGGCTGACGGTGTTGTGAGTACAGCTGGATGGGTCAGTGGTTATGGAAATACAATAATGATTTCACATTATATCAATGGTAAAAGCTATACGACTCTTTCAGCGCATTTAAGCAGTATCTCTGTATCTGTTGGACAAGCGGTTAGTCAAGGTCAAGCAATCGGTAAAACTGGTAATTCCGGAGACTCAACTGGACCACATCTACATTTCGAAGTACATCCCGGTGGTTATAAAAATCCAGCTAACCCAATGACCTATTTAAAATAGTATGTTTACAAAAGGCATTCCCCAGTGGGTGTGCCTTTTTCTCTATATATTGTTTTAATTCCACAAAGCACAAAAGATAAAACCATAGTCATTGGTAAAATATAATGGTATGCTTTTCATATGAGATATCAGATAAAGTTGCTTGCAATTCGTAAACTTTTTGATCATGTCATATACTTTTACATAGCGAATAATAAGTTAGAGGTGGAATTATGAATTTAAAAAAATCACACATTGCATTAATCCTTGTTGCTGCACTTCTTCTAGGTTTTGCGGGTGCATATGCTGGGGTACAATTTGCACAGCCCGAGGAACCAGAAATACAGAGTTCCAATCAGCTTCAAAATAAGACGGCTAAAGACGTAGAAGAGGATCAATCAGAGCAATCTGGAGATTTAAATAAAATTACCCAGTCGTATGGTTTAATTAAACAGAATTACTTGGAAGATGTTGATGATACACAACTGATAGAAGGAGCAATAGAAGGTATGCTATCTACCCTGGAAGATCCGCATACCTCCTACATGGACCTTGAAACAGTAAGTCAGTTTAATGACCAAATCGAATCTTCCTTTGAAGGAATTGGTGCAGAGGTTAGCATGGTTAACGGACTTGTAACGATTGTTGCACCTATCAAGGATTCACCAGCAGAAAAGGCAGGATTGCGTCCCAATGACCAAGTATTAACTGTTGATGGGGAAGGTTTGGAAGGTTTAAACTTGAATGAAGCTGTTGCTAAAATTCGTGGTGAGAAAGGATCGGAAGTGGTATTGCAAATACAGCGATCCGGTGTAACAGAAGCGTTTGATGTGACCATTGTCCGTGACGAAATTCCTGTAGAAACGGTGTACAGCAGGACAGAAACAATCGATGGAAAACTTACTGGGATATTGGAAGTTACCAATTTCTCAGAGAACACATCTACTGAATTTGAAGAACAGTTAACAGCTCTGGAGAATGAAGAAATAGAAGGTCTGGTCATAGATGTTCGGGGGAATCCGGGTGGCTTATTAAATGTCGCTGAGGAGATTCTAGCGTTATTTGTCCCTAAAGATATACCATATTTACAAATTGAAGATAGCAACGGAGAAAAAGAAAAGTATTACTCACAATTGGATGAACAGAAAGAATATCCGATTAGTGTATTGATTAATGAAGGAAGTGCATCCGCTTCAGAGATTCTTGCTGTTGCCCTAAAGGAACTTGGATATGATATTGTTGGGGAAACAAGCTATGGAAAAGGTACCGTACAACAGGCAGTACCACTTGGTGATGGAAGTTCAATTAAACTGACAACCTTTAAATGGTTATCTCCAAATGGTGAGTGGATTAATGAAACAGGTGTTGAGCCTACGATAGAAGAAAAACAACCAGATTATTACTATACCTATCCGATTCAGGCAGAAGAACCTTTTACTTACGATCAAACAGCAGAAGCAATCGCAAATATGCAAGTAATGCTTTCTGGATTAGGGTATGATTCGGGCCGAACAGATGGATACTTTAGTGAAGAAACAAAAACTGCTGTATCAGAATTTCAAATAGATAATGATCTTGATTCAACTGGTGAAGTCAATCAGGAAACAGCCGGCTTAATTGAGACACAAATTATTGAAAAAATGCGTAATGGTGAAGATGATCAGCAGCTTGAAACTGCATTGGAAGAGTTATATCAATAGCATAAAAAATCGGTGAAAAGCAATAAGTTTTTAACAATCCACGAGGCATTGCTCGTGGATTTTCATTTAGTGAGTTTGGCTTGATAGATACCAACATGGCGATAAGCCAATTTTTTGATATAGCAGGAAAATAATAGATAACTATCGAATATAATAAATGATGGTCGTCAGACAGTAAAGAAGGTGAATCGTTTTGGCAGAAGCATGGCTAATTGAAATTTTCAAAGGTGTTGGAAGATTGTTTATGAACCCAATTGTATATTGGACAATCCTATTAATACTATTGGCAGGCTATAAACGTATCAAGCAGGAAAGAATTGATTTCGGATCTAAAGTATTCGACATTTTTTCAGAATGGAGAAGTACTTGGGGTGTATCGCTTATTACCGGTTTGGTTTTGTCTATCATTACAATCGGAGCAGGTATCGTTTTTTCTTATGAATTCATTGTATTATTAGCAATTATAACCATCATATTGAGTCTTGCTTTGAGATTTACGATGCTATCTCCGAGTTATACAATCGGCCTTACATTTTTACTTCTCTTATTCTTACCATCTTTGTTGGAAAACCAGACAGTAATAGATACAGAATTAATAACGGAAACGAACTTTACTGGACTAGCGTTGTTGGCGGGGTTATTGCTAACTGTGGAATCTATCCTGATAGGAAGAATAAAGCGTAATGAAACGTATCCAAGTATCGCTTTAAGTGATCGTGGAATATGGGTAGGTCAGCATCGAATTAAGAAACTAAGTGTTATTCCATTTTTTGTTATCGTACCAAATGGTTTAATCAGTCCTTTTGCACCTTGGTGGCCGTACTTTGCCATTGGAGAAGCATCTTATAGTCTCGTACTCATTCCTTTTTTAATTGGATTTGATTATTTAGCTAAAGGACATGAACCAATGCAAGCTACCAGAAAAATTTCTAAATTTAATGGGCTTTTAGGAACAGGAATAATAGTGATTGCTATAGGAAGTATCTATATTCCATCCTTGTCGATTGTAGCAATTGTGTTAGCAATTATCGGAAAAGAGTATTTAAATTATAAATACCGTCTTGGAGACAGATTACGGAGACCATTTTTTCAACCGCAGGAAAAGGGTTTAAAGGTTGTTGGTATCATTCCATCCACACCTGCTGCAAGGTTGGAGGTATATCCTGGTGAGACAATTGCAAAGGTAAATGGCCAAAGAATATCTACGGAAGCAGAATTCTACAAAGCATTGCAAGGAAGCGGAGCATTCTTTAAGTTAGATGTTTTGGATGATCGTCATGAGGTTCGATTTGTTCAAGGGGCACTTTATGAAGGAGACCACCATGAACTGGGACTTCTATTTTCATCAGCACCACACCGCCAGAAGAATGCTAAGAAAACTAAAACTAAACTATCGGGATGAGCAACCAATTGAATGGTTGCTCTTTGCCTTTTATTCAATAGAAATTGAAAGCAGCACGGTTCCTCACTCTATGAAAAAGGGGAAATGATTTTCGGAAGAGATTTATGGGTATTATAATTAAGAGCCTATCAAACAAATACATCGAATACTTGTTCGATTTTATGTTAAAATATATAATTAGAGATAGTAGAAAACTTTATAGAGAAACGGAGGATGCATCTATGAAGGATAAATTTGAATTGGTTTCAAAATATGAGCCTGCAGGGGATCAGCCTGAGGCAATAAAGGATATTACGAAAAAAGTTCTTGCCGGCCAGCGCCATCAAACATTGCTTGGTGCAACGGGAACAGGAAAAACATTTACAATGTCCAATGTGATTCGGGAAATCAATCGGCCGACATTGGTCATCGCCCATAATAAAACATTGGCAGGACAATTGTATAGTGAATTTAAAGAGTTTTTCCCGGATAATGCAGTAGAATACTTTGTTAGTTACTATGATTACTACCAGCCGGAAGCGTATGTCCCATCAACAGATACATTTATTGAAAAGGACGCCAGTATTAATGATGAAATCGATAAATTACGTCACTCGGCTACATCGTCCCTTTTTGAAAGAAAAGATGTATTAATTGTGGCCAGTGTCTCTTGTATATATGGTTTAGGTAATCCGGAAGAATATCGTAATCAGGTTCTTTCCCTACGAATGGGAATGGAAAAAGATCGGGATCAATTACTTCGCAATCTTGTAGACATTCAATATGCACGGAATGATATTAATTTTCAACGTGGTACGTTTCGTGTTAGAGGCGATTCTGTTGAAATTATTCCTGCTTCAAGGGAAGAGCGTTGTATTCGGGTAGAGTTTTTCGGAGATGAGATAGACCGTATCCGGGAAGTAGATGCGTTAACAGGTGAAATTATTGGTGATCGGGAACATGTTGCGATCTTTCCTGCATCCCACTTTGTCACCGGTGAAGAAAAAATGAAAATAGCGATTAACAATATCGAAAAAGAATTGGAAGAACGATTGAAAGAATTACGAGAAGCGAATCAGTTATTGGAAGCACAACGTTTGGAACAGCGTACTAATTATGATTTGGAAATGATGCGTGAAATGGGGTTTTGCTCTGGTATAGAGAACTACTCCCGACATCTGACGCTGAGAGAATCAGGAGCAACGCCATATACATTGATTGACTTTTTCCCGGAAGACTTCTTAGTTGTCGTCGATGAGTCCCATGTTACTCTCCCGCAAATCAGGGGAATGTACAATGGAGACCAGGCAAGGAAGCAGGTCCTTGTTGATCATGGATTTCGTCTTCCTTCTGCAATGGATAACCGTCCATTAAAGTTTCAGGAGTTTGAAGAAAAAACAAAGCAACTCGTTTATGTGTCTGCAACACCTGGACCGTACGAGCTGGAACATAACCCGGAAATGACGCAACAGATTATTCGTCCCACAGGTTTACTTGATCCAGAAATTGAAGTCCGACCAATTGAAGGTCAAATTGATAATTTAATAGAAGAAATCAATAAACGGTCAGAGCGAAATGAACGTGTTCTGGTTACAACACTTACGAAGAAAATGTCTGAAGATCTTACCGACTATTTGAAAGAGATTGGAATTAAGGTTGCCTATTTGCACTCGGAAATTAAAACATTGGAACGGATTGAAATTATTCGTGATCTCCGCGTTGGGACGTATGACGTTCTGATCGGAATTAACCTGCTCCGGGAAGGTTTGGATATTCCGGAAGTTTCCCTTGTTACCATTCTTGATGCCGATAAGGAAGGATTCCTACGTTCTGAACGAGCCCTAATTCAAACGATGGGTAGAGCTGCGCGTAATGAAAATGGTAGAGTTATTATGTATGCAGATAGGATCACTAATTCTATGCAGTTGGCGATGGACGAGACGACAAGGAGACGTACGATTCAGAGGGATTATAATGAAAAGTATGGAATCACACCGAAAACGATTATTAAAGAAGTCCGTGATGTGATAAAAGCAACCGTCGTAGCAGAAGATCAAGATAAATATGAAGGTAAAACGAAGAGTCTGAAGAAGATGACAAAGAAAGAAAGAGAAAAAGTAATCGAACAAATGGACAAAGAAATGAAGAATGCTGCCAAGTCGCTTGATTTTGAAAAAGCAGCAGAACTTCGTGATGTAATATTTGAATTAAAAGCGGAAGGATGACCATTTCATGCCCAGTAAATCAATTAAGATAAAGGGTGCCAGGGCCCATAATTTAAAAAATGTAGATATTGAGATACCGAAAAATAAACTTGTCGTTGTAACAGGTTTATCCGGATCTGGGAAATCTTCACTCGCATTTGACACCATTTATGCAGAAGGACAGCGCCGTTATGTTGAGTCCCTCTCCGCGTATGCAAGGCAATTTCTCGGTCAAATGGATAAACCTGATGTGGATGTGATTGAAGGATTATCGCCAGCCATTTCAATTGACCAAAAAACGACGAGTAAAAATCCGAGATCCACTGTTGGAACTGTAACGGAGATTTATGATTATTTGCGATTACTCTATGCACGTGTAGGACGCCCAACATGTCCAAAACATGGAATAGAAATCAGCTCACAAACGATTCAGCAGATGGTTGATCGGGTTTTGGAATATCCAGATAGAACCAAGCTGCAGATCCTCGCCCCAGTTATTTCAGGAAAAAAAGGTGAACATGTTAAAGTTATGGAGAAATTGAAACAAGAAGGCTACATTCGTATTCGGGTCGATAATGAAATGCGTGAAATATCCGAAGAAATTAAGCTTGAGAAGAATAAAAAACATTCGATTGAAGTTGTCATTGACCGTGTCGTCCTTAAGGAAGGTGTTGCTGGACGATTAAGTGATTCAATAGGAACAGCACTCCAATTGGGAGAAGGGAAGATTCTTGTTGATATTATCGGTCAGGAAGAACTGACTTTCAGCGAAAATCATGCCTGTCCAATTTGCGGGTTCTCTATTGGCGAGATGGAACCACGCCTGTTTTCCTTCAATAGTCCGTTTGGGGCTTGCCCGAGCTGTGATGGTCTCGGTACAAAACTGGAAGTGGATCTTGACCTGGTTATTCCTGACTGGAACCTGACATTGAAGAAAAGTGCTATTGCACCATGGGAACCGATTAGCTCACAATATTACCCGCAACTACTGAAAAGTGTTTGTGAACATTATGATATTGACATGAATATACCAGTTAAAGATATTCCGCAAGATAAAATGGATAAAATATTGTATGGCAGTGGCAAGGAGAAAATTAACTTTCATTATGTAACTGACTTTGGTCGAGCACGAAGCAGTGACATTCTTTTTGAAGGTGTGATCAATAATATAGCTCGTCGTCATAAGGAGTCATCATCTGAGTACACTCGTGAAACATTAGGAAAATATATGGCAGAAAAACATTGCCCAACATGCAAAGGGCATCGTTTAAAAGAAGAGGCACGTGCCGTTTTAATTGATGGATTACATGTAAGCAATGTGACCGATTTTTCTGTTGTAGAAGCGGTAGACTTTTTCAAAAACCTAAAACTGACTGAAAAGGAACAACAGATTGCCAAAATGATTTTGAAGGAAATTGATAATCGTTTGGAGTTCCTCTATAATGTTGGGCTGGAATATCTTACACTATCCCGTGCAGCAGGAACGCTTTCAGGTGGAGAAGCACAACGAATCAGATTAGCAACTCAAATCGGTTCTGCCTTAACGGGTGTATTGTATGTGTTGGATGAACCATCCATCGGACTGCATCAGCGTGATAACGATCGACTGATTGAAACCCTTAAAAGAATGCGTGACTTCGATAATACGTTAATTGTTGTGGAGCATGATGAGGATACAATGCTTGCAGCAGACTGGCTTGTTGATATTGGACCAGGTGCAGGGGAACATGGTGGGGAGATTATTGCAAATGATACACCAGAAATGGTAATGAAAGACGAAAATTCTTTAACGGGAAGATATTTATCCGGCAAAGAGTTTGTCTCTGTACCTACCAAACGACGAAAAGCGGATAAGCGAAAAATTGAAATTTTGGGAGCATCTGAAAATAATCTGAAGGATGTTTCTGTTAAAATTCCAATTGGTTTAATGACAGTAGTGACAGGTGTATCCGGTTCAGGTAAAAGTACACTCATTAATGAGATCCTTTATAAATATTTATCCAAAACATTGAATCGAGCAAATCACAAGCCTGGTAAACATAAAAAGATTAAAGGAATCGAACATATTGATAAGATTATTGCTATCGACCAATCCCCAATTGGACGTACACCAAGGTCAAATCCAGCTACGTATACTGGTGTGTTTGATGATATTCGGGACTTATTCTCCCAAACGAATGAAGCAAAAATACGAGGTTATAAAAAAGGACGCTTCAGCTTTAATGTTAAAGGTGGACGTTGTGAAGCATGTCGTGGCGATGGAATTATTAAAATTGCTATGCATTTCCTGCCGGATGTCTATGTTCCATGCGAAGTGTGCCACGGTAAGCGCTATAATCGTGAGACATTGGAAGTAAAATACAAAGGGAAAAGTGTCGCCGATATACTCGAAATGCGGGTTGAGGAAGCAGTAGACTTTTTTGCTCCTATTCCTAAAATAAAGCGTAAAGTGCAAACCCTTTTTGATGTTGGTCTTGGCTACGTTAAGCTTGGCCAGCCGGCAACAACACTATCAGGTGGAGAGGCGCAACGTGTTAAATTGGCGAGTGAGCTTCACAAACGGTCTTCCGGTAAATCATTCTATATTTTAGATGAACCGACAACAGGACTGCATGCAGACGACATTAAGCGGCTGCTTACGGTCTTACAGCGTCTTGTTGATAATGGGGATTCCGTAGTGATTATCGAACATAATCTGGACGTAATCAAAAGTGCCGACCATATCATTGATCTTGGGCCTGAGGGTGGAGATAAAGGTGGTCAGCTTGTTGCAACCGGAACACCTGAACAGATTGCGAAACAAGAGGATGTATCCTATACCGGCAAATATTTAAAATCCATTCTTGAGCGTGACAATAAACGAATGCAAGAAGCGTTAACAAAAAAGGAAAAAGTCAGTACAAACTAAACAATTGCAAAAGACAGTAGTGTTTTATCGCTACTGTCTTTTTAGCCAAAATAAAGGATGATATACTTAGGATATTGGAACGAACTGATTGACGTTTTAAGCGGGTTTCGGTACAGTGAAATTAGGTGTGAATTGGAGGATGGAAAGATGAAACCAATTGAAATAGATAAAGTCCAGACTGTTCTGGACGCGTATACGAATAAAAGCGTATATGTACATTTAGAAACGACAAATGGTGCATATGCAAGTCATTTTAATGACCAGGCATACAATGTTGGAGCGTATATACGCAATGCAAACGTCGTATTTACGCAAGCGAAGCTGGTCGGTGACGGTAAAGTTTATCGTGCAGGTTTAAAAATGGAAATGGGTTGGATATACGCAGAAGGGCTGACAGACTGGGTAATGCATGAAGGGACAAAACTATTGCTAGCAGGTCACGATCGTGAAGGCAGATTGATGGTTTCCCTGGAAATTAGTGAAACACCTTTTAACTATTAAATTAAATTATGAAAATAGGTGAACAGAATGGAAAAACATGTTGTCGTTATATATCCTCATCCTGATGATGAATCATTTGGTGCAGCTGGGTCGATTGCCAAATTCCGTGAACAGGATGTGCCCGTTACATATTTATGTGGAACGTTGGGAGAGATGGGAAGAAACATGGGTAACCCAACGTATGCCAATCGGGAGACATTGCCAGTTATTAGAAAAGAAGAGTTAATTAATGCGTGTAAAGCGCTGGATGTGGATTTAAAAATGCTTGGATATCGTGATAAGACGCTTGAATTTGAAGACCGTAGTGAAGTAGCAGCAAATCTAAAACAGATTTTGGATGAAATCCAACCAAGTCTTGTCATCACGCATTATCCGGAACATGCGGTACATCCCGACCATAATGCATTAGGGGCAGCTGCAATAGAAGCAGTTCGCTTAATGGATTCTAATCAACGTCCGGTTGTTTGGGCTCAAGCAATTACAAATAATTATTATGATGTACTCGGAAAGCCGGATATCCGAAACGATATTAGCGACTTTTTTGAAAACAAAATGGAAGCAATTCTTTGTCATGATTCACAGGCTGCAGGTGTACTTGGACAATTTAAACATATCGATAAGTTGGAAAGCGAAATTCAGGAAGATATTAAAGAAAGATTCAGTAAAGAGGAATTTTACACGTGGAAGTTTGAAGACTAATTCTTTCCCCTTGCAGAAAAGCTGCAGGGGAATTTTTACCTTTAGGAAACTTTTTGGCGAAGTGAAACGTATATATGTTTATAGAGTGTAAACTTTAGGGGAAATATAACAAAAGAAGGAGGATGAGCAGATGAAGCGGTTGTACCGTTCAACTTCAAATAAAATGATGTCAGGAGTACTGGGGGGACTTGGTGAGTACTTTAATATTGATGCGACGCTATTGCGATTAATATTTGTAGTTTTGCTGATTCCTAGTTTTATGACGTTTGCCCTGGTATATTTGGTTGCGGCCTTAATCATACCTAAGGAAGAGGAGATTTACTGATGATTTTGAGATGGATTGTATCACTTGTTTTAAATGCAATTGCCTTAATTGCTGTGGCGCAACTGTTTGATTCCTTCCATTTAGAGGGCTTTGGAACAGCACTATTAGCAAGCTTCATTCTAGCTATCTTAAATATATTGGTTAAACCAATTTTAATTATATTGACATTACCAATTACCATACTAACACTTGGGTTATTTCTAATCATTATTAATGCTATAACGCTGATGTTTGCTCAGGCGTTAATAGGTTCCTCATTTGTAATCGACGGGTTTGGTATAGCCATTATTGCATCTATTGTCATTTCTCTGATTAGCATGCTTTTGAACAGTCTTATAAAAGATTCCCTCAAAGGATAAAAACGTAGGCTCATGCCTACGTTTTTTCCTTGGCATATGCTAGAATATATATCAGTTAGCATGTCCAGGTTAATGATTGGAGGAGTTTTTAAATGGCAGCAGTTGTCCGCACAAAAGATTTACTGGAAAATTTCAATCTTGTTTTAATAGCAGGAGAGGATGGGATCAACAGAGAAATTATTACAAGTGATATATCACGTCCAGGTATTGAAATGACAGGTTATTTTAAATATTATCCAAAAGAACGTCTCCAGTTAATCGGGAAAACCGAAATGACTTACTTCCTTGATTTAAATGATGAGCAGAAAAGGGATCGAGCGAAAAATCTTTGTACGGATATTACTCCGGGAATTGTCGTTTCCAGAGGAATGGATATTCCAGAGATTTTAATCGAAGAGTCGAATAAGTCTGGTGTTCCGATATTGCATTCACCGAGGAAAACGACTCGTGTCATCAGTAGACTTACCAATTATTTGGAAGCAAAATTTGCCCCGTTTACTGCCATACATGGAGTTTTGGTAGATATCTATGGGGTTGGTGTATTAATTATTGGCCAAAGTGGAGTAGGTAAAAGTGAAACAGCATTGGAACTTGTAAAACGTGGACATCGCTTGGTAGCTGATGACAATGTGGAAATTCGCCAGGAGGATTATGATAGCCTGATTGGAAATTCCCCTCCACTAATTGAACATTTATTAGAAATTCGCGGGTTGGGAATCATCAATGTAATGACATTATTTGGTGCCGGTTCTGTCCGCAGTAAAAAAAGAATTTCCCTCGTGATTAATCTGGAAAATTGGGATGAGAAGAAACAATATGATCGTCTAGGTCTTGATGAAGATACAATGAAAATCATGGATGTGCATATACCGAAAGCAACAATCCCTGTTCGGCCAGGAAGAAACCTTGCTGTTATTATTGAAGTTGCAGCAATGAATTATAGATTGAAGGGGATGGGCGTCAATGCAGCTGAGGAATTTTCAGACCGTTTGACAACCATGATTGAACATGAACAAAAAGACTGACAAGTAGGAGTGATTTTCTTTGTTATACAGTGCACCTCCATTAGACAGGGTATTTCTTGAATTAGGACCCTTAACAATCTATTGGTATGGATTAATTATTGCGTTTGGGGCGTTGATAGGGGTTTATTTGGCTACAAAAGAGGCAGATCGTCTCGGATTGAAAAAGGATTTACTTATTGACTTTATCGTATTCGCAGTTCCGATTGCGATTATTTGTGCACGTATTTACTATGTTGTTTTTGAGTGGGAAAGGTATGCAGATGGACCATGGTGGAGTATTTTTGCCATCTGGGAAGGAGGAATTGCCATCCACGGGGCAGTTCTTGGCGGTGTATTGACAGCAATTGTCTTTTCAAAAGTGAGAGACGTTCCATTTTGGCAATTGGCAGATATTGTAGCTCCAAGTTTGATCCTTGCACAGGCTATTGGACGCTGGGGAAATTTTATGAACCAGGAAGCACATGGAGGACCGATTGCTCAATCTACATATGAAAGTTTTCATCAATATTTACCTGACTTTATCATGAACCAGATGATAATTGATGGTGTGATGTATCATCCGACATTTTTATATGAATCCGTTTGGAATATTCTCGTTTTCACTCTCCTTCTACTAATAAGAAAGTATAATCCGTTGCGTGGGGAAATATTCCTGAGCTATGCCATATTTTATTCCATTGGCCGCTTCTTTATCGAAGGACTTCGTACAGATAGTTTGTATGTATTTGGTGAAATACGGACTGCACAATTAATTTCCATTTTGATGATTGTCGTATCGATTATCTTCATTATTTATCGACGGAGAACGGTAACAGTAAGATACAATGATATTCCAATTCCTGAAAAGAAGAAATCCAATCATAATACTAAAAAGAAACGAAAAAAGAAGAAAAAATAGCACAAACTTTTACATTGAAAGAGAGGTAGTAAGATGTCCGGAATATTATACCGAGGTCTACAACAGGGCTTTAACACGACATGGACCTTGGGGAAAGTAATTTTTCCTATTACATTGATTGTTACTATTTTACAATTTACCCCTGTATTACCGTGGATTATTCGTTTATTAGCACCTGTAATGGGTTTGATTGGTTTGCCAGGAGAAGCAGCAGTTCCATTAGTACTTGGAAATACACTCAATTTATACGCAGGGATAGCGGCTATCCTTTCATTTGAGTTCACAGTAAAAGAAGTATTTATTCTTGCAGTCATGCTTTCATTTTCACATAATTTATTTGTGGAATCTGCTGTGGCAACAAAAGTAGGTGTTAAATGGTGGGTTATTATCGGCATTCGTGTCGGACTTGCACTGGCAGCGGCCACAATCATCAACCTCATATGGCATGGTGGCGCTGAAATGGCACAGTACGGTTTTGTAACTGCAACGGAGGTTGTCCTAAATGGATGGGGAGAAATTGCGTTACATGGCATGCAAACAGCTTTAATTGCTATCTTGCAATTAGCACTAATTGTTATTCCACTAATGGTCATTATGCAATATATGCGTGAGCTAGGGTGGATGAACGCGATGTCCAATAAGCTTGCTCCATTCTTAAAGATTCTTGGAATGGATAAGAAAGCATCAATGACAATGGTGGCAGGTTTAACAATTGGATTGGCATATGGTGCAGGACTAATGATTCAGGCAGTAAAAGAGGATAATGTATCAAAGAAGGATATGTATCTTGCCATGATTTTTCTAGTATCCTGTCATGCTATTGTCGAAGATACACTCATATTTATTCCATTGGGTATACCAGTATTGCCATTACTAATCATACGTTTAACAACAGCAATCCTGCTCACAATGATAATCGCATTTGTCTGGAACAGTAAAGAAAGAAGGAAAAGAAAGGGAGCCTTACATGAGCATTCGTACAATTCTCTTTGATCTGGATGGAACATTAATCGACACAAATGAATTAATTAATGCTTCATTCCGGCATACATTTGAACACTATAAGCTAGCATTTACACCAGATGAAATCCTGGAGTTTAATGGTCCGCCTCTCATTGAGACATTTCAAAAGATTGATCCGGAAAAAGCGGATAGGATGGTTGCAACCTATCGTGAACATAACTTGTCCGAACATGATAATTATGTAACTGCTTTTCCACAAGTAATCGAGACGTTGGAAGAACTTCTAAAGCGAGAAATAAAACTTGGAATAGTCACGACAAAAATGACAAAATCAGTAAATATGGGATTAACACTTACGGGTTTGGATCGCTTTTTCGATACGATCATTACATTTGATCATGTCAGCCGACCGAAGCCACACGCCGAACCAGTATTAAAGGCAATGGAGTCTTTACAGGCAGATCCAGCAACAACATTAATGGTTGGTGATAATCATCATGATATTGAGTCCGGGAAAAATGCAAATGTACAGACTGCAGGGGTAGCTTGGTCACATAAAGGAAAAGAGAGATTAATGGAATACAATCCAACCTATATGCTGGAACAAATGTCAGATTTGTTGAAAATTGCAGGTGTATAACGATGCGAAGAACCGAACGATTTAAGGTAGAAAGCTCTAATTCTTTATGGCAAATTTATCAAACTGTCCCGTTCTGGAAGGTTGTAAAGAACTTTATCGTGATTCAGCTTGCAAGATATACACCGTTTTTAAATATGAAAAATTGGTTGTACCGCGTTTTTCTGAAGATGAAGGTAGGGAAAGAGACATCTTTTGCCTTAATGGTGATGCCGGATATTATGTTTCCTGAAAAGATTACGGTCGGTCGTAATTGTGTCATCGGCTATAATACAACGATATTGGCGCATGAATATTTAATAAAAGAATATCGTATTGGGGAAGTCATTATTGGCGATGAAGTGATGGTTGGAGCTAATTCGACCATCCTTCCGGGTGTGACAATCGGAGACCATGCAATTGTTTCTGCAGGAACATTGGTACATAAAGATGTTCCTGCAGGTGCATTCGTTGGTGGTAATCCAATGCGATTAATTTATACGAAAGAAGAAATGGACAAGCGGGATTTAGATTAAATGAACAAGTAGGTGACATAAATGGATATACCATCTGGGATATTACCCGCAATAAGAAAAATGAAAGACTTTGACAGTGCATTGGAAACAAGTCATGATTCTATTGTAATTCTTGAATCAAGGCTTGTTCAGATAGGAAGTTTGGTCGAGTACGCTAGGAAAGCCAATAAGAAGGTTCTGATTCACTTTGACTTAATACAGGGTTTGAAATCAGATGAATTTGGAATGGAGTTTTTAATTCGTGTAGTTAAACCCGATGGTATACTATCCACTAGAGGGAATGTTATTAATCTGGCAAAAAAACATAAACTTTTAGCCATTCAACGAATCTTTCTTTTAGATAGTCTTGCCCTTGATCATAATTTAAAGCTGGTTGAAAAGATAAAACCGGATTGTATTGAAGTATTGCCGGGACTCATGCCTACAATTATTGAACAAATCGGTCAGCAAACAACTATTCCAATAATAGCCGGTGGACTGATAAATAGTGTAGGAGAAGTGCAAGCAGCGATGCAAGCTGGTGCTGTAGCGGTATCCACATCGAATAAGAACCTATGGAGCTTCTAGAAATTTCATGAACGATTAAGAATAATTAAAATATATTGACAACGTTTTCATTGCAAGTTAAGATAAAGAACAAGTTAATTAATGGTGGAGACTTGGAGACCTGTATTTCGATCGTACTCTTATAAAGAGTATGTCTATTGAAGTGTGGGTCTTTTTAATGTCAGCTTTTTAGCTGAGTTAGTTGAGACGATGATTTTTTGGGGATGGAATCGTCGGAGGAGTCGTATTAAATAGTACGAAAGCAGAAGGGGTTAGCTGGGTCGTCATCATTATTGGTTGGAGACTTGCTGTTACAATGGTGGTATATATGGAGCTTTATTTTATCAAGCAATCTTTTCAGGGAATAATTCGGTACTGTTTTGGGTATGAAGGATACTAATATTATACTTTTAATTGGAGGAGTAAATGTGAGCTTAAAAGAGCGAGCAATTGCAGATATAGTGAACCAAAAAATCGTGTTAGGGGAATTTTAAAATGACAGAAAAATTTATTTTATCCTTAGATCAAGGTACAACAAGTTCACGGGCAATATTATTTAATCATGATGGGAAAATCGTGGAGACTGCTCAAAAGGAATTTGAACAATTCTTTCCGAAGCCTGGTTGGGTGGAACATGATGCAAATGAAATATGGACCTCTGTTTTGGCTTGTATCGCAGATGTATTGCGCAAGGCTGATATTGATCCAAGTCAAATTGCTGGAATTGGTATTACGAACCAACGTGAGACGACGGTCGTCTGGGATAAAAATACTGGTAAACCGATTTATAAGGCAATTGTCTGGCAGTCACGTCAGACAGAAGAAATTTGTAAAGAATTAGCCGAACAAGGCCATCAGGACTTAATTAGGAAAAAAACTGGTTTGTTAATAGACCCATACTTTTCAGGTACGAAGGTGAAATGGATTCTTGATCATGTGGACGGTGCAAGAGAAAAAGCTGAGAATGGCAATCTATTATTTGGAACGATGGATAGTTGGCTCGTTTATAAGCTTTCTGGTGGAAAAACGCATATTACCGATTATTCCAATGCATCAAGGACATTGATGTTTAACATCTATGATCTTAAGTGGGACGAGGAACTTTTGGAAATATTAACCGTACCTAAGAGCATGCTTCCTGAGGTTCGGCAATCCTCTGAAGTATATGCCACAACGGTAGGATACCATTTCTTCGGGCATGAAGTGCCAATTGCAGGTATTGCTGGAGATCAGCAAGCAGCATTGTTTGGCCAAGCATGCTTCGAAAAAGGGATGGCAAAGAATACGTATGGAACTGGTTGTTTCATGTTAATGAATACCGGAGTAAAACCTGTCCAGTCTGATCATGGTTTATTAACCACATTAGCATGGGGAGTAGATGGTAAGGTGGAATACGCATTGGAAGGTAGTATTTTTGTTGCAGGGTCTGCTATCCAGTGGTTACGCGATGGACTGAAAATAATTGAATCAAGCCCACAAAGTGAAGACTTTGCGACAAAGGTGGACTCTACAGATGGTGTATATATGGTACCTGCGTTTGTTGGATTGGGAACTCCTTATTGGGATAGTGATGCAAGGGGCGCAGTATTTGGGTTAACAAGAGGTACAACAAAAAACCACTTTATCCGTGCGACATTGGAGTCACTTGCATACCAGACGAAAGATGTGTTGGATGCAATGATTGCTGATTCTGGAATTGATTTGAAAACGCTACGTGTCGATGGGGGTGCAGTGAAAAATGATTTTCTCATGCAGTTCCAGAGTGATATTCTTGGTGTACCTGTTGACCGACCGGTGGTACAGGAAACAACGGCACTTGGAGCAGCTTATCTTGCTGGATTAGCAGTTGGTTATTGGGCAGATAAAGATGAGATTGCGAAACAATGGTTGAATGAACGTACTTTTACAAATGAAATGGACGATGAACAGAGTGAAGATTTATACGCTGGGTGGCAAAAAGCGGTAGCGTCAGCAAGGTCGTTTAAATAGTTCCATATACTAGGGAGATATGCTATACTTAATATAAGTTAATAGGATTTGGACGGAGAAATGGAGTAACCGCAGACGACTAGTACAATTGTGTACTGGTGTGTTTGCGGTTTTTTGTTTCTCTTATTACATGATTGCTTTAAACAGGGTAAATATAGGTAGAAGTAAAAGACTATTAATAGGGAGTGTGTGGAAATGACTTTATTTTCAAGCCATCATCGATATGATATTTATAATAAATTGGAAAATGTTTCACTTGATCTGTTAGTAATCGGCGGAGGAATCACAGGAGCGGGTATTTCACTTGATGCGATAACAAGAGGTCTAAAAACAGGATTAGTGGAAATGCAGGACTTTGCCGCGGGAACATCAAGTCGTTCCACAAAGTTGGTGCATGGGGGACTACGCTACCTACAGCAGTTTGAAGTGAAAATGGTAGCAGAGGTAGGGAAGGAAAGGGCAATCGTATATGAGAACGGACCACATGTAACAACACCGGAATGGATGCTACTTCCCTTTCATAAAGGAAGTACACTTGGACCATTAACATCGAATATTGGTCTCCGGGTATATGATTTTCTGGCAGGAGTGAAGAAAGAGGAACGCCGTTTAATGTTCAAACCGGATGAAGTGCTAAAGAGAGAGCCACTCCTAAAAAGTAAAGATCTACGGGGAGGCGGCTATTATGTAGAATATAAGACAGATGATGCCCGACTGACGATTGAAGTCCTAAAAAAAGCAGTGGAGCATGGCGTTCATGCAATGAATTATGCCAAGGTAGTAGAATTTATTTATGATGTATCAAATAAAGCTTGTGGTGTTATTGTGGAGGATCAGATTAGTGGTAATACACATAAAATTTATGCAAAAAAAATTATAAATGCTGGTGGCCCCTGGGTAGATGAAGTAAGGGAGATAGATGGGTCAAAACATGGGAAATCCTTACACTTAACGAAGGGTGTCCATTTGGTATTTTCAAAAGACATCTTTCCGTTACAGCAAGCAATTTATTTCGATGCTCCGGATGGTCGAATGATTTTTGCTATTCCCCGTGACAACATTACATATGTAGGTACTACAGATACGACCTATGAGGGTGACATCGCCCACCCGTTGATAACGGAAAAGGATCGTGATTATTTACTCGATGCAATTCAATATATGTTTCCGTCACTAAAAATAACGGCTGAAGATGTTCATTCGAGTTGGGCTGGATTACGACCGCTTATTGCTGAAGAGGGAGCAACAAGTCCAAGTGAAATTTCCCGTAAAGATGAAATATTCATATCTGATTCTGGATTGATATCGATGGCTGGCGGTAAGCTTACTGGTTATCGAAAAATGGCGGAACAAGCAGTGGATACAATTATCAACCAATTGAAAGATGAAGAGGGAATTCTGTATTCTAGAAGTGAAACGAAACACTTGCCCATTTCCGGTGGGGATGTCGGTGGGTCTGAAGGTTTCGAGAAATACAAGAAGCGGAAAATAGAAGAAGGTGTTCGTTTAGGGCTTAACAGAGATATAGCTGCCCAAGTCGTACAAAGATATGGTTCCAATATCGATACCTTTTTTGAAATATATCATCATAAATATGCCGAAGCAAAAAACGAAAAGATTGATCCAATCGTTTTTGCAGAAGTAAATTATTCGATTGATTATGAATTAGCATATAAACCTGTTGATTTTTTTGTGCAAAGAACGGGTGCATTATTTTTCGACAGAGATTGGGTTGAAACGCACTGTCAAGATGTGATCAATTATTTGACAAAAACCTTTAAATGGAGTGTAGAACAGCAATATCGTTATACGGCTGAATTGAAGCAACTTCTGGAAGAGTCAGTAACCCCTGTGAAATAATATATCCATATCATAGAAAAAAGCCAATCAGCCAAGCTTGGCTTTTTCTATCGCCTAAATTTTGCATTTCCTTCCGTCCTATGTTATTAGCGGTAAATATATGGTATACTTTTGACGAATGTTGCGAATTTAGGGGGATATCCATGCACGCTAAAGATAAGGAAATCAAAACAAATAACATTATCCCTTTTATTCCTGAGGGTGATTTTTATTTTACTAAAGGTGTAGAAGCTTTTCAAAAAAGAAAATTTGATATAGCTATTAAATGGATGAAAAAGGCTACTGACATGAAGCCCGATGAACCATTGTATAAATGTCAAATGTCCATTATATATACTGAAATTGGATCATATCATGCTGCAAATCAACTGTTAACAAGCGTCCTACAATCAAGTGATTATATGGATTGTTATTACCTGATTGCAAATAATTATGCGCATCTTGGTTTACTGAATGATGCCAGGAAATATGCGGATTCATATCTTGACAAAGAACCAGATGGTGATTTCAGCGACGAAGCAAGAAGCTTGCTGGAATTAATCGACATCGATGAAGAAGACGATGAAGATTGGACGCTTGAGGATGAAGATGAGCTATTAATTTATCAGGAAACCGCTTTTCATCATCTTGAGAATATGGAATGGGAGAAAGCACTTCCGATTATCGAAGAAATGATGACAATCTTTCCGGAACACAGTATGGCTAAACATGATTATACACAAGCTTTGTTCTTTACCGGACGTGAACAGGAAGCAATTGATATGGAAGAGGAAATTTTACAAGAGAATCCCAATTCTCTATATAGCCATATAAATTTGGCGTTGTATTATTATGAAAAGAATATAAAAGAGGAATACGAAAATCATATTCAGGCATTAATAAATATATATCCAATTCATGAACAACAAAAATTACGAATCGCTGTTACTTTGGCGAGAACTGGTTTTCATCAGGAAGCCTATGCGCGCTTCCGTATGCTCGCAAAAGAGAAGTTGAACAGCCACGTATCTTATTTTAAGTGGTATAGTGTGACGGCATATCAGAATGGGGACCCTGGTAAAGCGCTCACAATTTGGGAAGAAGGCTGCAGAAGGCATCCGAAACTTTCCAAAGAGGAAGGACCTTGGATATAAAGCTGTGAGCAGAAAAATAGACGGATAGGATCAAATTAATTACACTAGCTGTAGTACTACTAATAGAAGAATGAAGGGGCGATTCAAATGTCCGAAGAACGTATGTATGATGTAATTATTGCGGGAGCAGGACCTGCAGGTATGACAGCAGCAGTGTATGCTTCACGAGCAAGTTTAGATACACTAATGCTGGAGCGTGGTATTCCCGGTGGACAAATGGCAAATACAGAAGATGTAGAGAACTATCCTGGATTCGATCATATATTAGGACCGGATCTTTCCAATAAAATGTATGATCATGCCAAAAAGTTTGGCGCAGAATATGCCTATGGTGATATAAAAGAAGTTATTGATCATGGAGATCATAAAACAATTATCACAAGCAGTAAAGAGTATCAAACAAGATCACTAATTATAACTACCGGTGCACAATATAAAAAATTGGGTATCGAAGGTGAAGAAGAGCTTGGTGGACGTGGCGTTTCCTATTGTGCCGTTTGTGATGGAGCGTTTTTCAAACAAAAAAATCTTGTCGTTATTGGTGGAGGAGATTCTGCGGTTGAAGAGGGAATCTACCTAACCCGTTTTGCGGATAAGGTTACAGTTGTTCACCGACGCGATGAACTTCGTGCACAAAAGATTATTCAGCAGCGTGCATTTGATAATGAAAAAATTAACTTTATCTGGGACACGGTTATTAATAAAATCAATGGTCCAGAAGGAAAAGTAAGCAGTGTAACGCTTCAAAATAAAAATTCTGGTGAAGTATACGATTTTGATGTGGACGGTGTTTTCGTCTATATTGGTATGGTTCCTTTAAGTGAACCATTTAAGTCACTGGGTATTACAAATGATGAAGGTTATCTACCGACTAATGAACAAATGGAGACTAGTATACCAGGGATTTTTGCTGCGGGAGATATTCGCGAGAAAACACTTCGACAAATTGTGACAGCAACGGGTGATGGGAGTATTGCTGCAGAAGCTGCAATAAAGTATGTAGAGGAATTGGCAGAAGAATTGAAAGCAGCAAAATAAATAAAAAATGTGTAAAAAAATTTACTAAGAGTAATTGCTTTTTAATCGTCCTGTAAT
The DNA here is from genome assembly GCF_051262635.1 of Oceanobacillus sp. CF4.6. Taxonomy (NCBI): domain Bacteria; kingdom Bacillati; phylum Bacillota; class Bacilli; order Caryophanales; family Bacillaceae; genus Oceanobacillus; species Oceanobacillus sp. CF4.6. The sequence continues at coordinate 154,584 of NZ_JBIMEX010000002.1, read as the reverse complement.
ACATTCGAAACATAAATGGGGTACACTATAAATAACTAATTGACCCCCTTTTAATAGATAAATTAGTTTATTGCACAGGTGAATGTCACCTGTGCCTTTTTTATGGATTCATCTTGTCCCAATTTGTCGAAGGGATAAAATCGTATTTCATACCCTTGTTGGAAGCGAACCGTTCATAGTATAATGAAGGTGGAATAACATTTAATATGGTGAACAATTGTGAATACAGTCTTTGCTGATATGCAATATGTATAGAGAAACTTTAGTAATTTGATTACAATGTCTTCGTCGCTTTGAGATGTTTAGAAGGGGAGTAAACAATATGAGTAATGAACACGAAACAAAATTGGTTATTATAACAGGTATGTCAGGTGCCGGTAAAACGGTTGCCATCCAGAGCTTTGAAGATTTGGGATACTATTGCGTGGATAACCTGCCCCCAGCATTATTGCCGAAATTTCTAGAACTGATGAAGGATTCCACCAATAATATACGCAAAGTAGCATTGGGAATGGATTTACGTGGGCGTGAATTCTTTGATTCACTAGTTGAAGCTTTGGGTATATTAGGTCGTGAAGATTGGCTACAAGAACACATTCTGTTTCTGGATGCAAAGGATGAAGTATTGGTTTCACGATATAAAGAAACGCGACGCTCTCACCCTCTTTCTACTGGAGGTCTCCCATTAAACGGGATTACCCAGGAACGGGAAATTTTGGATGAATTAAGGGGACGTTCTCAACGAATAATTGACACAACGGCTTTAAAACCACGAGACTTGCGAGAGAAAATATTAAAAAACTACTCCGAAGAAAAACAGGAAATATTTTCTGTTCATTTTCTATCTTTCGGTTTTAAATATGGTTTGCCTATCGATGCTGACTTGGTTTTTGATGTACGCTTTCTTCCAAACCCTCATTACGTTGCCAACCTTCAACCTTTAACAGGTTTGAATCAAGAAGTTGCATCCTACGTATTTAAATGGTCCGATACACAAAAATTCAATGAAAAAGTTCTCGATTTGTTAAAGTTTATGCTTCCTCAATATAAAAAAGAGGGGAAATCCCAACTGGTAGTAGCGATTGGATGTACGGGCGGACAGCACCGTTCCGTAGCATTATCAGAGTTTTTCGCAAGAGAGCTAACCTCCAACTATATTACTCATGTAAGTCATCGGGATATTGATAAAAGAAAGGGACATTAATATGAGTAAGCAGAAGTTGCCACGAGTAGTTGTTATTGGTGGAGGAACTGGTATGCCTGTATTATTAAGAGGTCTTAAAAATCTGCCAATCGAACTTACCGCACTTGTGACGGTTGCAGATGATGGAGGCAGTACAGGAAGAATAAGAAATGAAATGGCAATTCCAGCTCCGGGAGATATACGAAATGTAATTGCAGCATTATCTGATGCAGAGCCGATGCTATTGGAATTATTTCAACACCGATTCTCTGAGGGGAATGGGCTCTCTGGGCATTCAATGGGTAATTTATTGCTTGCTGCAATGACTTCGGTAACTGGAAATTTCAATACGGGCATTAAAGAAATTTCGCGTGTGCTGAACGTAAAGGGTAAAATTTATCCAATCTCTAATGAGAACATGTCTCTTCATGCCGAAATGGAAGATGGTACAATTGTGTCCGGAGAATCTAGTATTCCACTCTCTAATAAGCGTATTAAACGTGTATTTATAAGACCACAGCCAGTGAAGCCACTACCTAATGCTGTTAGAGCGATCGATGCAGCAGATCTCGTTGTCATTTCACCAGGAAGTCTTTATACAAGCATTATGCCAAACTTAATCATTCCTCAAGTTAAAGAGGCGCTTCGAGATACGAAAGCTAAAGTTGTATATGTCTGTAATGTAATGACACAGGCAGGTGAAACGACCGGATATTCTGCATCAGACCACGTACGTGCTATAAGTGATCATATTGGTAGTGAATGCCTTGATGCAATTGTCGTGAATAACGAAGTAATCGATAAATCCATTCGCGCTGTTTATGCAGAAGAAAATGCCGAACCCGTTGAATACGACATGGAACGGCTGATTGATATGGGACTGGAGATTATTGAAGGGGACATTATTGACCACACTCAATTTATGTTGCGACATGATAATAATAAAATAGCTAAATTACTGTATTCCGTTATGGAAAATAGATAGATAATATATCTTAGAATTTTTAGTAAAGGGGGAGTCTAAATATGTCCTTTGCTTCCGAAATTAAAAAGGAACTAACAACGATGGAAATCGAAGAGTGTTGTAAATTTGCAGAGCTTGCAGCATTAATCCGTATGAATGGAGCAGTCTCCCTTTCAAGACAGGAGTATTCACTTGATGTACAAACCGAAAATGCTGCGATTGCAAGAAGAATCTATACGTTAATCAAATCCAGCTATTCACTGCCTGTGGAGCTTCTTGTTCGAAAAAAGATGAAACTAAAGAAGAATAATGTATATATTGTTCGGATGAAAGAGGATGTGGAGCAATTTTTGAAGGACCTCGATATTATCCGTGATCATTATACAGTTGTAAGAACTATTTCCAAGAAATATTTGGATAAGACGTGCTGTAAAAGGGCCTACTTACGTGGGGCTTTTCTCGCAGGTGGTTCTATCAATAATCCAGAAACGTCATCTTATCATCTGGAGATATCCAACTATTACCAGGTGCACAATGATGCATTATGCGAACTGCTAAATTCATTTAATTTGCGAGCACGCACATTGGAACGGAAGAATGGTTATATTGTTTACCTTAAAGAAGCAGAAAAAATTACGGAGTTTTTAAGTATCATTGGTGCAAATATTGCATTGTTTAAATTTGAAGACGTTCGGATTATTAGAGACATGCGAAATTCTGTTAATCGTCTCGTGAATTGTGAAACGGCAAACTTGAATAAAACAATCGGAGCTGCTTTCCGGCAAATAGAGAACATAAAATTTATTGATGAAACGGTGGGTCTGGACCAGCTTCCAGATAAACTTCAGGAAATAGCAAAACTGCGTGTTCAACATGAAGATGTTTCATTAAAGGAATTAGGGGAATTAGTAACAGGCGGCAAAATTTCCAAATCAGGTGTAAATCATCGGTTGAAAAAAATTGATGACTTTGCAGATCGAATCAGAAGTGGAGAAACAATTGTTAGATAATAGGGATAACAAATAGTTCATTTGATTATCTATTCGTGATATAATACTGATAATTTAAAGAATATAATGAATTAAAATAAAAAGGACAGTATGCTAGCTTCTTCTAGCTATTGTCGTATATTAATTTGATAGCGTTTCCTAAATAGGGGAGGATGAGTGACTTGGTAGAAAAGTCAATAACAGTTGAATTAGATACAGGATTGCAGGCAAGACCTGCAGCACAGTTTGTTCAGGAGGCTAATCGCTATTCTGCACATTTATTTCTGGAGAAAGGTGAAAAAAAGGTTAATGCTAAAAGTATAATGGGCTTAATGAGTCTCGCCATTACAAAAGGTGAAGTTATCAAACTGATTGCTGAAGGTTCTGATGAACAAGAAGCATTGGATCATTTGGCATCATTCGTTGAAAAGGAATAACCAAAAGAAAAAATCCCTTTCAGTTTAATGAAAGGGATTTTTTGCTATTATTTTTCTTCTTTTTCTTCCTTGCGTTGCAAGATCTGATCAATTAAACCATAATCAACAGATGCTTGAGCAGTCATGAAGTTATCACGTTCCGTATCACGTTCAATGACTTCAAGTGGTTGGCCAGTTTTTTCTGCCATAATTTCATTCATTCTTTTCTTGATTTCAATAATGCGTCTTGCATGGATTTCAATATCAGTAGCCTGACCTTGTGTACCGCCTAATGGTTGGTGTATCATAATTTCACTGTTTGGTAATGCATAGCGTTTGCCTTTTTGACCAGCAGTAAGTAAGAATGCACCCATAGATGCTGCCATACCGATGCAGATTGTAGATACATCTGGTTTGATGAAATTCATCGTATCGAAGATTGCCATACCAGCTGTGATTGATCCACCTGGTGAGTTAATGTATAAGGAAATATCTTTATCCGGATCTTCTGCTTCTAGGAAGAGTAACTGTGCAACGATTGAGTTGGAAACATTGTCGTCAATTCCACTTCCGAGTAAAATAATACGGTCTTTAAGTAAACGTGAGTAAATATCATATGCGCGCTCTCCACGGTTGGTTTGTTCGATAACTGTAGGTACTAAATTCATTTGTAAATCCTCCCTTAGTCTGTAACATTAAAATCCTTATATTTGGATATATTTTCATAATAGCTTAAAGGTCAATAAAGGTCAAACGAAAAGATTCACCTTTAGAAAAAAATATACTTTTTCATGATTCCCTTTTTTCATCTTTATAAACGTATTAGACTATATAGTTATTAACTTAACTTTCGCAGAGTGAAATTGACAAATAATCCTTGGTAGAATTAGGAGGGCTGGAGAAACACTGCTCAAGTTGACTTTGGATTAACTGTTTGCTTAGAGCAATTTGGATACATATAGACTCCAAGGCTTTTTTTCGTTCATTTTGCTGCTTATTATCATCGCATTTTCTATAAACTCCGAAGTAACTGCTGGTTGATTGGTTTCAATTAGTAACTGCTTTTCCCGCCGTCCGGGATCGCTCTGGGCGGATGCTTTCCGCGGGCACGGCCTCAGCCCCGAAGAGAAAACCACTCTTCTGGTCTTCGGACACGTGTTGTTCCCGCAGGAGTCACCGCCCGCCGCTCACCCGGACTGGTGAAGCTGTTTTAGCTATTAGCAAATGTAGTCATTGTCAGCAACCTTCTAACCAGCTCTGGGAAATATACGAAGACTCCTGCGGGAGAGAGGCATAGGTGAGACACTGAAATGCGCTAGCATGAAGGGGCTCACCAGCCGCCCGCGGAAAGCGAAGTATATTTCCCAGAGCGGTCGCTGAAAAGACATATCCTAGTTCGCAGTTTATCTCAACTCTGCTATGTTTAAAAAACAACAAGTTATGAAAATAGCCTTATTTTTACCAAGGTTATCAGGGTGATCATTTGAGAGATTCTAAGTTTAACCCAGCTAAACGTTTGAACTTTTTTTAGTGGTGCGAATGTGGAGTTATTAATTATACAGTGAATACTAAAAAAAGACTTGTTTCTAATCGCAAACGACGTTATAATAGTGAATGTGTCAAATTTAATCACATACATGCGCCCGTAGCTCAGTTGGATAGAGCACTGGTTTCCGGTACCAGGTTTGCCGGGGGTTCAAATCCCTCCGGGCGCGCTTAAATGAACGAGTTGGGACAAGAGAATGCATCATTTCTCTTGTCCTTTTCTCTAAACGAATCTATAACAATTTAATACCTTGCGGAGGGATGAGAATATGCTCTTGGACAGTCCATATAGGGAAGAAATTATTGAAACCGTTTTCGAGAAATCAAATTTTTGCTTTGTAGTAGTGGATAATCAGGGAATGCTGACATATTTAAATGATAATTATTGTGAATTTATAGATGTTGAGAAGGAAGAAGCTATTGGTAAACATGTGGAAGATGTTATAGAAAATACGAGAATGCACATCGTTGTGAAAACAGGTAAAGAAGAGATTGCGGATATCCAGTATATTCGGGGTAATTATATGATTGCTAATAGGGTGCCATTGTACGCAAACGGAAAAATCGTTGGGGCGGTAGGGACTGTTTTATACCGGGATACGAAAGAATGGATGAAAATGAATTCCCACATTAAAGATCTTTTACTAGAAATCGAACAATATCGAAAAAAACTAATCAATCAAAGTGGTGCCATCTATTCCCTACATGATATTGTGGGCAGTTCAGATCAATTGAACAAAGTGAAGGAAAAAATTAAAAAAGTATCTTCAGGCGATGTATCTGTACTCTTAAAGGGTGATAGTGGTACGGGAAAGGAATTGTTTGCCCATAGTATCCATCACTTAAGTGAGCGCAGTGCAAAACCATTTATAAAAATTAACTGTGCAGCTATTCCGGAAGAACTTCTGGAATCCGAACTGTTTGGCTATGTGGAAGGTGCTTTTACTGGAGCTGTAAAGGGTGGTAAACTGGGTAAATTTCAACTTGCTGACGGTGGAACACTCTTTCTGGATGAAATTGGTGATATGCCATTAAATGCACAGGTCAAGATTCTTCGTGTGCTACAGGAAGGAGAAGTAGAAGCCATTGGTTCGGAAAAAGTGCAAAAAGTCGATGTCAGGATTATTGCTGCAACGAACCAGCCATTAGAACAATTAATTGAAGAAAACCGTTTTAGAAAAGATTTGTTTTATCGGATCAATGTAGTTCAAATCAAGATTCCGCCATTACGGGATAGGTCAGAGGATATTCGAGTCATCGCAAACTATCTGCTTGGGAAAATAACCAGACGTTCCGGTAAAAGGGTGCTAGACTTTGATGAATCTGTAAAGGAATTTTTTCTGCAATATCAATGGCCGGGAAATGTGCGTGAACTCGAAAATGTAATTGAGTCTGCTGTGCATCTTACAAACTCTGATACGATTAAGCTAGAAGACCTTCCAGAACAAATGCAGGCCACTCCTTTTATTCTTAAGCAAGGAACGAGCTTAAAGGAAATCATGAACAGAACAGAGAAGCAAGCAATAGAACAAGCATTAAAAAAAGTAAACAATGATAGAACAAAAGCAGCAAAACTTCTTGGGGTTGGTAAATCCAGTTTCTATGAAAAACTGAAAAAGTACGGCTTGTAAATTTCCGGAATCTAGGAAAGAATTCCGGTTTTCTGGAAAAAGCATCATAAACCGCCTGAAGTAAGGGTTTACATTTAGCGAATAACCAAATCGAAACTTATTTTCCATCATTCCGGAAATAGGTTTTTTTATTTTTCATTTTTTTTGGCTATGGTAAAGTATATTCTTAAATAGAAAAAGTTGGCATGATTTTTGCTTGTATATAGGTGGAAGGGAGTGTGTGATATGAAAACAATTTATACAAGATTCGACGAAGCAGTAAAGGATATTAAAGACGGCTCTACAATCATGGTAGGTGGATTTGGACTTGTTGGAATACCGGAAAATCTTATTCTTGCACTGGTAGATTTACAAGTCAAACATTTGACGGTAATTTCCAATAATTGTGGTGTGGATGACTGGGGGCTTGGCTTACTCCTGAAGAATAAGCAGATTGATAAGATGATAGGATCCTATGTAGGAGAAAATAAAGAATTTGAACGTCAGGTACTTTCGGGTGAACTGGAGGTTGAGTTAACGCCTCAAGGTACATTGGCTGAAAGGATCCGTGCAGGTGGAGCTGGTATCCCGGCCTTCTATACACCAGCTGGAGTAGGAACACCGATAGCTGAGGGCGGGGAAGTTAGGCAATTTGACAATAAAGAATATTTACTTCAAACAGCATTAAAGGCTGATTTCAGTCTTATTCGAGCTGCTGTAGGAGATAAAGATGGAAATCTTATTTATAACAAAACTGCACAAAATTTTAACCCCATGATGGCATCTGCAGGAAAAGTTACGATAGCTGAGGTTGAACAATTAGTTGAAACCGGTACAATCGATCCGGATCATGTTCACACACCAGGAATATATGTACAAAGTTTAATTGAAGGAAAACAGGTGAAGAAAATCGAACGTCTGACAATCAGACAAGAAGCTTAAAGGAGGTTATCTTAGAATGGAGAAACAAATGGATAAGGCAACGATTAGAGAGAGAATTGCAAAAAGAGCAGAGAAGGAAATTGTAAGCGGTTCCTATGTTAATCTGGGCATTGGGATGCCAACAATGGTTGCAAATTATATTCAGGATGGAAAGCAAGTAGTACTTCAATCGGAAAATGGCTTACTCGGAATCGGTAAGTCACCATTAAAAGAGGAAGTAGATCCCGATTTGATTAATGCGGGCAAGGAAACGGTAACTGCGCAGAAAGGTGCCTCCTATTTCAGTAATGCAGAGTCTTTTGCGATGATACGCGGGGAGCATTTAGATCTTGCGATACTTGGAGGAATGGAAGTATCTGAGGCAGGTGATTTAGCTAATTGGATGATACCTGGAAAAATGATTAAAGGCATGGGTGGTGCAATGGATATTGTGCATGGCGCTAAGAAAATTGTTATCATCATGGACCATGTGAATAAAAAAGGAGAACCAAAAATATTGAAGCAATGCAGCTTACCATTAACAGGTAAAAACGTAGTAAATCGTGTTATTACCGACCGGGCTGTCATTGAAGTAGTAAACGATGGTCTGATGTTAATGGAAGTTGCAAAAGGATGGACAGTTGATGAAGTTATTGCATCAACGGAAGCGGACCTGAAAATAAGTGAAGATCTGCAAATAGGAACCTATTGATAAATATAAAATAGACAAATGGAGGGGATTAGTATGGTAGAAAATAAAGTGGTTTTTATTACTGGTGCTGCAAGTGGAATTGGATATGAAATTGGTGTTGCGTTTGCAAAAGATGGCGCTAAAGTTGTTTTTTCAGACATTAACACGGAAAAAGTAAAGGAAGTCTCTGAAAAATTGAGCAAAGATGGCTATGACTGTATTGGTTTAAAGTGTGATGTCACTAAAGAAGAAGAGTTACAACAAGCGCTCGATTATGCAGTTGAAAAGTACGGCAGACTAGATGTTCTAATTAACAATGCTGGATTACAGCATGTTGCAACATTAGAGGAGTTTCCGACAGAAAAATATGAGTTTATGTTGAAAGTCATGTTGGTTGCGCCATTTATAGCTACAAAACATGTATTACCAGTTATGAAAAAACAGGGATTTGGACGTATTATTAATATGGCATCCATTAATGGACTAATTGGTTTTGCTGGAAAAGCAGCCTACAACAGTGCCAAGCATGGTTTAATTGGTTTAACGAAGGTAGCGGCATTGGAAAGTGCTGCAGATGGAGTCACTGTCAATGCGATTTGTCCTGGATATGTCGATACGCCGTTAGTCCGAGGACAATTTGAAGATCTTGCAAAAAACCGGAATGTACCATTGGAAAATGTTCTGGAGGAAGTACTCTATCCATTAGTACCGCAAAAGAGGCTTTTAGAAGTACAAGAAATATCAGATTATACAATGTTTCTGGCGAGCGATAAAGCAAAAGGAGTTACAGGTCAGGCTGTTGTTCTCGATGGAGGATATACGGCACAATAGAATTCTGAAATTATAGGGGAGTGGGAAAATGGAAAATATATATATTTTAGAAGGAGCTCGTACACCTTTTGGGACTTTCGGGGGAGACCTAAAAGATGTTGACCCAACAGAACTCGGTGTAACTGTAAGTAAAGAAGCCATTCGTCGCAGTGGTATTGATGCTGCGGATATCGATTTTTCGTTTTTGGGCAATGTCATTCATTCAGCAAAAAACGCTCCATATTTATCGAGACATATCGCTTTAAAAACGGGGCTTCCTTTATCAAGTCCAGCCTTAACTGTTAATCGTTTATGTGGGTCAGGACTGCAATCGGTAGTTTCAGCTGCACAATCCATTATGCTTGGTGATGGGCAAGTAGCACTGGCTGGTGGAGTAGAGAATATGAGTCTTTCGCCTTACGCAATGAGAGGAAGCAGATTTGGAACAAAACTAAAAACGCCTCAAGTAGATGACATGTTATGGGCAGCTTTAACAGATGAATATATCGGATCAGGAATGGGTGTAACCGCTGAGAATCTGGCAGAAAAGTATTCGATTACGCGTGATGAGCAAGATGCGTATGCTTGTTTAAGTCATCAGCGTGCAGCAATTGCCAGGAAAACAGGGAAGTTTGCAGAAGAAATCGTTCCGGTTGAAGTAAAAACAAGAAAAGGAACAGTTATAGTAGATTCGGATGAACATATTCGTGAAGATACAACAGTTGAGAAGCTGGCTGCACTTAAACCTTCTTTTAAAAAGGATGGATCTGTCACAGGTGGAAATGCAAGTGGAATTAATGATGGTGCAGGAGCAGTAATTGTTGCCGGAGAAAGCTATGTTCGACGTAATGATCTGCAACCACTAGCAAAAATAGTCTCTTATGGTATTGCTGGAGTCGATCCGTCTTACATGGGGATAGGACCTGTACCAGCTATAAAACGAGCACTCGAAAAAGCAGGTCTTACTTTGAATGATATTGATCTAATTGAAGTGAATGAAGCTTTTGCATCGCAATATCTAGCAGTAGAAAAGGAACTCGGATTAGACCGCGAAAAAGTGAATGTTAATGGAGGAGCCATTGCTTTAGGACATCCAATAGGGGCAAGTGGAACAAGGGTGTTGTACAGCGTGATCAAAGAATTGAAAAGACGCGATCAGCAATACGGTATTGCTTCCCTCTGTATCGGTGGAGGTCAAGGAATCGCGATGATTGTTGAAGTTATTTAAAAAGAGAAAAGAGGAGGGGTAGTATGTTTGGTATTATTTTAGGCTTAATCGTCTTAATGGGCTTAGCATATTTAGGATGGTCTATCATATGGATCGCACCAATTGCTGCTGGGGTAGTGGCGCTAACTGGTGGGCTTGATTTGTTGGATGCATATACCAATACGTATATGAGTGGGTTTGTTAACTTTGCTAAAAGCTGGTTCCCGGTATTTATGCTAGGAGCAATCTTTGGGAAATTAATGGAAGACACGGGAATGGCAAAGTCAGTTGCCGTTGCCTTTACGAAGGTCATTGGTACAAAACGGGCAATCTTAGGTGTATTAGTCTCTTGTGCCGTACTTACTTATGGTGGGGTTAGCTTGTTCGTCGTGGTATTTGCAGTTTATCCACTAGCATTGACGCTTTTCAAGGAAGCAAATATTAGTAGACGTTTAATTCCAGGAACCGTTGCACTTGGGGCATTTACATTTACGATGACAGCCGTGCCAGGAACACCACAAATTCAGAACCTCATTCCAACAGAATATTTTATGACAGATGCGATGGCGGCACCAATCATGGGTATTGTAGCAGCTATAATTATGGCCGTCGGTGGGTATTATTATTTAAGATGGCGTGAAAAGCAGTTGACTGCAAAAGGGGAAACATATACAGAACCGAAAGATAATAAAATTATCAATGTAGATGGGGATACACCGCATTTTATATTATCGATTTTACCATTATTAACCGTACTTCTTACGCTGAACTTATTAAAATGGGATATAGTAGTTGCATTACTATCAGGGATCATTTTACTAATGTTGTTGAACATTTCGAAATTTAAAGGATTTGTAAAAGCAATAAATGGTGGTGCAACCGGATCAGTTACAGCAATCATCAATACGAGTGCAGCAGTTGGTTTCGGTACGGTTGTTCAGGCAGTTCCTGGGTTTAATCGTCTGACGGAGTTATTAATGGGTATTAAAGGCAATCCATTGATTTCAGAAGCGGTTGCAGTCAATATACTTGCTGGAGCAACTGGTTCAGCTTCGGGAGGTATGGGTATAGCCCTTGAAGCACTTGGCTCAAAGTATTATGAAATTGCAATGAATACGGGCATTGATCCTGAAGCATTTCACCGGGTTGCCTCGCTTTCCTCAGGTGGATTGGATGCACTTCCACATAATGGAGCAGTATTGACACTATTAACCATTACTGGAATGACACACAAAGATAGTTACAAAGATATTTTTGTTGTAGCTGTACTAATTCCAATTGTATCTATTATTGCAGCAATTTTGCTTGCTTCAATAGGTATTTACTAATCATCATACAGACGACAAAAGAGTATTGTAGCTGTATGGGCATAGTTGATTAGAATAGAAAATTTACAAGTATAAAACTAAGAAAGACAAGGAAGCCAATAGCTCCTTGTCTTTCTTAGTTTCCATTCGGTTCGTAAATATCCCATGCTGTTTTTAGTGAGTCTGTAATATAATCTGCTACTTCATCTTCAACGAGATTGTCAGTAATTACTCGGGAATGGTGCCCTTCGTAAATGGGCTGTCTCTCGTAGAAGAGTTTTTCTATTTCTTCGATATTCTTTCCCTGAAGAACTGGTCTGCTATCAATAAGTAAACTAATTCTCTCTTTCCATGAATCCCAGGATAGATCGAGGAAAAAGATGATACATTCCGACAAGCAGGCTTTCCGAATTTCCTCCTGTAAAAATGCCCCGCCGCCAACTGAAATAATCTTCAGTTTTTGTTTGCATGAATGAATAATGATTTCTTTTTCAGTTTCCCTAAATTTTTTCTCTCCGTACTTTTTGAAAATATCTGGAGTGGGCAAATTGAATTTTTTTTCAATCTCCTCATCTATATCAATGAAATCTCTGTATAATTTTTTTGCAACAGCTCTGCCGATTGTTGTTTTACCAACCCCCATAAAGCCAATCAGTACAATACTCTGTTCCCGAAGCGAAACGTCATTCATGCGTATCCCCCTAGTCATCTTTTCTGTAAAACTAGTATAAGCTAAATAAGTTAAATTTGCACGAGGAGATATGTTTAACTTTTCTGTTATTGTAGTCGAATTGCTTTTCTTGCCAATACATCTGCGTGAAGATTTTGTTTTTCAGGAATCCATTTGATAAAGAAATATGGGAAAGCACTGTAATTCTCTCTAATTATTTCAAGCAAGGGATGGAAAAGTTTATTCTTCGTAACATCTTTTTCAATAACATCTACGACAACTTTCGAATCTGATCGAAATGATAATATTTCATTTGGGAAAGATTCTTTACAGATTTCAAGAGCTTTTATAATTGCGTGAAATTCTGCTTCATGGTTGGATAACATTCCCAGGGGAAAGGAATATTCATAGTTGCTTCCTCCTGCTTGTATGTAAACTCCTGCACCGCTCCACCCAGGATTACCACTAGATGCACCATCGGTATAAACGATAATCATAACGAACACACTCCCAACATTATATTATGAGCTCTCTATTGAATATATAAAATCTTTTCTACAAAATTGTCGTTATAGCAGAGAATATATAAACCGTGAAACAAGAATAGTAACCTGGGCGACCGCTCCGGGGAAATATACTTCGCTTTCCACGGGCGGCTGGTGAGCCCCCTCGTGCTAAACGTTCATTGAATTTGTATAGCTTGCTATTATGCTGTATTATATCAACCTATCATTTATATAACGTCAATGTATTTAATTATTACTGATTTAACCGTTAAAAACAATATGAAATGTATTGACAATAATAAATAATTTAAATAATATAGATTATGAAAGCCATTTCATTTAGTGTTTATGGATTTCTGTAATATAACAAAGGGGGGATTTTTTTGATGAAGAAAAAAATAGGTTATTTTCTTGCTACAACACTATTAGCAGGTAGCGTTCTGGCAGCATGTGGTAATGGTAATAGTGATTCAGCAGAAGGTGGAGATGGGGAAGGACTTGATACAAGTATTGTCACCATCGCTACTGGTGGAGCTTCTGGTCCTTATAATATTATTGCTACGACATTAGCTGACAAATATAGCTCTGAATATGGTGTGAACTCAAGAACGCAAACAACAGGTGCTTCCGTAGAAAACGTAAATTTACTGGAACAGGACAAGGTAGAGCTTGCTTTTACAATGAGTGACGTTGTCAGTCAGGCTGTAGCCGGCGAGGTTAGCTTTGAGCAACCAGCAGAAAAAGTAAACCAAATCGCTGCACTTTATCCTAACTTTGTTCAAATTGTGACAACTGCTGATTCAGGTATTGAAACATTTGAAGATTTAAAAGGTAAGCGTATTGCAGTAGGAGATCAAAACTCCGGTGTGGAAGTAAATGCCCGCACACTGCTGGAAGGTCATGGTATTACATATGATGATATCGAGGTTGATTATTTAGGATATGCAGAAGCAGCAGATGGCTTGCGAGCAGGTCAATTGGATGCAGCATTTCTTACAAGTGGATTGCCAAACGCATCTCTTCTCGAATTATCGGAGACATTAGATATCCGACTAGTTACAGTTGACCCGGATGACGTAGAACAAATTGCACAGGATGAATCCTATTTTGTAGCGATGGAAATACCAGAAGGCACTTATGGAAATGACGAACCAATTCCAACCGCTGCAATTATGAATGCTCTAGTTGTTCATGCAGATATGAGTGAGGATGATGTTTATGAACTGACAAAGACGTTCTTTGAAAGTCTTGATAGTCTCGTAAACTCTCATCAGGCGGCAGCCGATATTTCGTTGGAAGCAGCACAGGAAGGACTAGTAGCACCTCTGCATCCTGGGGCAGAACGCTACTATAATGAACAGTAAGAAGAGTTTATGGAGCGCATGTATAATTGTGCTCCTCTTTTCTCTTTTATACAGGGTTCCTGTTATCCAACTTGATTTCGGTCATAAGACGTATTTTATAACAAGTGATCATTTCGAATTGCAATGGATTCACTCCGTAGAGAAAGCAGAATGGGTAGAGACCTATTTACGTGATGGGGATGAACTTATTCTCACGGAAACGTATTTTAAGACGTTTGGAGCAGGAGTTCCATCAGATGCGGAGGTAATTGACTCAGATGATGGTTATGTGCATATGAAGATTGAACAACGAATGCAAGAGATGAATCTTACAGTCTCAGAGAATGTGAAAACTACAATTACTACTAGTGATGCTGTGATTCGTTTGTATGATTTAACGGATGACTACGAAAGTGTAAATATCTCAGTTGAATATTTACATATTTGGGAGTACATAGGAGGCGAATTTTTATGACAGAAAAAAATCAAGAATCAATCATCGAAAAAACTACTCCCGAAGTAGGTGAAGATGCCAAAACACAAGAAGTATTGGAAAAATATGATACGGAATCCAGAGTAAGAAAATTGAAAAACAAGAAAGTTGCGATTGGTATTTCAATCCTTGCCATTTTATATTCTATATACCATTTATATGTTACATATAATCCAATACCTGCCCTCCTGCAAAGGTCTATACATATGTCTGTAGGGATGGCACTCATCTATTTAATTTACCCTACCTTTAAAAGACAAAACAGAGCAGCCGTACCAGCATATGACTGGTTACTCTTTCTTCTGAGCATAGCTTCCTCACTATATTTAATTATTGAATATAATGCCATTGTGACTACACGTGGTGGAATACCAAATACAATGGATATTGTATTTGCAGTTTTAACTGTCATTTTGGTATTAGAAGCAGCGAGAAGAGTGACAGGACTTATTTTACCAATCCTTGCTTTGTTATTCCTGGCTTATCCTTTTATCAGTTATATGGATTGGCTGCCAAATATGCTGATGACCAGACCATTTGATATGGGAGATATATTTGGACAGTTATACTTGAAAACGGAAGGGCTATTTTCGACTGCAATTGGTGCTTCCGTCCAATTTATATTCCTATTTATTTTATTTGGAGCATTTCTAACAAAGTCAGGAATGGGCCAGTTATTTAATGACTTAGCAATGGCACTTGCAGGAAGTAAACAAGGAGGACCTGCAAAAGTAGCTGTTATTTCCAGTGGTTTTATGGGGAGCATTAATGGAGCTGCGGTGGCAAATGTAGTTGGCACGGGCGCTTTTACGATCCCATTAATGAAAAAAATCGGTTATTCGAAAAACTTTTCAGGTGCAGTTGAAGCGAGTGCCTCGATTGGTGGTCAGATTCTACCGCCAATCATGGGTGCAAGTGCCTTTATAATGGCGGAGACGACCGGGATTGCTTATGGAACCATCGCCTTGGCAGCATTAATTCCAGCGGTACTTTATTTTCTGGCGGTTATTATGCAAGTGCATTTTCGGGCAGGAAGAAGAAATTTAAAAGGTATTCCAAAAGCTGATTTGCCAAGGGCTAAAGATGTCTTGAAAGAAAGAGGACATTTACTGCTTCCAATCGTTGGTCTTGTTGTAATGCTATATATGGGGATACCCGTTGGTTTCTCAGCATTTTACACGATTATTCTTACTGTAATTATAGCTTCATTCCGAAAAGTTAGTAGAATGGGTATTAAAGATATCCTTGATGCATTGGAAAATGGAGCTAGACAGTCTCTATCTGTAATGATTGCTTGTGCGGTGGTGGGTATCATTATTGGAGTTGTAAACCTAACGAGCTTTGGATCGGTAATGACATCAGCAATTACGAGTATTGGTTCAGGTTCCCTATTCTTAACATTGTTCCTTACAATGATAGCATCCATTATTTTAGGAATGGGGTTACCATCCATACCGGCCTACATTATTACCGCAACTATGACAGCACCTGCACTTGCTGAATTTGGCATACCGATATTAGTTGCGCATCTGTTTGTATTTTATTTCGGTATCTTTGCAAACATCACACCACCGGTTGCACTTGCAGCATTTGCAGGAGCAGGTATCTCGGGTGGGGATCCGATGCGGACAGGGTTCATTGCATTACGTTTAGCACTTGCAGGGTTTATCATCCCTTATCTGTTTGTTTATAACCCGGCAATGCTCTTAATTGATACAACTGGATTACCAGTAAATGCAACCGAGTTTCCATTCCCTCCAATAATGGAAGTGATCCTAATCACGGCAACTGCGCTTATTGGAATTATCGGTCTAGGGGCAGCACTGGAAGGTTATTTTAAAACATATCTAAATGTGGTTTTCAGAATAATTTTAGGTGCAGGTTCACTTATGATGATTGTCCCTGAAACGACAACAGATATTGTTGGATTACTAATTGTTGCAGTCGTATTTGCGCTAAATTATATAAAAAATAAAAAGGATACTAATGCGATAGAGTCGAAATCTGCAAGCTAGGTATGGTGCATATACATATACGCAGCTTTTCTTTTCAACGCACTTTTATATAGAAAAAACACGATAAAATAGGAGAGACGCGAAAAATGAAACTGATTAGTTATCAAACCAAAAACAAGAAAACCTGGAGAATCGGCTGCATGGTGGGAGATCGAGTAGTTGATCTTCAGGAAGCTTATCGCCAAAAGCTTATATCATATACAGAAAAAGATACATTAACTGCAATTGAACAAGTTTTCCCCGCTGAACCAAATAAATTTTTTTCTATAGGTAACAGTGTAATCGAAAAGGCGAAGGAAGCTTATGAATATATATTAAGCAACAGTACAGAGAAATTCTCGTATGCGAAAGGAGAAGTAAACGTGGGTACTCCCATATCTTCCCCATCGAAAATTATTTGTATCGGAAAAAACTATGCTGATCATGTTGCGGAAATGCAAAGTGAAATTCCAGACTTTCCTGTACTCTTTGCTAAATTCACAAATGCATTGATAGGGCCGGAAGATGCAATTGCGAAATCAGCCTCCACGAATAAATTGGATTACGAGGTTGAGCTTACTATTGTAATCGGTAAAGAAGCTTCTAAAGTGAAAAAGGCTGATGCATTGGAATACATTGCTGGCTATACGATTGCGAATGATGTATCAGCCAGAGACTTACAGAAAAGGACACCACAGTGGTTACAGGGAAAAACATTGGATCGAACAACACCAATCGGTCCTTGGGTTGTTACTCCCGATGAAGTAGGAGATCCGTCCAATTTAGCTATTAAGTCGTATGTGAATGGTGAAGAAAGGCAATCTTCGAATACAAGTCATTTAATATTTGATATACCTTTCTTGATTGCGTTTATCTCCGATCTAATAACTTTAAATCCAGGTGATATTATTCTAACAGGTACCCCGGATGGTGTCGGTTTAGCGATGAACCCACCACAATTCTTAAAAGATGGGGACATTGTAGCGATGGAAATTGAAAAAATCGGCAGGATGGAAAATAAGGTAATTGAATCGTAATCGTTAACTTTTGAGAAGCTTCCATAAACTATTGGAGCTTCTTTTTTTATTATTTCCTATGTGTACGTTTTACAGTAGTAAATCCACTAATGACATTTACGGATAACAATGGCAAAATAGAAGGGAGTGATATGATTTAAGGAGTGATGATAATGCAACAAAAGCTAGTCTTAAAACAATCATTACAATGGAAAATGAATCAGTCACTAATGCAATCGATTAATATTTTACAACTTACAAGCGGTGAATTGACCGATTACTTAAAAGAGGTTGCCAACGAGAATCCATTAATTGAGGAAATCCATTCGGATATGGACTGGGCACAGTATAGTCCAGCAAATACGAGCGTGCAATCCATTGGAGAGATCAATCAATCAGAGCTGACAATGTATGATCAATTGAAGAGCCAAATGTTTATGCTCACAATGGATGACGATTTAAGAAAGATTATTGAGTTTGGAATTGACTCGTTGGATGAGGATGGCTATTTGGATATCGAAATGGAAGAATGGGCAAGCTCATTAGAGACCACTATTGATATCACAGAAAAAGCCCTTGATCAAATTCAGTCATTGGAGCCAACAGGAATTGGAGCTAGGAGCCTTCAGGAATGTATATTGTTGCAACTCAAACAGTTAAACGGTTACAAACAATTCATAGAAGAACTGTTGACCGAGCATTTGGATCTTATTGCTGATTCAGATGTGGAATTAATCAGTCAGTTGTATGATATTTCAACAGAAGAAGCGAATCATATAATAGAAAATATAAAACGTTGTCATCCTAAACCAGGTCGATTATTAACAACAACGGAACCGGAATATATCATTCCTGAAGCTTCCATATATAAAGAGGAAGGGGAGTGGAAAATTTCCTTCTATAAATGGGCTGCGCCGAGGATAACCTTAAATCCACAATATAAACATTTAAAAGATCCCACAAATGAAGCTGCTGATTATTTAAAAGAAAAATATAATGAGATTGAGTCGCTACGGAGGGCTATATCGTACCGTGGAAACACATTGGAACGAGTGATACGAACTGTGGTGGAGAAACAGGTGGCATTCTTTGAACATGGGACATACATGATCCAACCGTTAACATTAAAAGAAATTGCAGAAGAATTAGATCTTCACATATCCACGATCAGCAGGGCAATGAGTCAGAAATATGTTCAAACGACCCAGGGGGTATTACCACTTAAATTCTTTCTGCAAAGTGGTATTAAAAAAGGGGATGGAAATGGAACTGCTGCGTTTGTAATTAAACAACTTATCCAAGAGCTGATTACATATGAAGATAAAAATAAGCCTTTATCCGATGAAGCAATAAAAAAGAAACTGAAGGAGGAATTTTCAATTGAGGTAGCTAGGCGTACGGTGATGAAATATCGTAGGCAACTTAAATTACCATCGTCAATAAAAAGAAGGTCGGGGGGATAAAATTGCAGCGCGTAATATTTTATACAAAAGAAGCTTGTTCTTTATGCGAGGATGCAGAAGCATTACTGTCTCTTTTTAAAGGAGAGTTTCCATATGAATTGGAAAAAAGGGATATTTATTCAAATGACAAATGGCTTGAAGAATACCATCTGCAAATACCTGTGATTGAGATAGAAGGAAAACAATTGAATTGTGAAGAATTAAATTATAATGCGATTGAATTGCTATTTAAAGGTCAAAAAGGGGGAACACGGTGAATAACCAGGTTCCTCTTTTTTTTGAGATAAAGCACAAATTCATGGGTATACATTAGTACATTATGTTTACGATTGCTTCATAGAGGAATAATTTATATAGCTGATAAATGTTAAATAATCTTAACAGATAATTTAATGAGTTATTATTTGTATAACTTCGTGGATATGTTATAATAAATTTGTACCGGGACATAATGTAACCCATAGGGGCAATTTATGACCCGATATAGAGGAGCCTTTACATGAAATCCTTAATTGATTTACAAAAAATGTTAGTTCCTGAGTTACTCGAAGTAATGCAACAAAGGTATTCCTTACTGCAAAGTGTTAATCTTTTCCAACCTATTGGAAGAAGAGGTTTGGCAGAAAATACGAAATTGACGGAAAGACATGTCAGAGGCGAGGTCGACTTTCTGCATGACCAAGGATTAATTGAAATCACTACTAAAGGAATGTTTATTACAAATGAGGGTAAATTAATTCTGGAACAGCTAGTGAAATTTATTGGCGAATTATCCGGGTTACATGTTTTAGAAAAACGAATTAAGGAAACATTACATGTAGGTGAAGTTGTTATTGTTCCAGGTGATAGTGATGTAAATGCAGGGGTTAAGCAGGAAATGGGAAAAGCATGTGTTAGTTATCTCAAATCCATCCTCCAGCGTGATAACACAATCGCCGTAACAGGTGGCAGTACAATGGCTGCTGTTGCAAATGTGATGACACCTCTCGGTAAAGAAAGCGACCTTTTATTTGTACCGGCCCGTGGGGGAATTGGAGAAAAGGCAGAAAATCAGGCGTCTGGCATTGTTGCTGAAATGGCAAGAAGAGCACATGGCGAATATCGCATGTTATATGTACCTGATCCTATCAGTAATTCTACCTATGAGACAATCATTACAGAACCGGCCATTATTGAAATATTAGAGAAGATCAAAGGCGCAAATATTGTTATCCATGGAGTTGGGAATGCATTTAAAATGGCAGAACGCCGAAGAACACCCGAGAAAGTGATGACACTATTAAAAGAAAAGAAAGCTGCCAGCGAAGCATTTGGTTATTATTTCGACAAATATGGGAATGTGGTTCATAAGGTGAAGACAGTTGGTATTCAACTTGAAGATTTAGCAGCTGTGGATCATGTCGTTACGGTAGCTGGTGGGAAATCAAAAGGTGAAGCGATTGCTTCTTATTTTAAGCAAGGTAAAAGCGACCTGTTTATAACAGATCAGGGTGCAGCAGAACAGATTTTGAGAGGTACTCCTCTTTAAATATATCATTAGTAATAAATAGTAAAAGATCTTTAGGAGGAATAGCAAATGACAGTTAAAGTTGGTATTAATGGATTTGGTAGAATAGGACGTAACGTATTCCGTCAGGCTTTATCAAATGATGAGGTTGAAATTGTTGCAGTAAATGATTTAACAGACGCTAATATGCTTGCACATTTATTGAAATATGATTCTGTACATGGCAAATTAGAACAAGAAATTTCGGTTAATGGTTCAAACATCGTTGTTGGTGGACAAGAAATTAAAGTATTGTCTGAACGTGACCCTGCTAACCTTGGTTGGGGAGAGCTTGGAGTAGAAGTAGTTATTGAATCAACTGGACGTTTCACAAAAGGTGAAGACGCTCAGAAACACATCGATGCTGGAGCTAAGAAAGTTATTATCTCTGCACCTGCAAATGGCGAAGATTTAACAATCGTTATGGGTGTTAATGATGATAAATACGATGCTTCTAAACACAATATTATTTCCAATGCATCTTGTACAACAAACTGTTTAGCTCCATTTGCTAAAGTACTTCACGACAACTTTGGAATTAAACGTGGTTTGATGACTACAATCCACTCCTATACAAATGATCAACAAATTCTTGATTTACCGCACAAAGACTATCGTCGTGCTCGTGCTGCAGCAGAAAATATTATTCCTACAACTACTGGAGCTGCAAAAGCAGTTGGATTAGTTTTACCTGAAATCAATGGTAAATTGAATGGTATGGCTGTACGTGTACCAACTCCAGATGGTTCATTAGTTGATTTAGTAGCTGAACTTGATAAAAATGTTACTGCTGAAGATATTAATAATGCATTAAGAGAAGCAGCGGCAGGCCCATTAAAAGGCGTGTTAGAATACAGTGAAGAACCACTTGTTTCTACTGATATTATTGGAAATCCACATTCATCTGTAATTGATGGTTTATCTACAATGGTTATGGAAGACAATCTAGTTAAAGTTGTTTCTTGGTATGACAACGAAATGGGCTACTCTGCACGTTGTGTAGACTTAGCAGCATTCTTGAAAAAACAAGGACTATAATAACAAAAGCGAATGCAACACTAGTCAAATAATCTATACATTACACGATACAATTTAGACGGAGGAGGATTCCATTCCTCCTCCGTTTTCTATTTATTCTTTTACTGTTACAAGCGCTAATGCCAATCATGGTATATAATGGTTACGAACGATGTAATCAGGGAAGACCTATAACAGTAAATATGTTACATAGGCCAAAATTAGGAGGGTTTATCATGAACAAAAAAACACTTCAAGACCTTGATGTTAAAGGGAAAAAAGTATTTTGCCGTGTGGACTTTAATGTTCCATTGAAAGAAGGGACCATTACGGATGATACACGCATCAGAGCAGCAGTACCAACAATCAACTATCTAACGGAGCAAGGTGCCATCGTAATTTTGGCAAGCCATCTTGGGCGACCAAATGGTCAGGTAGTGGATGAATTACGATTAGACCCTGTTGCCAAACATTTAAGTAATTTAATTGGAAAAGACGTAGTGAAAACAGATTCTGTATACGGTGATGAAGTCAATGAAGCTATTTCCCAACTAAGTGATGGGGATGTTTTATTAATTGAAAATGTACGTTTTGAGGCCGGCGAAGAGAAGAATGATCCTGAATTGATTCAGGCTTTTGCTGATATGGCTGATTTGTATGTTAACGATGCATTTGGTGCAGCACACCGGGCACATGCTTCAACAACTGGTGTTGCTGAGAAACTTCCATCAGCGGCTGGCTACTTAATGGAAAGAGAAATTGCTGCCCTGGGCAGTGCACTTAGCAATCCGGAACGCCCTTTTACCGCAATTATTGGTGGTGCGAAGGTGAAGGATAAAATCAATGTGATTGATAATCTGTTGGAAAAAGTTGATAATCTGATAATTGGTGGAGGACTTGCCTACACTTTCATAAAAGCACAAGGCCATGAAATTGGTAAGTCACTACTTGAGGAAGATAAAATTGACCTTGCTAAACAATTCATGAAAAAAGCAGAAGAAAAAGGTGTTAACTTTGTTTTACCAGTTGACGCAGTAGTTGCTGATGATTTTTCCGAAACAGCAAACACTAAAATTGTGGACATAAATCAAATTCCTGAAGACTGGGAAGCATTGGATATCGGTCCAAAATCGAGGGAAATATTCAGTCAAATAGTTGCAGATTCTAAGCTTATTATCTGGAAT
This sequence comes from Oceanobacillus sp. CF4.6, assembly GCF_051262635.1. Taxonomy (NCBI): domain Bacteria; kingdom Bacillati; phylum Bacillota; class Bacilli; order Caryophanales; family Bacillaceae; genus Oceanobacillus; species Oceanobacillus sp. CF4.6. The sequence goes on along the minus strand of NZ_JBIMEX010000002.1, from coordinate 131,709 downwards.
GGACCAATGGGGGTATTTGAATTGAACCCATTTGCTGGTGGTACAAAAGCAGTTGCTGAAAGCTTAGCAGAAACAGAAGGTTTTTCAATTATTGGTGGCGGTGATTCAGCTGCAGCTGTTGAGAAGTTTGACCTTGCTTCAGAAATGAATCATGTATCAACTGGTGGTGGAGCTTCCCTTGAATATATGGAAGGTAAAGTTTTACCTGGCGTAGCAGCTCTAGATGATAAATAAACCAAACAAAATCTATAACTAATTCGAGAGGTGAGACGATGCGTAAAAAAATTATTGCAGGAAACTGGAAAATGAATAAGGTTTTATCAGAATCAAATCAATTCGTTGATGCGGTTGTCAGTAAGGTACCCGATAGTGAACAGGTGGAAGCTATTGTGTGTGCACCATTCCCGTATTTATCATCATTGGTAGAAAAGACGAATGGTTCAAAAGTAAAAGTAGCAGCACAAAACATGCACTTTGAAGACAGTGGAGCATATACGGGAGAAGTTAGTCCAGTTATGCTGAAAGATCTTGGTGTTTCGCATGTTGTCCTAGGACACTCCGAGCGTCGTGAGTATTTTGCAGAGACGGATGAAACAGTAAACAAAAAAACACATGCCGCATTTCATCATGGTCTAACACCAATTGTTTGTGTAGGTGAAACGCTGGAACAACGTGAAGCAAATGAAACTAAAAATCATGTTGAAACACAGGTTAAGAAAGCAATTGAAGGTCTTTCGGATGAGCAAGTGGCTGAAACAATTGTTGCTTATGAGCCAATCTGGGCAATTGGAACAGGTAAAACTGCATCAAGTGAAGATGCCAATGAAGTATGTACCCATATTCGAAACGTAATTAAAGAAGTAACATCAGAAGCTATAGCAGAAAAAGTTGTAATTCAATACGGAGGTAGTGTAAAACCTTCCAATGTAGAAGAATTATTATCACAGTCTGATATTGATGGAGCTTTAGTTGGTGGAGCAAGTCTGGAGGCAGAATCCTTTCTGCAACTAGTGGAGGCAGGTACAAAATGAGTCAAAATAATGTAGCTGCATTAATCATCCTAGATGGCTTTGCAATCCGTGATGAAGAAAAAGGTAATGCAGTCAAACAAGCAAATACACCTAATTTTGATCGTTATTTGAAAAAGTATGCACATAGTCAATTGACTGCCAGTGGACATGCAGTAGGTCTTCCGGAAGGCCAAATGGGTAATTCTGAGGTAGGCCATTTAAATATTGGTGCAGGTAGAGTTGTCTATCAAAGTCTCACCCGCGTAAATCTCTCGATCGAAGAAGGGGATTTTTACGAAGTGGATGCTTTTCTGAAATCGATTCATCATGCGAAAACAAATGATAAGGCACTCCATTTATTTGGATTGTTATCCGATGGTGGTGTCCATAGTCATATCAATCACTTATTTGCATTGCTGAAACTGGCAAAAGACAGTGATTTGGATAAAGTGTATGTTCACGCATTTTTGGATGGGCGTGATGTAGGTCCACAAACTGCAGGACAATACATTCAACAGACAGAAGAAAAGATGCGCGAACTTGGTATTGGTGAATTTGCGAGTATCTCAGGTCGTTATTATTCCATGGACCGCGATAAACGTTGGGATCGTGTACAAAAATCCTATGAGGCGATGGTACATGGTAAAGGGCCGAAATATAAGCATGCAATGGAAGTAATTCAGGACAATTATGAGAATGGAATCCATGATGAGTTCGTCATTCCATCTGTAATAACAGATGATAATGACGAGCCTGTTGGAACGATAAAAGATAATGATTCCATCATCTTTTATAATTTCCGTCCAGATAGAGCAATTCAGATTTCACGTACGTTTGCGAATGCTGATTTTCGTGACTTTGACCGTGGTGAGAATGTTCCGAAAGACTTGGATTTTGTTATGTTTACGAATTTCAGTGAAACTGTCAATGGTTTCGTAGCATACGAACCAATTAATCTGGACAATACCATTGGTGAGGTACTCGCACAAAATGATTTAAAACAGCTTCGGATTGCTGAAACGGAAAAATTTCCGCATGTTACATTCTTTATGAGTGGCGGACGTGAACAGGAATTCCCTGGTGAAACAAGAATATTAATTGATTCACCAAAGGTTGCCACCTACGATTTACAACCAGAAATGAGTGCCTATGAAGTTACCGATGCGCTTCTTGCTGAGCTTGACAAAGGCGAGCAAAATGCCATCATCTTAAACTTTGCCAACCCAGATATGGTTGGACATTCAGGGATGCTGCAACCGACTATTGATGCCATTGAAGTGGTTGATGAATGTCTAGGTAAAATTGTAGATAAGATTACTGAACTAGGTGGAAATGCGATTATTACTGCCGATCATGGAAATTCGGATGAAGTTGTTACAATGGAAGGTACACCAATGACCGCCCATACAACGAATCCGGTACCGGTAATTGTAACCAAAGAAGATGCTTCTTTACGTACAGGTGGTATTCTAGCAGATCTTGCACCAACACTATTGGATCTATTAAATGTTAGTAAACCAGAAGAAATGACTGGAGAGTCACTGATTATTAAATAAACCAGCAATATTAAAAAAAATGAAAACAAAAAGGAGAGATTTTCATGCCATACATTACTGACGTATATGCTAGAGAAGTCTTAGATTCACGTGGTAACCCAACAGTTGAGGTAGAAATTTTCACAGAATCAGGTGCATTTGGTTCTGCTTTGGTACCAAGTGGTGCATCAACTGGAGAATATGAAGCAGTAGAATTACGTGATGGTGACAAAGACCGTTACTTAGGAAAAGGTGTTTTAAAAGCAGTTGAAAATGTGAATGACATTATTGGGCCTGAGTTAATCGGTCTTGATGTTACACGCCAAAATATCATTGACGCATTAATGATTGACCTGGATGGTACAGAAAACAAAGGAAAACTTGGAGCAAATGCTATTCTTGGTGTTTCCATGGCTGCAGCACATGCAGCAGCAAGCTATCTTGAAGTGCCTTTATATAACTACCTTGGAGGATTTAACGCGAAAGTATTGCCAACACCAATGATGAACATCGTAAACGGTGGAGAGCATGCTGATAACAATGTGGATATTCAGGAATTCATGATTATGCCTGTTGGAGCTCCAACATTCAAAGAAGCATTACGTACAGGTGCTGAAATTTTCCACTCATTGAAAAAAGTGTTAAGTGATAAAGGGCTAAACACTGCTGTTGGTGATGAAGGTGGATTCGCTCCAAACCTTGGTTCCAACGAGGAAGCATTGCAAACAATTGTAGAAGCAATTGAAGCTGCTGGCTACAAACCAGGTGAAGAAGTTAAACTTGCGATGGACGTAGCAGCATCTGAAATATATGAAGATGGCAAGTACAATCTAAAAGGTGAAGGTGTCGTTCGTACATCCGAAGAAATGGTTGACTGGTATGAAGAAATGATTAATAAATACCCAATTATTTCTATTGAAGATGGCTTGGATGAAAATGACTGGGATGGTTTCAAATTGCTGACAGATCGTATTGGTGACCGTGTACAACTAGTAGGTGACGACCTATTTGTTACAAACACAGCGAAACTTTCTGAAGGAATTGAAAAAGGTATCGGAAATTCCATTCTTGTTAAAGTAAACCAAATTGGTACATTAACAGAAACATTCGAAGCAATTGAAATGGCAAAACGTGCAGGCTATACTGCAGTAATCTCTCACCGTTCTGGTGAAACAGAAGACGCAACCATTGCTGACATTGCTGTAGCAACAAATGCCGGTCAAATTAAAACAGGTGCTCCTTCACGTACCGACCGTGTAGCTAAATACAACCAGTTACTTCGTATTGAAGATGAACTTGCTGGTATGGGCGAATATGCAGGAGCGACTGCATTTTATAATCTGAAAAGTAAATAACCCATTCATTTAAGAGGAGGCAGAGAAATCTGCCTCTTTTTTTTTGGCAGTAAAGAAAGTATATCCATATTTCTTTCTGCATAAGTGCAGCTAAGGCATCGCTAAAAGGCTTGGCGAATGCCAAGTTTTCTAATGGTCGGTCTAGTTGAGATTTAAGCCGATGATCGATTATTATTATGATTTCTATAAAAAGAGAAACCCGAATATACAGGGAAGTCCAATGCACGATTGTATTAACATTAATGGCAACAACCAACAATGGAGATGTTTACGTTCCGGGAGTTACCTGTGGATATTGTACAGACAAGGGGAGGTACGGAAAGAGGACATAGCATTGCTGACATAAGGCCATATGAAAATATGGAAGAAGAAAGTGCAACAGAGATAAAAACCCATCGTATAGCATTAGATTTTGACTATTCACAATTTTTATGGACTTTATGACCGATATGTCCGGACGACGTTTTCATTAGAAAGGGTGAATTAAAAGGGTACTGCGTATATAATAGTAACAGTACTCTTTACAGTCTTTGGAGGTTTTCATATGGATATTTTAAAAACAATGAAAGAACGTCGATCGATACATACATTTAAAAAGGAAGAAGTTAAGAGTGAAATATTGAAACAGATTTTTACATACGGTTCCTACGCCCCGACACATTATATGACTGAAGCTTGGAAGATTAAGTTATATCAGTCAAAGGGGAGGCATGCATTTATCGACGCAATTATCACAAGCTACCAGCGCATTGGCATGATCAGAAGGGATGATGATCCAAAAACATTGCGTATGATTGATTCAATGAAGGACTTTTTAATGGCAATACCACATCATGCACTTATTTATTTTGAGAAAGATGATGATCCGATAAGGTATGAAGAAGAATACGCGTCCGTAGCAGCATTTATCCAAAACGCACAACTTGCTGCATGGGAATATGATGTAGGAATGCTATGGACAATTACGCCATATATGCATGACCCACAGTTTTTGGCTGCTATCGGTTTAAATAGCGAGACAACTAAATTAGCTGCCGTATTGCAGATTGGATACCCGAAAAAAGTCTCGCGAGATAAAGGCAGAACACCAATAGAACAGAAAATGGAAATAATTGAGGAATAACCTTCGACAAAATTCCCTATAATTCGGGGAGTGACAGGCACCAAAAAGGTACCAAAAAAAGCGCACAGGCCATGTTAGTTAGGTCTGTGCGCTTTTTGGATTTATTCTGTTTTTTCTTTTACAAATGCAATGACTTCTTCTGCAGTTCCCATGGAAAGCAGTTGTTCTTTAAAGGAAGTCATTTCTTTTTTAGATAAGTTAAGAATCTGTGTTCTTGCTGGTAGAATGGATGTTGCACTCATACTAAATTCATCCAGTCCTAATCCGAGCAGAATTGGAATGGCAATGGAATCTCCTGCCATTTCTCCACACATACCAACCCATTTTCCCTCTTTATGTGCAGCTTCTATAACAGTATGAATTAAATTTAAAATTGCGGGATTGTATGGCTGGTATAAATAGGAAACTTGTTCATTCATTCGATCAGCAGCCATGGTATATTGAATTAAATCATTGGTACCGATACTGAAGAAATCAACTTCTTTGGCAAATTGTCTTGCAATAACTGCAGTAGATGGGATTTCAACCATAATTCCTACTTCAATATCCTCGGAAACTTTTACACCTTCTGCAAGTAAGGCTTCCTTTTCATCCAATAAAAGGGCTTTCGCCTTACGGAATTCTTCCAGTGTTGCAATCATAGGGAACATAATTTTTAAGTTACCATGTACACTCGCGCGTAGTAATGCACGTAATTGTGGTCGGAAAACATGCTCATTTTCTAGACAGAATCGGATGGCACGGAATCCTAAAAACGGATTAAGCTCTTTAGGTAAGTCCAAATAGCTAAGCTCTTTATCTCCACCAACATCCAATGTTCTAACAACAACTGGTTTATCTCCCATTTGCTCTAATACAGAAGTATAAGCTTCATATTGCTCTTCTTCTGTTGGAAGTTCTGATTTACCCATATATAAGAACTCCGTCCGGTATAAACCAATTCCTTCTCCGCCGTTATTCAAAACACCTTCTACATCAGCCGGTGTTCCAATATTGGCAGCGAGTTCCACTTGCTCTCCATCACTTGTGAATGTTGGCTCATCTTTTAATTTGGCCCATTCCTGCTGTTGTTCTGCAAAGGTTTCCTGTTTCTTGCGATACGAATCTATTTCTTCATCAGACGGGTTAATAATGACAATCCCTTCCATGCCGTCTACGATAATAATATCGTCCTTGGAAACAGATGTTGTAATATTTTTTGTGCCTACTACAGCTGGAATTTCAAGGGATCTGGCCATGATTGCAGAATGAGAAGTGCGTCCGCCGATATCAGTGGCAAATCCTTTAACAAATTCCCGATTTAATTGTGCTGTATCAGAAGGTGTTAGATCATTCGCGATAACAACCACCTGTTCATCAATTAATGCTGGATCAGGGAAATTTGCACCTAATAAGTGAGCCATTATCCGTTTTGTAACATCTTGAATGTCCGCCGCACGTTCGCGCATGTATTCGTTATCCATATCTTTGAACATTTCAATAAACCTATTCGCCACTTCATCCAAAGCAGCTTCGGCATTTACTTTATCTGTATTAATTTTATCTTCTATTGGTTTAATAAGTTCAGGATCACTAAGAACAAGTAAGTGGGCAGAGAAGATTTCGGCATGCTCGTCGCCCATTTCTTTCTTTGTATGTTCTTTTATTTTCTCCAATTCTTGTTTGGAAATTTTTAAGGCCTCATCAAGTCGTTCAATCTCTTTATCGGGATTATCTATCGTAACATTTTCAAATGTTAATTCCGGGGCTTTTAATTCATATACTTTTGCAATAGCTATTCCTGTTGATGCAGCAATTCCATCTATTTTTCTCATTTCTTGGTAGCACCCTTTCTATGGAAGGTTCTTGAATTTCATTCGTACAATCTTATTTTAAACAGTTGTGATCGTACATGCAAGGGAAGGCACTATGGAAGTTGCGAATTCAACCATTCACATAATGATTCGAAAACTTCTTCTCGATTTATTTCATTTAATAATTCATGACGTCCATCGGTAATAAGCATAACAAGCACCTCTTGAAGACCTGCTTTTCGATAGATATCAGCGGTTTTCCAGATTCCCTTTGCGTAATTTCCAATCGGATCTGCATCGCCACTGATTAACAGTAATGGTAGGTCTTTTTGAATGGAGGTATTTTTCTTTTTATCTTGCATGGAAAGTACACCACTAAGCAAGTCATAGAAAAACCTCCCTGTTGGAACAAATCCACTTAAGGGATCGTCCATATATTTCGTGACGATAGCTTCATCTTTTGTTAGCCATTCAAAGCCGTTTTTCCGGTCGCTTATTTTTTTACTATTGCTGCTGAAGGCCAATCGATTCATTAATTTCGATTCTTCTTTAGGTGGAAGCAGCAAAGAAAGTCTTCTGCCAGCGATGGAGATGGTTTTGGGGTAATAGCCTGTTCCTAATAGAATGACCCCCTTGAGAAGAGCACTATGTGTTTGTATATAGTTTCTTACTAAAAACGACCCCATACTATGCCCAACTAAAAATATGGGGATCTCCGGGTAGCTTTGTTTGATATACCTTGTAATCTCATATAAATCATTCGTTGCCTTCTTAAACCCATCCTTATCGGAAAAATAACCTAGTATTCCTGATTTTTCACCAGTCTTTCCATGACCTCGGTGATCGTTTCCAATTACAAAATAACCCTGTTCTAATAGATAGGATGCAAATTCGTCATATCGGTTAATATGTTCCGCCATTCCATGTGCAAGTTGAATGATCGCTTTTGGTTTCATTCCATCGATATACCATTGCTTGACATAGATTTCCGTATCATCTTCCATTGTTAGCCAAAAGGAACTTTCCACTTTTTTTCACTCCAGACTTAAGGATCTCTTATTATATAATATAAAATCATTTGCTTCAGGTGTGCAAACGTAAGCTGTGAAATTGAAAATATAACTTGCTAATTAAATCATTATTATGATAAAGTAATAAGTAGGTATTTGTCGGATACAGGAGGTGTCGTGGAAACATGGCAGGTTTAGTGAATGTATTATTAGTAGTAGATGCAATTATAATGATAGCATTTGTGCTATTGCAGTCAGGAAAAAGCGCAGGACTATCTGGAGCAGTCTCTGGTGGTGCTGAGCAATTATTTGGAAAACAAAAAGCACGTGGTGCAGACTTGATTTTACATCGCGGAACGGTTATTACTGGAATTTTGTTTTTCGTATTAGCTTTTTTAAGTGCATACGTATTACAATAGAAACCAATCCCTTATCATGATTTCGTGATAAGGGTTTTTTATTATTATATGTTGTATAGTAATACATATGGGGTAGAGTAAGATTAGGAATGTGTAAGGAGATGCAGGTATTATGAAAATAAAGCAACCACAACCGTTTACCTTTGAAGCAGGACCGCGTGCTGTGTTATTACTGCATGGGTTCACTGGACATACTGCAGATGTAAGGATGCTAGGCAGATTTTTGGAGAAAAAAGGCTATACGACCCATGCACCGATCTATCGGGGACATGGTGCACCACCAGAAGAATTGATTAAATCAAATCCCAAGCAGTGGTGGGAAGATGTTAGGAAAGCGTTTCAGCATTTAAGGGAGCTTGGATATGAAGAAATAGCTGTAGCCGGACTTTCTCTTGGTGGTGTTTTAGGTTTAAAGCTTGCCTATTCAGAAAATATTAAAGCAATGATTCCAATGTGTGCTCCTATGTTTTTTGATAATGAAACACAGCTTACACAAGGATTTAAACTTTTTTCCAAAGAATATAAACAGCTAGAACAAAAAGACGATGACACAATACAAAAAGAAATTGCTTCATTGGTTGAAGGTTCAGAAGAATTGTTTGATGACCTGGGTAAAACAATTAAAGATGTTAAAAATAATGTGGACACAATCTATACACCAGTTTTTGTAGTACAAGCTAGAAAGGATCAAATGATTAATACGGACAGTGCCATGTATATCTATGAAAATGTCGAATCTGATGTAAAAGATATAAAGTGGTATGAAGAATCTGGACATGTTGTTACAGTTGATAAAGAAAAAGAGCAGCTGCATGAGGATATTTTTCAGTTTTTGGAAACACTTGACTGGAAAATATGATTATATTCAAGGAAAAATGCAAACAATAATAAGAAAGAAGGTGACCAGATGAAAGAGAAAATACTTCATTACTTCAAAGAAAGTGGAACAAAACCATTAGCAGTAGATGAAATAGAAAAAGAGCTGGGAATTGATGATGCAGTTGAGTTCAAAGAGGTTATCAAAGCTTTAAATGAGTTGGAAAATGATGGTGAACTGGTACGAACGCGTAAAAACCGCTTCGGATTACCGGACAAAATGAACCTTGTTAAAGGGAAAGTACAAATGCATGCAAAGGGCTTTGCTTTTCTGATTCCGGAGGATGAGGAAACGAAGGATGTCTATATTCATGCCAATGATCTCGGATCTGCAATGAACAATGATAAGGTTCTTGTACGTCTGGAAAAAGCAGATATGGATGGTAACAGACCTGAGGGCAAAGTCATTCGTATAGTAGAGCGTGCTGTAATACAAGTTGTGGGGACATTTGAAGATAACCGTTCCTTTGGTTTTGTCATTGCAGATGATAAACGGATCCCGAATGATATCTTTATTCCAAAAGGTGGCTCACATGGAGCTGTCAGTGGGCATAAGGTCATTGCACGTATCACGAAATATCCGGAAGGCAGAAAAAGTGCTGAAGGGGAAATTCTCCATATCCTTGGTCATAAAAATGATCCAGGAATTGATATTCTATCCATTATTTATAAACATGGAATTAACATCGATTTTCCTGAGGAAGTATTAGCGCATGCAACACATGTTCCGGAAACGATTAAAGAGGAAGAGTTGCAGGGTCGTCGGGACTTGCGTGACGAAATGATTGTTACGATAGATGGTGCAGATGCGAAAGACCTCGATGATGCTGTAACGGTCAAAAAGCTTGATAATGGAAATTATAAGCTTGGTGTCTATATTGCTGATGTTACTTATTATGTGGAAGAAGAATCTCCAATCGATACGGAGGCATTTGATCGTGGTACGAGTGTCTATCTCGTTGACAGAGTAATTCCGATGATTCCACACCGGCTATCCAATGGAATCTGTTCGTTGAATCCACAGGTGGACAGGTTGACACTTGGCTGTGAAATGGAAATTAATAATGCAGGACAAGTAGTCAACCATGAAATTTTTCAAAGTGTTATTAAAACAACAGAACGAATGACATATAGCGATGTTAATAAAATTTTGGTAGATAAAGATGAGGAAGTTCTCGCGAGATATGATGCATTGGTTCCAATGTTTGAACAAATGGAAAAGCTTGCTGAGATTCTTCGTCATAAGCGCTTTGGTCGAGGAGCAATTGATTTTGATTTTAAAGAAGCGAAAGTACTTGTTGATGATACAGGAAAACCGACAGATGTCGTCGTTCGTGAACGAGGCGTCGCTGAGCGTCTGATTGAAGAGTTCATGCTTGCGGCAAATGAGACAGTAGCAGAGCATTTCCATTGGATGGATGTTCCATTTATTCATCGTATTCACGAAGATCCTGATGAAGGAAAACTGGAAAAATTCTTTGATTTCCTTGGAAGCCTCGGTTTATCTGTAAAAGGTACTGCAAATGAAGTTCATCCACAGGCACTTCAGAAGGTATTGGATTCCATATCTGGAGAACCGGAGGAAATGATCGTTTCCAAATTGATGCTACGGTCGATGAAACAAGCGAAATATGATCCTCAAGGCATTGGCCACTTTGGATTGGCAACAGAATTTTATACACATTTCACATCACCAATCAGAAGATATCCCGATCTAATAGTTCATCGTCTCATTCGCACGTATTTAATAAATAATCAATTAGACAATAAAACAACGGGACATTGGAAAAATAAACTACCAGATATTGCCAGACATACTTCGGAACGGGAGCGCAGGGCTGTTGATGCGGAAAGAGACACCGACAATCTGAAAAAGGCAGAATTTATGAAGGATAAAATTGGTGAAGAATACAAAGGTGTAATCAGCTCCGTAACCAACTTTGGTATGTTTATTGAACTGGAAAATACCATTGAAGGTCTTGTTCATGTAAGTTATTTGACAGATGATTATTATCATTATGATGATCGCAGCCATGCATTAATTGGTGAACGAACCGCCAATGTATATCGGATTGGACAAGAGGTAGAGGTAAAAGTTGTCAGTGTTAATACGGATGAGCATACGGTGGACTTTGAATTGGTTGGAATTCCTAAAATGAATAAGAGCAGGAAAACGAATCCACATCGGAAAGAGTTCCCATCCCCATCTAATAAAGCGAAATCAAAAAAGAAAAAAAGTAAAAGATAAGCCAGACACTCTGTTTGGCTTATTTTTTTCGCCGAATTTACAACAATGACAGTTACCTAAAATTTGTGTCATCAAAACAATAGAAGATGCATATATATATTTTATTAAAAGTTGCACCCGGGAAAACTATTTGTTGACACCTAACTAATTGTCCTATAGACTACTTATTATAATAGTCCTAATAATAATGTGTTTTCAGATAAAAATACTGGCGCAACATAATAATCGATGTTTGGAGTGATTTTGAATGAATGATATTTTATTTGCCTTCTTGTTAACGTTGTTTGCAGGGCTTGCTACAGGTGTTGGAAGTTTACTCGCTTTCTTTGCCAAAACCACGAATACGAAATTTTTGTCATTTGCTCTAGGATTATCTGCAGGTGTTATGATTTATGTATCCATGATCGAGATTTTCTTTAAAGCTAAAGATTCACTCACTTCTGCCATGGGAGCAACACAGGGGTATTGGGTAACAATACTAGCCTTTTTTGCCGGAATGTTGTTGATTGGTTTAATCGATAAATTCATTCCAAAATATACGAATCCCCATGAAGTCAAAAAGGTGGAGGATATGGAAAAACCGACAAACCCTGTAAATGATCAGGCCTTATTGAAGATGGGGATGTTTACGGCTTTAGCCATTGCAATCCACAACTTTCCGGAAGGGATTGCAACATTTGTCTCTGCGTTGCAGGATCCATCAATTGGAATAGCGATTGCGGTTGCAGTTGCGATTCATAATATACCAGAAGGAATCGCAGTATCTGTTCCTATTTACTATGCTACAGGTGATAAGAAGAAAGCATTTAAACTTTCCTTCCTTTCAGGGCTCGCAGAACCTGTAGGAGCAATTGTTGCCTTCCTGATCTTAATGCCTTTTCTCACTGAAACCTTATTTGGAATTATATTTGCTATGGTGGCTGGTATTATGGTATTTATCTCTTTGGATGAACTACTTCCCGCTGCAAAAAAATACGATGAGGCCCATCTTTCCATATATGGCGTAATGACTGGTATGGCCGTTATGGCAGTCAGCTTAGTACTACTTGCTTAATTTAAATGTATTCTGATTGGAATCATACTGAATCTTTGTTAAAATAAAGGTCTATGGGAAGCAGTAGGAGGAACATTATGCCAAAAGGACATGGAAAAGCAATCACTCAAAATAAAAAAGCAAGGCATGATTATTTAATTGAAGAAACATATGAAGCAGGAATCGTATTACAGGGAACAGAGATCAAGTCACTACGAAATGGGCGAGTGAATTTGAAAGATTCCCATGCAAGAATTGATAGGCGCGGTGAAGTACAGCTACTCAATTTACACATCGCGGAATATGAGCAAGGGAACCGTTATAATCATGACCCTACTCGAACCCGTAAACTCCTGCTGCATCGAAAAGAAATTGATAAGTTAATCGGATTAACCCAACAGCAAGGCTATGCACTTATTCCATTGAAAATCTATATTAAAAATGGATTTGCAAAAGTGCTGATTGGACTAGGAAAAGGGAAAAAGAAATACGATAAGCGTGAAGACCTGAAGCGGAAACAAATGAAACGTGATGTGGACCGTGCTATAAAGGAACATGTAAAGTAAGCTACCTTGTAAATCTTTCCATCCCTTGAATTTAACAGGATTTCTGTTATAATAAAATATGTAGTACAAATTATGAATGCTCACTTTTACCGAGCGTTTCTCCTTTTTTGGGGACGTTACGGATTCGACAGGGATAGATTGAGCTCAGGTTGCATGTCGAGGTTACGGCTCGTAAAACGTTAAACGCCTATAATAACTGGCAAAGAACAAAATTACTCTTTAGCAGCTGCGTAAGTAGCACTAAAGGATCCTTCCTGTTATCGCCCGTGTGGCAGATTGAAGGGTCTCAAATGAAGCGGGCTATACTACCATCCTCCGTCTGGGGAACGGTAGTTGAACTGAATCAGACTAGCTACTCTGAAGCCTGTTGATAGGCTGAAGGATAAGCGAATGATAATATATCAACTAAGCGTGTAGAGGCCTGAGTGCCAATATCTCTGGACGTGGGTTCGATTAGTAATTTAGTCGCCTTTTGTGGCAACACAAAAGTGAAAATTTGGCTTTATCGGTGAAACCTAAGTTGCTTATAAATATAGCAATAAGGCAATACCGAGTGGTATGTGGAGTAATCCAACAGCCATGTATCGACTCATAGGCTGCCTATTAGGTAGTACTAGGATACGAAATCCTACCATTATGGTAAATTTATATTCGTATAAAACGCCGAAGGACCTTTCATATAGGTTCAAGATATAGTCAGTGCCATGACGAAAGCATGGATGAGCATGTCCCACCGTCTCCACCAATACATATGTTGGTGGTTTTTTTCTTTTCTAAAACTTAAAGAAATTTTCTTCAAATAATAACTTCTTTTTTAAAGTTTCTTCGCTGTACTTTCCATTTCTTGGGGTTACATGGTTGTAATGGTTTAATATCCATTCGGCTCTTTTTCTTTTCCTGTCTATTCTCAAAAATATGTAAATTTCCGTTAAAACTCGAAACACATCTTTCTTTTTATTTATATTTAGAATATATGAGTTTTGATGCTTAATAATATTATAATTCTTTTTCAGATAAATACTTCCACCCGTTAATTTTTGAACGTAATTAAGTAATTCTATATCATTTGAGGCTATAGTAATGCATGGTCTACGATGTTCTTTCACATGCATTCGAGTTAACGTTATACTTCCTTCACCATCAATTATTCCAGCTATATAAGCAGCCTCCCACTTTTCCACCTTTTCCCTCCAATAATTTACTTAATAGTAAGAACCTTATTATATTATACCTTATTAAAAACAATTTTCCAGATTAATTTGAAGACCCCGCCATACATCGAACAGTATTTCAGTCGATTCGAATAAAATGTAAATAACTAATAAATAATCAAGAGTCCAAAAAACGTATTGGTCAAAGTTGGTGATTTCATCGCTATCCGCAAATATTGTATATTGTGATTTGGTATCCCCTTAGTATTGCATATAATGGTGGGGATGGGTTTTATAATTCTTCTAGTAGAATAAATGGAAATCGGTGCCTTAGCAACTGATTTTATTGAAGTTATTTCTAAATTAACACCTATGAATTAAAGTTATTTTTTTTTAAAAATTTGCACAAGCCTTCCATTTGGATAGCTTGTGCTTTTTTTAGATTTCCTTAATTGAAATAAATTTGAAATACAAATGTAAGATTACTTACCAACTAAATGTGGAATTAACCTATATGGAGAGCAACACATGAAATAATTCGACAAAATTCGGGTAGTGACAGGCACGCTTTTCACTTCCGAGAGGGGTGTTTTATATATGAAGGGTATTATTTTGGCGGGAGGCAGCGGTACACGGTTATCCCCCAGTACGGACAGTATCAATAAACATTTACTGCCGGTCTATGACAAACCTATGATATATTATCCGCTCTCAGTACTGATGCTTGGTGGGATCAAGGAGATTCTAATTATTAGTACACCAGAGGATACTCCACGCTTTGAGAAGCTTCTTGGCGATGGTTCAGAACTTGGAATTACATTGAAATACCGGGAACAGGCCCAACCAAGAGGAATTCCGGAAGCACTCACCATTTCAGAGGATTTTATAGGAAAAGATAAAGTAACTTTGATTCTAGCGGATAACATTTTCTATGGGCAGGGATTTACAACACTTCTTAGAAATGCAATTAAAAACCATAAGTATGCTACTATCTTTGGCTATCGAGTAAAAGATCCACGGCGTTTTGGGGTAGTTGAGTTTGATCACAGGCAAAAAGTTATTTCTCTGGAAGAAAAGCCAGATGATCCTCAATCCGATTTTGCTGTTACTGGACTGTATATTTATGATTACCGTGCTGTCCAGATTGCGAAAAAATTGAAACCCTCTGACCGGGGTGAATTGGAAATAACAGATTTAAATAAAGAATATTTGAAATGGAATCATTTGGATGTTGAATTACTGGGGAGAGGATTTGCCTGGATGGATGCAGGTACCCAGGAATCATTGTTTGAAACGGCGGAGTTTGTAAAAACGACTCAGCAGCGACAAGGATTCAAGATTGCATGCTTGGAGGAGATTGCCTTTTATTTAGGCTATAACACGAGGAAAGAACTGTACGAAAAAGGGAAATCAATGGAGAAGAATGACTATGGACAGTATCTCATGGAAATTGCTAACAGGAAACATACGGACCAATATTGGGACTCTATTGATCTTCATCCGATGATGGGACTGGTGAAAAATGAATAATCAAGAGGAAACAATTCTTATTACGGGTGGAGCGGGTTTTATTGGATCTAATTTTATCCAATATTTCATGGAAAAATATCCTAACGTAACTATATTGAATATTGATAAGCTCACTTATGCAGGTTCAACAGAAAACCTGAACGAGGTGGAAGGTTCAGATCGCTATCAATTCATCCATGGAGATATAGCACATGAAAGCTTGGTAAAACATATTTTTCAAAACTATGATATTACAGGCGTCATTCACTTTGCCGCAGAGTCCCACGTAGATCGTTCCATCGAAGATTCCAGAGCATTTATACAATCCAATATACTCGGTACGATGACACTTCTGCAGGCTGCCAGAGATGACTGGGAAAAAAAGGGTGAGATTTCCAACAGGCGCTTCCATCAAATTTCAACGGATGAAATATATGGATCGCTAGGTACAGATGGGGTATTTTCCGAAGAGACACCTTATGATCCAAGAAATCCCTATAGCGCCTCAAAGGCGGGAGCAAATTTACTTGTGAAAAGCTTCGGGTATACATATGGGATGAATATCATCATTTCATCCAGTTCTAACAACTACGGACCGAAGCAGCACAAGGAGAAGTTGATCCCGACCATCATACGAAAAGCGCTTGCAGGTGAGCATATACCAATCTACGGTGATGGGAAAAACATTCGTGATTGGCTCTTTGTAGAAGATCACTGCCGTGCATTGGATGCTATTTATCATCAGGGAAAATCATTGGAAACCTATAATGTCGGTGGCGGCAACGAGAAAACGAATATTGCTATTGCTAAACAAATATGTGAGATTCTCGATCAGATTAAACCGGAGATTAAATGGCAGGAAGAAGGTATTCATAGCTATAAAGATCTGATTACTTTTACCAAAGATCGTAAAGGACATGACCGGAGATATGCTGTGGATGATAGCAAATTAAGAAATAAATTGGACTGGAAACCAAAAGAAGACATGGATGAGGCGCTAAAGAAAACAGTAGAATGGTATGTGAAACAATGGAATTTGCAAACAAACCGGTAATCTCGGTGGTCGTACCTGTTTATGGTTGTGAATCTTGTCTGATAGAACTTTGCGGCCGCATAAAAAAGACAATTTCAACGATACCAGCCCAACATGAAATCGTATTAATCAACGACGCAAGCCCGGATGCTGCATGGGAAACGATTAAACGTTTAAGTACAGAGGATGAACAAATCAGGGGGATTGATTTTTCCCGGAATTTCGGTCAGCATCACGCGATTACTGCAGGACTAGACTATACAAGCGGAGACTGGGTGGTCGTCATGGACTGTGATTTACAGGACAAGCCTGAAGAAATCGCTAACCTATATCAAAAAGCTATGGATGGTTATGAAGTAGTTTTCGGCAAACGAATTGCTAGACAGGATAAGTGGGTTAAGAGGAAATCTTCACAAGTCTTTTACCGTATTTATGATTATTTTAGTGGACAAGTTTCCGATTACTCGACTGCCAATTTCAGTATCAACTCAAAAAAAGTAGTAATGGGCTTCAGACGAATGCGCGAGCAGAATCGTAACTTCCCATTATTTCTTAAATGGATGGGATATAAAGCAGCAAGCATTCCTGTAGAACACAATTCCAGAAAGGAAGGGAAATCCTCGTACAACATTAACAAGTTGATTAATTTGGCGACGGATACGATTATTTCACAGTCCAACAAGCCACTTCGCCTATCGATTCAAATTGGTTTTTTAATTTCTCTTGTTTCCTTTCTATATGCTGTGTATTTATTTTTCCGTTATTTCTTTCTTGATCAGCCGGTCGCAGGTTGGACAAGCGTTATGGTTTCCATTTTCTTTCTTGGAGGATTGATTTTTTTTAATCTTGGAATTCTTGGGTTGTATATCGGAAAAATATTTAATGAAACAAAAGGACGCCCCCTCTATCTAATCAGGGAAACAACAGATGAAACAGATGAACGGAGCTGATACAATGACAAACTATTTGGAACCCACTCCTTGGGATCAACGAAATTTCCGTGTGCCTACCTATCAGCTGAGGGAATATTCTGTAGAATCCTTACAAGAGACGCAGGATACAGAGGGACACTTCACTGTGAAGGTAGACCCATTTGCTGATAAAGAAAATTTAAAAAAGTTCGGATTTTATTATGTAAATACATTAATGGAGCCAGTGTGCAACAAAGAACAGTTACTCGTTCCAAAAGAAAGTAAAATTCGTTTTGCCCGTGAGTATAACAACAAGGATATATTGGATATTGCCGAGGAGGCCTTTGCGGGTGGCCGTTTTCACCGCGATTTCAATATACCGGATGATATGGCGGACAAGCGCTATCGAAATTGGGTGAATGATTTGATTCAAAAAGATTTTATCCTTGCATTGTACTTTGATGGAAGATTAGCTGGATTTTTTGCCTATGAAAATGATCATATTCTACTCTTAGCCATGCATAAGAAGTTTCGGGGAAAAGGACTGGCAAAAGATTTCGCCGGATCCTGTGTTCAGGAACAATTCAGAATAACCGGTTACGACACATTACGGACATCCATTTCTCCTTCCAATCCGGCATCATTGAATGTATTTATTTCACTTGGCTTTCGCTTGAAGGGTTCCATCGATGTTTATCATAAATTAAATGGTTCACTAAAGGCCGGAGGGGAATGAATGGGTTACTTATTTATTTTCAGCACGATTACTTTTACTGTCTACGGTCAGCTGGTAATCAAGTGGACCATGGATAAGCAGGGGGGACTTCCTGAAGCTTGGGCAGATAAATTCTTGTTTCTTATTCAGTTATTAATGAACCCTTGGATTTTATCCGGTTTTCTAGCCGCTTTTTTAGCAGCACTCAGTTGGATGGCAGCAATGACGAAATTTGATATTAGCTATGCATATCCATTTATGAGTCTGTCTTTCGTTCTAGTATTTATTTTTTCCGTGTTTCTATTCGGTGAACCAGTAAGCCCGCAAAAATTAATCGGTTTTGCTTTAATTATTCTAGGCATTATTGTAATGAGGTGATACGAATGATTCCATTTAATAAACCATGCATAATCGGACCAGAAATGGAGGCGATGAAAGATGCAATGCAGCAGAACGAACTCTCCGGAAATGGGCCGTTTGGAGACAATTGTACAGCATGGTTAAAAAACAAACTCGATTGTGAAAAGGCAATCCTTACTCCTTCCTGTACGGCAGCACTTGAAATGACAGCTCTATTAACAGAAGTTGGTGTGGGGGATGAAGTCATTATGCCATCCTATACCTTTGTATCTACTGCCAATGCATTTGCACTCAGAGGTGCATCCATACGATTTGTTGATGTCTCACCAGAAACGATGAATATCAATCCGGAAAAAATCGAAGAAGCGGTAACAGATCGAACCAAAGTAATCGTCGTTGTTCATTATGCAGGGGTATCTTGCGACATGGATTCGATTATGGAAATTGCTGCAGTTCATGGTCTTTGGGTGATTGAAGATGCCGCCCAGGGCCTGATGAGTAAGTATAAAGGAAGAAGTCTTGGTACGATTGGACACATGGGGACATTCAGCTTCCATGAAACGAAAAATTATACATGCGGGGAAGGCGGTGCATTGATCATTAATGATCGTTCACTTGTGGATCGTGCTGAAATCCTGCAGGAAAAAGGAACAGACCGTTCACAGTTTATGAAGGGAATGGTTGATAAATATACGTGGCGGGATCTAGGCTCTTCCTATTTATTAAGTGAATTGAATGCCGCTTATCTCTCTGTGCAATTGGAACATGCAGATGAAATTAATCAGGATCGATTACGCTCATGGGAACAATACCGAAAAGGACTTCAGTCACTGGCTGATATCGAGAAGATTGACATTCCTACCATTCCAAAGGATTGCGAACATAATGCCCATATGTTTTATATTAAAACAAAGGATGACCAAGAGCGATCGAAATTGATCCTTTATCTGAAGGAAAATGAGGTAATGGCTGTTCCTCATTATGTTCCACTAAGTTCTTCTCAAGCGGGGAAAAAATTTGGTGAGTTTGTAGGGGAGGACCTTTATACGACAACTGATAGTGAACGTATTTTAAGGTTGCCACTTTATTATGGTATAAAGGAAGAGGATGTGGAACATGGGATCAAGATTATTCAAGCGTATTATCAAGCATAAATGTATCTGGATTGCCTGTCTTGTCATCATTGTCTATCTTACCCCTTATTACATATTAGGTGAGGACACTCATATCCGTATACATGATAATCTGGATTCGAATATCGTCTGGTATAAGATGCTTGCAGAAAGTGGTCAGATTTTCACCCTGACAGATACGATGCTGCCAAATGCCATCAACGGTTTGCCAAGGAGCACACTACCATCGTCTTTTGATGCAGTTGTTTGGCTGTATGTGCTTTTTGAACCAATGACAGCTT
Source organism: Oceanobacillus sp. CF4.6 (assembly GCF_051262635.1). Lineage (NCBI taxonomy): Bacteria > Bacillati > Bacillota > Bacilli > Caryophanales > Bacillaceae > Oceanobacillus > Oceanobacillus sp. CF4.6. The sequence goes on along the minus strand of NZ_JBIMEX010000002.1, from coordinate 111,648 downwards.
ATACGATAAGTCAAACCATTATGCGTTTTGTTGCCTTTTTCGGGATGTACTTGCTTCTGACAAAATTTATTTTCAAGAAAGAACAATCAGCATGGATTACAGTCGGAGCATCATTAGCTTTTTCCATGCTGCCCTATTGGCCATCAGGTGCTTTGTCCATTGCAGGTATACCACTTGCACATTACTTATTTTTAATGATTCGAAAATATGGTTGGAAAACACCTAAGTATATTTGGTTGGTACTTCTACTGATTCCGTTTCTATCCAATTTCGTCCTTAGCTTTGTTTTTTTCCTTTTGTTAATGGGATTGTTTTGGCTTATTGACTGGATTCACTTTAAAAAGTCGAATTGGCCGTTTTTTACAGCTATTGCCTCTATGACAAGTATCTATGTGGTAAAAAACTATTTGTTAATTACGTCGATGTTTCTTGACTCCAGTTTCACTTCGCATCGGGAGGAACTCGATCTAGGACACAATACGTTTGACCGCAGTTATGAATTGGCCTGGGAAAATTTCCTTTACGGACTAACTCATGATGAAGCACATCAGGCGTATATTATCATTCCTACGATACTGATTGCCTTGTTAGTCGCAGTATACAGTAAAGTAAAGCCGCGATTACTGCTGACCCTATTCCTGTTCAATTTGGCACTTTCATTCTGGTATGCCTATTGGTACTGGGAAGGGTGGCGAGTCATAAAGGATAATTTTATGATTGCCAATACGTTTAATTTTGGTCGTATTCACTTTCTTGATCCGGCCATTTGGTATATTAGCTTTGCGTTGGCAATTGCCATCTTATGGAGATATTTAAAGTACGGAAGGGTGCTCGTATGTCTGCTTGTAATTACCCAGTGCTTGAATCTATTTGGATTAACAGAAGAGCTTAAGTATAAGGATTTTAATACGCCAACATTTGCAGAATTCTATTCGGAGGATTTATTTGATGAGGTAGCGGATTACATCGGAAAAGATCAGTCCGAATACAGAGTAGTCAGTATTGGAATGCATCCAACGATTGCACAGTATAACGGATTTTACACACTCGATACATACAATAACAGTTATCCGCTTGAATACAAGTATGCGTTCAGGAAAGTCATCCAGGGAGAGTTGGATAAAAATCCGACTCTGGAGTCCTACTATGACACATGGGGTGGAAGGCTGTACATGTACGTAGCAGAGCATGGAAAAGACTACATGTTTACGAAAGATCGCAATGAACCAATTGAACAGCTAAACATTAATACACAGGCACTCGCTCAACTCGGTGGTGACTATATTCTCTCTGCAGTACCCATTGCGAATGAGGAAGAACTCGGACTGGAGTATGAGCAAACTTTTGAAAACAAGAGTTCACCCTGGCAGATCTGGCTCTATTCCCTGTGAAAATATAAATTGATAGAGGCAGTAGAAGACAGTTTTTTATCCAGTCTTCTACTGCCTCTTTATTATACAATCATTTCAAGCGAACATACGGACCCCTGTGAAACACAAATGTAACATTCTCATAATATGGATGTCATTCTCCAATGCTATACTAGCTCGTACAAAGAATGGATAATTTTAGTATATTTTTCACATGACTGCAGATGAGCGAATCTATTTATTGTATATAAAGATTGCAGGTGTGGCGAAATCAGGGGGAAGAAAAATTGAGAAAAACCTTAGTAGTAATATCTACAGTTATTATGATTGTTGGACTAGGTGGTTCATTATTCAGTGTCCCAGTCTTTGCAGAACCGACGAACGATTTAGAATCGATTCGTGACCAACGCAAAGATATTACAGAAAATCTATCAAAATCAGAAAAACAAATTACAACAATTTTAATAGATCTTGAAGAGTTGAATCAAGAAATCGAACGTGCGAATGAAACGTTAATTGAAAAACAAAATCTGGTAGAAGATACAGAGAATAAAATCGACTCTACCGTAGCTGACATATCTGAGTTGGAAAAAGAGATGCAAGAATTAGAAGCAAAGATAGAAGAAAGATATGAGATATTAAAAGGTCGTATCGTTTCTACCCAAAAAACGGGTGGAGATATTAGTTATTTAGAAGTTATTTTTGGTTCGAAAGACTTCGGTGACTTTATTACACGTGTTACTGCAATGAATAAAATTGCAGATTCGGATGCTGCTTTAATGGAACAGCAGAAATCTGATATGGAAAAAGTAGAAAAAAAACGTAATGAAGTGTTGGACAAGCTTAATGATTTAAACGCAATGAAATTAGAACAAGAAGAAGCAAAAGTGGTAATCAGCCAACAATTACAGGAAAGTGCTCAACGTAAAGAAGAGCTTGAAATGAAAGAACAGGAATTATCAGCATTAGCAACTGACCTTAAATTGGAAGATAGCGATTTAGCTTCACTTGAACAAGAAGTTAAACAAAGTTTAATAGCGCAATCGGAAAAAGTGGATGAAAAATCCAAAAACACGGAAAAAACAGTAGTTGAACCAAATATCGTTCAAATGGCATCTAAGGAAGAAAAACCTTCTGAAAAGGTGGAAACGAAGAAGCCTAAGGAAAACAAACAGACAAAGCCTGCAACGAAGCAAGAAACACCTAAACAAGAGGCAAAAGAAGTAAAAGAGAAAAAAGTGGAAAAAGAAACAGCAGCGCCAATGAAAGAAGAAAAAGCGGACGAAAAGAAAGAAGGTAAAACCTTTACTGTAAATTCGACTGCCTATACAGCTAATTGTGCAGGTTGCTCTGGTTACACGGCAACAGGTATTAATTTAAAAGCGAATCCAGATGCAAAAGTGATAGCGGTAGATCCAAATGTAATTCCATTAGGTAGTACTGTCTATGTGGAAGGATATGGATACGCAACAGCAGGAGATACTGGTGGCGCAATTAAAGGAAATAAAATTGATGTCTTTGTACCAACTAAGAAGGAAGCATACAGTTGGGGAGTACGTACTGTTAAGGTAACCATTGTAGAGTAAATAATAGGGACATACTGAACATTTGCTTTACTATTATTTAAAGTCCAATATATTATCCTATTAAATGAAAACGAGCTTCCCAAATTAGTGGCGAGCTCGTTTTTTCTACAATACATATACGTAAATACAGACAAAGTGGCATAAACTGCCAAATAAAATAAATATGTGGAAGATCTCATGAAATCCAAAGTACTTCGATGATAAAAAGTTAGGTTTCAGCCAATAGATAAGCGCTCCAACTGTATAAAACAGACCTCCTGCGATTAAATAAAACATCCCGTTTGTCCCGAGTTCGGGGGCTAATGATCCACTGAAGAAAACGACGATCCAGCCCATTAAGACGTAAAGTGCAGTCGACAGCCAACGTGGAGAATGGAACCAAACCAATTTGAAAATGACTCCAGCTATTGCAAGTCCACTGATAACCCCACTTAGAATCCATCCTGTAACGCCATTTAAGGTAATAAGGCAAAAGGGGATGTATGTCCCTGCAATCAACACGAATATCATGGAATGGTCAATTTTTCGTAAAAATGCAATGACACTATCTTTTGCTATCACCATATGATACGTCGCAGAAGCAGAATATAATAGAATCATACTCACTCCGAATATAACAACAGCGATGACTGCCAGTGTACTGTCTGTAGTTTCAGAAGCTTTCACAATTAGAGCCACCAGCCCAATAACTGCCATGATTGCTCCAAATAAATGTGTAAAACCATTCATTGGTTCACGAATATACTTATTCATTAATTACACATCCTTAGTTTGTTATGTAGTTTTTAAAACTATATGTACATAATATTACTATTACGACATGTAGTCAATATTTTACTTTGATGTTGGCATCACATATAATGTAAAGTAACTTTAATAAATGGAGCTTAAACGATGAAAAATAAAAAGGAACTAATTGAATCACTGAACTTGGAAAACCAATTATCACTGGAGGATATACCTAACCTGGATCTATATATGGATCAGGTTATTCAGCTATTTGAAAATAAATTTGCAGCATCTAAGCGAAATGATGATGAAAAAGTATTAACCAAAACAATGATTAACAATTACGCAAAGGGAAAGCTTTTTTTTCCTATAAAAAATAAAAAATATTCCAAGGAGCATTTGATATTAATCAGTATGATTTATCAAATGAAAAGTGCATTATCGATTAAGGATGTAAAGATGGCACTTGATCAATTGAATTCAAAAATAACAGATGAAGACTTCAATCTGCAGCGTTTATATCGTAGTTACCTAGATTTAATGGATAAAAACAGTGCGATGTTCAAAAATGATGTCGAGGAGCATTGGAAAGATATAAACAATGAAGTGAAAGAACTGGAGAATGATCATGCCGATGATGAAGCGTATTTGGAACAAGTTTTGCTTGTAGCAACTTTTTCAAGTATGAGTAATTATTATCGAAGAGCTGCTGAGAAAATCGTGGATAATATGAAGAAGGAAGGGAATAAGGATGAAGCTTAGTATTTTGGATCAGGCACCGGTTACAAAAGGGCGTAAAGCCAAAGAAGCTTTGGAAGCTACTATCGAATTGGCTGAACTGGCAGATGTGTTAGGTTTTACACGCTATTGGGTTGCTGAGCATCATGATCTGGATGGATTATCGAGTCCCGCTCCGGATATTCTGTTAGGAATAATCGGTTCTAAAACAGACAAAATTCGTTTAGGGTCTGGTGCTGTTCTCTTGCCTAATTATAAACCATATAATATTGCAGAGAGATATAATGTGTTGGCTACAATGTTCCCTGGTAGAATTGATATTGGCTTAGGAAGGGCACCTGGTGGATCTGCTGAAGTTTCCATTGCACTTGCAGGTAACTTCCTGAAAAAGGTACGTAAAATGCCGGAATTGATAGACGAGCTAACACATTTCCTTCAACGTGATTTTCCAGAGGATCATATGTTTTCCAAAGTTACAGCTACCCCAATTCCAGAAACGCCACCAGTTCCGTGGCTTCTTGGAACAAGTGGGAAGAGTGCCAAGTTGGCTGCTGGAAAAGGAATGCCGTATGTATATGGACATTTTATGAGTAATGAGAATGGTGCAGAGATAATGAAAAGTTATTTTGACCATCATTCCACGAAAAATCCGAAAGCTTTTGTTGCTGTCTCCGTCATTTGTGCAGAAACAAATGAAGAAGCTCAGGAACTTGCTAAAAGCAATATACTTTTGCGTGTACTGCAAACGAAGGGGGAGGGGAAAAATGGGGTGCCTTCCGTGAAAGAGGCAACCGAATATCCTTATTCTGATGACGATTTGCAAATGATGCAAAATATGAATGATAATCAGATTATTGGTGACCCTGCAACAGTTAGAAATAAGCTGGAAGAACTACAACAGGAATATGGTACGGATGAATTTATGATTGTGACAATCACACATAGCTATGAAGCCCGAAGAAAATCATATCAGTTGTTGGCTGATGAATTTAGATTAAGTAAATAGAAGAATGAAAAATCCTTTTAGCATTTATGGAAGTCGGAGGTTATCATGCAAAATTGGGTTACTGACATAATGGAACAATTTGGCTACTTAGGAGTTTTCCTAATGATGACTTTGGAAAATGTGTTTCCACCGATTCCATCGGAAATAGTACTTCCTTTCGGTGGGTTTCTTACTACCTATACAGATTTGACAGTAATCGGTATCGTGGTTACTGCAACTCTAGGTTCGGTCATCGGTGCAATGATTTTGTATAGTATTGGACTGCTAGTAGATGTGGAACGATTGGAAAAAATTGTCGACCGCTATGGCCATCTTGTCAGGATTAAAAAAGAAGACATTCATAAGGCAGATGCGTGGTTTGATAAGTATGGGTATTGGACCGTACTCTTTTGTCGGATGATCCCACTCGTTCGTAGTCTGATTTCTATTCCAGCTGGGATGTCTAATATGAAATTCTCATTATTTCTGTTCTTTACTACAATCGGAACGCTTGCTTGGAATATGATTCTTATTTCGATTGGTGTCATCTTGGGAGAAAACTGGGAAGATATTCTGGGATTTATGGATGTATATTCCTCTATTGTTTATCTAATGATTTTTAGTGGGATGGTAGTCGTTGTTATCTGGTATATTCGAAAAAAAAGGAAGTAAGGATGCCATATTGGCTAACCTTACTTCCTTTTTCTGTACCTATTTCCGACAAATTTCTACAAAAACCGGGTATTGACCACAGGCACGGACTACAGTGGAATACGCCTGAGGGCTTAGTTCAAAATATATCTGAGGCTCATTACCGGAGAGCTTCATTCTCGGTAAGATTAAATCAGGATAAAGAAAGGAGGAAATAGGAATGAAGAAATTTATGTTGTTTACTTTTGGCCTTGTTGCAGTGATTATTTTGTTGGCCAATATTGGACCAATGGCACTGCTTGCGCTGAGTATTTGGTTACTATACGTCGTTTTTAAGAAATTTGTCAAAAGCGATTCAACGGTAGGTAAAGTCGGCTGGGCGATCGTTGGATTACTCGTGTTAAGTATTACTTTTTCAAACATGTTTGCTGTGATTGGCATTGCTGCAGCATATGTGCTCTACCTCATTTATAAAAACTGGAACGAGGAAGAAGAAAGTCCTGTTGTCTCTGTTATAGAAGACGATGATCCATTTACCAATTTTGAACGTCAGTGGGCAGAATTAAATAGATAATTAAATTAAAAGGAGAGATTGATATGTCAACAAATGTATTCACTCGAATGAAAGATTCTATTTCAGCAGATCTTCATACCATGTTGGATAAAAAAGAACAGAAAAACCCGATTGTAGCTTTAAATCAATATTTACGTCAAAGTGAGCAGGAAAAAGAGAAGGTAAGGAAGCTGATTGATCGTCAATACAAATTAAAAGAGGAATTTTCAAGAGAATATTTGAAAGCACAGGATCTTGCTGATAGACGCTTGAAACAAGCAGCAATTGCTGAAAAAGCTGGAGAAGTAGCAATGCATGAGTTTGCGGTAAAAGAACATGAAGAATATCAGGTTCGTGCAGATCGCATGAAAGCCTCCCGTGAGGAAGCACTTGAGCAGCTTGAAACATTGGAACAAAAGTATGAGGATATGAAACATAGATTAAAAGACATGCATTTACGTCGTATGGAATTGATGGGACGTGAAAATATTGCTAAAGCAAATTATCAAATCAATCGAGTAGTGGAAGAAACATCCGAAAAGCCATTTTCAAGATTCACTGAGATGGAGCAATATATTGAAAATCTGGAATACAAAGTAAACAGCTCCTATTACAAAAGTACATTTGACAGTAAAATCGCAAAGCTTGAAAAAGAGCTGAATGAACAAACAAATTAATGCAATAGTAACCCATTCAGAAAATGAATAAATCATGATATAATGTACAGGCTTGCACTACTTGAGCCTGTATATCTTACTACATAGAAAGGAGGATCACCAATATGTTCAAGTATTTATCGACCGATTATTTTAACTGGATTTTGATCATTGGGGTGATCCTCTTTATTTTTGAGATAGCTTTCTTTTACGGAGGAACCATTATTCCAGCTCTGTTCTCCGCTTTATTTATGTATATCGGATGGAAATATTTCCATCGATTATGGGGGAAAATTCTGTTTTGGATATCTTTAATCAGTCTCGTATTTGCTGTCCTAAATTTATTAGCAGTCCGATTCTTGATTATTGCTGCAGTCGTTTTATTTATCATGAATTATTCCAAATCAAAAAAGAAAATGGAGCATTATGAACCGATTCTTCCCGGTGGTGAAGTAAGAGAAGAAACGGTCATTGAAATAGATGCATTATTTAAGTCTACATTTTTAGATGATCAGATAACTGATGATACTGCCTATCAATGGAAGGATATTAATATACATGGTGCCTTTGGTGACCGTGTAATCGATCTGAGTAATACCGTTCTTCCAAAAGATACAGCCGTCATCTCAATTCGCCATCTTGTAGGAAATATCGTAATCTATGTCCCCTATGAGGTGGAAGTAAGTATACATCACAGTTCCATCTTTGGACGGGGGCATATTTTAGGAAACCATCATTTGCAATTAATGAACAAATCGCTTTTCTATCAAACAGCTAATTACGATACATCCCAGCAGCGCGTGAAAATCATTACCTCTTTATTCTCGGGTGATATTGAGGTGAAGCGGATATGAATACAGTTATACGTCATATACTTACTTCCGTTTTATTTTGTATCGTATTTACTTTACTCGTGGTAGGGGTGACTTTCTTCTTCTTCCCCCCATCGAATTGGTCTGATATTTGGAATGAAGGTTTTGGAAATGTTTCCTATCTGGTATGGATCCTTGGAATTGGCATTTCTGTAGGTACAATTACAGGACTTTCAATCGGATGGTATTGGAAACAGCGGCTGCATTCGGTAGAACGCAAGCTTGATCAGATGGTGAAAGGTCAGAAGGTATCACAAGAGGAAGAAGCCTATAAAGAACTCACAAGCATACAGTTACGGATTGATCAATTACAGGAAAAATTAAGAAATCAGGCGGAACATGCCCAACGTCTAGCTACAGAAAGGGCTCACGAACGGGAGAAAAGTCTGCAGGAGATTGTTATACAGGAACGTAATCGCTTGGCTCGGGAGCTTCATGATTCGGTGAGTCAGCAATTATTTGCTGCTTCCATGCTGATGTCAGCGATAAATGAAACCAATCCACCAGAAGAGGCAACTCTCAAACAGCAGCTTACGATGGTTGAGAAAATGATACACCAATCTCAAGCGGAAATGCGTGCATTACTATTACATCTCAGACCTGTCGCATTAAAAGGGAAGTCTCTTCAAGAAGGTGTAGAAGAACTATTATTGGAACTTACCCAAAAAGTTCCGATGGAGATTGAATCAAAGGTCGAGGCATTTACTGTCGATAAAGGGGTGGAAGATCAATTGTTCCGTATTTTGCAGGAATCGATTTCCAACACATTAAGGCATGCCAAAGCAACAACGTTGAATATCTTATTAATAGAACGGGATGAAACAATCATTTTACGTGTGGTTGATAATGGAATCGGTTTTGATATGAAAAAAGAAAAAACAAGCTCGTATGGCATGCAGAATATGCGGGAACGCGCATATGAAGTAGGGGGAACGTTCAAAATTGTCAGCTTGCCAAATGAGGGAACCCAATTGGAAGTTAAAGTCCCGGTCCTGAAGAAGGAGGAATTCGTAAATGATTAACGTATTGTTTGCAGATGATCATGAGATGGTTCGGATTGGAGTATCGGCATATCTTTCCGCACAGCCTGATATCGATGTTATTGCAGAAGCGGATGATGGTGCTCCTGCAGTACAGCTCGCTTTAGAATTGAAACCGGATATTATTCTAATGGATCTTGTTATGAAGGAAATGGATGGAATTGAAGCAACAAGAAAAATTATCGAGAAGTGGCCCGAGGCAAAAATTATAATTGTGACAAGTTTTTTAGATGATGAAAAGGTATACCCTGCTCTGGAAGCTGGAGCGACAAGTTATATGTTAAAAACTTCAAAGGCAAGTGAAATCGCAAAAGCAATTCGGGCAACCCATGGTGGCCAATCCATTCTGGAACCTGAAGTAACCGGAAAAATAATGACTCGTATGCGCAATAAACCGGAAGAACCCCTCCATGATCAGTTGACAGAACGAGAAAAAGAAATTCTGTTGTTAATCGCAAAAGGGAAAACAAATCAGGAAATCGCGGATGACTTATTTATTGCCTTGAAAACAGTAAAAGTGCATGTGAGTAATATTTTAGGAAAACTTCAAGTCCAGGATCGGACACAGGCAGTCATTTACGCATTTCAAAATAATCTCGTCACATAGAGGAAGAGCCATAGAAATACAGGCTCTTCCTTTTTAGTTGGTATAGAAGTGGTCAACAAGGTCATAAATGGAAACCAGTTCATATAAAATGATTAATTCGGGTGGGAAGTTCGTAGGATGTATTTCATTATTCTTTGTGATTTCCTCATTATCTTCCCAAAAAATAGCGGTTATCTCCTTAAGGCGGTTTGCATGAACTTCGTAATTATAGGAAGTTTCATCCTGCAAACTTTGTACGAGTGCCCTGACTGCAGTTAAGATAATGTTCCTTTCGCTATCGGACCAAGATAGATTGATAATCGGATTATGAATTAGATTACTTAAATGGTAATGAATGAGTCTCAAATGATTCATCTGACTTTGTAAATGCTTAAACTCTTCCTTCTCTGTTTCCAGCAATGGATGGTATTTAACTTCGTCTTTTTGAAAGCGAATTAACATTTCTGTTTGGTTAATGTTTTGATCAAGTCTTTTCAAATCGTTTAGCATAGAGGCTGTACTTTCGTGTTTATCTTTTAAAATAAATTCAAATAATTTTTCAATTTGTAATCCGGTTTGATGTTTAATATCTTTTACGTTTTTTGATATATGATTCCTGTAATTCGGAGGCAGAATAAACATGTTTACGATAGTTGAAACGCTAAGTCCGATTGTGGTCGTCCCTAACCTTGTAAAAAAGGCTATTAAAAGATTACTGTGGGTGACATCAATCATTGCAACAGCAGTCAATGTAGCAACGAGTAAACCGTCACGTAGCTTTAACCTAAAACAGACAGCGATTGTAAACACAGTTGCTAGTGCGTACGTAAGCGGTGAATCTCCAAAAAGGGAAATAAATAGTACAGCAAAGGCCGAGCCTATTGCTGATGCAGGAAAACGGACAATTCCTTTTTTGATTGAAGCAGAAACTGTCGGTTCCACTGTAACAATCGCTGTAATTACTGCAAATACTGGGGGCCAACCGATCCATTCACATATAAGTGCAGTCAGGAAAACAGCTACTCCAGTTTTTACAACTCTGCTGCCAATCATATATTTTTTCACTTATAAAACCTCTATTCCCAAAATTATCTAGTAAAGCCTATGATACTAACCTATTCTCTTACTATCTGAAAAAAAATTCAATTAATTTAAATAAAAGGGTTGCAATTTTAAAAAAGATAGCATAAACTGTTTTGTAACAGAAGAAATAATATAACAACTGTTATATAAAAGGGAGGAGGAAATAATATGAAAAGATATGAAGATGTATCTTGTCCGGAATGTGGTAAAGAAGTAGACTCCAAGAGCTATACACTGGAATGTGATTACTGTTTATCTAAAAAGGATGATTAAATTTTTTTAGATTCATTGTTATACAACAAAGTTATTTAAATTAGATTATAATATAACAGATTGGAAGTGGTTTCCCGATGTTTTTGAAAAGTGAAACAGTAAAGATCGAAAGTGAAAAAAAGTATGAAGACCTTCTTACCCCTGAAGCATTGGAGTTCTTGGAGAAACTTCATCGTAATTTTGATGAACGTCGCAGAAAATTGCTTGAAATCAGAAAACAAATTCAACAGAAACTAAATGATGGCAAACAACTAAATTTTCTGGAGGAAACCAAGCATGTTAGAGAAGGGAATTGGACGATTGATCGGATTCCGAAAGATTTGCAGGACCGCAGAGTGGAAATTACTGGACCTGTTGACCGAAAGATGATTATTAATGCTCTGAATTCTGGAGCAAAGACATTTATGGCTGATTTTGAAGATGCAACATCGCCAACATGGGAAAATGTCATGGATGGTCAGCAAAATTTGCAGGATGCAATTAGAAGAAAAATAGACTTCAAAGCATCCAATGGGAAAAAATATGCTCTAAAGGATCAACCTGCTGTTTTAATTGTCCGCCCACGCGGTTGGCATCTGATAGAAAAGCATATCCAGATTAATGGAAAATCAATTAGTGCAAGTTTCGTAGATTTTGGTCTTTATTTTTATCATAATGCGAAAGAACTTATTGCAAGAGGCTCAGGTCCATATTTCTATCTACCGAAGCTGGAAAATCATCTGGAAGCAAGATTATGGAATGACGTCTTTATTTTTTCCCAAAACGAACTTGGAATTCCGCAGGGTACGATTAAAGCAACTGTATTGATTGAGACAATAACAGCGGCATTTGAAATGGATGAAATATTATACGAATTACGTGAGCATTCAGCCGGGCTTAACTGTGGTAGATGGGATTATATCTTTAGCTTTATTAAAAAATTCCAGAATGATACAGATGTCATTTTGCCTGACAGATCTAAGGTAACGATGTCTGTACCGTTTATGAGTTCGTACTCGTTGCTGGCAATCAAGACGTGTCATAAACGAAATGCTCCGGCTATAGGGGGGATGGCTGCGCAAATTCCTGTAAAAAATGACGAGGCAGCCAATAAAGCGGCGTTTGATAAAGTACGTGCAGATAAGGAAAGGGAAGTGAATAATGGCCATGATGGAACATGGGTAGCACATCCTGGAATGGTACAGATTGTAAAAGATATTTTCGATAAAGGGATGCCTGAACCTAATCAAATTTCCAATAAGCGTGAAGATGTTGAAGTAACTGCCGAAGACCTTGTAGAAGTGCCAGCAGGGAATATTACAGAAGAAGGGCTGCGAACAAACATTAATGTAGGTATTCAGTATACTGCTGCATGGCTTTCCGGCAGAGGTGCGGTGCCAATAAATAATTTGATGGAGGACGCGGCTACAGCTGAGATTTCAAGAGCACAAGTATGGCAATGGATTAGACATCCAAAAGGGGTACTTTCAGATCATAGAGACGTAACGATGGAGCTTGTGGAAACAATAATGGAAGAAGAATTAAAGAAGATTAAAACCCAAGTAGGGGCAGATTTTTATGAAGAAGGTCATTACAGAGAGGCAGCAATACTTTTTGAAGACCTTATTAAACAGGATCACTTTACTGAATTTTTAACACTACCGGCTTACGGCCAATTAATTAAAGGGGGAAATAAATAATGTCAACTGAAAATCGTGTAGAACAGTTAAAGAATGAGTGGGAAAAGGATTTACGCTGGATAGGAGTGGAACGTCCATACAGTGCTGAGGAAGTAATCCGTTTACGTGGGTCGATTGACATAGAACATACACTTGCTGAAAGAGGATCTAAAAAGCTGTGGAATTTAATAAATACGGAAAGTTATGTGAATGCATTAGGAGCATTAACTGGAAATCAGGCAGTTCAACAAGTGAAAGCGGGACTAAAAGCAATTTACTTAAGTGGTTGGCAAGTAGCTGCAGACGCTAACACGGCAGGACAGATGTATCCTGACCAAAGCTTGTATCCCGTTAACAGTGTGCCAAATGTGGTAAAACGGATTAATCAGGCGCTGCAGCGTGCTGACCAGGTCCATTACTCAGAAGGCAATGAAGAAATTGATTGGTTTGCACCGATTATCGCAGATGCAGAAGCTGGATTCGGTGGACAGCTAAATGTTTTTGAACTAATGAAGTCTATGATTGAATCGGGAGCATCAGCAGTACATTTTGAGGATCAGCTTTCATCGGAGAAAAAATGTGGTCATCTTGGTGGAAAAGTACTACTTCCTACGCAAAATGCGATTAAAAATTTAATAGCAGCACGTTTTGCTGCAGATGTAATGGGTACGCCAACAATAATTATTGCCAGAACGGACGCAAATGCAGCGGATATGATTACAAATGATGTCGATCCATATGATGAACCATTCCTAACAGGAGAGCGTACGTCTGAAGGATTTTATAAAACAAAGCCTGGAATCGATCAGGCAATTGCAAGAGGCTTGGCATATGCTCCTTATTGCGATTTAATCTGGTGTGAAACATCTGAACCAAATATGGAAGAGGCACAAAAGTTTGCAGATGCCATTCATGAGCAATATCCGAATAAATTACTTGCCTATAATTGTTCACCATCATTTAACTGGAAACGTAAACTGAAAGAAGAAGAGATTGCTAATTTCCAAAAAGTACTAGGTAAGATGGGCTATAAATTCCAATTTGTAACATTGGCTGGTTTCCATGCACTCAACCACAGTATGTTTGAACTAGCACGTAAATACAAAGATGAAGGAATGGCAGCATATTCTGAACTGCAGCAGGCTGAATTTGACAGTGAACAATATGGTTATAGTGCAACACGTCATCAACGAGAAGTGGGAACAGGATATTTTGATGAAGTAGCACAGGCAATTTCCGGGGGGGCTTCTTCAACAACTGCCCTCAAAGGATCTACGGAAGAAGAGCAGTTTACAAGATAAGACATAAATACCGAAAAGTGTCTATCCATGACGAATGGATAGACATTTTTTTGATGAGAAAAGAGATTTAATGTCATATTTGAAATATAACTGTAACATTTTCATAATACGTGTGACATTTTATAATGCTATAATGCATATTGCCTAGAAGAAATATAAAACTATTAAACTATTTACATAACTGCAAATACAAATATTACCTACATACATAGAGAGCTTTGCGTTGTGCTAATGGAAGCGGGGAAATGAAAGTTGAAAAAGACATTAATGACATTAACTACTGTAGCTGTGGTTGGTTTAGGTAGTACTTTATTCACTGTAACTACCCAGGCGGAATCCGTTCAGAAATTAGAAAATAAACAAACTGAGATTGAGGAACAACGAGAAGCAATAAAATCAAATTTATCAGAAGCTGAAAGTCAGATTGCAGATGTGCTAATCGATCTAGAGGATTTAAATAAAGAAATCGATAAAGTAACGAATGCTTTAGAACAAAACCAAAAACAATTGAATGATACGAAAGTACATATTTCAGAAAAAGAAGATGAAGTAGTACAGCTTGAGGAAGAAATAGTGGCTTTGGAAGAAATAATAGAAAAGCGTTATGATATTCTTAAGGAACGTGCTGTGTCCTACCAGCAAAGTGGTGGAGAAATCAGTTATTTAGAAGTGATTTTTGGCTCAAAGAGCTTCAATGAGTTTATTAGCCGTGTTTCAGCGGTAAATAAAATAACAGAATCAGACACTGCGTTAATGAAAAGGCAGGAAGAAGATAAAAATGCAGTAGAAGAAAAACAGACTGCTGTTCTTGCCAAACTAGATGAATTAAAAGATACAGAACTTGAAATAAATGGTATTGTTGCACTAATCAAAGATCAAAAAGCTGAGAATGAAAGCAAAAAAGAAGAACTGAAAAATAAAGAAACGGAATTATTGGCAATGCAAGAGGAACTGCAAATAGAAGATGCCAGGTTTGCGTCCTTGGAGAAAGATATTGATGCGAGTTTGAGAGCTGCTCTTGAACCTGCACCAGATGTAGCTGTTGCAAGTGCATCGGTGAATACAGATGACTCCAGTGATCTTACAACGTTAAGTAAGGAAACTAGCACCCGTACGAACACAGGATCCGGTAGTATCAGCACAGCAATGAATGCCGGCTTCTCCTACTTAGGAACTCCTTATGTATGGGGTGGTAAAACTCCAAGCGGATTTGATTGTTCAGGATTTGTATCGTGGGCATTTGCACAGGCAGGCATTTCCATCCCATCAAGTACTTCTGGATTGGCAGGAACAGGTACTAAAGTTTCAGCAAGCAATATGCAACCAGGTGACATTGTATTTTTCAACACATATAAAACAAATGGACATGTTGGTATTTATCTTGGCGGCGGTAAATTTATCGGTGCACAAAATTCAACCGGTCTTGCTGTAGCAGATATGTCCAGTGGGTATTGGGCAGATCATTTCTCTGGTCATGTACGTAGTGTGAAATAATAGATGAATAGTAAATCCACTCTAATCGGGTGGTTTTTTTGTTTGGAAAGATTCATGAGAATAGAAGTGTGTTAAATGCAAATTATAAGAAAAAAAGAACTGGAAATACAAATCATTTTTAAAAAAAGGTTTACTATTATACAATTAAGGTAATAGTTAATCAGTTAAACAATCTATACATAATTAAAGCAACAAAGCAACATAATAAACTGTGTACATACGAGAGGAATTGTTATGAAAAAAAGAGCATATTTTAACCCAGTATTTTTCGTTTCAGCAATTATTGTTTTGATACTAGTAATAATTGGTGCAGTGGCGCCAAAAACATTCGGTAATGTTGCAGGGAGTTTATTCGATTTTGCGACGACTAACTTTGGTTGGTTTTACCTAATAGCTGTATTCATTATTACGTTATTTCTAATTGGAATCTCGATTAGTAAATACGGAAAAGTTCGCCTTGGTCCACCAGAATCACGACCCGAATTCCCATTTTTCACTTGGATAGGAATGCTTTTTTCTGCAGGATTTGGGATTTCCATCGTTTTTTGGGGAGTAGCAGAACCGATGAGTCATTATTTCGCCACTCCATTTGATCATTTGCAAGCACAAACTCCCGAAGCTGCACGTGAGGCAATGGGATATTCATTTTTCCATTGGGGTATAAGTCAATGGTCGGTCTTTGCCATTGTAGGATTAATTATTGCTTATTTGCAGTTTAGAAAGAATGAAAAAGGATTAATCTCCATTGCAATTGAACCTGTAGTTGGAAAAAACAAGATAGTAGCCAATACGGTAGATTCGTTAGCAGTCATTGCAACTGTAATGGGTGTAGCAACTTCACTTGGACTCGGTATTTTACAGTTAAATGGTGGTCTGAATGCAGTAGCTGATGTACCTAATTCAGTGTGGGTTCAAATTGCAATTGCAGCGGTGATGCTTGTTGCCTACCTGATTTCTTCCAGCACCGGCTTAAATAAAGGGATTAAATGGTTGAGTAATATAAATTTGGGATTGGCTCTTCTCCTCTTAGTCTTTGTATTTATCGCTGGGCCTACAGTGTTTATATTAGAAACGCTTGTACTTGCAACTGGTGATTACATAACGAATTTCATTCAGTACAGTTTACGACTAACCCCATATGAGGGTGGTACTTGGGTACAGGAATGGACGATTTTCTACTGGGCATGGGCAATTGCATGGTCTCCATTTGTAGGTGCATTTGTTGCTCGTGTTTCTAGAGGTAGAACAATTCGGCAATTCGTCTTTGGTGTTCTGATTGTTCCACCAGCAATTGCTTGTTTATGGATCGCAACCTTTGGCGGTACAGCATTACATAGCGATTTATTTAATGGAACACAAATAGCAGAAGCGGTAAATGAAGATGTTACCGTAGCGTTGTTCGAAACATTTGGTGTCCTGCCTTTAACGGATATATTATCGCTACTCTCGATTTTATTGATATTTACATTCTTGGTTACTTCAGCAGACTCAGCTACGTATATTTTAGGAAGTATGACATCGAAGGGGTCACTGAATCCCGCGTTAATTACGAAGATGATCTGGGGCTTCTTGATCACAGCGATTGCAGTCGTATTGTTGATAGCTGGTGGTTTAGAGGCATTACAGACGGCTTCATTAACCTCAGCCCTGCCATTCACAATTATATTACTGTTAATGGTGATATCTTTCATGAAGCTAATCAAGAAGGATTTCAAAGGTAAGAAGTAACCCAACAAGCAGCTAATCGTTCATCTATTAGCTGCTTGTTTTTTATTCATATACAATCCCCCCGTTAAGTAAGTTTTAGAAAAATTTCATTAAATATAGACTCCGATTTTTAAATATATTATAATCAAATTAGGAAAGTGGGTGATTCAGGTGGGAAGGTAAAACTATATAGCAGATTCAGCAATGACTCAGTAAGTGTTTTATTACCTCATTTGTTGAATCGCCAGCGGACGGAGACTCTTTAAAATACTTAATTTTTAGAAAATCGGGAGGTGAAATCCTTGTGTCGTTGGCACAAGGATATTAATTGGACATAGATACCATATTAAGTTTACTTGCAGTTGCTGTTCTGATCGCATTTACAGCTTTCTTCGTAATGGCGGAGTTTGCAATTGTAAAAGTGCGGAGTACACAACTAGAACCACATATTGAAAATGGAAAGAAGTCGGCGGTTTATGCTAAACAAGTCGTGACCCATTTGGATGAATATTTATCAGCGTGTCAACTTGGGATTACAATCACAGCTCTTGGAATTGGGCGTTTAGCAGAACCAGCATTTGAGAGAGTGCTACATCCGATTATCGGGGCATTTAATATCAGTGACGCAATTGTTACAACGCTTTCGATAGCTATCTCACTCGCATTTGCAACGTTCCTGCATGTAGTTGTAGGAGAACTTGCACCGAAGACATTAGCTATTCAAAAAGCGGAGCAAGTTACACTGTTTGTAGCACGCCCTCTTATCTTATTTTACCGACTGCTCTTCCCATTTATCTGGTTCTTAAACGGTTCAGCACGACTCTTGTCACGTTCTGTGGGGTTACAACCTATGAGTGGGCATGAAGCCTCACATAGTGAAGAAGAACTGCGTTTAATTCTTGCAGATAGTTATAAGAGTGGTGAAATCAATCAATCAGAAATGATGTATGTAAATAATATTTTTGACTTTGATGAACGTGTAGCAAGGGAAATAATGGTTCCTCGTACTGAAATGGTTTATCTTGCAAAAGAAGATAGCTTTGAAGCGAATATCGAAATCATTCGTGATGGTCAGTTTACGAGGTATCCAGTTGCTGATGAGGATAAAGATAATATTATAGGTTTGGTTAATTTAAAAGAAATATTTACAGGTCTGTATGATGATGAAAAGCCAAACACCATAGAAAACTTTATTCGACCGATTATTCACGTATCGGAAGCAACCCCAATTAAGCAGCTCTTGCTTAAAATGCAAAAAGATCGGATTCATATGGCAATTGTTAATGATGAATATGGCGGAACTGCAGGTCTCGTTACGGTTGAAGACATCCTGGAGGAGATTGTTGGTGATATTCGTGATGAATTTGATGAGGATGAAATTCCGGATATTGAAGAAATTGATGAAAAAACCATTCTTGTTTCGGGAAAGTTAAATCTTGATGAAGTCAATCAACGCTTAGGCACATATCTGGAGGATGATGAAGTAGACACCATCGGCGGGTGGTTTTTTACAAACAATCTCGATGCCGAAGCAGGTGCTACGATGGAATTTGATGGACATGAATTTATCCTCGATCAAAAAGATGGTTACCAGATTAAGCGTATTAAAATTGTAAAAGTATAGTAATTAAAAAAGCATTCCTATAAAAGGGATGCTTTTTTTTCAGGTAGGTAAACTTTTATCCCCACCAGTGTAACGAAGGCGCTCGCCCAACGGCTTAGGCAACTGCGAAATTTACTAACCTGTTAGTGGATTCGTTTGATGAACTCCGATGAGAAGCTTATAGAGTAATAGATTATGTTTAAATCTTCTAAATATAGGATAAAGGACTAGTATAATTTCTTTTAGGAGGTAACTTAAAATGGGTATGGACATAAATGAAAAACTGAAAGAGTTAGAGAATGTACGTGCAGAGGGAAGCAATAAAGTGTTCACCATGTACTTAAATACAGACCCGTCTGATCCAGATCAGCAGGGTGGGGAATGGAAAATCCACTTTAAAAATGGCATGCGTAATTTTGAAAAATATTTAGAGGAAGCAAATGATAAAGAAGAACTAAAAAACTTTCAACTCGTGAAGAAAAATGTTGAAAAATATATGAAGGAAAATGAACAACAGCATTTAAAGGGAATAATAGTATTTGCGACTGCCGATGAAGTCGTATGGTATGCAGATATGGTTCAAATGAGGCTTGAAAATGAATTTTATTGGCAGGAGACACCGGAGTTGGATCAGTTTAGAAAGCTTAAGGATACGTATCCGAAAACAGGCATTATCCTAGTACAGCAAAATGAGATCAAAGTTATTGAATCCTACTTGAATCAACTTGAAGATACCCTTTCCTATGAACTGGATGTAGAAGAAGAGACATGGCGTGTGATGCAAGGTCCACGTAAGGGAAATTCCGCCACTGGTATGGGGTCCACCAATTTACAAAAAGATAACTTTGAAGCTCGCTATGAAGCTAACCAACAGCGCTGGTATAAGAGCATTGCCCCAAAATTAGATAAACAGGCAAAGGACAAGAAATGGGAGAAGATTTTTGTTGTTGGGGAAGCAGCGTCATCTAAAGAACTTGAGAAACAAATGAATAAACCAGTTAATGAAGTCATCCAGAAAAATATGCTGGATCATGAAGAATCCAAAGTTATGAAAGAAGTATTAGGGTAAATCGAACCGTAAAAAAAGACAGTACCAACAATATAATTGATGGTACTGTCTTTTTTTCATTCTTCAGCATCAGTTAGGTATTTTTCGTTTACATATCCTGTAAAGTCGGCAGTTGTAATTTTTACCCATTCACTACCATCATCTTCAACTTCAACTTCCTGGTCAAGTGTTACTACCCCGGAAATTTCAAAATCTGTACCTGGCCCACTACGTACATGAAGAGAATCCACAGTTACGATTCGCTTCGAATAAGTTGTTGCATCCTCTGTTTCGATTTGTTTACGATCTGTCTCTTCTCCGGAAGTCTCTGTGTCACCTATTTCTTGCACATCGTTCTCCACGTTAGCTGAATTATTTACAGAATCTGCAAATTCGGGATTCATAAAGTTATGCTGCATGATTGCCACAAAAAGAATAAAAGCGGCAGTTAATATGAGTAATATTGCAAAGACAATTCCTTTTTTCCTATCCATTTCTCACTTCTCCTAAAACATATATGTGTAAAAGTAGTATACATGAAATACGAGCATATTTCACGGGTTAGTAGTTACCAAGACCACTGGTAGGAGTTTGAATGATAACCGGATTCTTTTTAGGGTCGAGCCATTTCAGAATGGAAACGACATTTGACTCAGACACTCCAACACAACCTAAAGTATATCCATTTGCAATATGGAAGAAGATTGCGCTACCTTTTCCAGGTGTTTGTGCCGTGTTGTAGTTAATTACAAAACCGTGTGTATATAAAGCAATATCCATATTTTCAGCGCTGGACCATTGATCGCTTGTCTCTGCTTTTGACTGCCAACTGTTATAAAGACTAGAATTAGAATCGTCAACCCATACATCGTCTGGAGTAATTGCTCGGTACGATAATTTTGTTCCAGGGTTTCCTGCGCGTCCAAATGCATGTCCAATGGTATATTTTCCGATTGGCGTTTTCCCATCGCCTTCAACCTTATTATCTGCAAACCCATTTTTACCAACAAATCCGGAAACGTCAAGGAGTTGCTTCCAATTTCCTTCTGCTGTCCTCTCGTAGGTTTGCACGCGTGCTGAACTTGTTCCGTATCCATCGGAAGTAACGAGAATCAGTTGATTATTCCCATCTATCGTTTTTAACTTATCAGCATCATTTTGTTTTGGGACTGGATTTTCTGTTTTCTGTGTTTCTTCTTCTTTTCCATCTTGTTTTTCACTCGTTTCTTGCTTTGTTTCTTTTGCATTCGTATCTGCGTTTTGGGTACTATTCTGCTCTGATTCCGTAGACGCAGCCTTAGCCACCTTCTGGACAGCAACCTTTTGATCACTTAAATATTTGGTATTAACATAGCCAGAAATGTTATTGGTTTTCATTTGGACCCAGCCATCTTCAGTTGCAGAATCGGATGCCTGAATTGCCTGATTGATCTTCAAGATACCGATGACCTCGCTGTCTACCCCAGGACCTTGACGAACGTTAAGGGAAGATACACGAACAAATTGATTGGAGTAAGTAACAGGCTCCTGCTTCTTATCAACCTCAACCTGAGCTTCTTCTTTAGGATCGGTCTCTTCCGTAGATTTGGTTTCTACTTTTGAGTCTTTGCTTGGAGTTGGACTATCTTCTTCTTGCTTCTTATCAACCGTTTCTAGGTCTGATTCACCTTCGATTTCGACTTCTTTGTCTGTTTCTTCTTTACTATGTATCTGTTCAGAGTCTTTTTGCGCCACTGTTGGGCTGCTGTTAAAGCCATTTTGCATAATGATTATAAATAATATAAATACGGTAGAAATGATTGCAATGAAACCAAAGAATATTCCTTTTTTCCTATTCATTTATTTTCCTCCTTTTGAACATATCTCGGATAATTATACATGAAATATACCAAAATTTGGAGAGATACAGTATTAAAATAGGTAGAAAACTGTAAAAACAAACCCAATCGATACGGAGAAAGAAGAGAATACATAGAAAATTGCTGCTATGTATTTGTGTTGCATCAGTAGTTGTAGCGTCTCATTACCAAATGTTGAAAAAGTGGTGTAAGCGCCGCAAAATCCGACGCCAAATAGAAGCCAAACGTTATCTGAAATTGCCTCATTGATATAGAGATGAAACAAGAATGCCAAAAACATGGATCCCGTAACATTGGCGATCCATGTAGCAAACAGTCGTTTATTAAATTTGATAGAGATGGAGTATCTGACAATACTCCCAATAAAACCTCCAAGGGCTACGAATAAAAAGTTCATCTGGCAACCTGCTTTCCGGTATTGGTAGATAATTGATACCCAAGATAACTGAATACCAATCCACCAACGAAGGTAATGACCACATAACTGATAGCCGCAACTACATGTGAGCCCAGCAATTGTACAAATTCAACGGCAAGCGCTGAAAACGTAGTAAAAGAGCCAATTACCCCCGTTGTCAGTGCAGTAAATAGATGGGGTGATAGTCTTTGTTTAATGATGGTATGATTTAATAGGTAAGTTAACATAAAACACCCCATTAAATTCACTAGTAACGTTGAAAAGGGGAATCCATCATTGGTATCTGAGAGTAAAGAAACCCCGTACCGACTACTTGCACCTAACATTCCACCGATACCGATTGTAAGATATAGTTTCATATGGTTATGCGCCTTTACACAACGGGCATAATCCGTAAATTTCAAATTTATGGCCCTCAATAGCATAATTGGCAAGTGACTGTTGTACATCATCCATAGGGCAAACTTCAATCTCTTTTGTTTTACCGCACGTATTGCAAATAAAATGATGATGATGGTGGTGGGTGCAGTTCATTCGAAAGTGTTTCTCGCCGTTTAATTCAGTAGCTTCAAGGATTCCCACTTCATCATATAAATGGAGATTTCGATAGATCGTGTCAAAACTGATTCCATCATAAGTCTTTTCTAAATAGCTGATCAAATCTTTTGCTGTACGGTAACCGTCAGCCTCTCCGAAGTAGGCAAGGATATCTTTTCGTTTTCCAGTTGTTTTATAGCCTTTATCCTTTAATAAGTCAATTGCTTCATCTATGTTCATGCTGAATCCCTCACTTTTTTCGGTTTCGACTGTAGTCGTTTTATTCCGATAGCCAATAGCAATATAAAGATGGATATCATTACAATTGTACCACCTGGAGGTATACTTAAATAATACCCGGATATGAGTCCTAAAATAACGGAAAGTTCTCCAAATAATATAGACAACAACATCATTTGCTTAAACCCTTTAGCAAGTCGCATGCTCGCTGCTACCGGTAATGTCATTAATGCAGATACTAGCAGTACACCGACAATTCGGATCGAAGCAGCGATAACAAGTGCTGTTAAAACAATAAATAGTAAATGAATTCGTTTCGCATGCAGCCCTGAGATCGTTGCATGTTCTTCATCGAATGACAGGGTGAAAAGTTCCTTATAAAAGAAAACGACAACAAGTACGACAAAAATAGAAATGCCAAGAATCATGAAAAAGTCGTTTTGGCTAACAGCCGAGACAGAGCCAAATAGATAGTTAAATAATTCAGTGTTAAAACCGTCGGCAATAGAAATAAAAATAACACTTAAGCCAACCCCTGCGGATAAGATAATTGGAATGGCAAGTTCCTGATAAGCTTTATAAACGGATCTGAGTTTTTCAATCAATACGGACCCAATAACTGAAAACAGCATCCCACTGTACAAGGGGGGAACCATTAATCCAAATTTCTTTTCAGCCATCAATCCGAAAGCGATTCCGGCTAACGTTACATGGGAGAGGGCATCAGCGATTAAGGAGAGTCTCCTTACAACGATGAATGTACCTAGCAGAGGGGCAATGATGCCAATCAGCAATCCGGTTAAAAAGGTGTATCTTAAAAAGTCATATTGAAAAAAATCTGCTAGCATAATTGTTCCTCCAACGTTAATGATTGTGGCTGACAATATTTACGGGATGTCCATAAAATTGTGATAAGTCCTTTTCAGTAAGGGAAGTATATTCTTCCGGCTTCCCATGGAAATGCAAGGTTTTATTCAGACAAACGATGTCAGTTGCATATTCTGTCATCGTTCCAGTGTCATGTGTGACAAGCAGCAATGTCTTGTTTTGCTCTTTGTGTAATTGATGTAGTAGCTCGTAAAATCGTTTAACATTTTCATAATCAACCCCGACAGTTGGTTCATCTAATATAATCAGCTCCGGATCGTTTACTAGAGCACGTGCAATAAAGATTCGCTGTTGTTGCCCACCGGAAAGGTTGCCGATGTTTTCATAAGCGTACTCTAGCATCCCAACCTGGTCAATGGCTTCTAATATCTTTGCTTTATGTGTTTTATTCAAGAATTTTAAATAGCCAATTTTTGCTGTGAGTCCGGATGAAACAACCTCAAATACGGTCGCGGGGAAGCCTTTATTAAATGTGTTGGCTTTTTGCGAAACAAAGCCAATCTTGTTTTTGTCCTTTCGATGGTCTTTAGGATCATTAAAGATATAGACGGAGCCCTCATTCGGTTTGATTAATCCGAGAATAAGTTTGATTAACGTTGTTTTTCCGCCACCATTTGGACCGACTAACCCCATGAAGGAGCCTTGGGGTACCTCAAAATTGATATTGTCGAGTACTTTTTTGTTTTCATAGCTGTAACTAACATTTTTCATGGAAACGACTGGTTCAGTCATTATTACACCTCTTTTATTTTGGGAAATAGCTGGTCGTGTAAAAATCTTATTTTGTTACTTTGTCAAGGACTTCTAAATTTTGCTTCATTAAAGAGAAATAATCTTCCTTATTATTGACATCTTCCTCAGTTAATACGGACAGGTTATGAATAATTAGTGATTCGGCACCAATTTCCTCTTGGATAATTTCTGAAACGCTGTTAGAGCTGTTTTGTTCAAAAATAATATAGTTTAGGTCATATTCTTTCGCTTGATCAATAATATTGGTGAGGTCCTTCTGTGAAGGTTCACTACTTGAAGACAATCCATTAATAGCAATTTGTTCAATTCCATATTTTTCTTCCCAATAACCGTATGCAGCATGGGCGACAAGGATATGTTTATCGTCCTTTGCACTCAATACCTCTGTAAAACGCTTATCCAATGATTCCAGTTCTGTTTCCAATGCAGAGAAATTTTCGTTATAGAGAGTTTCTTCATCGGGATTTAATTTAATCAGTTCCTCTTTTATAATTTCCGCCATCTCGATCATTCGTAATGGGTCGATCCAAATATGTGGATCATCATCACCATGGTTATGGCCGTCATGTGATTCACTTTCTTCATGCTCATCTTCTACTTCAGCTTCATGTTCGTGTTCATGTTCACTTTCACCGGATTCGTGACCGTGTTCATCCGCTTCTGCTTCGTGATCCTGCTCAGCATCAAATTCTGAATGGAAAAGCTCATCATGTACACCAATTTCTATTAGACTAACATCTTGAGATGCTAGTGCATCTGCTGCAGTTTCTGCAAATCCTTCCATTCCTGCACCCATATAAAAGAAAGCAGAACTGTCTGCGATGGAAGTCATGTCTTTTGATGTTGGCTCATACGTATGTGCATCTACACCTGGAGGATAAACAGTTTTGGCTGAAACGGTCTCTCCACCGATTCTTTCCACAGCATATTGAATCGGATAAATAGATGTATAGATTTCGAGATGGTCTTCCTGCTTTGAATTTACTTCATCAGCAGAAGAGCATCCAACAACGATTATTAGTAAAGATAATAGCAATGTTATAGTTTTTAAGTTTCTCATAGATCAATCGTACCTCCGTCATCTTATGAATTTCACTTTCAATATCATAACGTAATGATTACGGTTTGTAAATAGTAATGATTACGATTGAATGAAAAATAATTCAAATAGAATAAGAGGGATATAAAGCAACACCATTACGAAATGATCCTAATTAAAAGAAAACCTTTAGAAATAAATGAATTAAATTTATTGCGAAATGTCAGAAATTAGATTATAGTATTAGATAGACGGATAGGAAACTGTCCTTTTATTTTAATCCAAAAATGAATGAGTATTCATTCAAAATTGATTGGGGGATAAATGATGAAGCATTCAATAAAAAGTGCCGCAGTACTTGGATCTGGTGTTATGGGCTCTGGTATTGCAGCTCACTTAGCAAATTCGGGGATACCAGTAATGATGCTTGATCTCGTACCGCGTGAACTGACAAAGGAAGAAGAGCAAAAGGGACTCTCAATGGAACATCCTGTTGTACGCAACCGTATTACTGCAGCCAGTAAAAAGAACTTATTAAAACAAAAGCCTTCTCCAATTACAACTAAAAAAAGTCTTGATTTAATATCGATAGGCAATATGGAAGATGACATGGAAAAATTGTCCAATGTTGATTGGATTATAGAAGTCGTTGTTGAAAATCTAGAAGTGAAAAAGAAAGTTTTTGCAAATATAGATACGTATCGAACGGAAGGAACAATTGTCAGCTCCAACACATCAGGGATTTCTGTAGAAGCTATGATAGAAGATTGTTCAGAGGATTTGAAAAAACATTTTCTCGGAACACATTTTTTCAACCCACCACGTTACCTCAAACTGTTGGAAGTAATACCAACAAAGCATACGGATCCAGAAGTACTTTCCTTTATGAAGCAATTTGGAGAAGATGTACTCGGAAAAGGTGTAGTCGAAGCGAAAGATACACCGAATTTCATCGCTAACCGAATTGGTACATACGGATTGCTTGTTACGGTAAGAGAAATGCAAAAAGGGGCATTCAGTGTTGGTGAAGTCGATTCGGTTACAGGTCCACTCATTGGCAGGCCGAAAAGTGCAACCTTCCGTACGCTTGACGTCGTCGGCCTCGATACATTCAGTCATGTAGCTAAAAATGTTTATGACCAAGTGCAAGGAGCTGAGAAAGAAGTATTCGATGTACCGGAGTTCATGAAGAAAATGCTTGAAAATGGCTGGCTAGGTGCTAAAAGTGGTCAAGGATTTTTTGTGAAAAAAGACCACGTTATTTATGAATTAAATCCCGAAACATTGGAATATGAAGATCGGAAAAAATTGAAGACAACTGCCACCGAAATGGCAAAGCAGGAAAAAGGCCCACGCAACAAATTGAAAGCGCTTGTATCTGCAAAAGGTGATAAAGCTGGGGACCTTGTGTGGTCTGTGCTGAAGCCAGTATTAATCTATTCTGCTGAACTGCTTGGTGAGATTGCGGATGATATTGTTTCCATCGACCAGGCAATGAAATGGGGATTCGGCTGGGAAGTTGGCCCATTTGAAACATGGGATGCAATCGGACTTCGTAAGTCTGTCGAACGGATGCAGGAGGAAGGAGAAACAGTACCTGATTGGGTGCTAAAAATGCTTGAAAAAGGTAATGAATCATTCTACAAAACAGGGAACGGATCCGTTTATTACTATGATCGTGAGGGGTATAACCAACAGGAATTTAATCAAAAAGAGATTAATATAAAGAACGTAAAAGAAGTGAAAGGAATTATTAAGAAGAATTCTGGTGCCAGTTTAATAGATATGGGCGATGGTGTTGCATTACTGGAATTTCATTCGCCTAGTAATGCGATTGGTCTCGATATTATCCAAATGGTCAACTACGCGATTGAGGAAGTCGACAGAAATTATAAAGGACTTGTGATTGGGAATCAAGGCAAAAATTTCTGCGTCGGTGCCAACCTCGCTATGATGCTGATGGAAGCCCAAGACGATAATTATTTTGAGCTGGATATGGTCATTAGGCAATTCCAGAATATGACGATGAATATTAAATACTCCGAGAAACCGGTAGTAACCGCAGCATTCAATATGACACTTGGTGGCGGGGCAGAAGTATCTTTACCTGCAGCAGCAATTCAGGCTTCACCAGAAACGTATATTGGTTTGGTTGAATTTGGTGTCGGACTGATACCTGGCGGTGGAGGGACGAAGGAACTTTATTTAAAAGAACTTCGAAATCTTCCGCAAGGCGTAGATTTTGATTTAACAAAGATTGGAAATAACGTTTTTGAGAAGGTTGCTACAGCTAAAGTATCCACTTCTGCTGCGGAAGCGATTGAAAATGGTTATCTTGATAGTAACGACAGGATTAGTGCGAACCCGGATCATCTTCTATATGACGCAAAGGAGCGTGTGCTTGCGTTAGTTAAAGCAGGATATAAAAAACCAAAACGTGAAAATATCCCTGTCGTTGGAGAAGCGGGATATGCGGCAATGGTTATGGGAGCAAAAACGTTGCAGTATGGAGGCTATGCTTCTGACCATGATGTGAAAATAGCTGAAAAATTAGCGTATGTATTATCAGGTGGAAGAATGAAAGAGGGAACGTTGATCGATGAGCAGGTCATGCTCGATTTGGAGCGTGAAGCATTCCTGAGTCTGATAGCAGAACCACTTACACAAGCGAGAATGCAGCACATGCTCGTAAAAGGAAAAGCATTACGTAATTAATCGAAAAGGGGGAGAAAATGTGAAGGAAGCAGTTATTGTTGCAGGCGCAAGAACACCAGTTGGAAAAGCAGGTAAAGGGTCCCTTTCAAATACAAGACCTGATGATTTAGCCGCGCTCACCATTAAAGAAACATTGAGACGTGCAGGAGGCTATGATGGAAGTATTGATGACGTCATTATAGGATGTGCTACCCCGGAAGCAGAACAGGGAATGAACATGGCACGAAATATCGCAGGTTTAGCAGGACTTAAGTATGACGTCCCCGGAATAACGATCAATCGTTACTGTTCTTCTGGCTTACAAAGTATCGCCTACGCTGCTGAACGTATTATGATCGGAGCAAGCGACACGATGATCGCAGGCGGGGCAGAATCTATGAGTCTACTACCAATGGGAGGGCATGTAATAAAGCCGAATCCGAGATTGGTGCAGGATACCCCTGGCTATTATATGGGTATGGGGCATACGGCAGAAGAAGTAGCAAATCGTTTTGAGATTTCCCGTGCAGATCAGGATGCGTTCGCAGTACAGAGTCACCAGCGCGCGGCAAAAGCAATTGAAAGCGGTAAATTTAATGATGAAATTGTTCCTGTCGAAGTCACAGAGCGTGTGGTAGGTAAGGATAATAAGATTGAAGAAAAAAGTTTCCAATTTGAAATGGATGAAGGAGTTCGGCAGGGAACGACAACCGAAATTCTTGCTAAATTACGGCCTGCATTTCATATAAAAGGATCCGTAACGGCGGGAAATGCTTCTCAGATGAGTGATGGAGCAGCTTCCGTACTCTTGATGGATCGGGAGAAGGCTGAAGCAGAAGGACTTACTCCATTACTGAAATTTCGTTCTTTTGCTGTAGCAGGGGTAGAGCCTGAAATTATGGGTGTAGGTCCGGTCGAAGCCATTCCAAAGGCGTTAAAGATTGCTGGACTGGAACTATCCGATATCGGCTTGTTTGAATTAAATGAAGCATTTGCCTCACAGTCTCTCCGTGTCATTCAGGCACTCAATCTGGATACGGATAAAGTCAATGTGAATGGTGGTGCAATTGCACTTGGTCACCCACTTGGATGCACGGGTACGAAATTGACATTGACACTTATGCATGAGATGAAGCGTAGAAATGAACAATTTGGTGTTGTAACAATGTGTATTGGTGGAGGTATGGGAGCAGCAGGGGTTTTTGAACTACTGTAAGGTAAACGGAATGTTGAAGATGGATTATAAATGAAATTAAAATAAAATTCCTATATAAGAAAGGAAGATTTTCATGAGTGAAACAAGAGAAAAATTATTTAAAGGTGGCGCGTTTTTAATTGAGGATCTGACTGGAAATGACATCATAACACCTGAAGATTTTACCGAAGAACATAAAATGATTGCTAAAACAACCGAAGATTTTGTAATTGGAGAAGTTTTGCCTAAAGTAGATCATCTTGAAAATCATGAATTTGATTACTCTGTTGAACTTCTAAAAAAAGCAGGAGATTTGGGGTTATTAGGTGCCGATGTGCCAGAGGAATATGGTGGTCTAGCATTGGATAAAATCAGTTCATCACTGATTACTGAAAAATTTGCACGCGCAGGTGGGTTTTCAATCACTCATGGTGCCCATGTTGGAATCGGATCACTGCCAATCGTATTTTTTGGAAATGATAAGCAAAAGGAAAAGTACTTACCAAAACTGGCAACGGGTGAATTACTAGCAGCATATGCATTGACTGAGCCAAGCTCTGGATCTGATGCGTTAAGTGCAAAAACAACTGCAAAACTTAATGAAGCACGAACACATTATGTATTAAATGGTGAGAAACAATGGATTACAAACTCCGCATTTGCAGATGTATTTATTGTCTATGCAAAAATCGATGGCGAACATTTCTCAGCATTTATTGTAGAACGTGAATTTCCAGGCGTTTCAACAGGAGCTGAAGAAAAGAAAATGGGAATTAAGAGTTCCTCAACCCGTACATTGATTTTAGAGGACGTTGAAGTTCCTGTAGAGAACCTACTTGGAGAAAAGGGTCGTGGGCATGTAATTGCATTTAATATCCTTAACGTAGGACGGTATAAACTGGCAGTTGGTGGTGTAGGTGGATCGAAACGTGCGCTAGAATTAGCTGTTAAATATGTGAATGCGCGCAAACAGTTCAATACGCCAATTTCAAGTTTTTCATTAACACAGGAAAAACTTGCGACAATGGCTGCTGGAATCTATGCAAATGAAAGTGCTGTTTATCGTACGGTAGGCCTATTTGAACAACGTATGGGTGCATTGACTGACGAACAGTTAAAGGATGGACGTGAAGTAGCTCGTGCAATTGCTGAGTATGCAATTGAATGTTCCATGAACAAATTTATGGCATCTGAATTACTTGATTACACTGCGGACGAAGCTGTACAAATGCACGGTGGATATGGCTTTATGCAGGAATATGAAGTGGAACGAATCTACCGTGATTCTAGAATCAACCGTATTTTTGAAGGGACAAATGAAATCAACCGCCTGCTTGTGCCTGGTACCCTTTTGAAGAAAGCATTGAAAGGTGAATTACCATTGCTGCAAAAAGCACAAGGTCTCCAAGAGGAATTAATGATGATGATGCCCGAAGAAGTCGGTACAGAAGCATTGGAACAAGAGAAATATTTATTGCGTAACGCTAAGAAAATGGTTCTCCTTGGAGCGGGCCTTGCTGCACAAAAATATGGCAAAAACCTGGAAAGAGAGCAAGAGATTCTTGTGAATTTAGCTGATATGACAGCAGAAGTTTACAATATGGAGTCAGCAATCCTTCGTACAGAAAAAGCAATCAGTAAAAACGGAGAAGATAAAAATAATATCAAGTTGCTATATACACAAGTGTATGTTCAGGAAGCATTCAATCGTATTGAAGCGAATGCAAAAGAAACATTGATAACGGTTGAAGAAGGGGACACACTCCGTACGATGCTGTCATCCTTACGTAAATTGACTCGTCACACACCAATAAATGTTGTAATTAAAAAACGTGAAATTGCAGCAGAAATTATTAAAGAAGAAAAATACGTTTTATAATGATGAGAAAGTCTCTGCGGTTCTAGTAGAGACTTTTGCTTTTTAACAAAGGCTGTTCTTTTGCGGCAAATCTATAAAGTGCGACGTAACTGCTGGTTTTCTATCAGTATGCAGGAACTTCGGCGACCGCTCTGGGAAATACACTTCTCTTTTCGCGGGCGGCTGGTGAGCCTCTTCATGCTGACGCATTTCAGAGTCTCACCTATGCCTTTCCTCCCGCAGAAGTCTACGTGTATTTCCCAGAGCTAGTTAGAAGGGTTGCTGACTATTACTACATTCGCGGGTAGCTGACATAGCATCAACAACTTCACCAGAGCGATCCCGGACGGCGATGGAAGCACACGATTTTGGATATCAGCTAGTAGTTACTTCGTATTTTATCTTAACTACGAAGATTATAAATCAGCAAACATTACGAAAAGAAGCTTAACTAAAAGCACTTATAATGGATTAATGCACATTGGGTTTGATATAATGAAATTCAATTTAGTGGTATGAGGGGGTTATCGGGTGGCATTAACATTTTATTGGTATCCAAATTGTGGAACATGCAAGAATGCGAAGAAATGGTTTGAAACTAATAATGTCGATTATACAAGTGTACATATTGTGGAAGAGAGTCCGTCAAAAGAAGAAATAATGAATCTGATGGAGAAAAGTGATCTTCCGGCAAAGAAATTTTTTAATACGAGTGGGAAGAAGTACCGCGAGTTAAGTATCAAAGATAAAATCAAGGATGCAAGCACGGAAGAAATGGCGGAAATATTGGCATCTGATGGAATGCTGATTAAGCGGCCCATTGTAACAGATGGCGAGATTGTTACAGTCGGTTTCAAAGAAGAAACATTCCAGGAAAATTGGAAATAAGTATAACAGGGACTAGAAAAAGAGAGCATTAAATTGTATAGTTAGATTGGAATTAATTATTGGAGGGATAAGAATGAGCTTACCAGAGGAATTATTGTATTCAAAAGAACACGAATGGATTAAAAAAGAGAATGGAAATGTACGAATCGGTATTACGGCATTTGCTCAGGATGAACTTGGCGATATCGTTTTTGTGGAATTACCTGAAGTTGGTGATGAGCTAACCGTAGATGAGCCCTTTGGTAGTGTTGAATCTGTTAAGACAGTTTCTGAATTGTATGCTCCAATAAGTGGCAAAGTAGTTGAAGTAAATGAAGAGTTGGATGACAGCCCAGAGTTTGTAAACGAATCACCATACGAGAAAGCATGGATGGTTGTAGTGGAACCGTCTAATGAATCTGAGCTTGATGAACTACTTACACCTGATCAATACAAAGAATTAACCGAAGAATAATGCTCCGTAGGCTGACTAAAGCACACAATTGTGTATAGTCAGCCTTAGTTTTATCATATAATGGATGTAAATAAGCATCTTTCTTGCTTGCATAAGGAGTGCTATGTGATGATAACTACTGAACCAGAGAAAGTAATTATTGTCGAAGGGCTGACAGACAAACGGCAGATTGCGAAGATTATCAACGACAATGTTACGATTATTTGTACGAATGGTACACTTGGTGTGGAGAAATTTGATGAATTACTGGAAACATATGAACTGGATGAGAAGGATGTTTTTATACTGGTAGATGAGGATAAGTCGGGGATGAAATTACGGAAACAACTTGCTCGCGAACTTCCACATGCGGAACACATTTATGTTAGCAGTGAATACCGCGAAGTAGCTGCAACACCTGAGAAGATTCTTGCGAGTGCTTTACTCAGCAAACATTTTTCCGTCCATCCCATATTTTTATTTTAGTGCAAAGGTATAAGGTGGTAAAAGGTGAAAACTATTACAGAAGAAACGCATAAACAAGACCGAATGTTGCTCTATATTTATACTCCATTTTGTGGAACATGCAGTGTTGCACGTGCAATGCTTGAAAAAATTGAAGCGGTTCATCAGGAAAACATATTTTATGAAATGAATGCGTCTTTGAACCCGGAATTTATGATTGAGAATAAAATAGAAAGTGTCCCATGCCTGTTAATTAAGGAAGACAGCCAAATAAAGGAGAAAATCTATGCCTTCCATTCGACAGGCAATATCTATAGTTATTTAATAAAGTATAAGCCTGAGTTGTTTGCGAAAAGCTAAGGATAATAGAAAGATACAAAAATTTAATATTGACATGAATATTTCACCGTGCTACTATAGTCTCACTGATTCAAAACTTAATATTTTCTATCTCTTATCTTGAGCGGTGGAGGGACTGGCCCTTTGAACCCGCGGCAACCTTCAAATTTAAATTTGAAAGGTGCCAATTCCTGCAAAGTAGTACTTTGACAGATGAGAGAACGTGAGACTTTATGTAAACTATTACGTCTTTCTGTTCTCGAGCAGATGGACGTTTTTTGTTGATTAAATGTGAATCATTAGGAGGATAAATAGTGATTTCAATTGAGGGTTTAAGTAAAATCTTTGCTCTAAATAAGAAAAATATAACAGCTGTTGACGATTTGACCCTTCATATAAAAGAAGGCGAAATCTATGGCGTAATCGGATATAGTGGTGCTGGTAAAAGTACGTTTGTACGCCTGCTAAACCGACTGGAAGAACCAACTGCAGGTAAAGTTATCATCGACAACCAGGAGATTACGGCTTTGAATACGAAACAGCTACGGCTTGCACGCCAGGAAATGGGTATGATTTTCCAACACTTTAATCTGCTTTGGTCAAAAACAGTTGAAGATAATATTGCCTTTCCATTGGAAATAGCAGGCGCATCCAAAGCGGAACGTTCTTTGCGGGTGCAAGAGCTAATTGATCTCGTCGGGCTTAGTGGACGTGAAAAGGCATATCCATCCCAGTTAAGTGGTGGACAGAAACAACGTGTTGGTATTGCGCGTGCACTTGCAAACAATCCGAAAGTATTGCTGTGTGATGAAGCAACATCTGCATTAGATCCCGAAACGACCAACTCCATTTTAAACTTATTGATGGATATTAATAAGAAGCTTGGTTTGACAATCATTTTAATTACTCACGAAATGCATGTTATTCGTAAAATCTGTAATCAGGTTGCTGTCATGGAGCAAGGGAAAGTCGTGGAACAAGGGCAAGTGCTAGAGGTATTCACACATCCGAAAATGCCAGTTACAAAGAAGTTTGTGGAACAAATTATGGGATCCAGTAGTGAAGATGATGATATATCGAATATTATCGATACGTATAGTAACGAGGGGAAAATTCTACGCTTGCATTTTCTTGGGGAAACTACAAATCAAGCCCTCATCAGTGAATTGGCGAAAAAGTTTGATATCGATCTGAATATATTGCAGGGGAAAATAACACAAACTCAGGCTGGCGGATATGGTACATTATTTGTCCAGGCGAAAGGTGAAATTGAGGAAGTTAATAAGGCAGTAAGCTTTATTCAGGAAGAAACCTCAGTAGAAGTGGAGGTTATCCGAGATGCTAACTAATTTATTTCCGAATATCGATATAGAGGATTTTTGGGTAGCTACTTATGAAACATTCTACATGACAATTCTGGCATTGATTGGGACATGTATTTTAGGCCTCATCTTAGGGCTACTTCTCTATCTGACAACAAAAGATGGAATTTGGCAAAATAGCTATGTTAATTTAATCGTAGCAGCATTTGTAAATATATTTCGGGCTATTCCTTTTATTATATTGATTTTATTGTTATTTCCTTTTACTGATTTTTTGATTGGAACCATACGCGGACCAAATGCAGCATTGCCTGCCCTAATTATCGGTTCGGCACCATTTTATGGGAGACTCGTTGAGATTGCTCTCAAAGAAGTAGATAAAGGTGTTGTCGAGGCGGCGAAATCAATGGGGGCAAAGACAAGCACCATTATTTTACGGGTACTTATTCCAGAATCCATGCCTGCCCTTGTCTCAGGACTTACGGTTACAGCAATTGCTTTAATCGGCTATACTGCAATGGCCGGTGTCATTGGCGCCGGTGGACTTGGAAATTACGCCTATTACTTTGGATTCCAGCGAAGAGACTTTGATGTTGTATTTCTTTGTACAATTATAATTGTTATTATCGTATTTATTTTCCAATTTATTGGGGACTTTATTACTAATAAAGTGGATAAAAGATAATTGATTTGTATATAGGCAGATGCCCATTTCAAATATATAAAAACATAGAAGGAGAGAAAAAGATGAAAAAAATTCTAGCATTATTATCATTAGCATTTGTACTACTATTGGCTGCGTGTGGTGGAGGAGATTCTGACACCGGAAGCGATAACGGAACTACGGAAGAAGGAACAGAAGAAACTACTGAGATTACTGTAGGTGCATCAAGTGTTCCCCATGCAGAAATTCTTGAAGAAGCAAAACCTTTGCTTGAAGAGCAAGGAATTACCTTAAATATTGAAGAATATCAGGATTATGTATTTCCAAATGATGACCTTGCAAGTGGTGACCTCGATGCAAACTATTTCCAGCATCTCCCTTATTTGAACCAAACGGTTGCAGACACTGGTTATGAAATTGAATCGATTGGTGGCATACATGTTGAACCAATGGGTGTATATTCACAAAGCATAACAAGTATTGACGAGATTCCAGACGGTACAGAAGTAATTTTGAGTAACTCTGTGTCTGACCATGGCAGAATTCTATCCTTGTTTGAAGCTGAAGGATTACTTACACTTGACGAAGGTGTCGAGAAATCAGAAGCAACCATGGAAGACATTGCAGAAAACCCTAAAAATTTAAGTTTCTCTCCTGACTACGATCCAGCTTTCTTACCTGAATATTACAATTCGGAAGAAGAAGCACTTGTTGTCATTAATACAAACTATGCAATAGAGTCTGGTTTAAGTCCACTTGA
This sequence comes from Oceanobacillus sp. CF4.6, assembly GCF_051262635.1. Classification (NCBI taxonomy): domain Bacteria; kingdom Bacillati; phylum Bacillota; class Bacilli; order Caryophanales; family Bacillaceae; genus Oceanobacillus; species Oceanobacillus sp. CF4.6. The sequence continues at coordinate 75,363 of NZ_JBIMEX010000002.1, read as the reverse complement.
TGATGCATTATTCATTGAAGGCGAAGAATCAGAATATGTAAATATTATTGCTGCCAAATCTGAAGATAAAGATAATGAAGCTTTAAATACATTGATTGAAGTACTTCAATCAGAAGAAATTCAAAACTTTATTATCGAAAACTACAAGGGTGCCGTAGTTCCTGTAGGTGGAGAGAATTAATTGAAAACTGAATAATGAGGATTCCAGAGGAAATGTTAGTTATTTATCCGTATTTTATGTAAACAATCTATTTGGAGTTATGGTTTAACCAAATATCGGTCTATTTCCTTGAAAAGGGGTTTATATCCGCTTTGTTAAGGGAATCGTCTTTGTGGTAACATTAATGTAGTTAAAAACTTGAAAGGGATGGTTCACTATTAATAGTGGAATAGACTTAAAGTATACTTCTGAAATGCAAAAAGGAATGACTCAATCACGACATGTCAACTATGAGGAATACGGAAGAAAGCTTGATAAACGTATTGAGGTTGAACGCCAACGCGATGAAGAATACAAAGAGGCAAAACAATTATCCTCTAATATGGATGGTCAACTCCCTAAATAAATACATGAAATACAATACTGATGTTCCTCATAGGAGCATCAGTATTTTTTTAATACGATAGAAAAAAGGTAACAGGAAAGAATAGTAAGGAACACATTAATTAGCATTCTCTATTTTCAATTAGAGAGTATATCAAAAGTGAAGAAATCCTCGATTTTCTGCTAATCTAAAAGAGTTGATTATTAATTTGAAATGCTTTAAGATTGGAATGAGACTAAATTGAGAATGGATGTAAATTCATTTGATTACTAGAAAATACAGTATTTGGAGGTATGTTTTATGTCAGGATCAGTTTTAGAAGTTAAAAATCTTCATGTATCCATTGAAGACAAAGAGATATTAAAAGGTGTAAACCTTACGATAAAAGGTGGAGAATTCCACGCTATTATGGGACCTAACGGAACTGGTAAATCAACACTTGCTTCTGCAATTATGGGTCATCCGAAATATGAAGTTACAGAAGGAAGCATTCTTCTTGATGGAGAAGACGTACTGGAAATGGCAGTGGACGAACGTGCTCGTGCAGGACTTTTCCTGGCAATGCAGTACCCAAGTGAAATCAGTGGTGTAACGACATCAGATTTCCTTCGTTCCGCAATTAATGCCCGTCGCGAAGAAGGCGATGAGGTCTCTCTAATGAAATTCATTAAACAATTAGATAAAGATCTTGATTTTCTGGAAATTGATCAAAGCATGGCAACACGTTATCTAAACGAAGGATTCTCTGGTGGGGAGAAAAAACGTAATGAAATTCTTCAATTAATGCAAATAAGCCCGGCAATTGCAATCCTGGATGAAATTGACTCCGGTTTGGATATCGATGCATTGAAAGTCGTTTCCAAAGGGATTAATAAAATGCGCAACGAAGAATTCGGTTGCTTAATTATTACTCACTACCAACGTTTGCTAAACTATATTACACCAGATTTTGTTCACGTTATGATGCAAGGCCGTATTGTGAAGTCAGGTGGACCTGAACTTGCTAAACGTCTGGAAGAAGAAGGTTATGAGTGGATCAAAGATGAACTAGGCATCGAAGACGAAACAGTTGAACAAAACGCGTAATGTAGGAGGGGTAATATGACTGTAGAAACTAAGCTTCCATTTGATAAAGATTATATCGACCAGTTTTCCAAAGCTCGTAATGAACCACAATGGATGAACTCGTTACGTCTTAGTGCTTTAGAAATGGCAGACACACTTGAGATGCCAAAACCGGATAAGACGAGAATCGGTAATTGGAATTTCAGTAATTTTAAGCACGAATTTACAGAAGGAGATAAAATCTCTTCCATAAAAGATCTGCCTGCAGAAATGCAAGCGTATTTTGATGAAGGAAATGCGAATGAGAATCTCTTGATTCAGCGTAATCAATCTGTAGCATATAATACATTAAATGAAGAACTTAAAAATAAAGGCGTTATTTTCACGGATATTTTTACTGCGATGAACGAACACAGTGATATAGTGGAAAAATATTACATGAAAGATGCAGTAGCAGTAGATCAAAACCGTCTAACTGCACTTCATGCAGCATTAATGAACGGTGGAATTTTTGTATACGTTCCAAAAAACGTTCAAGTTGAAGAACCATTACAAGCTATTTTCTGGCAGGAAAACCCAGAAACAGCATTGTTCAACCATGTTCTCGTTGTAGCTGAAGAAGGAAGCTCCCTAACCTATGTGGAAAACTATATTTCCCATAATGATGAGCAAGAAACAGTAGCAAACATTGTATCCGAAGTATTTGCACATGATAATGCACAGGTTGCCTATGGTGCAGTGGATCATTTCGCTGCTGGAACAACAACCTATGTAAACCGTCGTGGAGTTGGTCATCGTGATACAAAAATCAACTGGGCACTGGGTCAAATGAATGACGGAAATACAGTTTCAGAAAACATTACCTATCTGCTTGGAGACAATTCGACTTCAGAAGCAAAAGCGGTTTCTGTTGGGCGCGGTAAGCAAATACAGAACTTTACAGCTAGCATTCGTCAATACGGAAAAGAAACGGACGCTTATATTTTACAACGTGGGGTTATGAAAGGCAGTGCGACAACTATTTTCAATGCAATTGGAAAAATTGAGCATGGTGGTTCAGGGTCTAACTCTGAGCAGGAATCACGCGTATTGATGTTAAGTGAAAAATCACGTGGCGATGCTAACCCAATCCTATTAATTGATGAAGATGATGTTACTGCAGGTCACGCTGCATCTGTAGGTCGTGTAGATCCTCTTCAAATGTATTACCTGATGAGCCGCGGATTGAAACAAGAAGAAGCAGAACGCCTTGTTATTCATGGTTTCCTTGATCCGGTTGTATCTCAAATTCCGATTGAGTCCATTAGAAAACAATTGACTCAAGTAATTGAAAGGAAAGTTAATTAATGGATGTTCAAGCCATTAAAGAGCAGTTTCCAATTTTAAATCAGGAAGTCAATGGACATCCTTTAGTATATCTCGACTCTTCAGCGACATCACAAAAACCGGTCACCGTAATTGAGGCTGTGAATAAGTATTACCGTGAAGATAATTCAAATGTACACCGCGGTGTTCATACGTTAGGGACCAGGGCAACAGATAAATACGAAGGGGCCCGTGAAAAGGTTCGTGGGTTTATAAACGCCGGGAGTACAGCAGAAGTAATCTTTACCCGTGGTACAACGACAGCAATTAATACAGTTGCAACCAGCTATGCTCGTAACACGTTAAAAGCTGGGGATGAAATTGTCATTACACAGGTAGAGCATCACAGCAATATTATTCCATGGCAGCAGGCGGCAAAAGCAACCGGCGCAGCATTAAAATATATACCATTACAAAGCGATGGGACGATTACATTGGAAGATGTCCGCTCGACGATTACCGAGAATACGAAAATGGTGGCAGTCAACCATGTTTCCAATGTATTGGGCTCCATTAACCCAATCAAAGATATAGCCAAAATTGCACATGAAAAAGGTGCTGTCATTTTAGTTGATGGTGCACAGGGTGCTCCACATATCAAAGTGGATGTAGTAGACTTGGATTGTGACTTTTATGCTTTTTCCGGTCATAAAATGGTTGGGCCGACTGGTATAGGGGTATTGTATGGTAAAAGGGCTCTCCTGGAAAATATGGAACCTGTTGAATTTGGTGGAGAAATGATTGATTTTGTAGATCTATATGATTCAACATGGAAAGAACTACCTTGGAAATTTGAAGGTGGTACACCAATTATTGCTGGAGCTATCGGACTCGGCGCAGCAATCGACTTTATACTTGAAGTTGGCCAGGAAAACATTTTGGAACATGAACAAGAATTAGCAGACTATGCGATGGATCAATTACGTACAATAGATGGTATTACAATCTACGGTCCTGAAAAACGTGCCGGACTTGTTACTTTTAATCTTAATGATGTTCATCCACATGATACTGCAACCGTACTCGATTCTTTTGGGATTGCAGTGCGTGCCGGACATCATTGTGCACAACCATTGATGAAATGGTTAGAAGTATCAGCAACGGCACGTGCAAGCTTCTATCTTTATAATACAACTGAAGATATTGATCGTCTTGTAGAGGGACTGTTAAAAACGAAGGAGTATTTTGGGAATGGCTTTAAATAACCTCGATACACTTTACCGACAAGTAATTATGGATCATTATAAAAATCCAAAAAACCGTGGAAATATTGATGGCGATGCAGTAACGATTGACATGAATAACCCAACCTGTGGTGATCGAATACAGCTACAGATGCAAGTGGAAGATGGTATTGTTAAAGATGCCAAATTTGACGGGGAAGGCTGTTCAATCAGTATGTCATCAGCTTCCATGATGACACAGGCAATTAAAGGGAAAAAAGTGGAAGATGCGATTAATATGTCCCACGCTTTTTCGAATATGATGCTTGGAAATGAAATTGATACAGAAGAATTTGATTTGGAAGACATTGAGGCACTTCAAGGTGTTGCTAAGTTTCCAGCAAGAATTAAATGTGCAACTTTAGCATGGAAGGCTATGGAAAAAGGGGTACAGGAAGACTAAGGTATAATGTTTTTAAATACCAATAGGAGGTTTTAGTAATGGCTAAAAATATGCCAGAAATCGATGAGTATAAATATGGATTTCATGATAAAGACATCTCTATTTTTCGTACGGAGAGAGGCTTAACAAAAAAAGTCGTTGAAGAAATTTCCAAAATGAAGGAAGAACCGCAGTGGATGCTGGATTACCGTCTGAAATCTTTGCAACATTTCTATGATCGTCCAATGCCGCAATGGGGCGGCGATCTTACCGGCCTTGACTTTGATGAGATTGTTTATTATGTAAAGCCATCTGAAAAGCAAGGGACTACATGGGATGAAGTACCAGCGGAAATCAAGGAAACGTTTGATAAACTTGGTATCCCTCAAGCAGAACAAAAATACTTGGCTGGTGTATCAGCACAGTACGAATCGGAAGTAGTATACCATAGCTTGAAACAAGATTTATCAGATTTGGGTATCCTATTTACAGATACAGATACTGCATTGCGAGAACATGAAGATCTCTTCAGAGAATACTTTGGTAAGATAATTCCTTATTCTGATAATAAATTCTCTGCATTAAACTCAGCAGTATGGTCTGGTGGATCATTCATCTATGTGCCTAAAGGTGTTCAAACAACCACACCATTACAAGCATATTTCCGTATTAACTCTGAAAATATGGGGCAATTTGAGAGAACGTTGATCATCGTTGACGAAGGTGCTTCCGTTCACTATGTAGAAGGTTGTACTGCACCAGTCTATACAACAAATTCACTTCACAGTGCAGTTGTTGAGATCATTGTTAAGAAAGATGCTTATTGCCGTTATACAACGATTCAAAACTGGGCAAATAATGTGTATAACCTAGTGACGAAACGTGCAGTATGTGATGAGAATGCAACAATGGAATGGATTGATGGTAACATCGGTTCTAAATTGACAATGAAATACCCTGCAATCCTCCTAAGAGGCGAAGGTGCTCGTGGTAACACACTGTCCATCGCTATTGCAGGCAAAGGTCAAGTACAGGATGCAGGAGCTAAAATGCATCACTTGGCGCCAAATACGTCTTCCACTATTGTTTCGAAATCCATTTCCAAACAAGGTGGTAAAGTATCCTATCGCGGACTTGTTCATTTTGGCCGTAAAGCAGACGGAGCACGTGCAAACATCGAGTGCGATACGCTGATTATGGATAATGAGTCAACGTCGGATACGATTCCATACAATGAAATTTTAAATGATAACATCTCATTGGAACATGAAGCAAAAGTTTCGAAAGTTTCCGAGGAACAATTATTCTACTTGATGAGTAGAGGATTGACTGAAGAAGAAGCAACAGAAATGATCGTAATGGGCTTTATCGAGCCATTTACAAAAGAGCTTCCAATGGAATATGCAGTAGAAATGAACCGCCTGATTAAGTTTGAGATGGAAGGTTCTATCGGTTAATACTTCAAAAACCCCGTCACTTCAATATTTGTGGCGGGGTTTTTCTAATGTTAATTTTCAGTTTGTACCGAATTAATTTTTAACTGAACTATTTTTTCATCGATTATTAATCCCGCGTTGCAGATAAATCATTTCTTCAGCAAGCTTTTGAATTCTCTCGGAAATAGTATGATTTATTATTTCATCGCTTTCCAAGTTAAAGGAGTCATTTTGGATATAGACATTTCCCGTTGGAATTAATCCTTTAAAATAAGAAAGGATTGGCTTTAACTGATATTCTGGTACAAGAAAGTGGTTGTTAGACCATCCTGTTGCAACAATCCCAGTTACTTTATATTTAAATGCATTTTCAGGAAGAAGATCGAACAAGTTTTTTAACGCGCCCGATATGGATGCTTGGTAAATTGGAGTTCCAAATACAAGAAAATCGGCGGATAAAATTTTACTTACAACCGCCCTAGTATCATCATTATAATCTGCTAAAGGGGCACCAACGGAAAATTCAATTTCATATTCCCTTAAGTCAATTAACTCCTTTTGTATCGTTCGGTCATAAAGTTGAGCCGCGACTAAAACATTGTTTACAGCTAAAGATGTTTTGTCACCAGCCAGTGCTCCTGATATACCGACAAGTTTCATTACTAATCCCTCACTTTATCATTAATATCTACATTTAATAAGATACCGTTTTGATACCTGATACCTTTTTTCACCCATATCAATCCTATTCATTGTTTAAGTACAAGTATTTTACTGGACAACTCCTTTTTTAGTGAAGCTTAGCTTATCCTTTATTTTCCCGCAACTAATTTGCTTGTTTCCTGAGTGATTATTGGAGTGATTACTGAACTTGTTGACTCATCAACGGGGTTGGGCGCTGGTTTTAGAAACACATAATAACATGATCTAAAATTCGTTACTCGATAAAGACCGTAATCCCTACAATCAACTCCTTCCATTAGAAAGGGATTGATTATAGAGATTACGGTCTACTGTCTATTCACTCAAACATATAGCGAACAAAATTAGAAGATTTTCTGACAATCCCCTTAATTAGAAAATTAATGAGAATTAAGAAATTTGTTTTCATAAGATACTCTTAACTTTTCTAATCTATCGTATGTGCTTATTTTAATTCATTTTTTCAAAATATAAATCATAATGAAGGGAACATCCTGGATTAAAAGCTTGACGACATGAAGGACATGCATCGTCGCTATTTAAATACTCGTGAATCGTAAGTTCTTTTCCACACGACCCGCATAAAATGGCTCTTTCATCAAATTTGCTTTGTGGCCAAACTGCCTTTTTTCCGCATCCATATTCCTGATGGCAATTGAAACACGGGAAATACTCTCCACAACAATAGAATTTAATCGCAATTCTCTCATTTCGGCTATGATAATGTTTGCAACGAGTCTCAAGGTCAATAGCACCTTTCACTGTAATATGATGAATTATCAAGAGAATCAGCCCCTTTACTTTCTCTATTTTATATTATATTTGTTCAATAATATAAAGGGAAAAGTGATAAGCTTTGGGATTAAACCATTTCTTCAGAAGTTGTATATTCTATTTCAAAACCAAGATCCTCAATCATTTTATGGTCACTTGACCCTTCCTGACCAGCTGTCGTTAAATAATCACCTACGAAGATTGAGTTAGCAGGATACAGACCAAGTGGTTGTAGGCTTCTTAAGTTGACCTCTCTCCCGCCGGAAATTCGAATTTCTTTAGTAGGGTTAATGAATCGGAAAAGGCAGAGTACTTTTAAGCAGTAAGTTGGTGTCAGTTCATTCGTTCCTTCTAATAACGTCCCATCTATAGCGTGCAGAAAATTGACAGGGATCGAGTCGGCATTAAGAGCTTTTAATGCCCGTGCCATTTGAATGACATCTTCTTTTTTCTCCTTCATCCCTACAATCACCCCGGAACATGGAGAAATACCAGCTTCCTTGACCTGATTTACAGTAGCTACTCGGTCTTGATACGTATGACTTGTAGTAATACTACCATGATGTTGCTCGGATGTATTGATATTATGATTATAGCGGTCTACCCCTGCTTCTTTTAACTGTTCTGCTTGTCCAGGCTTTAGTATCCCTAAACAAGCACAAACTTTCATGTTGTAATTTTTTTTGATTTCTTCAACTGCAGACGTAACGGTATCAAGTTCCCGTTTCGATGGACCACGACCACTCGCAACGATACAATACGTGCCTGACTTCAGAAGATGCGCTTGTTTAGCCCCTTCGATAATTGTGTCTCTATCCATCATCCGATACTTTTGGACAGGAGACGTGGAATCCCTTGATTGGGAGCAATAACCACAATTTTCTGGGCAAAGTCCTGATTTTGTATTGATAATCATATTTAACTTTACTCGGTTACCATAATAATGCTTGCGAACTTGGTATGAACTATGTAACAGTTCCAGTAATTCATCATTGGGGCACTCTAAGACAGCATATGCCTCCTGATCATTTATTTCCTCCCCCAGCAAAACTTTTTCAGCTAATAGTTTCCAATTTGTCATGTAATTCCACCTTTAAGCAATATTTTTTTGATTCCGAAAAGCACTTTTTGCAATAAAACTCTTTTCAAGGCGATAAGCCATCACAGCTGCAAATATTGAAAGAACAATATCTTTAGGCAAAGGAAAAATCATCCAATACCAGGCCATTTGGTAGGTAAACCCTGTTGGTGCATCAAACCATAGAATGTAAGCAGCATACATCCAATTTGTACCAAAAATATAATTGATGGCCATTCCAATTAATGCAGCCAACATGTACCTAGGAGCACTTCGCCTTTTTTCTACAATTTTACCTGCTATATAAGCTATCAAAATAAATGATACGATAAATCCAAAAGTCGGAGATAGAAGAATGGAAGCACCACCTTTAAACTGGGCAAAGATTGGTGCTCCAGCTAACCCTAAAACCATGTAGATAAACATGGAAAAAGCCCCTAATCGACTACCTAGAATAAGTCCAGCTAAGATAGCAAAAAACGTTTGCAATGTTATTGGTACACCGCCAATGACCATAAAAGGAGCAATAGATGTAATGTTTGCTCCGACAGCCATCATTGCAACAAATAGACTGCCAATTGTAAGATCAATCGGAGTCCAATGATTTTTTGAATTCATAATTTTCACCCCCCCTTTAGGTAATCATAGAAGAAATAAATATCTTTTGTCAACCATTATTTTACGTAGGGTGACAATATAGGGAAAGAAGGTTTAATTCAGGATTCTATTTCTATTCCTTTTAATAATTTTGTCCGCATACTTGATAGGACAATTTTTCTTGCGGAGGACAGGCACTAAGCATATGATATGATGGTATTACATTATAATAGATGGTAGGGATTAAATTGGTTGTTTTCGTTTGTTTGGTAATTGGAGTGATTACTGCACTTGTAGGCTCAGCAATGGGGTTGGGCGGTGGTATCGTACTGATTCCTAGTTTATTATTTATGAGCTCTATTTCGGACAGTTTTTCATGGGCAACTCCACAGGCAATTGTTGGCATTTCGTTGATTACGATGGTGGTTACTTCGTTGGCCTCCACATTGTCTTATGCGAAGGGGAAACGTGTAGATTACCAAGCAGGTGTCTTGTTTTTAACAGGGAGCATTCCAGGAGGGGTAGTCGGTTCCTGGCTAAATCAATTTGTTGATACAGAATCATTTTTACTGTATTTTGGTATATTAATGATTGTTATTTCGCTTGTATTGTTACTGAAAAAGAAACCTTCTGCAAAGCGGATATACTCCGGAAATGAAAGTGGTCTGCGATCGTTTGAATTGTATGGTGAAACCTATTACTATAAGGTGTCTGTTTTCGGAGCATTCCTCTTGTCCGTTATCGTTGGGACATTATCAGGTTTGTTTGGAATTGGTGGCGGTTCAATCATGGTTCCGGCAATGATTTTATTATTTGGATTTCCTGCCCATATTGCAACAGCCACTTCGATGTTTATGATTTTCTTTGTAAGTATTGTAGGTGCAACGACACATATTTCACTAGGTCATATTCCATGGGAGTATGTGCTTTTCTTTATACCTGGTTCATGGATTGGTGGTAAACTTGGAGCAAAGGTAAATCAACTGATGCCCGGCAAAACGCTTGAATTGATATTACGGATTTTGCTTGTTTTCATTGGATTACGTATGATATATCAAGGGTTATAGTAAGGAGTAATATAAATGGAAGAGAAACTTTATTTTAATTATACAAATGATCTACATAGTAATTTCGAACAATGGCCACGAGTATCAAGCTATTTAAAGGAATCGAAGGCTCTCCGGAATCGAAGAGGGGAATCAAGTTGGATCATCGATATTGGCGATCATGTGGACCGTTCCCATCCAATTACAGAAGCTTCTATGGGGAAGTCCAATATAAAGCTATTAAATGATGCAGGTTATGATTTTGTTACGATAGGAAACAATGAAGGCATTACCCTATCCCATCAAGATTTATATCACTTGTATGATGAAGCGAATTTTCAGGTCTTATGTGCAAATCTAAATAGTACAGATCAAGAGGAACCACCATGGTTGAATAAAACAATCAAGATAGAAACGGTTAATGGCATAAAGATTGGTTTCATTGGTTTAACTGCACCATTTAATGCATTCTATGAACTGTTAGGCTGGCATATTTCTACTGAGTTTGATGCACTTGATAGCCATATCGCTGAATTAGAACAATCGGTGGATATTATTATATTAATGTCCCATCTTGGGATCAGCGTTGATCAGGAGATTGCAAGGAGGTATGAGGATATTGACGTCATTATTGGTGGTCACACACACCATCTGTTGCGTAATGGTGAAACCATAAATAATACGATTATAACCGCTGCAGGTAAGCATTGTTCTTTTATTGGGGAAGTAATTTTAACGTGGGATCATCATCAGAAAAAGCTCGTGAAAAAAGAGGCTTATACAACCGACATAACAAATAAAGCGAAAGATTTGCAGACAGAACAAACGATCCAAGAAATGCAAGCGGAAGCGGATAAATTACTTGGCAAGACCGTTGTGCATCTTGAACAACCGATAGAGGTCAACTGGTTTACGAATTCTCCAATCATGCAGGAGTTAACGAATACATTAAGAAACTGGACAAAAGCAGATGCTGCAATGCTGAATGCAGGGCTGCTGCTCGATCGTTTGCCTGCTGGTGCTGTCACATACAAAGATATACATCGCATCTGTCCACATCCTATTAATCCTGTGGTGGTTGACCTGAAGGGCGATGAGTTGATTGAAGTAATCCGGGCCTCTTTAACAAAGGAATTTATGGAGTTAAGACTGAAGGGGTTTGGATTCCGTGGAGAGTTGCTTGGCAAGATGATGTTCTCTGGACTAAAAGTGGAAACTGCTTTTCATAGGGATGGCGGGGAATATGTCAAACGCGTTTTACTGGAAAATGGTAAACAGGTGAACCCTGATCATACGTATTACATTGCAACCGCAGATACATTTACGTTTGGCCGGCTCTTGCCAGAAATTGCCAAAGCAAGTACAAAGCAGTATTTTGTACCTGAATTTCTGAGAGATCTGCTTGCACATACACTCCGCAGTAATTTTTCCTGATAGGCCATTACTACTTACAAAGGAATTGTGACACGTCGCCCCCTATTTGCATACAAATATAAGGTAAATTGCGAAGGGGGCAATCATAATTATGATTACGATAAATCCGCTTGAAGTAGATGGCATGATTTTTACGGCAGTAAGTGTAGAGCTTCCGAAAACAACTTTGTTAACGATTTCCAACGACATCGGCTACATTATGTGTGCGGCATTGGACGTGGATATCTTTAACGAGATTCCAAAATTAAAAGAACGTCATGTTATTGCAGGCCGGGCAGTAGGAGTACGAACCATTGATGAATTGCTGAATGCACCTTTGGAAAAAATTACGGATGCATCGAAAGCCTATGGCTGGGAAGTTGGCATGACAGGGAAAGATGCCTTGTTGAAAATATCATGACCTCGAATGTCTTCCATATGGGAGACATTTTTATTTGAACCCTTTTTAAAGACTACGATAAAAGTTTATATTGCAAAAAGAGACAATATTTTCATAGATTTAATGGTCAATTTCTGATATTATTTAATAAGACTAAGGGCTCATTTTGTTGAATTATGTCGATTTTAGGGTAAGGAGATCATTATGAAACTTGCGAGTACGAAATCAATTAAACCTGGAACAACGCTTGCGCAATCCATTTATAATGAAAATGGTGTTGTACTGCTGGCAAAAGGCATGTCTTTAACGGAGAGAATGATTAGGAGGCTGCTTGACCAGGGAATTACATACATATACATAGAGGATCCACTGACAAAAGATATTTATCCTGAGTCAATAATCCCGGATCATTTACGTAGAAAAGCGACAGAAACAATTAAAGAAACATTCCATCAGATTAAAAAAGATGGTTTTCTGAATAATCCCTATATTTTAAATAAAAAGGGAAAGGATCTTGGTAATGTGGTCGAGCAGATTCTTAAAGAAATCCAAAACAGTGAAAAATCGCTTACACTGCTTGCTGATATTTTTGTTTCTGATAATTATGTCTTTCAGCATTCACTTAATGTAGCGATTTACTCTCTTGCAATAGGGGTTCAAATGGACTATTCAAAAAGTACGCTGTTGGAAATAGGTGTTGGTGCAATGCTACATGATGTCGGCAAGATCTTCATTGATCCTGAGATTTTACATAAACCGGATCGGCTGACAGACCAGGAATTTGAAATTATTAAAAGTCATACACAAATAGGCTATGACTATTTGCGAAAGCATTCGGGGATTTCCTCTGTAGTTGCCCATTGTGCCTATCAGCATCATGAGCGGCTGGATGGCTCAGGATATCCACGAGGCATTGAAGATAGAGATATGCTTCCATATGCAAAATTGATTGGTATCGCAGACGTTTTTGATGCTGTGACAAGTAATCGCGTTTATCGTGATGCAATGCTTCCACATGAAGGATTGGAGCTCCTTTATGCTGGTGCGATGCGTCTTTTTGATAAAGAGATGGTCGAAGCATTTAAGAAGAGCATTGCTGTCTATCCGGAAGGCTTGACAGTGGAGTTGAGTGATGGAAGGCAAGGTGTCGTTATCAGGCAAAACGAACAACTTTGTGACAGGCCCATAATTCGAATTATTCAGGAGAACGGCACAGAAGTTAAAGAAGTTTATGAAGTTAATTTGGGAAGTGTCGTGAATGTAACGATTACTTCTGTATTGACGAAGGATTAATCCGTATTTTTCTCCGTGCTTTTACTTATTCTAACCCCCTTAAAACAAGCATAAATTGTTTTGAGGGGGTTTTTTGGTTGAGACATAAGAAGCGTTATCGAAAGAAAAACTTTGCATCGCCTCCAAATAATTTTATTATGATGATTACGTTCATTATATTTGTATGCAGTGTTGGTCTTAGTATATGGATCATTGATAAGCGGGTTGAACCGGTCTTAATGGAAATTGCAGAAGTAAAAACGGATGAATTTGCAACGCGTGCGATTAATTCAGCAGTAAGATTTGCTGAAGAATACAGCTTTGATGAGGTATTGAATATTACCTATGATAATGAAGGCCATGTCGCAACATACAATTGGAATCCCTCTGTAGTCAGTGAAATAAATCGGGTGGCAACAGACCGCGTCGAAGAATTCTTTTTAAATGTAAACAGGGGTGATCCAATTACGTATGATTATTCCCTTCATGATCCCTATGAATATGAAGAAGGGGCAGAGGGCCGTGTAGAACAAGATCCGACATTGGTGGAAGTTCCACTAGGTCAGGTTACAGGAAATACAGTCCTGGCAAATTTAGGTCCTAAAATACCAATAAATCTCGGGTTAGTTGGAAGTGTAAGGACGAATATTATACGTGAAGAAGAGGAGTTTGGAATTAATGGTTCATGGGTTTCCCTTTATGTAGATGTCGAGGCTGATGTTCAAATAATTATTCCATTCACTACAGATGTGAAGACAGTCAATACCGAAATTTACATTGATGGTGGGGCAATTATGGGGAAAGTACCCGACTTCTATGGTGGTGATGGAGGTGGACCATCTATCTCTGTGCCAAAAGACGACTTGCAGAATGACTGAAAATCTTGTATAGTAAAATCATAATTGAATAAAAACCTTATCAGATCGGTGAGGTAGAGGCGCAAATAATATGAGTAATCAACCGGAGGAAGACAACAGTGATGGTTGGTAAAAGGATTATTTGCCGAAGTGTAATAAGGGTCAAACTTATTATTGCTGGTACATCTTTGAATAAAGGATGCACTGTCATGTAACGTATACGAATGTGCATGGAGAACTACTGATCGAAATGGAGGATAACGTATATTGTAAAACAATGATGGGTTATTTTCTGTCGTTGTTTTTTTGTGAGCAAAATTAATGATGTATGCTCGTACACCAAGCGTTTCGCAATCAATATGTCCAACTCCCACACATTCGATATTAACTAATGGAGGTAACATCATGGAAGGAACAATTTTATCACTTATTCCAGCACTGCTTATGTTGGTACTTGTCGTACTAACGAGGAAGGTATTGCTATCTTTAGGTGCAGGAATTATCGTTGGAGCTTTATTAATTCATGATTTTAATATTTTAGATTCCGTATCTGAAGTCTGGATGGTTTTTTATAATATCTTTGTTTCAGAAGGATCTTTAAATACAGGAAATCTGCTATTATTAGGATTTTTATTATTATTAGGTATGATGACTGCATTTCTCCAAGCATCAGGTGGCAGCAGGGCGTTTGGGGAATGGATGATGAAACGCGTCAAAACCCGTACTGGTGCGCAAGTAATGACCAGTGTTTTAGGCTTAATTATATTTATCGATGATTACTTTAATAGCTTGGCTGTTGGACAAGTTGCAAGACCATTAACAGATCGACATAAAATTTCTCGTGCAAAACTAGCTTATTTTATCGATTCTACCTCTGCACCCATCACAGTTATTTCGCCAATTTCAAGCTGGGGTGCATATATAATAGGTATACTAGGTGGATTGTTTGCTGCTAATGGCATAACGGATATTCAACCATTAACAGCATTTATCCAAATGATCCCACTTAATTTATATGCACTTTCTGCAGTATTGCTTGTATTCATGGTTGCCTATTTGAATATGGATATTGGTCCAATGCATAAACATGAAGAACGTGCCATTAAAACAGGAGCAGTATTGGATCCGGAACAGGATAAGGTACCTGGAGATTTAAGTAATACATTTTATCCGCATAAATCTGGTAAAATATACCATCTATTACTGCCGATTATTATATTAGTCGTTGGTACAGTCCTATCCATGGTTGTTACTGGTGCCAATGCAAGTGATAATGTAACGATATTAACCATCTTTGCTAATACAAATGTTAATTTATCACTGTTTATAGGTGGGGTTGCTGCTGTTGTAACATCATTCGCATTTCATGTTGGCTTAAGCATACCAAAGGCGAATGTAGGGAAAATCTTTTTTGAAGGTATTAAAACCATGCTTCCAGCCATTTATATTCTTGTTCTTGCCTGGATGATTGGTTCGATTATTGGAACACTTGAAACCGGTACGTATTTAGCAGAAATAGTGAGTGAAGCGTCCATCAGTTCATCAATGTTACCAGTTTTGTTCTTTATCATTGCTGGATTAATGGCTGTTTCAACTGGAACATCATGGGGAACATTCGGTATCATGTTACCAATCGCTGCTGAAGTTGCAGCCGTCTCTGACATGGAGATGCTTCTACCATCTTTAGCTGCTGTACTTGCCGGTGCCGTTTTCGGTGATCACTGTACACCAATTTCAGATACTACGATCCTGTCTTCCACAGGAGCTGGTGCTAACCATATAGACCACGTGTTGACGCAATTACCATATGCACTCATTGCTGCTGGAGTAGCCATTGTAGGTTACTTGTTGGTAGGTCTAACGAATATGGTATTTATTCCACTATTCATTTCACTAGCTCTCGTGTTGCTAATTGGATTCATCATTCATTCAATCAAAAGTAAATAATAACGAATAAAAAATCTTTCATCCTATTTGGTGGAAGATTTTTTGTTAGAAATGATGGTAATAGAAAGAAGATTTAAAAATTACTTTGACATAGGTGAAAAGTACCGATATAATACAAGCATAAATGTTTAGAAAATAATAAACATTTTAAACATTCATTTTCGCCATGATGCATAGCATAGTATTGCTAGTAGAATGGAAAAAGGGGGAGGTTTATACATGGAAACACGTTCACAGTGGGGGACAAGAGCGGGGTTTATATTGGCAGCTGTTGGATCAGCGGTTGGTCTAGGAAATATTTGGCGTTTTCCAGCGGTTGCTTATGAAAATGGTGGTGGAGCTTTTTTTATTCCTTATTTATTTGCACTGCTTACTGCTGGGATACCGATACTTATTATGGAATTTACCATTGGACATAAGTATCGAGGTTCAGCTCCTTTATCATTCAAAAGAATGAATAAGAAAACAGAATGGCTCGGATGGTGGGGCGTACTAATCGCATTTGTTATATCTACGTACTACTCTGTTATCATTGCCTGGGCAATATCGTATTCCGTTTTCTCCTTTAATTTGGGATGGGGAGCAGATACAGAAGGATTCTTGTTTGGAGATTATTTGAAACTAACTGTTGATCCGGGTCAAACGGGGAGCCTTGTGCCTGGTGTACTTATTCCGTTAATTATTGTTTGGGTAGTGGTTTTGGGGATCTTGTTTAAAGGTGTTAAAAAGGGTATTGAAGTTGCTAACAGAATTTTTATCCCAGTTTTAGTTATTATTTTTCTTATCATTGTTGTTTATGCTTTAACATTACCTGGTGCAATAACAGGACTAGATGCATTTTTTGCTCCTGATTTCAATAGGATAGCAGATCCTGATGTCTGGGTTGCAGCTTATGGACAGATATTCTTTAGTTTATCCATTGCATTTGCAATAATGATTACTTACTCTAGCTATTTGCCAAAAAAATCGGATATTACTAACAATGCTTTTATTGTAGGGTTAGGTAATTCCAGTTTTGAATTGCTTGCTGGTATTGGTGTATTCGCTATTTTAGGTTTTATGGCAACAGCAGCTGGTGTTGGGGTTGATGAAGTAGTTGCAGGAGGGGTAGGATTAGCTTTTGTAGTTTTCCCTGCAATTATTAATGAATTCCCATTCTTAAATGAATTTTTTGGCTTTTTATTCTTTGCTTCTTTAGTTCTAGCTGGGTTAAGCTCATTACTTTCAATTACGGAGACATATGTCGCTGGTTTAGTAGACAAATTTAACATTTCCAGATCCAAAGCGGTACTTTTCGGCGGCGGTTTAGCTGCGGTTATATCCTTGCTTTATGCTACACAAGGTGGATTGTACTTCCTAGATGCTGCAGATTACTTCATAAATCAATTTGGAGTAGCATTGGTTGGTTTAATAGAAGTTGTAATGATTGTTTGGGTATTACGTGAACTGAAAGATCTTCAAACACATGCAAACGGAATATCAGATATTCGATTAGGGTCATGGTGGACGATTTGTTTAAGTGTGGTCACACCAATCGTATTAGGTTATATGATGTTTGGATTGTTCAAACAAAACCTTTTAAAAGAATTTGATAGTGCTACTGGTAACTATGAAGGCTATTCGGATACCTTTATTATGTTTGGTGGATGGGCAGTTGCAGCTGCAGCTTTGCTTATAGGTATTTTACTCTCTCTTACAAAATGGAGAACTTCGGATACAATGGAGGAAGAAAAACAAAAGACTGGGGAGGCAAAATAAATGAGTGGTGGAGCGATATTTGTAATGTGCCTCGGCATAGTTATTATATGGGGTGGACTCGGAGCAAGCATTTGGTACGCAATTAAAACTTCAAAAACGGCAAAGTAACGTAACGATTAACGATTAAATAGAGAAGAACCTTTATCATTGAGATAAAGGTTCTTTCTTTAGTTTTTATCTTTAGCCATGCGCTCCCATTTTATTAAATATGGATAGGGATCGAAGGACCATTCACTGTATCCATTATCTTTATACATCCCATAATGCAAATGTGGAGGGAATTTTCCCGATGTACCAGGAGGTCCATACCCCGTTGAACCGACACTTCCGATAACATCGCCAGGCTTAACAACCTGACCAACTTTAATGTCATCACTGAATCCACTCATATGTGCATAATAATGATATATATTAAATATATCCCGGATACCAACCCGCCAACCACCATATAAATTCCAACCCATCATTTCGATAACACCATACGTAGTCGAATGAACAGGAACACCGTAACTTGCAAAGATATCGGTTCCTTCATGGATTCGATTTCCTCCGAATCCTCTCCTGTCACCCCATGTGTTCCGATAACTGTAATTGTGTTTTATGGCTACTGGAAAGTCTCTGTCGGTTAAATGAATACCCTGAAAGGTCTGGAATACCTTTGATGTATTCATGATTGTTTGAACCGTTAAATCGCGATTGTAATGATTCCACAGTGCAATTCGAATTTCATCTTTGGTTGGACCATATTCAAGAAGGATCATTGCCATTGTGTACAGAACATCTTCTTCGTTAGCTGGGTCTGCAATTCCATCTCCATTACCATCTTTGCCTTTTCCATTGAATGTGTCGATGAGAGCTATGTCTTTCAGCAAAGAACTGTTACCAGGCCCGAACCAAATTTCCGGCATGATTTCTATCGAGATGAGTTGCTCAGGTTCATCACTGTTCTTCATATTACGTTCATAATTATCAATTGCTGCTAAATAATACCATGGAATCTGTGTAAGTGCTTCTGTTTTCTTAAAAAGCGCCATGCGTTCATCATAAATATTTTCTTCCGCGTGAACATTAAAAGGATAGAAGAAAAGAAACATCATACTAAAGCATACTATGGTTGCCCGAAAAGACATTTTCTCACCTCCAGAAAGAATTATTTTTTGAAGTTTTTTTCGTACATTATTTTTCCGGGTCATTAGGTAGACCTTGTGAGGATTTTTGCATTTCTTCAATAATCATATTAATCGTATTATCGTAATCGCGATTTTCTGTTGAAGAATTATGCAGACTTTGAATGTCCTGCATGAGTGTTTCATTGTCGGAAACATAAATATCGAAATAACTTGGCATGATAGACATCGCAGTTTTTTTGGCAATATCAGCAGCTTCTTCTTCAGCTGTATTTTCATTTCTGTCATAAGCAATTAGAACTTCTCTGTCCGTTACAAGGGTAGCCACTTCATTAAAACCATTATTTTTTAAAATAATCCTGGTAATCATATCAGCCATTTCATTTCGGTCGATCGTAATCTCCTTATCGTCGTTTACCGTATCATTTTCAAATTGTTCTTTCGTATAGCGGACATAGCCAATTTGATCATCGTCTGCTGGAGCTTCGTAATTTCTCGAAGGGTCCAATTCGTCTGCAATCTGTTCCTGTTCTGTCATTGTATTATCTGTTGTATTGCATCCAGTTAAGATTGTAGTAACAGCAAGAGCTATAAAAATGAGTGATTTCATATTTTCCCTCCTAACATATTTATTAGATGCCTTTAGTTTCTATAAAAAGCAAAAATTAATGCATGAAATATTTCTGGTTTCCATATCGCTTCATGTGGTAAACTAGAATCAGTTTAAGTGGGGTGAGTTTCTTGGTTGAATTGAACGGAAAGAATTATGAAATTATTGAAGATATAAAAGATGGATTTCAGGAAGAAGCAATAAAAGCCCGTTATTCCGAAATCTTAGCGAAGTATGATTATATTGTAGGGGATTGGGGATATGACCAGCTCCGATTAAAAGGATTTTATA
This sequence comes from Oceanobacillus sp. CF4.6, assembly GCF_051262635.1. Lineage (NCBI taxonomy): Bacteria > Bacillati > Bacillota > Bacilli > Caryophanales > Bacillaceae > Oceanobacillus > Oceanobacillus sp. CF4.6. The sequence continues at coordinate 55,475 of NZ_JBIMEX010000002.1, read as the reverse complement.
AAGATAGAAATGCAAAAGCAGCGATTGATTCAAAAATAGGTACGTTAGATGATTACTTACTGGAGTACTGTAATTTTGGATGTGCATATTTTGTACTGAAGAAATTACCGAAATAACATAAATAATTCTACATACAATAAGTGACTGCAGTTTGTAATTTGAACTGCAGTCTTTTTATCCTCAATCCTCAATCCTCAATCCTCAAACGTATCTTTCTCATCGTGTGTCGGATGTGCACCATCAGCCTGTCTCGGTAAGCCTTCGTGCTGGTTCTTATCTGGAAAAACAAAAGCACTGTCTCGATACTGTCCTTCTGTCCATGGTTCAGACTTTCCTGTTACCTTTTCATCTTTATTAATTGCGGAACCATAGGATCCTTCAGGGAATTCTTCTGGAATCAGCTGATTATGTTGTTGATTGACGTTTGGAAAATCGGAATACGGTTGCTTTTCTTTACGCATAGTCAGTTCCTCCTTTCTTACGAATAGCTTTTGTAATAAAGTGAAGGTTATAACCTTTTTGGCAAAAATAAAAACGGCACTTCCTTGTAACATTGGAAGGACCGTTTTTAAACTTTTTATGTGGAACGAACGTAGCCTCTAAATTTTTTCTCCAGAAGTCTCCCTATTCGGAACAGGGCGTCTTCATTGCCTGTTGCGCTCATTATTTGCACACTGACAGGCATATTGTTCTCATCTACACCTATAGGCACGGTTAAAGCAGGAAGGCCCCAGACATTCGCATATGCTACATATGGCATAAAATGCAGGAATGTTTTTCTAATGGAGAAGATTTCCTTAAAGACCTGACCATGTGGAAGGGCACCTGAATGATACACAGGGAAAATCAGTAGCCGGTTCTTTAAATAAGTCGCCAGTAATTCATCACCTTGTTCCAGTGATTCCTCAATCTCACGTACCCGCTTCAATGACGGACGGAACATTTTTGATCCCATAATTGCCCAGGAAAGGTATGGATGTACCTTTGTCCGTTGGGTTAACTTTTCTTTGAAGAAAGAAGTATAAACATTTGATCTGTCATTGTTGTATGCTTCCAATTCAATTAATTTGCTTCCCTCAATGGACATTATTTCCTGCCAGATTAATGAGCTATTTTTAAAATAAGGAGGGACAGCCCGCTTGGTGGAGTATGTTTTTTCCAAAAAGATTTCAAGTTGGTCAAGAATTTCCTTCGTTTTTTGTGATAAAGGATAGTCTGTACTTCCTGGTAATATTTCAATTCTGAACCGATGCAATGGTTTAGAATCCAAGGAAGATCCTGTAAGTATTTGATACAATAATTTCATGTCTTGGACGGATTTACCCATCGGCCCAATCGTCATCATGCGTTTCTGTAGAGGATGCACTACTTGAGGAATATGCCCACTTATGGAAACTTGGTTCATCCCGGGCTTGAATCCGATAACACCATTAAAATGAGAAGGAAAACGAATGGAGCCACCGATGTCCGAACCGATGCCTGCAGCAGCACCGCCGACTGCGAGAAGTGCACCTTCTCCACCACTAGAACCACCTGCAGTACGACTTACATCCCAGGGGTTGTTCGTTCTTCCATATAATTTATTTTCCGTTTCCTGACAAAAACATAATGCAGGAGTGTTCGTTTTACCTAAGATAATAGCACCAGCATTTTTTAATCGGGTAACAACCTCAGCGTCCTCTTTGGATATTAGATCCTGACGATGTTCGAGTCCTGCGGTTGTTTTCATCTCTGTGACATGTAATGATTCTTTGATGCTGATAGGAACACCATGTAAAGGCCCTTTTACTTCATTTCTTTCCATCATAGCATCCATTTCGTTGGCATCTTCCAAAGCTTTCTCAAAGCGATCTTCAACCATGGCATTAATGGTAGGATTTACTTCCGATATATGTTTGATATAAGCTGTAACCGCTTCCGAACTTTTTATTTCCCGGTTTTGAATTGCACTGGCAATTGCCGTTGCATCCATATCGATAATCATTCTCTCTTTCATTTGCTTCCCCTCATTTTAAGTATCATTACATTTAAATATATCATGTTTTGGCTAATATTCATAAAGAATATGATATGATAAAATTATAGTCAGTTAACGGGGGGAATATGTATGTATTTCGTAGACCGAAGTAAAATTGAGCAAACGCTTTTATATATGGAAGAAATTCTGAATGAAATGAAGAAACAAACCTTCAGCAGTTATATGGAAAAATTTAGTTTGGAACGGATGGTTCATGTGCTGATTGAATCTACGCTCGATGTTGGAAATATGATGATTGATGGTTTTATAATGAGGGATCCGGGGAGTTATGATGACATTATCGATATTCTAATTGATGAAAAAGTTATACCATCAGAAGAAGAACAGGCATACAAGTCATTCATCAGTCTCCGCAAGATGCTCGTTAATGACTATACGGATGTCGATCATGTCAGATTGCTACATACGATGACCGAATATGGAGAGGTATTGGACCAGTTCAGCAGCAACATTCGAACATATTTAACGAATGAGCTTGGAGTAGCCAATGCTTTTTCAAATGAATGAAGGTGATGGATTAAATGAGTAAGCGTACACCGACAAAAGAGAAACTACTAGTCGTCCTGAAAAAGAAAAACTGTTTAACGATTGGTGCTATTATGGAGCACTTTACGATTTCAGAAATAGCTGTTAGAAAGCAGATTCATGAACTAGTACAGCAAGGTCTAATAAAGCAGAAAACCAATAAGCAGAAGATTGGTCGACCATTTCTTACCTATGATCTGACAGAGAAGGGCCATGAAACGTTTCCTAATCAATATAAACAGTTTCCTGTAGAATTGCTTCAAGATTTGGAGGAATTGAAAGGAAAACAGGCAGTTCACGAGCTATTGAATAAACATACCGATCGCGACAAAATTAGCTTAACAAAAGCAATACAATCAGATGACTTTGATGAAAAGATAGCTGAAATGACGAGTATTCAAAATAAAAAAGGCTATATGCTTGAAGTGGAAAAAACAAAATCGGGTGACTATAAGATAAATAATTATAATTGTCCGGTTGCAAATATTGCTTCTTGCTATCATCAGATGTGTACAAATGAGAAAAAGCTTTATGAAGAGGTCTTCCCGAAAAGTGAAGTCGAAGCTCATTCTTTTATAGCAAAAGGTGAGCCAATTTGCAGATGGACGATAACAAAACCGGAAGGAAGATGACTAGATCATCTTCTTTTGCGTTGAAAGAAGGATTTGCATGAAAAAGTATAAAGGATATTTAATAGACTTGGATGGTACGATGTATCGTGGGACGGAGCCGATTGATGGCGCGGCAGAATTTGTCGATGTACTTGCCGAAAAGGGAATTCCGTACCTTTTTGTCACCAATAACTCTTCCAAGACACAGGAAGATGTATCCAATAAGTTAAATTCAATGGGGATAAAATCCGAGCCGAATCAGATCGTTACAACAAGTATGGCGACAGCAAATTATATCCGGTCTCAGAAAGAACATGCCCGTTGCTATATCATTGGTGAGGAAGGTCTACACCATGCTTTAGAAGCAAGTGGCATGGTAATAACGGATGAAGACTGTGACTTTGTTGTAACTGGAATGGACAGACAAGTGACCTATGAAAAACTTACAAAGGCATGTCTAGCAGTAAGAAACGGTGCTACATTTATATCTACCAACAGTGATATTGCGATTCCAACTGAACGCGGTCTCCTTCCTGGAAATGGTGCATTAACTTCTGTTGTTGCAGTAAGTACCGGTCAACAACCAATTTTTATTGGAAAGCCAGAAGCAATTATTATGAAAGAAGCTCTAACTATTCTCGGACTAGATAAAGAGGAAACGTTAATGGTAGGCGATAATTATAACACAGATATGATGGCTGGCATTAATGCAGGTATGGATACATTAATGGTTTTTACAGGCGTAACCCCTTATGGTGAAATGCCAAATTTAGTCATTCAACCAACATATCATGTGCACGGACTAAGCGATTGGATAGCTTCTATTTAGTAATAGCGTAATTACACTGAAAATAATATTTCTCAAATAAAAGGACATGTGCAATTTTCATACACACGTCCTTTTTATTATTTATTAATAAGTTAGTCTTTGAGATTATTACATTAAAATCAAATTAAAAATCGACATCAGCAAAGTCTTCTGCATCGCTATGTGCTAATCTGCTCGACGCTGCAGCGGCAATTGCTCCGACAATGTCATCCAGGAAAGTATGAATTTCGCCACTTGATTTATCATTTAACTTCTTCAAGATTCCTGGTTTTTGTTTATCAATATATCCGAAATTGGTCATTCCGATGGAGCCGTATACATTAACGATTGATAATGCAATAACTTCATCAACACCGTAAAGGCCTTCATCTATTTCGATTGTCTTCTGTAATGGTTGTTCAAGTTTTTTCTGCTCTGCAAGAACATCTAATTGAATCCCTGTCAGAATGGCATTTTGAACCTCTCTTTTAGTAAGGACGCGGTCTACATTATGTCGGCATATATCCATGGATAGATTTTCATGATATTTGGATTGTAAATAATAGACCAGCTCCGCAATATCATCAAGCCCTACGCCGCGTTCCGTCAGTAATTGTCTTGCTTTAATTTCAAGTTCGCTTTTTTTTGTATATTTAGTCATAAGATCACCTTTTCTTTATTATAGTTAAGTTATCTTTCTTTCATTCATACACTTTTATTATAAGAGGAAGTTCATACACTAAAAAGAAAAAAGGAGAGATTTCTTTGCCATTGAAAGAGATGTTGAATATCCATTACCGTATCCAAACGGATGATAAATTAGTTCTTGGAGAAAAAGAAGGATACAGACAGGATGATAATATCTATGTTACCATTTCTGGAAAGAACAGGGAAACAATACTAATGGAACAAGCAGCTTTATCTTACTATTTAAGAGAAAACGAAGTGGAAATGCTTGCCATACCGATTCCAAATATGAATGGGGAATGGTATACAACCTATGCTGAAGACTCCTATATGGTTTTGCATGTAAAGAATGCGAATCGGCAGTATAGTCAACCGATTGGAATTCAATTAGCGGAATTCCATCAAGTTGGATCCAAATTCAGTTATGAGCCTAAGTCGATTTCAAGCTATGGCAAGTGGAAGGATCTGTGGATAGAAAAGTTAACCGCATTTGAGAAGGGAATCGAAGCGCAAGCGAGGGAAACACCTAATGACTATTATCGTATCCTAATGGATTTCCTTCCTTATTTAATTGGTGTTAGTGAAAATGCCATTCAATATTTGCAGGAAAGTGAGCGGGAACAACGTATCTTGAGTACGGACCAAGGGACAACAACATTTATTCGATTCGATTCGTTTATGGAACAATCCATTATTTGGGCAGATCAACTAGCATATGACCACCCCTCAAGAGACATTGCAGAATATATACGTTCGACCTTCTTAAAAAATGACCATTCGGATAAAATAATTAGCTTTTTAAATGATTATCAGACGATTTTACCGTTATCTATCTTCGGATGGCGATTAGTGTACGCACGTTTACTGTTTCCTATACATCTCTTTGATTTTATAGAGAAAGGGTTTGTAACTACACCGAATGAAAACGAATTAAGAAGGGTGATGAAGCTGCAAATGGACTATGAAAAACGCTTAAGTAATTTTTATGAGACCGTAGGGGTGGATACTGAAGGTTGGGATATTCCTGTGGTACAATGGCTGTAAAGGTTACAAAAGAGGTGGTTCCATGGATAAGGCTATTATTTATATTACGCGAAAGATACCGAATACACTGCTTTCGGATTATGAGGAGCAATTTACATTCCGGATGTGGGAGAAAGCGGATGAAAGAGTACCAAGGGATGTATTGCTGAAGGAAGCAAAAACAGCGGATGGATTAATCACCGTGCTTAGTGATCAGGTTGATGAAGCGTTGCTTTCCCAATCGCCAAACTTAAAAATAGTTGCCAATTTGGCTGTTGGCTATAACAACATTGATTTGAGTGCAGCAAAAAAACATAATGTCCTTGTGACAAATACACCGGATGTGCTTTCCGAAACAACAGCAGACCTTGGATTTGCACTGTTGATGGCTACGGCGAGAAGAATTGTTGAGGCAAGTGAATTTATAAAAAACGATGAGTGGAAGGATTGGGCACCATACTTGTTGGCGGGGTCTGATATTCACCATAAGACAATTGGAATTGTAGGGATGGGCCGGATTGGTGAAGCAATCGCAAAACGCGCAACCGGGTTTAATATGAATATCCGTTATCACAATCGTTCACGGAAGGAAGATGCAGAAAAAGATCTCGGAGCAATTTATTCGAGTTTTGATGATTTGCTGACAGAATCTGACTTTGTTGTTTCGGTCGTTCCTCTGACGAAGGAGACGGAAAAAATGTTTAATAAAGATGCCTTTCAAAAAATGAAATCATCTGCCATTTTTATTAATATATCCCGTGGAGATGTTATTGAAGAATCGGCATTACTCGAGGCGTTAAAGGAGAATAAAATTAGAGGTGCTGGGTTGGATGTCTTTCGTGAAGAGCCAATTCATAGCGATAATCCGTTCGTAGGTCTGAAGAATGTAGTATGTCTGCCACACATCGGATCGGCAAGCGATGACACACGTACGGCAATGATTAGGCTGTGTTTGGATAATATAAAAGGAGTAATATGGGGAATGGGTGCGAAAACACCTGTTGGTTGAGGCATTGCTTATGGGTAGTATAAAAAAGGCAGACAAAAGTTTGTCTGCCTTCTAATATATAAATTTGTCCTTAAAATACTTGTTCGATCTCTCTAACACCAGGAACTTCTGCCATAAGCGCGCGTTCAATTCCTGCTTTTAATGTAATTGTGGAACTTGGACAGTTTCCACATGCACCCATAAGACGAAGAAGAACAACACCATCTTCATCCACGTCGATTAGCTCAACGTCTCCACCGTCGCGTAGTAAGAATGGACGTAATTTATTTAATACTTCTTGTACTTGCTCTTGCATATCCACCTACTCCTTTCCATACTCCCATTATAAATTGTAAATGCATAAAAATCTATCTTAAAATTATTTAAGTCTCCAGTTATTTATAGTTTATCTTTTTATCAAGATTTTGTAAAATAAAAGTATCTACATAAAAAAGCGGAAGTGTGCGTTTAGCGACGAACGGACTGGACTGAGCCGGCGAAGATAAAGGAAACACGAAGAGCGAAAGCGATTCGATGTTGACTTATCGCACAGAGGTGAAGGAAGTCTCGGGTGTCGCTGCACACTGAAGCTAGCTGAACAAAAGCGGAAGTGGGAGGAAAATGGATGGAAACAAAAAAAGTAACGATTACAATTTATGGAGCGAAACAGATTTGTGCAAGCTGTGTTGGGGCTCCAGGTTCAAAGGATACGTATGAATGGCTCCAGGCAGCAATTGGGAGAAAGTATATGGATGAACCAATTGCATATGAATATATTGATATCAACCAACCTCCAGAGGTGGAGAAGCATAAACAGTTTGTAAAACGGATTTTTGATGAAGATCTATTTTATCCAATTGTCTTTGTAAATAATGAAATGGTCGCAGAAGGTATTCCGCGATTGAAAACGATCTATCAATCATTGGATAAGTATGGCATACCATTACAGTCATAAGGAAAGCAGGGAATGAAATGGAAATACCTTTTATAAAAATGCACGGACTAGGTAATAATTATATTTATATTGATTTATTCCAACACAATCTAGAAGAAGAAAAGCTAGCAGATATTGCTGAAAAAGTCTCAAATGTTAATACAGGAATTGGATCAGATGGCATGATATTGATTCATCCGAGTGATAATGCTGATCTTGGTATGCGAATTTTCAATAAAGATGGCTCTGAAGGAATGAGTTGTGGGAATGGTTTACGCTGTACTGCAAAATATGCGTATGAGCATGGCATCGTAGCGAAAGAAAAATTCACCATTTCCACAAAAGCTAATGTCGTGGAATCTGAAGTTACTCTCAATGGTGATCAGGTTGAAGAAATTACGATTAATATGGGAGCTCCATATCTTCGCCGGATGGATATTCCTATGATGGGTAATGATGACCCTAAAGTCATATCTGAACCATTTATCATTAGTGGCCAGAAGCTAGAAGTAACCGCAGTATCGATGGGTAATCCGCATGCCGTGTTTTTCGTAGATAACATTGAAGAAGCTCCATTGTATGAACTTGGGCCTAAAATTGAAAAAGATATGCGCTTTCCAGAAGGTGTGAATGTGGAATTCATTGAGGTAGTATCACAGAATGAGATTAATTTCTGTGTATGGGAGCGTGGTTCCGGAGTTACGCAGGCATGTGGGACCGGAGCATGTGCAGCAGTCGTCGCGTCTGTTTTAAATGAATACGTGAAGCGAGATGAAGATATTGTCGTCCATTTAGCTGGTGGAGATTTGACAATTAAATGGGATGAAAAAGGCGATGTCTGGATGACTGGTGGAGCAGATGTGATTGCTACAGGGACGTTTCAGTATTAAAATATAGAAATTAAATAGTTGAATAACATCTGTTCTATTTGTATACTAAAGGTAGTAATAAAGAGGAGGTCCGTCAAATGGTCATTAATATAACAGAGAGTGCCAGTGCCCAAATCAAAGAAATGATGAAGGAAGAGTCGGATAACGCACATTTCCGCTTTGGTATCAAAGGCGGCGGTTGCAGCGGATTATCCTATTCAATGGGTTTTGATTATGAAGTAAATGAAGAATTGGATGTCGTGGAAGATATAAACGGAATTCCTGTTGTATTATTCAATCAGGACGTCGCTATCATAGAAGGAACAACAATCGATTTTAAACAAAATATGATGGGCGGCGGATTTAGCATTGACAATCCGAATGCAATCGTATCATGTGGCTGTGGGTCGTCTTTCCGCACGAAAGAAAAAGTAGGTAGCCCAGGAGACTGTTAATAGAAACCGGAGCGTGATAACACGCACCGGTTTTTTTGTTTTTGTATAATTGTAATGTTTGTTGCTTTATAAGCATGGCGGAGTTGAGGTGAAATGCGAACTAACTACTAGCTGATATCCAAAATCGTGTGCTTCTATCGCCGTCCGGAATCGCTCTGGGCGGATGCGCATCCTTAGGGCACGGCCTCAGCCTCCTCGCGGAAAACCACCGCTGCGGGGTCTTCGGACACGTGCTTTTCCCGCAGGAGTCACCGCCCGCCGCTCACCCGGACTGTGAAGCTGTAAGATATGTTTTTTATAAATAACTAATGCAGTTAGCAGTTTGCAAACTTAAAACCAGCTCTGGGAAATACACGGAGACTCCAGTGGGAGGAAAGGCATAGGTGAGACCCCACAGTGCGGTAGCACGAGGAGGGCTCACCAGCCGCCCACGGAAAGCGTAGTGTATTTCCCAGAGCGGACGCCGAAGTTTCTACATACTGATAGAAATCAACCAGCAGTTACTTCGTAGTTTATGGATTTTTTGACAAAGGCAACAAAGTTTCAGGAAAAGGCTTATACAAAAAACCATCCAGCAAGCTATCGTTGCTGGATGGTTTGTCATTTGATTAAAACATTGCCGTGGAATGTTTGGGCTGAATACGCGCTTTTGGATCGATATAGTTTTTAGCGTTGTTGATTGCTGTTGGACCTTCGCCAAATCCAGTCACAATCAATTTTACTTTTCCTTCGTATGTGCAAATATCTCCTGCGGCATAAATTCCTGGGATATTCGTTTCCATTTTTGTATTTACTACAATACTGTTTTTCTCGATATTAAGTTCCCAGTCTTTAATTGGTCCAAGGCTTGAAATGAAACCATAGTTACAGATCACATCATCGACTTCAAGTTCCATCTTTCTTTCACCTTTTACCTCTTCTAAAATAATTTTGTCAATTTTATCAGACGTGATAATGTCAGTTGGTGTAAATGGTGTCAGTACTTCTACCGTAGAATTCATCAACTGCTCCACACTATGTTCATGTGCACGAAATTGATCGCGGCGGTGGATGAGTTTGACATTTTTTGCAACTTTTTCAAGCATTAGAGCCCAGTCTACAGCCGAGTCACCGCCACCTAGAAGTACAACATTTTTATCTTTATATTGATTCATGTCTTTTACATAATAATGTAAGTTTGTTCCTTCAAAACTTTCGCTTTCACGAATATTTAAACGGCGTGGTTGGAATGCACCGTTTCCTGCTGTAATAATGATGGTCTTCGTATAATGAATTTCTCCAGTAGTGGAAGTCATCTTGAAGGAATTATCTTCCAGGCGTTCCACCTTATCAACCGCTTGTCCAAGAACAATTTCCGGATCAAACATGGCTGCCTGCTCCTCAAGCCTGTCCACCAATTCCTGTGCTCGAACTTTTGGGAATCCTGCTACATCATATATATATTTTTCCGGATAAAGGGCTGTAAGTTGTCCACCGGTATGTGGTAGGCTTTCGATTATTTTCACACTTGCCTGACGCATTCCGCCATAAAAAGCTGTAAATAACCCTGTCGGACCCGCTCCGATAATTGTAATATCATATACTTTTTCAGACATGGTAAACCCTCATTTCTATCTATTAATTTTGCCAATTATATCGTACCATAAAACGACTCGAGCATGGTATAAATGCGTACTTATAGATTAAGGGAAAAAAGCGAAAGCATCAATAGTCAAAATATCGAATAAAGGGTTGAAATTTATGATTAAAAAGGCTAGTATAATAAAGTGCATATTACAAACAGGTTACAAATAGATTTTATTTCGGTAACTTTTGCATCTATTAATAGTCAATTCGTCAATTCAAAGGTTTGCATACTAGTGAAACATATCACAAACTAGACAATTAAGATAAATGGAGCAGTGAAATAAAATGAACAAAAAACATATCGTTATCTTGGGAGCTGGATATGGCGGGATGATGACAGCAGCGAAACTGCAAAAGACCCTGCATACAAACGAAGCTGTTATTACGCTTATAAATAAGAACGACTACCATTATCAAACAACGTGGCTACATGAAAATGCTGCCGGGACACTTCATCATGATCGAACGAAAATTAAGATCAAAGACGTAATTGACTCAAATAAAGTTAATATTGTATTAGATGAAGTGATTTGCATTAAGCCTGAAGAAAAAATGGTTAAACTGGCAAATGGGGTAATGAATTATGATGTCCTCGTGATTGGTTTAGGATTTGAACCCGCTACATTTGGTATACCTGGGCTTAGTGAACATGCATTTACAATTGGAAATATAAATAATGCCCGTTTAATTAGAGAACAGCTCGACTTCAATTTTGCTAGCTATCATAATGAATTTGAAAAAAATGATGCGCGTTTGAATATTGTTGTTGGTGGTGGGGGATTCACGGGGATTGAATTTGCTGGAGAATTGGCAAATCGAATCCCGCATCTCTGTGAAGAATACGATATTGAAAAGGCACAGGTGCGAATTATTATTATAGAAGGCGCTCCAACTGTCCTGCCTGGATTTGATGAGCGACTTGTAGCATATGCGATGAATTCGTTGGAATCCCGTGGGGTTGAATTTATTAATGGCGCCCTTCTGAAAGAATGTAATAAAGATAATATAGTGTATGAAAAAGATGGAAAACGGAAGGAACTACCAACGATGACAACGATTTGGGCAGCGGGAGTACGCGCTAATTCGGTTGTGGAACGATCCGGGTTTGAAACGAATCGTGGGAAAGTGGAAGTTCGAAGTGATATGCGCACGCCTGATTTTGAAGATGTTTTCGTGATTGGAGATTGTGCCTCAATTAAAAATGAAGAGACTGGTAAACCATTTCCTCCAACTGCACAAATCGCCATTCAACAGGCAGAAACTGTCGCCCATAATGTGAGAGCAAAAGTTCGCCGTGATGAATTGGAGTCTTTTTGCCCGAACTTGAAAGGAACGATTGCTTCACTTGGTAATGATGATGCGATTGCTGAAGTATTTGGCCGCAATTTATTCGGCTGGAAAGCAGCTTTTATGAAAAAAATGAGCGACAATCGTTACCTTCTAAAATTGGGTGGAATCGGCCTCTTAATGAAAAAAGGGAAGTTTAACTTTTTTTATTGATATTTTATGACAATAATGCAAAGGCAAGGGTACAGCCTTTGCTTTTTCTTTGTTTTATTATAGAATGGCTTTTATATGCCTACATAGTTAAGTGAGAGGAGTTATAATATTGATTCAATTAATCGTATCCGTAACATTATATTTTGTTATATTTTTCGGAGTAGCTTTTATTCTAAATATGCTGTTAAGAAAAACGTGGCTGATGTCATTTCTGTATCCATTCGTTGTAATTATGATTGTTGATAATCTATCAACACTGGAATATTTTACGAATACAGGAGAATCTTTTTCCCAGTTATCTGCTGAAATAACTAGTTTAGCAGTAATGGATATCATTATTTTATCCTCTGGATTTATTGGTACAATTGTTTCTGGATTGGTTATAAAATTCCTGCGTAAGAGCGGATATCAGATGTTTTAGCATTTTTTTATGAATAAATTTTAATAGATTGGAAATGATAGCATCCAAGAGGTGTTATTTATGAAAATCAAAAAAATTATTTGGCATTTAGTAATGCTGACGCTGATTTTGGTACTATTTTTCCAAGCAGCAACATCCATTTCCAATGTCGCATCGAGTGAAAAGAACGTTGAGGCTGCAAGTGTCCAACTGGATAATTCTTTCACTTCAAAACCAGCAGAGTACAGACACAGTGCGTTAAAAGATAAAGGTTTGAATTTTTCAAATGTAAAACAAAAGTATATTTCAAGCGATGAGATTGAAGCCCCGAAGACAATTGAAGAAGCAATTGATTTCGATCAGTATCCAGTAGCAACGGTTTTGGCTACAGGTTATACGGCTGGAATTGAGTCCACCGGAAAGACCCCTGATCATCCAGAATATGGTATTACTTTTTCAGGTGTTAAAGTGAAGCGAGACTTGTATTCTACCATTGCTGCAGATTTAGATATGTACCCAATTGGTACGATTCTTTATATACCTGATTATGGTTATGGTGTAGTTGCTGATAAGGGAAGTGCAATCAAAGGAAACAAAATCGATTTGTTTTATAATTCCGTTGAAGATGTCTTTTCTGAGTGGGGTAAAAAAGAATTAGAAGTATATATTGTCGAAATGGGCAATGGAAAACTGAACGAAGAACAACTCATCCAATTAAATGAAGAAGAAACAATGCAAGTATTTCGACAACAAATTAATGAGAGTTAACTATCAAAAGCTCATGCGACCGTATAAAGTGTATTGACATAGCCTTCCAATAAAGAAAGACTCCCAAATGGAATACGGGAGTCTTTCTTTATTGGAAAAGCGGGTAGAGTAGGAAAGCAATGATAACTCCTGTCAATCCACCGAAAAAGACTTCGATAGGCTGGTGACCGAGTAATTCTTTCAGTTCTCTGCGTTTCTCTGTTTCTTCCTTTTTATTCCAACCTTTTGCACTGTCTGTGAAATGTTGAAAGTCTTTGATTAATCGATTGAGAACAGCAGCCTGCTCTCCGGCTTGTCTCCGTACCCCAGAAGCATCAAACATCGTTATGACACTAAAGATACATGCCAATCCAAAGACACTCGAGGTTACGCCCTCTACAATACCAATTGCAGTTGTCAATGCAGTTACAGCAGCTGAATGACTGCTTGGCATTCCACCAGTACTAAAAGCAAGTCCCGGCTGGAATTCTTTTGTAAAAATTAATTTAATTGGAATCTTAACCACCTGGGCAAATACAATCGCCGCTAAGGCTGCCCATAAAGGGAAATTGGAAAACGGAGTCATTAGCTAAATCATCCTTCCTACTGATGGAAACCTGAATACATACCGGTACGCTTCCGTTTTGTTTTTTTATTTTACCATACAGAAGTACCTAGGTCTAAACTTAAGGGAGTACGTCTGGTATTATTATTATTATTATTATTATTTTAGGAAACGCTTGTTTTTTAAAAAACAGGTTGTCCACTTTTAGACAACCTGTTTCAAATGATTTTTATTTAACTACAGCATCTAAAGCAATTTCCATCATTTCGCTAAAAGTTGTTTGACGTTCTTCTGCAGTTGTTTCTTCACCAGTAACAATATGGTCGGAAACCGTCAGTACAGATAATGCCTGTCTGCCATATTTTGCCGCCAATGTATAAAGTGCTGTCGATTCCATTTCAATTGCTAGCACTTGGTACTTGGCTAGGAGTTCATTTACTTCTTTTGCATTGTCGCGATAGAAAGTATCACTCGTGAAAACATTTCCAACACGGAGGTTAAGTCCTTTTTCCACGCCAGCATCATATGCATTCTTCAATAGCTCGAAATCAGCAATTGGTGCATAATCAATTCCTTGGAAAATTAATCGATTCATTTGTGAGTCGGTTGTTGCACCTTGTGCCAGGATGACATCGCGAACTTTGACATCCTTCTGAATAGCCCCACAAGTTCCAACGCGGATCAGTTTTTTTACATCATAGCTTTGAATTAATTCATTAACATAAATGGAAATAGAAGGGACACCCATCCCCGTTCCTTGTACAGAGACACGTTCTCCTTTGTATGTTCCGGTATAACCATACATCCCACGAACTTCGTTATAAAGTTTTGCATCTTCCAGGAAAGTCTCAGCAATAAATTTCGCGCGGAGTGGATCCCCCGGTAATAGAATTTTATCGGCAATTTCACCTTGTTTGGCACCGATGTGCACACTCATGTATTTTCCTCCTTGTTTCTCGAAACTTCTTTTAAAATAAAGTTATCATAACAGCAGGTTAAAGACAAATTTCCACATCATTCTATTTTTTTAGAGTTAAATGTTTCATAAAATCGTGTAATTGTATATAATAAACGTAGGTTTATGTGGACCACATAACAGGAATGGTTTATTATATAAACAAAAGATAACTAATAGGTTTTGGAAGGATGGAATTAAATGAAGAAACAAACATTTACGATTACAGCTGAAACTGGAGTTCATGCACGACCTGCTACACTACTAGTTAATAAAGCAGGCCAATATAATTCTGAAGTAGAGGTATCTTATAAAGGGAAAAAAGTTAACTTGAAATCCATCATGGGTGTTATGTCACTTGGAATTCCAAAAAATGCAGAAATCGAAGTTTTTGCTGAAGGTAGCGACGAAGAAGACGCAATGAATGGTGTTGGAGAAGTAATTAAAGAACACTTAGGTCAGTAGTATTAAAAGAAGCCAGGGAATTCCTGGCTTCTTTTAATACTAAAATTTATTGTAATAATTCTCCTCTAAATTTTTCAGTTTTAATATGGCCTGACGGTTAAATTCTGTATCCTCGGCTGTCAGCTTCTCTTTGTATTCATTCACTGCTTTTTTCAGAGATTTCCCATACGCAGGAATTTCCTCATCGATTGGATGAATTGCTGCTTTTTTCACATTCATTTTTTCATGAAATGCCAATGCTTTACGTTCATGGAAAAAAACATCTTCAAGCTTACCGTAATTATGCAGGTCACCTTGAAGTGGATGTTTCAAAACAGCGAGTACTTCAATTAAATAATTTGCTCCACGATCCTCTTTTACTTCACCGATATATGTACCTGAATGATAATGTGCTTTGACAATATCCCCAATTATAGCTTCCGCCATGGTTATCACTCTCCTCAGCTATATTGTGCCAAAAATGTAACAGATTAGCGAATATTTAACTCAGGTTGTTGGCTATAACAAGAAGTTTGATATAATAGGAAAAGAAGGGTGTGAAGTATGATGATGCCATTTCTTTATTTTCCGGAAGATAAAATGGAGTATATTCCAGCGTTCATCGCACTGGCGATTTTTATGACTCTAGCGGTTATTGCAATGTATTTTATGATGAAAAAGTCGAGAAAAGATGAAGCGGATTTTAAAAAGAAATACAATCAACAATTAGAAAGTGCCAATAGCACAACAGATAAGCCTAATTCCTGAAATCAAGTCTCCTTCTATCTGAAAAGATGAGGAGGCTTTTTGGTTTAGGTTATAGATTAATTGCAGATACTGAATACAAAGAAATGCAAAAGGAGATAAGTTATATGCGTTTTATTTTTCTGTTTAGTATTCTGCTGCTAGGGGCATGTCAGACGGACAGTCCCACGACACAAACAATTGAAATGTACAATGGTGCAGGGGATATGGTAGGAACTGCGACAATGAATGAACAAGAAGATGGTGTAGGGATAGAACTTAAATTGGAAGGGCTTGAACCCGGATTTCATGGCATACATGTACATGAATTTCCTAAATGTGAAGGACCTGACTTTACAACTGCGGGAAACCATTATAATCCGGAAGGGAAGGAACATGGATTGATGCATCCGGATGGCCCACATATGGGTGACTTGCCAAATATAGAAGCTGATGCGGGTGGGCTCGTCGAAGCTGAATTAATGCTCGCCGGCGCTACATTGCTGGACGGCAAGAACTCTCTCTTAAATGAAGAAGGAAGTTCACTGATTGTTCATGAAGCACAGGATGATGGTGTTACCCAGCCAAGCGGAGATTCCGGGGTCAGAATACTTTGTGGTGAAATAAAGAAAGACAAGGATAGCGGCGTATCAGATGAATCACCTACAGACCCAACCGAAACAAATGAAGATCAGGAAGAGTAGTAATTAAAAGACAGCTTGGTGTAGTTTCACCAAGCTGTCTTTATGCTTACATAGGAATCAAAGTGCTTTTACAGCATCAACAATTCGTTTCACGCCTTCTTCGAGCGTTGCTCGTGGGCAGGCGATATTGATTCGCATGAATTGTTCGCCATCTTCACCGTAGTCAACACCAGCATTCAGGCCGACTCTTGCCTTTTCAATCATAAACTTTTTCAATTCCTTACTATCCATCTCAAGGTCAGTGCAGTCAACCCAGAGTAGGTAAGTTCCTTCTGTTTTATTGACTTTTAATTGTGGTGCGTGTTTAGCAAACATTTCTGTTACATAATTTGTATGATTTTCTAACAATGCAACAAGTTCATCCAGCCATGGCTCTCCATGTGTATAGGCAGCTTCCAATGCTGTGTTACCCATAGTGTTCAACATATTATGAAAACCTTGCTTACTAAATGTTGTATCGAGTTTCTTTCTTCTTTCCTTATTGGTAGTAATCACATAGGAAGCATCTAGCCCAGCAAGATTAAATGTTTTCGATGGTGCCATACACGTTATCGTTTGATCGGCGACTTCCTCCGAAAGGGATGCGATTGGAATATGATGTTCACCAGGGAAGACGAGATCACTATGAATTTCATCAGAGAAAATCATGACATCATACTTCAGGCAAAGTCTTGCCATTTCTGCCAATTCTTCTTTTTTCCAAACCCTTCCAACAGGATTATGCGGAGAGCATAAGATAAACGCTTTTACGTTATCTTTTAATTTCTTCTCGAAGTCTTCAAAATCAATCGCATAATAATTATTACTATGAACAAGTTTATTTTTTACTACTTCTCTATTATGTTCCGTAATTACACTGTAAAAGGGAGTGTAGACAGGAGTTTGAATGAGAATCTTATCCTTCGGTTCGGTAAAGGCCTGTACAGCCATATGTAGACTTGTTACGACACCTGGGCTATAGGATAGCCATGATTTATCAATTTTCCACTGATGCCTTTTCTGTAGCCAATTTAGAATGGAGTCTGATACATCGTCATCGATAACGGTATATCCATATATTCCATGCTGAGCTCGTTTTACTAATGCATCGTTTACTTCATCAGGTGCTTTAAAATCCATATCTGCAACCCACATTGGCAGAACATCGTCAGACTGAAATACTTCTTGTAGCAGGTCCCATTTAACCGACCTTGTGTTTCTTCGATCATATATTTCGTCAAAAATACTCATTATCAGCTGCCTCCTAATATTCATGTAGTGCTATTATATCAAAGAAAATAGCAAAAAAAAAAGCAAAGCGTCTAAACGCCTTGCCTACAGGGGGAATACGAGAAAGTCTTACATTTATAGTATTACCCGGTGTTGAAAATTATAAACAATCTTTTTGAACTTTTTTTGAGAAAAATAAAAGCACCGCATGCCGTAAGACATGAGGTGCTTCACTTTTTTATAATCGTTTTTCAAGTTCCTCTTTTTCTTTCTCGAATCCAGGCTTACCAAGCAAAGCAAACATATTTGTTTTGTATGCTTCCACACCTGGTTGGTCAAATGGATTAACTCCAAGCAGGTAGCCACTAATGGCACAAGCTTTTTCGAAGAAGTAAACCATATAGCCAAATGTATACGCATCAAGTGCAGGCACTTCAACAATCAGATTTGGAACATCCCCATCTGTATGCGCAAGCATCGTACCTTGGAATGCTTTATTATTAATTTCATGAATGGTTTTCCCAGCAAGATAGTTTAGGCCATCCGAATTATTTTCTTCTGCTTCCAAAGTCATTTCTTTTTTCGCAGTGTTCACATGTAAAACCGTTTCGAAAATATTTCTGCGCCCTTCCTGAATGTATTGCCCAAGTGAATGAAGATCAGTTGTGAAATTAGCGGATGAAGGATAGATGGCTTTTTGATCTTTTCCTTCACTTTCGCCAAATAACTGTTTCCACCATTCAGAGAAATATTGCAGGCTTGGTTCATAATTGATCAGAAGTTCAGTGACTTTTCCTTTGTTGTACAATACGTTTCTAACAGCTGCATACTGATATGCCGGGTTTTTTTCAAGTGTAGGTTCAGCAAGGTCATTCATCGCATCTTTCGCACCTTGCATCATGTCATCAATGGAAATACCACTTACGGCAATCGGTAGAAGTCCCACTGCTGTAAGTACGGAATAACGACCCCCAACATCGTCAGGAATGACAAATGTTTCATAGCCAGCGTTATCTGCAGATGTTTTTAGCGCACCTTTTGCTTTATCTGTTGTTGCGTAAATACGGCCTTTTGCTTCTTGTGCACCATATTTTTCTTCCAGATATTTTTTGAAAATACGGAAGGCAACTGCAGGTTCTGTTGTTGTTCCGCTTTTGGAAATAACGTTAACGGAGAAATCTTTATCTTTTAGTACATCAAAAAGTTCGCTCATATATGTAGAACTTAAATGATGGCCAACAAAAATAATTTGTGGCGCCTTGCGTTCTTCTTTGGAAAGCAGGTTCTGGAAAGAATGGTTCAACATCTCCAGTGCTGCACGTGCTCCAAGATAAGAACCACCAATCCCAATTACAAGTAGAATATCCGAATCATTTCTGATTTTTTCTGCACTTGTTTTAATCCGTGCATATTCTTCTTTGTCATAGTTTTCGGGTAGATCAATCCAACCAAGGTAATCATTGCCAGCACCAGTTTTTTCGTGAAGCATCTGATGAGCTGCTTCAACAAATGGACTTAAGTTGTTCACTTCCTGTTTGTCGAAAAACTTCAGCGCTTTATCGTACGTAAATGATACATGTGTCATTGTTATCCTCCTTGTGGCTACAGTAATAATACTATTTTACTTTAAGCTATTAGGAATGTGAAATCAAGAACAAAGAGAGTAT
This sequence comes from Oceanobacillus sp. CF4.6, assembly GCF_051262635.1. Classification (NCBI taxonomy): domain Bacteria; kingdom Bacillati; phylum Bacillota; class Bacilli; order Caryophanales; family Bacillaceae; genus Oceanobacillus; species Oceanobacillus sp. CF4.6. The sequence goes on along the minus strand of NZ_JBIMEX010000002.1, from coordinate 35,976 downwards.
ACCCAATTATTTTCTGAAAATAGTATTAACGTAGAAAGAATTAATAAAAAAGAGGCATACGTGGTAGGTAAGTTAATATCCACCACGTATGCCTCTTTTTCCTGTTGCTTACTTCTTTTCTGATTGATCGATCCACTCTTGAAGTTTATCTTTCAATGTGTTGAATCCAGCTGTATCATTTTCCTGTTGGAATGTAGCTTGAGGTTTCTTTGCTCTTGCTGCTGGTTTTTTTGGAGCTTCTTCTGTAGCACGAATGGATAGAGAAACTTTATTTCTTGCTTCGTCAACGTTCATAACTTTAACTTTAACGTCGTCTCCAACTGTTAGGTGCTCATTGATATCTTTAACATATCCATGTGTGATTTCTGAGATGTGAACTAAGCCTTGGTTTTCTTCGTCTAAAGCAACGAATGCTCCGTATGGCTGAATTCCTGTAACTTTACCGTCTATAATCTGACCAGCTTCAAATTTGTTAGTCATGCTGAACAACTCCTATACCTATATTCGATTCTAATACACAATATATTATTATAGCACAGTTTATTGATTCTAGCAAAGTAAAAATAGAAACTATCGGTTGTAAATTACCAACGTGTTAGTGAAACAAGAATATCATCCTTCATTAAGATATGCTCTGATTCTGGATGCACATAATAATTACCTTCCCGAATAAAACCAAAAACCAGATTTTCCTTTTTGAGCATTTCATTCAATACCAGGTTAAAAGGTTGGTCTTCAAGCTCTTTTGGAAGTGTCATATGTGAAAACTGCTGTTGACGTAAAATTTGGATAATATCTTCAAACGGGGTTGCGGTCTTCCGATGGGAAAGTTCATGAAAGAACAAGCCACTCATAAAATCATTCGATCGTATAATAGTTGTAGCACCGGCACGCAACGCATTTTCAATCTGTATTTTGGACAAAATTTCAGCTACAATGGGAACCTTCTCATTATTTCCTCTAACTGCAATGGTAGATAAAATCGTGAAGTGGTCTGACTGACGTTCATTTTTAGTTATATCAGCACTGATTAACACGCGATCAGCATGGGCAACATTTGCTTTTTCCAGCACACTGTCTTCCGTTGCATCGCCGTTAATAAAATGAACCGGGAACTCCTGATATGACAAATGGTGTAACGTTCTGTCAATCAACACGATACGGATGCTTGGATGTTTTTCCGCTACTATATCGATTAATTGCCTTGTTCGTTCATTCCAACCGATAAAAATAAAATGATTACTCCCCTTGAATGGGAGTTTACCGTTTTCAAGATTTTGTTCATGCTTCACGGTTGCAGTGGATAAGGAAGTGATATAAAAACCAAGAAACCCACCCCCTGTTAGAATCAGCAATATAGCAATAATCCTGCCAGTTGGAGTCAAAGGTACATAGTCACCATATCCAACTGTAGCTCCAGTAATAAAAGCCCACCAAATCCCATCGAAGACGGTCGGGAACTGTACAGGCTCTGCCAAATGAATTAGAAATCCAAAAAAGGCCATAAGAAACAAAATGGTAACGAGCAGTTTCAGTGCAGTTGGAAGGCGATAATAAATTTGTTTCAGGAATCGAATATACATGGCATCACCTTGGAAATAAATGGATTTTTACATAGTATGTGCCAAGTTAGGGGGAGGTTATACTAGTTGTGTCTATTTGCTATTGTTTTATGTTACGGTATTTTCCACCCACAAAAAAAGTAACAGCAAAAAATCACTGTTACTTTGGAATGTTATTGCAATGTTTCTCTTAAACTGGTATAAACATCTTTCCAAAAGTCGGGATGGTCCCGGTAGGATTTTGTCATAAATAGAAACACTTCACTCGACTTTTCTTTAAAGTCTTCTGCATCTTTTGGTGGAAGCTTACTCAGTGACTCATCAACAAAATTTTGAATCTTTGTTGCGCGTGGTCCCCATTTAGCAACTTCATTTCCATCTTCATCAATAAAGATAAATATGGGGATGGAGCGAGATTTGCCATTGGTCAGGTATTGGTCCATCAGTTCTAAGTTTTGATCTCGTAAAAGCATCCGTACCTGAATACCTGATGCTTCAGAAAGTTTTAGAAGAATTGGGATATTAAGCATGGCATCACCGCACCAGTCTTCTGTCAATACAATTGCACGAAGATTTTTTTCCCGCATTTGTTCGAAAAATGCTTCATCCTCAGGCAAAATGAATTGATCATAAATATACAGTAAATCATCCTTGTGCTTTTCCATTGATTCAATATAAAGATCCGGGTTCAAGCCTTTTTCGAACCACTCATTCAAATTCATCATTTCACACTCCTTATAGATTATAAGCCTCTTAATTGGAGTTTACCCATTATTGAATGAGGCGTAAACAAAAGTGCTCTTCGGTAAAATCTTTGCTATCATGAAATTAATGAAATGTTTTACTCGAGGAGGAAGAAATGATGACAAAAATAAATCAGGAATTTTTACTAAAATTATTAAAAACGCCATCTCCATCCAGTATGGAAATGGAAATACAAAAGAAATGGATTCATTATGTAAAGGATTTTGCTCATGAAATTCGCACCGATAATGCAGGAAATGCAATCGGTGTATTAAATCCTGAAGCACCATTTAAAATATTACTTGCAGGCCATAGTGATGAAATTGCGCTCGTAGTGAATCGGATTGATGAGAGCGGCTACCTGCATTTTGATAAGATGGGTGGAATTAATTCAAAAGCGGCAGTTGGGATGCGTGTAACCATACTTGGATATAACGGAATAGTTATTGGAGTTATAGGTGTAAATGCACAGCACCATGGAGGTTTGAAAAATGATTTCGGCCTCGAAGATCTTTTTATTGATTGCGGCTATAAAACGAAAGATGAGGCAGAGAAAGATGTTCAAATCGGTGATCTCTGTGTCTATAAAACGGAACCTGAGATTTTAAAAGATCGTTATGTAGCAGGTCGTGGACTCGATAACCGGACAGGAGCCTTTATTGTTGCAGAGGTTTTAAAACGTCTTTCTGAAAAAGATGTGAAGGTAGGCGTTTATGCTGCAAGCACGGTTAATGAGGAAACGAATATGGGTGGAGCGTATTTTGCGGCAGCGGGTATCGAACCAACGATGGCAATTGCCTGTGACGTCACGTTTGCAACTGATTATCCGGGTGTAAACAAAAATAAGTATGGTGATATCACGCTTGATGGCGGTCCAGTACTTGCAAAAGGGGCACCAATCAACATTAAAATTAATAAATTGCTTGAACGTACTGCGAAAAAGCTGAATATGGACGTACAATATGAACTTACTCCGAGAATGACAGGTACAGACGCAGACAAAATGCGATTAACTGGCAAGGGAGTTCCTGTTTCTTTAGTTTCCTTGCCATTACGTTATATGCACTCACCTGTGGAAACAGCAAGTTTTAAAGATATTGAGGAGGAAATTGAATTACTCGTCACTATGATTGCCGATATGACTGGAGAAGAAAGCCTAAATCCGCTGGAGGATTAAAAACAAAAATTACAAAAAGAACCTAAGCAAAAAAGCGATAGAGTCCAATGAAGTGGATTATATCGCCTTTTTAGTAGTTCCGACAAAAGTCCTGCCTGTATTTCATGCCACGACCATAGAACCATTTCCTATTAAGAACGAATGACTATCTACGCATATATAGTCCTGTTTTTCCTATTTTTGGAAAAAATAACACCATTATACAAAATAAATATAGGTTTATAGAATCATTTATAAATAAACTGTTAACTAGATAACTAATAAATCCCTTATAAACCCTTACATACTGATAATTACATGCTATTTAGTGGTTAATGTTAGTTGAAGAAAACTAGGAAAAAGTCATACTAATCTATCAATTTTAAAAATTCAGATTATATTTGACGTAGTTCGACATTAACCTTTCTATTTATCTACTATACTGGCACTATCAACGAGAATCTGCATTCACACCATAGTGGGCTTTAAATCGACATGAAAATTGTTCGCATTTGAAAAGGAGGCTAGGGTGTTTTTTTGTGCGTTTAAATGTCGTATTTTCAGCTGGTATATGCATTGTTTTCAAAAATTGAGGGGAGGAAAAGATTTGAGACTAAAGAAAAAGCGTCAAGTGAAAGCATTTAGTATCGCAGCATCATTTTTAATGACATTTTCTTTAATTGCACCAAGTGTCGCGCTTGCTGAATCGAATAGCAAATCGCATTACTCACTAAATGATTCCAATAAGGTAGCAGAAGTTAAAGTAAATGACCGGCTGTTGAAGCAATTTAATGATGATGAAAAAGTTACATTTCTTGTTAAATTTAAGGAAACAGCTGAAGTAGAGAAGGTGGCTAGTGAAGCTAGGGAAAGTGCTACAAAGGAAAGTCTTTCAGCACAAAAAGCAGAACATATTCAGCGCTCAGCAGTAATTGCTGAATTGAAAGCAACGTCCTTAACGTCCCAACAGAATGTAAAGGAATTCTTGGAAAAGGAAATAGAAAAAGGAAATGCTAAAAATCTCAAATCTTATCACATTGTCAATGGTTTGGCAGTAACAGCTACAAAAGAAGTAGCTGAAAAAATCGCTACATTTTCTGAAGTTGAAAAAATCTTACCAAATGAAACACGTGAACTGTATACAACAGTTTCCAAAGATGCAGAAACACCAAAATCTGATATTGCAAACGTAGAGTGGAACGTAGAACGTGTTGGCGCTCCTGGTGTTTGGGATATGGGATTTGATGGTTCAGGTGTTGTTGTAGCAAGTATCGATACTGGTGTTCAGCATGATCACCCAGGATTAGCCGATAAATATCGTGGCTATGATGCTGCAACTGGCGAGGTAGATCATACGTACAGTTGGTTTGATGCAACAGCAGGTCAGGATGTTCCTTATGATGACCAGGGGCATGGTACACACGTAACTGGTACAATGGTTGGTAGTGAGCCAGATGGTTCAAATCAGGTCGGTGTAGCGCCTGGGGCTAAGTTTATTTCCGCTAGAGCATTCACTGCTGCTGGAGGAACAGATGTAGATTTATTAGCATCTGCTGAGTGGATTTTAGCACCTGGTGGGGATGCCTCCATGGCTCCGGATGTTGTCAATAATTCATGGGGTGGTGGACCAGGTCTTGATGAATGGTACCGCGATGTAGTTATTTCTTGGAGAGCAGCGGAAATTTTCCCTGAATTCTCTGCAGGTAATACAACGTTCTCTAACCCAGGTGGTCCTGGATCGATTGCAACTCCAGCAAACTATCCAGAGTCATTTGCAACTGGAGCTACAGATATTAATGACAATTTAGCTAGTTTTTCATTGGAAGGACCTTCACCATATGAAGGTGATATTAAACCAGATATATCAGCTCCTGGTGTGAACATTCGTTCAACCGTACCAGGCGGTGGTTATGAAGGTGGATGGAATGGTACATCAATGGCGGGACCTGCAGTCTCTGGTGCAGTAGCACTTATGATTCAAGCGAATGCGAGTTTAACGGTTGATGAATTGGAAGAAATTGTTATGAGTACAGCGACATCTTTAACAGACGGCACTTATCCTGAGGCCCCAAACATGGGATACGGGTATGGTCTTGTTAATGCATATGACGCTGTTTCATCTCTAGTAACTGGTCTTGGAACATTAGAAGGACAAGTAACTAAAGAAGGGGAAGACACAGAAGCTCCTACTTTTGAGCATGAGGCACCAATAGAAACATATGAAGGAATGGATCTTGATTTAAGCATTCAAGCTACAGATAATATTAGTGTTAATTCTGTGGAGGTTGTCTATGGGGATGGACAAGCTGTTGAAGCATCTCGAGTAACAGGAGATTTTAAATCCGGCGAATATGTTGCAACCATTCCTGGGGAAGATTTAACTGGTGATTCTTTTACCTATCAAATCGTTATTAATGACTTTGGTGGAAATGAAGTAATCAGTGATGAATATACTGTTGCAGTTCATCCTGGTATCACGGTTGGCTATTCTGCAGACTTTGAAACAGCTCCTGCAGGCTGGACACTATTCGGTGAAAATATTAGCTGGAATCGTGGTATTCCAACTTCTGGACCAGGAGAAGCAGTTTCAGGTGAAAATGTCTATGCGACAAATACAGAAGGAACATATAACAATAATGAGAACTCAACACTAGTTATGCCTCCAATCGATTTGCCTGAAGGAGAATCCTTCTTGCAGTTTGAACAATGGTATAACATTGAAAATAACTGGGATTATGGTCATGTGTTCATTTCAACTGATCAGGAAAACTGGACACAGCTTATTAGACTGACAAACACATCTGATGGATGGGAACAAGTTGAAATTGACCTTTCCGAATATAGCGGAGAACGTGTCTACATCGGTTTCAATTTTGATTCTGATGGTAGTGTACTAAGAGATGGATGGTATATTGATGATGTAGCATTATCAGATACATCATTGGAAATAGAAGCAGCTAAAGAGCCAATTTCACTTGGTGTAATCGGTCCAAGTGAGAAGGCTAAAAAGGAAAAAGTGAATCCAGATAAAATGCAACCTTTCATGACAAAGGATGAATCTGTTTCATTAGAGAACGAAGAAATTCATCCGACACTACTTCCATTAGGTGCACAAGTAAGCGTACTTGAAAGTGGGCGTTCGGCAAACACAAATCCACAAGATGGAAGTTATTCCTTACTACATGCAGCTGGGGAGTTTACAGTTGTAGCAGGATCTTACGGTTTTGAATCGGAAGAGCAATCCGTATCAATCGAAGCAGATGGTACTGCGGTAGCCGATTTCATACTGGAAGAAATTGATCAATACACGGTTAGTGGTACGGTTACTGATGAAGACACTGGAGAAGGAATCGAAGGTGCAACAGTGCTTCTTGTAGAAGATGCAAATATTGAACCTATCGAAACAGATGCTAGTGGTAGTTTCGCATTGACTGCATACGAAGGTACGTACACATTGAAAATTCTTGCAGCTGGATATCACGGTACTGAGGTTGAAGTGGATCTTGATGGTTCAGACGCTGAAGTAAATGTGGTACTGGAACCATTCTACACTGTTCCTGGCGGAGAAATTGGTTATGATGATGGAACTGCAGAGAATGCACGTGCCTTCTATGACGCTGGCAATGGTTGGGCAGTAAAAATGTCACTACCTGAAGGACAGGAATCTGCTATCGTAACGGATGGTGTTTTCCAATTTCATGGTACAGACTGGCCAACACCAGGGGGAACTGAATTTGCTGTAGAAGTTTGGGATGCTACAGGTCCGGATGGAGCTCCAGGAGAAAAATTAGCTGGACCGGTTGATGCAGAGGCAATCAGAAGTCTAGATGAGTGGACTGTTGTTGACCTAACCGAACATTCTATTCAAGTTGATGGTGACTTCTATATGGTATACATTCAAACTGGAGCAAATCCAAATGTACCAGGACTTGCAACAGATGAAAATGGACCAAATGCAGAACGTAGCTATCAATATGTTGGTGGCGCATGGGGACCATCTCCAGCAGCAGAAGGTAACTATATGATTCGTGCTCGTGTAGCATATGGAGTAGAAGATCCTGTAATTACTACCCCTGCAGAAGACTTCATTACGAATGAAACGGAGTTGACAGTAGAAGGAACTGCTTCTGCAACAACAACTGTTCAGTTATTGAATAATGGAGAAGAAATTGAATCTGTTGAAGTTAGCGACGATGGGTCTTTCGAATTCCCAACTGAACTGACAGAAGGAGACAATGAATTTCAGGCATTGACGTTATTAAACGGTGTAGTAGTCGGTGAATCTGAACCAGTGACAGTTACACTGGATACAGAAGCACCAGAACTTACAATTGATTCTCCAAGTGATGGAGATCAAACTACTCGTGAAACAGTAACGGTGGAAGGAACTGTAGCTGATGCATATCTTGACTTTGTAGAAGTTAATGGTCAAGCAGCTGCTGTCGAAAATGGAAGCTACTCTAAACGTATCTTGCTTGATGAAGGCGAAAATTCAATTGAAGTTGTTGCAGTAGATGTAGCTGGAAATACAGCAACTGAATCTATAGTAATCGAGGCAGATTTCACTGCTCCTGAGATCTCTAACTTAACACCTACAGAAGATGTAAATCTTAAAACTGGTCAAAGTGTCAAGATTGAGTTTGAAAGTGAACCAGGATTGGATGCTTCATTTATGATTCATATGCCACTCACAAATCTTGGGGTTGCGAATGCTACAGAACTTCCAATGATGGAAACATCTGATGGAACCTATGTAGGTTATTGGACAGTACCAAGTAATGTAACTGCAGATGGCGCAGTAGTAGAAGTAAAAGCAGTAGATGAATTTGGTAACGAAACACGTGAACAAGCGGAAGGAAAGCTATATATCGGCGATGAAGAAGATGAAGGCAATGGAAAAGGAAAAGGGAAAAAGTAAAGATTAGTCTAAAGCATACGAAGAGGGTGTGGAAGAGTTATATTCCACATCCTTTTGTTTGTTTTACTTTTTGACCTGGATTTCTGAAATTTTTTTCTTGCAAACCAGTGAATTTCTAGTATACTATAGTTAAACAATTAAATAATCGATTCCAATCTTCGGGGCAGGGTGAAATTCCCGACCGGCGGTGATAAGTATAATTACTTAAAGTCCGCGAACTGTATGGCAGATTTGCTATATGGTTGACCTGGTGCAATTCCAGGACCGACAGTTACAGTCTGGATGGGAGAAGATGTCGAGCCTGATTTTGGTGTATCCTTACACCATTATTTACCGATGAATTTACAACCCTAAAGCCCTTATTTGCTTTAGGGTTTTTGTGATTATTCGGTGATGTTCAGGGTAGCGATCCTTCATCACGAGAGCGGAATCGATAAGATGAAGGAGGAATAGGATGATGCAAAATACAAAAAAGCAATCATCAAATTTATTAAAACTTATTATTCTAGCATTGTTGGGAACGATTTCACTGGTCTTATTTTTTATTAACTTCCCATTACCGTTTTTACCAGCTTATTTAAAAATAGATTTCAGTGATGTGCCAGCATTAATGGCATCACTCATTTTCTCGCCAATTGCAGGTGTTATCGTAGTAGCGGTGAAAAATATTCTTTATTTAGCAGTATCGGGAGCAGGAGATCCAATCGGGGTTACAGCTAATTTCCTTGCAGGGGTCATGTTTGTTGTTCCTGTTTCGTTGCTTTACCATAAATTTAATGGTGTTAAAAGCATTATTTCCGGATTAGTGGCTGGAACAATCATTATGGCAGTAGGTATGAGTGTACTTAATTACTTTCTTATTCTTCCCGCGTATAGCTGGTTTATGGGCTGGGAAATGACAGATCAAGTAATCTGGACATCCGTACTGGTAGGTGTACTTCCATTTAATATGATTAAAGGAATTGTTGTTGCGTTACTATTTGTACCAATATTCATAAAAATGCGTAGCTGGATAGAAAGCCAACAAGCAAGATTTATATAAACTACAAAAATTAACATCAGAAAGCTAATCTCAGCAGAGGTTGGCTTTTTTTTACATAAAGAAATCACCCTCATGTTCCTAAAGGGTGATTTCAAACTAGTCTTCTTCTTCAACTAAATTTCTGGCAATCGGCATTGCTTCCAGTCTTTTTTCTGGAATTGGTTTGCCTGATTTTTCACTAAGCCCATATGACCCATTTACTATTCGATCAAGTGCATCTTCAATTTCTTTTAAATGATCTTGCCGCATAAGGTCCAATCCCGCGTCACGTTGCTGTTCAAACTGTTCAGTACCCATATCAGCTGGGTGGTTATCGTAATCAGCAAGTTCTTGAATCGATTCATTTGGTCCATGATTGCTATTGGAATGGATTTCCTGTTCAGTCTCATTTTTCATTTGTAAGAGTTTTTCTTTGAAATATGCAAGCTTCTCATTACTAAGTTGATTCATAATTCCATCCTTCCTTTCGTTACGGAGGCGCTTCTCTGGCACGTAGAATTAAATAAACGCTGCCAGAAGGAGTGAAATACCCAAAAGGAAACCATAAATCGTATTTGTTTTTGCGGTCGCTGCCATGGCAGGCATCATTTCAATTGCTTCTGTTTTACCTCGGAACTTCTTAATAACTTCACGAGCCTTCACAGAACTGAAAAATGTGATTAGTGACCAAAGAGGTAAATTCCCGGTAATAATTAAGATACTAGTGATTACATAGGCAATAATCATTAAAAAAGCGAGCAAGTTGACGGATTTTTCTCTGCCAAGCAACACAGCGATTGTTTTCCTGCCGCCTAGTTTATCTCCATCACGGTCACGAATATTATTGGACAAATTGATACTTCCGATGAATATTGAAATTGGAATAGAAATCCAAACCATTTCAGCTGTAACAGTACCGGTTTGTATATAGTAAGTGATGCCAATAATTACTGTTCCCATTAATACGCCTGAAAATAATTCTCCAAATGGGGTATAGGATATAGGAAGCGGCCCTCCAGTATATAAATAACCGAAAGCCATACAAACTAAACCAATAACTGCAATCCACCAACTGGAAGTCATACAAATATAGATGCCGAGAAGAATGGAAATGCCATAGAAACCGAATGCCAGATTCCGAATTCTCTTCGGTGCAATACCGTCCCGAACAATAGAACCGCCAATTCCAACGGATTCATCAGTATCCAAACCTCGTACAAAGTCGTAGTATTCATTGAACATATTCGTTGCTGCCTGTATGAGTATGGATGCAACTAACATAGCGAGGAATAATAACCAATCAATGGATCCTTCATTAAAAGCGATCATCGTTCCAACAAAAACGGGAACAAAGGATGCTGTGAGTGTATGTGGGCGCAATAGACGCCACCAAACGTGAAAACCGCCACGTTCATTTAAAGCCTGTTTAATCGTATTATTATCGGATGACTGCATGTATTTGTTCCCCCTGATTTATCTCTGCCAATCAGTATAATTTTAGGGAAATACAGGAGGCCTGTCAATCTATTCCGATAGGTTCTGGTGACAATTTTTATAGAAATTGAAGGCTTCTCTTGAGAATCTGATGAAAAGAGCATAAAATAAGATAGGATGTCTCTGACTTCAGGACATGACGGAGGTTAATTTAGATGATTGATATAAAGGAAAAACAAGTAGTATCAATACTGAGTGAGGCTATACAACAACTTCAGACAGAAGATGATACCAGACTTGTAAGTATAACGAAAAAAATAGAAGAAACAGATCCGCTTTGTTTCTTTGATGCAGCTAAGCAAATCGGAGGAAATCGCACATTTTGGACAAGTTCTTCCCAACAGTTTCTACTTGTGGGCGCTGGAAGCGCGCACCAAATCAGTGCAGAGAAGTCACGATTTGAGGAAACGGAAAAACAATGGGACTCCGTATTAGAAAAGGCATTCGTTCATAATCCATATGACGTTCCAGGGACTGGAGTCGTTGCACTTGGCGGTATGTCTTTTGATCCAAAAAAGAAACCAACGAAGTTATGGAAGAAGTTCAAACCGAGTAACTTTACCGTACCTGAATTTCTACTAACAAAATATGATAACAGCTATTATTTTACAATAAATATTTATGTGAAAAAAAATGATCATGCCAAGCAGCTGGCAGATGATTTAAAAATGATGGAAAGAAAGCTTATTTTCAATAATAAACGAGAAGCCGATAGATTGGAAATTACCAAGGTGAAAGAGATTGATCCAGAAAAATGGAAAAACAGTGTTCGTAAAGCTACGGAAGTAATAGGAAAAGGCAATATGGAGAAAATCGTGTTGGCCCGGGAAGTTCGGTTAAAATTCAATCGGAAAGCAGATATTTCAACCGTACTATCGAATCTTTTGAACACACAGCCTAACAGCTATATCTTTGCCTATGAAATGGATGAAGATTGTTTTGTTGGAGCTACTCCGGAAAGACTTGTAAAACTGGAAGGAACGAATCTTTTATCCACGTGTCTTGCAGGTACGGCTTCCCGTGGGAAAACAGAAATAGAGGATAGGAAGATTAGTGATGACCTTTTGCATGACGAGAAGAATCGACAAGAGCATGATTTCGTTGTGAAAATGATTAAACATGCAATCATGGATTATTGTACAGAAGTGAATATTCCAGATGAACCAGTCATCTATCCGTTAAGTAATTTACAGCATTTATACACACCTGTGACGGCAAATCTAAAAAATGGCTACAGTATTTTTGATATTATTAAGCAATTGCATCCTACACCTGCACTTGGTGGAACACCGCGTGCGGAATCGCTCGCATTCATTCGTGAACAGGAACTTTTGGATCGTGGGTGGTATGGTGCACCAATTGGCTGGATGGATAGTAATCAGAATGGTGAGTTTGCTGTGGCAATACGCTCTGCTCTCATACAAGGTGACGAGGCATCCCTTTTTGCAGGGTGTGGCGTAGTGAAAGATTCCGATCCAGACAGTGAATATGAAGAAACAAAAATTAAGCTGGTGCCTATGCTATCTGTACTAGGAGGCAAACACTAAATGAACCATATAGAAACATTATCAAGATATACAGCGAACTTTGTAGATGAATTAACAAAAAGTGGTGTGACGGATGTAGTTATTTCACCCGGTTCCCGATCTACGCCACTTGCATTGACATTTACGGAGCATTCTTCAATCAAAGAATGGGTCATTATCGATGAACGATCTGCAGCATTTTTTGCAATGGGAATCGCGAAGCAAACGAATCGTCCGGTTGCACTTATTTGTACATCCGGGACAGCTGCAGCAAATTATTTTCCTGCTATTGTTGAGGCACATTACAGTAGAGTACCATTGATTGTTTTAACAGCAGATCGCCCACATGAACTACGTGATGTTGGTGCACCACAGGCAATTGAACAAATTAAATTGTATGGTGATTATGTGAAATGGTTTCATGAAATGGCACTGCCTGAAGGTACGCCTGAAATGCTTGGTTATGCAAGAAACAAAGCAGCAAGGGCGGTGTATATGGCACGGGAAGGAAACCCTGGTCCGGTTCATTTAAACTTTCCATTCCGGGAACCGCTCAACCCAGACTTTTCTTTGAGAAAATTATGGGAATCTCCTGCTACAGAACAACAAACGCAATCCGTTAATCCAGTCTTTGATGGAAAAAAACGATTGGCAGCGCAACACGTTCAACAACTTGTAAAAGTATTGGGTGAAGGTCAAAAGGGTGTTATCGTTTGTGGACCGCAAACGGATCCGGATTTTGCTTCTGCAGTAACTGAACTTGCGCATATTTGGGGTCTTCCTGTTTTGGCTGATCCATTATCACAAGTACGTACAGGCAGCCATCATAAAGATCAGGTTATTGAATCCTATGATGCTTTCTTAAGAAATAAATCGATCCGTGAACAATTGAAGCCAGATTATATTATTCGCTTTGGTGCCATGCCTGTTTCGAAGGCATACCTTTTTTATGTAAAAGAAAACAAGGATTCCAAGCAGTACTTAGTAGAAAATTATACGGGTTACCGCGAACCAACTGGAAATATAACGGAATTCATTTTTGCGGATCCGGTGATGCTTTGTGAGGATTTGATTGCAGAATCTGCTGCATTTGATGTGGATGCAGGATGGTTGAATCGTTGGCAGGAAATGAATAGAATTTCTAAAAAACATCTGTTAAGCGGTACAGAAACTGCGATTAAAGAAGGAGAAGTTGTAAGAGGATTGTGCGACGTAATCCCGGAAGACAGTACACTATATGTCGGTAACAGTATGGCCATTCGTGATGTGGATTCGTTCCTAATGACGACACCAAAGAACATTTCGATACTTGCAAACCGTGGTGCCAATGGTATTGATGGTTTGGTATCAAGTGGTATTGGTGCGGCAACTACAGGTAAGCTGGTTACATTATTATTAGGAGATTTATCCTTTTTCCATGATATGAATGGACTTTTGGCAGCGAAGCATTACAAGCTTAACATTACGATTTTACTGGTAAATAATAATGGTGGAGGTATTTTCTCCTTTTTACCACAGTCGAACGACAATAAGCATTTTGAAGCACTGTTCGGAACACCAGTGGATATCGAATTCGAAAAGGCGATTACTATGTATGGTGGGAAATATGCCTTAGCGACAACTGAGGATCATTTAAAGGAACTGCTATATACAAGTTACCAGCACGAAGGCCTTTCCGTTATTGAAGTGAAAACAGATCGTAACGAAAATGTGGAATGGCATCGTGCGAAATGGCATGCCATTGAGAAGGAAATCTTACAAGAAGGGGATTGATATTTTTGTATTTTTCCAAAGAGAATGCAACTTATTGGTATGAGGAACAGGGGGAAGGATTTCCGGTTGTGATGTTGCATGGGTTTACGGGAAGTTCAGCAACATGGCAATCTTTTATCAATGCGTATGGTACCGGCTATCGAATCATTACGATCGATTTGCCAGGGCATGGTAAAACCCGCACCCCTTTGCTCCAATCAATGGAGGAGTGCTGCCGAGATTTACATTCACTTTTTCAAATGCTTCAATTGGAGGCCTTTCATCTAGTCGGCTATTCCATGGGCGGTCGCACCGCTTTGTCATACAGCCTGTTATATCCGGAGCGAGTGCGTTCTGTCGTTTTGGAAAGTGCATCACCAGGACTTGCAAGCGCTCGGGAACAAAGATTGCGCAAGGAGAGTGATGAAGTGCTTGCCGAGCGAATTGAACGGGATGGCGTACGATCGTTTGTGAATTATTGGCAGGACATTGCTTTGTTTCATACACAAAAGCGGTTAGCGCCCAATGTTCAGGAACAGCTTCGTGCGGAGCGGCTTTCTCATACGACTGAAGGATTGGCATTATCCCTACGTTCAATGGGAACAGGCAGCCAGGCATCCTTATGGCCTCATCTGGAGAACTTTGATATGCCGGTGCTTTTGATTGCCGGCGAACGTGATCCTAAATTTGTACAGATCAGTAAAAAGATGCAAAATCATTTAAAATCGGGTAATCTGGTTGTATGTGAGAATGCAGGACATGCAATCCACGTGGAAAAACCCGAAAATTTTGGTAAAATAGTAATAGGATTTTTAAATGCGAATAGGGACTTAGATTGAAGAACTACATATGATCTATTTTTAAGGAGGAACTTAAAATGACTGTAGAATGGCAAAATGTGAAGAAGTATGAAGAAATCATTTATGAGAAATATAATGGCGTTGCTAAAGTAACCATTAATCGCCCCGAAAAACGCAATGCATTCACACCACGGACTGTTCAAGAGATGATTGATGCGTTTGTAGATGCACGTGATGATTCATCAATTGGTGTAATTATACTCGCTGGTGCTGGAGATAAAGCATTCTGTTCCGGTGGAGATCAATCTGTCCGCGGACATGGTGGTTATGTTGGATCAGACAATATTCCGCGCTTGAACGTACTTGATTTACAAAGCTTAATCCGTAAAATTCCAAAACCGGTAATTGCAATGGTTTCCGGGTACGCAATTGGTGGCGGTCATGTATTGCATATTGTTTGTGATTTAACCATCGCAGCAGACAACGCAATTTTTGGACAAACTGGGCCAAAAGTGGGAAGTTTTGATGCTGGATATGGAGCAGGATACCTTGCGCGCATGGTCGGTCATAAACGTGCACGTGAAATCTGGTACCTATGCCGCCAGTACAATGCCGATGAAGCATATGAAATGGGTATGGTGAATAGCGTCGTACCACTGGAAAAACTGGAGGAAGAAACATTACAGTGGTGTGAAGAAATTCTAGAAAAATCACCAACTGCACTACGCTTCCTTAAAGCATCATTTAATGCAGATACAGATGGACTTGCTGGTTTGCAGCAACTTGGTGGAGAGGCGACATTACTTTACTACACATCAGATGAAGCAAAAGAAGGACGCGACGCTTTCAAAGAAAAGAGAAAACCGGACTTTAAACAATTTCCGCGTTTCCCTTGATCTAAAGACGGATGATCATACGAAAACCTTTGCTAACCTGGGCAGAGGTTTTTGTTTTTAGAAGTATCCCTCTCGAATCGTTGCATCCATCGTTACTATATATCAGTAAGGAGAATCAACATAATGGCAGAAGTTATTCCACATTGGTTAACGAAACAAGCTGATTTGGCTCCAGAAGCAATTGCAATGGAGTTGGAAGATGGCAGCACGGTTACATTTAAACGGTTAAAAGAAAAAAGCCAGCGCTTTGCTAAGCAACTGGCACAACGTGGAGTTACTGAAGGAAGTCATGTTGGAATACTATCGACGAACCAAATTCCGATGATTGTGGCCATTCATGCATTAAGCTATTTAGGTGCTGTTGGTGTTTTATTAAATACTCGGCTGACTGGCGAAGAGCTTAATTATCAAGTGAAAGATGCAGAAGTTTCCATTTTGCTAACTGCAGATCATTTAAAAGAATCAGCTCAATCTTTAAAAGTAAAACACATTCAATCGTTTTCCGATATTGAAGCACAACCAGGAAAAGAGGTAATCTTAAAATCGGAGTTAGATTTGGATAATACCTTTACGATTATATATACTTCCGGCACAACTGGTTTTCCAAAAGGAGTCCTCCATACGTATGGCAATCATTGGTGGAGTGCAATTGGATCAGCATTGAATCTTGGTTTGAATAAAGACGATAAATGGCTGATACCACTTCCAATTTTTCATGTGAGTGGATTATCGACCTCAATTAAGAGTGTAATCTATGGTATGCCAGTCTATCTTCTGGAAAAATTTGATGCTGCAACAGTACATCAAGCTATTATGAATAAAGGAGTTACCATTGTTTCCGTCGTTACCATGATGGTGCAACGTCTGATGGATCGACTCGGTGACGAAAGCTATCCCGAATCATTTCGTTGCATGCTTCTAGGAGGTGGACCGGCACCAAAGCCAATGTTGGAACGAGCGAAGGAGAAAAAAATTCCTGTATTTCAATCCTATGGCATGACGGAGACTGCTTCTCAAATTGTAACGCTTGCACCGAAAGATGCACTTGAGAAAATCGGATCAGCTGGAAAACCACTATTCCCTGCACAATTGAAAATTGCACGAGCTACAGATGAGTTAATAGGGGAAATTCTCGTAAAAGGACCCATGGTGACGAATGGTTATTTTAAGAACGAGGATGCGAATAGAAAATTATTCGACAATGGCTGGCTGGCAACAGGTGATATGGGTTATCTCGATGATGAAGGATTTTTATATGTCGTGGACCGACGCAATGATTTAATTATTTCAGGTGGGGAAAACATATATCCATCCGAAATCGAAAGTGTGCTTAGCGGTATGGAACAAATCCATGAAGTAGGCGTTGCTGGAAAAAAAGATGATGTCTGGGGGCAAGTACCCATCGCATACATCGTCAAACATGAAGAAGTAACCGTGGACGCAATTTACACCTATCTAAAAAAACGTTTGGCAAAATATAAATTGCCTAAAGAAATTCACTTTGTTGAAGGACTTCCTAGAAATGCTTCGAATAAATTGGTGCGTAACAAATTACTCGATCTATATTAAATGTTTCAAGCTGGCTCTCTTAAGGTATACATAGGGTATATACTTGAAGGGAGCTTGATATGTATGAACAATTTTATGGACAATTATTTATCGGGTAGTTTTATGCAAGGACTGCAAAATTTTGTAGTTGCACTTATTGTTCTAGTAGTAGGGTGGTTAATCGCCAAAGTAATCGGAAATTTAGTTGAAAAAGCGTTAAAAAAAACCGATTGGGACGATAAATTAATAAACAAATACCGTACAAGTGATAAACCAGTCAACTCAGCTAAACTCATCGGGAAAGTGGTTTATTACATACTTCTAGTGGTTGTCTTCATTCTGTTCTTTAATGTATTGAATCTGAATATGATTGCAAATCCACTTTCTGAACTTATCTCTACATTCCTGAACTTTATTCCTGCTGTTCTAAGCGCAGCACTTATCCTTCTACTGGCTTGGGTTATTGCGAGCATTGCCCAATGGTTAATTGTTGAAGGAAGCAAAAAAGTCAATTTACAACAATTATTTTTCAAACTTAAGCTGGCAAAAACAGAAGCAGATATACAAAAATATACACAAACAATTGGTAAGATCGTATTTTATCTGATTTTACTGTTGTTTATCCCAGGTGTTCTTGATGCACTGAATATTCAAGGTGTAGCAGAACCATTTAGTGGCTTATTGGCAACGATCCTTGGATTCATTCCGAAGTTGATTGCTGCAGCCATTATTTTTGGAGTAGGTTGGTTTGTAGCTAAGATTGTTAAAAGTATTGTAACGAATCTGTTACATGCTGTAGGTTCCGAAAAACTGATTGATCGCCTGAAGCTTACCAAATTATTTGAAGGGACAAGCTTTGCGGCATTTGTAGGTAATATCGTATTTATTTTAATTTTGATTCCAATTACGATTGCTGCACTTGAACAACTTGAACTAAGAGGAATTACAGACCCGGCTATTGCGATGCTGAACACAATCATGAACATGATTCCAAGTATCCTGGTTGCAATTGGACTTGTTCTTGTCGGTGTTTGGTTAGGTAAGCTGATTGGTGGGTTTGTGGAAGATTATTTACAACGACTCGGTTTTAATCGTTTATCTTCTAAATTAAATGTAGGCAGTAAAAACGCAGTGTCCAATAAAATGACACCTTCTTCAATTGTAGGGTATATCGTACAGATACTGATTGTATTTTTCCTTACCGTACAGGCATTGAATCTTGTACAGCTTGACTTCCTTGTAGGAATTGCAACAATAATTACAGCTTACATTCCACATGTGCTTGCTGCAGTGCTAATTCTAGGAGTAGCGATTATCCTGGGAAATATGGTTCAAAAGCTGTTGAGAAATATCTTAGATGGTCCTGCTGCTAATGCTCTGGCCGGTTTTGCAAAATACGCCATTCTTGTATTAGCTGGATTTATGGCACTGACACAACTTGGAATTGCTCCGACTATTGTTAATGCAGCATTTATCCTCATCCTTGGTGGTGTAGCTTTAGCATTCGGTCTTGCATTTGGACTTGGCGGAAAAGATTTCGCAAGCAAATATTTACGTAAGTTCGATAACACGATTGACGAAACATCAGTGAAAGAACAAGAAGCGAAACAAACGGATGTAACGGATCTGATGGAAGATACAGAAGTGAATCTTAATAAGTCAACGGAACAGACTATCGATGATACAGATCCCTTTATCAATGATGATCCAGAAAAACCATAATAAGTAACATACGAGCATTTGCCTGACGATGGGCAAATGCTCTTTTTGGTTAAATTTCTGTAAATGAGCCAAATTAAAGACAGGAGGTGCTTGAATTGGAAAAGGGAAAATATTATGTGAACATTGGTACTGGCGAAATCTCTCAGAACCGCTACCAAAATAATGATGATTATATAATCTACGCAAGTTCCGAAGATATAGCCTTGTTAAGAGCCACAATGGAGAACATGCACGGAGCAAGCGTTGATTCGTTTATACGTGCCCATGTTCCAATCGTTCCATATCATAATGACAAAGCCAACGATGAATATGATGTCAACATCACAGAAGCATTTAGAATGCTCCATCAACTTGGGGATGAACAGACAAGATCCCATATTGAATCCATGGGAATCTTATCGGACAATCATATGTAGCTAAATGTTGGAATATAATTCGTAAAACATGTTTAATCTCTTGGAATAAAAGGAATAGAAAAAGCACATAACACTTGATGAACGACCAGGGGGATTTAAAATGAAAAAACATCATATGAAATTAAAGTGGGTTATACCAATAGGAATCATTACGCTATTCCTATTGGTGGGGAATCTGACTGTGAATAAGGAGCAGGTATTTGCGAATGATCACCAACAAATCAAAACTTTATCTTCCGTTAAAGAAGTAGTGAAAACACAGGGAGAACAGGAATTAACCCATGCGGAAGTAATAAATTTAACAAATCAATTCATGGATATTCTCGTACAGGATATCGATGCCAATTATAAAGTAATTCATTTCGATACAAAAGATGAACTTCTGAGAGAATTTGAAACAGTGACAACGAAGGAAACTGCACAGGAATTTGTTGACTTTTATTACAGTGAGGAAGCAGATGGTATGTATATTTTGCCAACAGAAACGCCACCATGGTTTCTTGAAGAAAATGATTATGATATGATAACAGTGGACGCTTCAACGGTAAAAGTTGTTCAGGACAACCATACTGATCTTGATGGCAACTACTCGCTGGAGTTGGAATTTACATTTGATAACGATTGGAAAATTACAAATATCATATATAACTAACTTTCCAACCAGCAAAAAAGGCAGTTGAATTATTTGATAACATTCAGAGATTATTACAACAATGAAGTAAAGCTTTCCTTTGAAGATCACCCCTTTTCAGAGAGCCCCATGCATGTATGGGTGATATGCAGGCATAAAGGGCAGTGGCTTTTAACCAAACACAGTGAACGCGGATTGGAGTTTCCAGGTGGGAAAGTGGAAGAAGGAGAAACAGCTAAAGAAGCAGCCGTACGAGAAGTGATGGAAGAAACAGGCGGTACCATCCAGGATATTAATTATGTTGGTCAGTATATGGTAGATGGCAGAAGCGATACGGTAATAAAAAATGTTTACTTTGCTACAATCGATAAACTGACAGAACAGGAAACCTATTACGAAACAGAAGGACCTATTTTGCTCAAATATATCCCTGGTAAAGTCAAATATATCAAGAAATACAGTTTTATTATGAAAGACGGCGTTCTGGAAAACTGCATGAAATACATTAAAACGAATAAAATGTAATGGAACAAAGACTACATCTGGGTGGATGTGGTCTTTGTTCTATTAAAATTCTTCCATTTTCCTCAATATCGATCCACAAATAAAAACAGAAACTTACAGCCTGAAGAATCAAGCTATATATTTCTGTTTCTGATTACCCAACGCTCAAGCCTTTCCACCAACTTATACATTATTGCTGCCAAGATAGCGATGATAACAAGACTTGACATAACGAGGGTGAAATCAAATACTTGAAATCCATAGATAATTAAATATCCAAGACCTTGTTTGGATACTAGATATTCTCCGACAATAACGCCAACCCATGAAAGGCCAACATTAACTTTCAAAGTAGAGATCATGGCTGGCATGGCTGCTGGAAAAATGGCTTCCTTGAAGCATTGCCATCGCGTTGCACCGAAACTCCGCAGTACTTTCTCATAGTTTGGGTCAACTTCATTAAATGCGGAGAAGACAACTAAGGTGGTTACGATAACCGAAATGATGAACCCCATAGCGATAATAGAAAGATAGCCGGGACCGAGTGCTACAATAAGAATTGGTCCGAGAGCTACTTTTGGCATTGCATTGAATATAACAAGATAGGGGTCCATAATTTTTGCGAATCGTCCGGATGACCAGAGCATCGTAGCGATAATAATTCCACCGATTGTTCCGATGATAAACCCAATGATCGTTTCAAAAAGAGTTATTTGTATATGGGTAAAAATAGAACCATTCGCAAATCGGGTTATGAGCAGGTTCAAAACCTTACTCGGCGAGCTAAATAACAATGGATCGATCCAATAGAAGCGGCTGGCTGTTTCCCAGAGGCCGATACACACAACTAGAATGCTTAGCTGCCAACTGAAAATGATTTTTGATTCCCTTTTTAAACCCCGTTGATACCTTTCAAATAATTGGCGATCATTCATTTGAGATTTCCACCGCCTTTTTGTCAGACCCCTTTGCTTCGAGTTCATCCCAAATCTTATCAAATAGAATCTGGAACTTTGGATGACGTCTTACCATGAAAGGGACTTCGTTTCGAAGCTCGATGGGAACATCATATACTTTGGCAATTGACCCCGGATTGGCATTCATCATAACAATGCGGTCGCTCATTGCGATTGCTTCTCCAATATCATGTGTTACAAGTACCGCGGTTTTATGATAGGATTTCAGTAAATCTGCGACGAGATCCTCCAGATTCAGTTTTGTCTGGTAATCAAGTGCTGAAAATGGTTCATCAAGCAATAAAATTTTTGGGTCATTAATGAGCGTTCTTACTAATGCTACACGCTGACGCATACCACCAGAGAGTTCATTTGGATATTTTTTAGATACATCTCTTAAGCCAACCTCATCGAGCAGTTGAACTGCTTTATCCTTTAATTCCATGGTATGAATCTTATTAATTTTAGGACCGAGCAACGTGTTATCAATAATCGTTTTCCAAGGAAAGAGGTAATCCTGCTGGAGCATATAACCAATATCCATTTCGGATTCCCAAATTGCTTTTCCCTGAAGTAAAACATTTCCTTCCGTTTGCCGGATGATGCCAGCGATAATGGAGAGAAGGGTAGACTTACCACAACCACTCGGTCCAAGCACTGCGACAAATTCTCCCTCTTTAACGGTTAAGGAAATATTATTTAATGCTTTTGTAAAGCTATTTTTAGAGAAATAATGATGGGAGACATGGTCCAAAGTCAAAAATGACACAAGCTCTCCTCCTTTTAATCCGTCATGACTCTTTCAGCATAGTCGGTATCCACTAAGTCACTATAAGGGGCATCAATAGGAAGTTCGCCAGCCTCTTCCATAATGGCTTTCAAATTATCCCACTCTTCCTCATCCAAGATTGGATCAGTGGCAAAGGATCCTTGGCTCTTATAGCGATTAATTGATGATGCGAGCATTTCCAAATCGGTATCTTCAAAGTAAGGCTCGATGACTTCAGCTATTTCTTTCGCACTGTTTTCCTGTACCCATTGTTGTGCTTTATAAATCGCGCGGGTGAATGCTTCCACAGCTTTATCATTCTCTTCCATATAGCTTTGTTTCGTCATAAAGACGGTATAAGGGACTTTCCCCGATTCCTCACCGAAGGAAGCGACAATATGTCCTTGACCCTCTTTTTCAAATACACTCGCAGTGGGTTCAAACAATTGAACATATTCGTAATCCCCAGATGCAAAGGCACCGGCAATATTCGCAAAATCGATGTTCTGAACAAGGTCGAGGTCTGCGTGTGGATCAATGCCATGTTGCTTTAAAACATATTCTCCAACCATTTGAGGCATACCGCCAACACGCTGTCCTAAAAAGTTACTACCTTCAAGATCTTCCCATGTAAAATCAGGTTTCGGCTCCTTTGCTACCAGAAAAGTACCATCCGTCTGGGTTAGTTGTGCGAAGTTAATCGCATAATCCCTTGAATCCTGTGCATACACGTAAATGGATGTTTCAGATCCGACCAATGCAATATCAGCCCCACCTGAAAGTAGTGCAGTCATCGTCGTATCGCCACCCCATGTTGTTTGCAGCTCGACTTCAAGGCCTTCCTCTTCAAAAAATCCCTTCTCAAGCGCTACATACTGTGGTGCATAAAAGAGAGAACGCGTAACCTCTGCTAAACTTATTTTCGTTGTTTCCGCAGCATTACATGCCGAAAGGAAGATGAGGAAAAAACCTGACAAAACAGCAATGAATCTAATTTTCTTCATACATTTCTTTCCCTTCAAAATATGTGATGGTTTATCAACACATTTTATGCGATATGGGAAAAATGTGTGAATGCCCATATTTGAAGAGCGGTATACAGTGTATCGAACGCTACATACAAAACCAAATAACCGCACCCAACTCAGGTCTCAAATACTATTAAAAAGTAAAGTACTTTTCGCATGGATTGTTGTTAACTGCTCCGTAGTCGAGATAAACTGCGACATAACTTCTATCATGTTAGAAATCATTTTCAGGAGAAATGTGCTCTTGCTACCGTCCGGGATTGCTCTGGGCGGATGCTTTCCACGGGCACGGCCTCAGCCTCCTCGAGAAAATCGCTCTGCGGGGTCTTCGGACACGTGCTGTTCCCGTAGGAGTCACCGCCCAGAGCAATCCCGGACTGGTGAAGTTGTATGATGTTATTTTAGCACCCGCAAGTATAGTAATTGTTAGCAACCTTAACTAGCTATGGGAAATACACGGAGACTCCAACGGGAAGAGAGGCTCACCAGCCGCCCGCGAAAAGCGAAGTGTATTTCCCAGAGCGGTCGCCGAAGTTCCTGCATACTGATAGAAAACCAGCAGTTACTTCGCAGTTTATAGAAACTGAGAAGGTTAAAAATGCAACAAAGTATACGAAAAGATCCAAAATAAAAAAGCCGGCCTCCATCGGGAGACCGGCTACTAGCACAAAAGCGGACCAAGACTTTTACTCATATAAATAATCTTTTTGGGATGAGGAAACTAAGTTTTAACCTTTATACAACGGTCCTGCTTGCTTGATTTCGTCACTTGCCAACGTGAACTTTTCAAAGTTCTTTTGGAATTTAAGGGCAAGTGATTCAGCTGCTTTTTGGTAGGCAGCTTTATCTTCCCATGTATTCTTAGGGATAAGAACTTCATCAGGAACACCTGGTACATGCATGGGAATTTCCAATCCAAAGATGCCATCGGTTACTGTTTCAACAGAGTTCAATTCACCTTCCAATGCAGCGTGGACCATTGCACGAGTGTAGGAAAGCTTCATGCGATTTCCTTTACCATAGGAGCCACCAGTCCAACCAGTGTTAACCAAAAAGACGCTGGATTCATACATATCAATCTTTTCTCCAAGCATTTCTGCGTATTTTGATGGAGCTAAAGGCAGGAATGGAGAGCCGAAGCAAGCAGAGAATGTGGCCTGTGGTTCTGTTACGCCACGTTCGGTACCAGCTAGTTTGCTCGTGTAACCACTAAGAAAATGATACATCGCCTGTTCCTTCGTTAATCTGCTGATCGGTGGCAATGTACCGGAAGCATCTGCTGTCAGGAAAATGATTGTATTCGGATGCCCTGCAACACTTGGTATGACGATGTTATCAATATTTTCAAGCGGGTATGCTGCACGTGTATTTTCAGTTAGAGATATATCATCATAATCTGGAATACGTGAATCTGAATCCAAAATCACGTTTTCAAGTACAGAACCATAGCGAATGGCATTAAAAATTTGCGGTTCCTTTTCTTCAGAGAGATTGATGCATTTTGCATAACAGCCGCCTTCAATATTAAACACGCCATTTGGACTCCAACCATGTTCATCATCACCGATTAGACGACGATAAGGATCTGCCGACAATGTTGTTTTTCCAGTACCGGATAGACCGAAGAATAATGCGACATCACCTTCAGCACCGACATTTGCGGAACAATGCATGGATAGCACATTACGCTGTGGGAGCAGGTAGTTCATAATTGAGAAGATTGATTTTTTGATTTCTCCCGCGTATTCCGTACCCCCAATTAATACGATGCGTTTCTTGAAGGAAATCAATATGAAAGCTTCTGAATTCGTACCATCTATCGCTGGATCTGCTTTAAAGTCAGGAGCAGAAATAACAGTAAATTCAGCTTGATGATTATCTAATTCTTCTTCTGTCGGTGGTATGAATAACTGTCTTGAAAATAGATTGTGCCATGCGTATTCACTGATTACCTGAATCGGTAAACGGTATTTCTCATCTGCTCCGGCAAAGCCTTTAAATTGGTAAATTTCCTCTTTCTCTTTTAAATAGTCAATCACTTTACTGTACAAAAGATCAAATACTTCTTCACGAATAGGTTGGTTTACTTTTCCCCAGTCAATAAAATCTTTAGAAACTTCATCGTTCACAATAAATTTATCCCCTGGTGAACGACCAGTATATGTTCCAGTTGAAGCACACACTGCACCAGTTGAAGTCAAAATTCCTTCATTACGGCTTAAGATTTTTTCAACTAATTGTGACACCGATAAATTTGGTTGAATATTTTGATGGGTGTAAAGCTCTTTTAGTAATGACTTTTCCACAGTTTTCATATTGAACTCTCCTGCCTTTTTAAAGGTATTGTATGTTATAATGAAATAACTTTTCAGATTATTTATCTTAATATGCTTATTAGTATAACACATTTAAATTAATAGTCCATACTAATTAAACAAGAAATTTATGAACTTTATGTGATACCGCTTACATGTTTAAAACAGTTGACAGTTTGCCATTGTTTCGGTAATCTAAATTTTGAACGGATACTCTCTTATTCAGAGTCGGTGGAGGGACAGACCCGATGAAACCCAGCAACCATCACTACGGTGAAAAGGTGCTAACCTGATGCAAGGATTTTTCCTTGAACAATAAGAGCGAAAGGCCAGCTAGTAGTCCCTTTCCTCATGCATTGAAGGAAAGGCTTTTTTTGTTTTTTAAGGATATTAAAATTATTTTTAATGAAAACATATTTAACTGGTCATCTAAAAATTGTTTTACCTTTTGAAGGTACTTTGAATAATATAGAAGAGAATGATTGATATAGAGTTCCGTAATATTTAACAAAGGAGAGTTTAGCCATATGGCTGCAAATCGTCGTTTATTTACATCAGAATCGGTAACAGAGGGACATCCGGATAAAATGGCAGACCAAATATCTGATGCAGTTCTGGATGAAATTTTAAAGAAAGATCCAAATGCAAGGGTAGCATGTGAAACTACGGTTACAACTGGACTCGTATTAGTTGCAGGTGAAATTTCCACAAGCACCTATGTAGACATTCCAGCGATTGTTCGAGAAACGGTCAAAGGAATTGGCTATACACGTGCAAAATATGGCTTTGACTTTGAAACATGTGCCGTACTTACTGCAATTGATGAACAATCTGCCGATATTGCAGGTGGAGTTGATACTGCACTGGAAGCACGTCAAGGAAAAATGAGTGAAGATGAGATTGATGCAATTGGTGCAGGAGACCAAGGGTTAATGTTTGGTTTTGCCTGTGATGAAACAGAGGAATACATGCCTTTACCTATTTCACTGGCACATAAACTATCCAAACGTTTGGCGGATGTCCGTAAAGAAAATGTATTGGATTATTTACGTCCGGATGGAAAAACACAGGTAACAATAGAGTATGATGAAAATGATCAACCGGTTCGCATTGATACAATTGTTATTTCTACACAGCATCGCCAGGATACAACTACGGAACAAATTGAAAAAGATATGATTGAACATGTTATTCGTAAAGTTGTTCCTGCTGACTTGCTTGATGAATCTACGAAGTACTTTATTAATCCGACTGGCCGCTTCGTTATTGGTGGACCACAAGGAGATGTCGGTTTAACTGGCCGTAAGATTATTGTGGACACATATGGCGGGTATGCACGTCATGGTGGGGGAGCATTCAGTGGGAAAGATGCTACCAAAGTAGACCGTTCTGCTGCATATGCTGCACGCTATGTTGCTAAAAATATTGTGGCTGCTGGCCTTGCAAAGTCATGTGAAGTTCAATTGGCTTACGCGATCGGTGTAGCAGAACCTGTGTCCATTGCAATTAACACATTTGGTACAGGAAAGGTTAGCGAGGAAGTTCTTGTAGATGCAGTCCGTAAATTATTCGATTTGCGCCCAGCAGGAATTATCCGCATGCTTGACTTGCGAAAACCAATATACAAAGAAACTGCTGCCTATGGACATTTTGGCAGAACGGATATCTTATTTCCGTGGGAGAAAACAGACAAAATTGATGAATTAATAGCAATGACGAAATAAAATGTATGATAGAAAGCCACACAACGCTGTAAAGGCTGTGTGGCTTTTTTGGCAAGTAAGAAAGTATAAACTTTCTTACTTGCAATAAGTGCAACTAAGGCATTCGCCGAAAAGGCTTGGCGCATGCCAAGTTTTCTAATATGAATTCTTTGTAGTATTGTTAAAGAACGATGCAGAAGTCCGAAATAAACTAGATTCTAACGTTGAATTACTAAATAGTAGTTTTTTATTATAATACAGTTTGGTAGTATAGAAATAAGGGAGGGTAGGTTATGTATTATTATGATAATGGCGATCATTTAATATTGAAAATAGCTATCCTAACAGGGACTCTTTCACTAATCATTTTCATTTTTAATTGGATCATGAGAAAATTATTGAATGTTGAACGCCTGAAATGGTTCTCGAATCATTATGTTAATGATACACATAAAAAGTATGATAAGAGAATACGAGTAATTTCTGTTATGGTTTATTTGATTGCTATGTTCTACCTGATTGCTGATTCTTCGGATTTTGGTATGGAAACTTCTTGGTATTTATTCGTAGTTGGTATGGTCATTATGGCAGTACAAGAATTAATAAGGGCTTATATGGAATGGAAATATCTAAAAGGGAAAAATAATTATCTGTTTACACTTATTCAGTTGATATTTATCATTGCTACTGTAGTAGTCGTATTCAAATCTGAGTTCTTTGGGATGTTTAATTTATAGTTAGGTTTTCATTTATAGGCTATATTCGAAATGGGGTGTTGCTTTTAATCTTTGTAGTTGATATAAATTGCAACCATAACTTTATCTATTCTTCACATAATAACAACCGGAAACAAACACGGGTAGTGCTTGCTCCCAACTGTGTTTTATTGCTCTTCTATTTGTGCCTTAAATTTGAATAAATGTCTTTATTAATCTTAGGTTAGGTTTCTTCATCACTTCGGTATTCTAAGATATCCCCAGGCTGACATTCTAAAGCCTTACAAATTGCCTCTAAAGTAGATAATCGATTCGCTTTAGCCTTTCCATTTTTCAATAAAGCCCCATATTTGTATGCTCTTTATAATATTTCCCTTTTTCTACGTATGATTTTCGAACACGTTCCATTTCAGCATAATCTTCTTCGTTCAGTTCCCTTACAACCTTGGCTGGCCTGCCCATTACCATGGTGTTTGGTGGGATTTTTTTACCTGGTGGGACGAGACTTCCAGCTCCGACGAATGCATTTTCGCCAACTTCTGCTCCATCCAAAATAATCGACCCCATTCCGACCAATGCATTTTTACGGATGATGGCTGAGTGCAGGGTAACCTGGTGGCCAACCGTTACATCGTCTTCTACAATAAGCGGGTTATTAGGACTTTGATGCAGCATGGATAGATCTTGAATACTAACCCTTTTGCCAATACGGGTAGGTGCAATATCTCCACGAATCACAGTTTTGAACCAAATGCTTGATTCTTCGCCAATTTCGACGTCTCCATTAATCACCGCATCTTTTGCGATAAAAGCAGTATCATGAATTTTTGGATAAATATGATGATAGTGGTCAATCATGATTTTTCCCCCTGTTTTCATTTGTATTTTTCAATTCATTTTGGTGATATAATTAGTATAGCAAATATGATGGAATTTTGTATGGAATGGAGGGAACCATGTGAATCAAGCACCAGGCAACGTTATTTCACTTCTGCGGTCCAGTTTTCAGAAAATTTTTCCGATGGTGGATGAGGAAATCAATTATTGGAGAAATCGAGCGGAACAGATTCCCGATAAGGAATTGAGGTCACAGGCAATTGCGAGTATCGATTCCAAAAAGTTTCATTGTCAGGGTGGGGGTGCGTATGCACTCCTTGCGGGCGAGAATGCTAAAACAGCGGTTCGCTTCATTGTTGCCTATCAGACCATCAGTGACTATCTTGATAATCTTTGTGATCGCAGCACATCACTTGATCCTCATGATTTCAGACTATTGCATCTGGCAATGAAAGACGCTCTGAACCCTGACAATAAGGAGTTGAAGAACTATTACCGTCTACGTGAAAATCAGAATGACGGGGGATACTTAACAGAGCTCGTAGGAACATGTCAACAAATTCTTGAAGAACTGGATGGTTATTCAACGATTATCGATCAGGTCTGGAAATTAGAGGGAATGTATGCTGATTTACAGGTACATAAGCATGTAACGGTAGAGGAGAGAATCCCCCGTTTAACAAGTTGGTATGAGGAAGACAAAGAGAAGGCACCCGAATTATCATGGTATGAATATTCCGCAGCAGCGGGTTCGACAATAGGAATCTATTGTCTTGTATCCTATACATTAGGTGGTAAAATGGATAGCAACATATCACAGATTATATATAATGGTTATTTTCCATTCGTGCAAGGCTTACATATCCTGCTTGATTATTATATTGATCAGCAAGAAGACATGGTAGAGGGAGATCTGAATTTCTGTCATTTTTATTCCGATGATCAACAAATGAAGGAACGCCTCATCTACTTTATCAAGCAGTCTAACAAACATGTGAAACAACTTCCAGACAGGAAATTTCATGAATTGATCGTTCAGGGCCTTGTTGGACTCTATTTAGCCGATGAAAAATTGGAGCAGGTAAGAGGTTCAGAAGAGATGTGCAAGGCGCTACTGAAGGCGAGTGGAAATACTGCAAAATTTATTAATTTCACTATTAAATTTTATCATAAAATGGAAAATTCCTGAGGAGGGAACGAACGTGTATGAGTTAAAAACAAAAGAAACAGACCATAGTGTAATTGAATTTATCGAAAATGTGGATAATCCCAAAAAGCGGGAGGATGCCTACAAACTTCTGGATATATTTACGGAAACAACGGGTTTCGAAGCAAAGATGTGGGGACCAAGTATTATAGGATTCGGTTCGTATCATTATAAATATGAAACAGGTCATGAAGGCGATGCACCGTTAGTTGGCTTTTCGCCGCGTAAAGCAAAACATAGTCTGTACTTTGCTACTGGGGATGATAGAAGAGGAGAACTGTTGAAGGACTTTGGGAAGCATACGACAGGGAAAGCTTGTGTGTATATCAATAAAGTAGCAGATATTGATATAGACGTTTTAAAAGCATTAATCAATCAGTCGATTGAATTTCTTCAAGGACTGTATCCGAGTAAATAAAGTAATGGGATTACAAAGGTTTGTTTTTGTAATCCCATTTTTAAAGGTTTATGCCTTATTCATACGATTCGTTAGGAATAGGTAAATAGCGATGCCACCAAATGTTATCATTGTACCGGTGATCAAGCGGGTTGATTCGGTCATCGTTGTGTAGCTTAAAAACTGGGAAATGACAGGCTCCTAGATCTTTTTCTCTATCGCAAGAATAAATGGTGGGTCGTTTTTCTGATTGATAAATCCATAGCGTAATACATTATATTCTTTCTGGTCCAACTGAAGAAGGTATGCCAATAGAGACTTTTTCTCATCCTTACCGCCCTTATGTCCATAATATACGACAGTAACAACAAGACCACCTTTCTTTAATAGAGTTAAAATAGAATCAATTGCAGTTACGGTGGACGCTGCTTTTGTAATAATGGATTTATCGCTTTTTGGCAAGTATCCGAGATTGAATATGGCTCCACCAATCTCTGTTTTCTTTATATAGTCACCAATTTGTGAATGGCTATCATGAATGAGCGATACATTTGTCCGTTGATGGCTAATCAATGCTTTCCTAGTACTTGCAATCGCTTGTTCCTGGATATCAAAAGCATAGACATGTCCGTGTTCGCCGACAATGTTGCTTAAAAATAAGGTGTCATTTCCATTACCACACGTTGCATCAATTACTTTTTCACCTTTTTCAATGGATTCTTCGAGTAAATAATGTGCATAATTTAAGACGCCTTTTAGCATGAATGAGCACGTTCCTTCGTTATAAATTTAATGTTTTCACTTATTTTATCATGGAAGCGCTTTTATAAGAAATAAAATATGTATTGAAATATTTCTGAAAAGTATGCACTATCCAATTTGAACATTTCACATAGAATGAAGCATTAAATAGAAAATACGTGTCGCCTTGACAATGAGGCGCCTTTTCATTATAATTCGGTTAAATAATTCAACGACTCTGATAAGGATTAGTAGTAAATTTTTTCAGGCTTAGAGAAGTAGTGTTTGGTGGAAACTGCTGCTGGAGATATTTATGAACTCACCTTTAATGTTGCAGAAGTGAACGCAAGTAGCTTCTGCCGATACATCCGCGTTAAGGATTACAAGCGAACGCTAATTTGCGTTAATTTGGGTGGTACCGCGGGAGATAAAGCTTCTCGTCCCTACATAGGGATGAGTGGCTTTTTTTGTTGTTGAAACTAACGTTAGCGCCCATCGAATAGAGTGTTGAGCAGTGGAAGGAAGGTAAAGAATATGAGTTTTAACCATCAGCAAATTGAAAAGAAATGGCAAAAACATTGGTTGGAAAATAAAACATTTAAAACGGAGACCTTTTCCGAAAAGGATAAATTTTATGCACTAGATATGTTCCCATATCCATCAGGGGTTGGGCTTCATGTTGGGCATCCGGAAGGCTATACAGCAACGGATATTCTATCCCGCATGAAGCGAATGCAAGGGTATGAAGTATTACATCCAATGGGCTGGGATGCTTTCGGGCTTCCTGCAGAGCAATATGCTATAGACACAGGGAATAGTCCTGCAGAATTCACTGCGAAAAACATTGCTACTTTTAAACGTCAAATTCAGGAGCTTGGTTTCTCCTATGATTGGGACCGTGAAGTAAATACAACCGATCCAGATTATTATAAATGGACACAATGGATTTTCATTAAGCTTTATGAAAAGGGTCTTGCCTATATTGATGAAGTTGCTGTTAACTGGTGTCCTGCTCTTGGAACGGTGTTGGCAAACGAAGAAGTTATTGATGGAAAAAGTGAACGTGGTGGGCATCCGGTTGTTCGTAAACCAATGAAACAATGGATGCTGAAAATTACTGCTTATGCAGATCGCCTTCTTGAAGATCTGGATGATTTAGATTGGCCTGACAGTTTAAAAGAAATGCAACGCAACTGGATTGGTCGCTCAGAAGGTGCTGAAGTAACGTTCCATATTGACGGCCATGATGAAGAATTTACTGTCTTCACAACACGTCCAGATACATTGTTTGGTGCAACCTATGCCGTACTTGCTCCTGAACATCCATTTGTTAAAAAAATTACAACTGCAGAACAAATAAATGCAGTTGATGCTTATTTGAATGATGTTCAAACAAAATCTGACCTTGAGCGGACCGATCTTGCAAAAGGTAAAACCGGTGTATTTACTGGAGCATATGCGATTAATCCAGTTAATAATGAAAAGATGCCGATTTGGGTTGCTGATTACGTATTGATGAGTTATGGGACGGGTGCAATTATGGCGGTACCGGCACATGATGAACGTGACTATGAGTTTGCAAGCAAATTTGAGTTGCCGATCATAGAAGTTGTGGCCGGTGGAGATGTTACAAAAGAAGCTTATACAGGTGATGGTGAACATGTAAACTCCGACTTCTTGAATGGTCTTGGAAAAGATGAAAGTATTAGCAAAATGATTGACTGGCTTGTTTCAGAAAATAAAGGCGAAAAGAAGGTTACGTATCGTCTACGTGACTGGTTGTTCGCAAGACAACGGTACTGGGGTGAACCAATTCCAATCATTCATTGGGAAGATGGTTCTATGTCAGCGGTCCCTGAAGAAGAGCTACCATTGGAACTTCCAGTGATGTCCGAGATAAAACCATCTGGTACAGGAGAGTCACCTCTTGCCAATAATACAGAATGGGTCCATGTCATTGATCCAAAAACAGGTATGAAGGGGCGCCGTGAAACAAATACAATGCCACAATGGGCAGGCAGCTGCTGGTATTTCCTCCGTTATATCGATCCGGACAATACGGAACAGCTTGCAGATCCGGAAGCGTTGAAAGAATGGTTGCCAATCGATATTTACATCGGTGGAGCGGAACATGCCGTACTTCACTTGCTATATGCTCGTTTCTGGCATAAATTCCTGTACGATATCGGTGTGGTATCCACAAAAGAGCCATTCCAGAAATTGTACAATCAAGGAATGATCCTTGGTGAAGGTAATGAAAAAATGAGTAAATCCAAGGGGAATGTTGTTAACCCTGATGATATCGTTGTTTCTCACGGAGCAGACACACTTCGTCTATATGAAATGTTCATGGGACCACTGGATGCATCTGTTGCCTGGTCAACAAATGGACTTGATGGTGCTAGAAGATTCCTTGATCGAGTTTGGAGATTGTTCATCAATGATGATGGTAAACTATCCGATAAGATTATAGATGGAGAGAATGCTGATCTTGATAAGGTATATCATGAAACCGTGAAAAAAGTGACCGATGATTTTGAGAACCTTCATTTTAATACA
This sequence comes from Oceanobacillus sp. CF4.6, assembly GCF_051262635.1. Lineage (NCBI taxonomy): Bacteria > Bacillati > Bacillota > Bacilli > Caryophanales > Bacillaceae > Oceanobacillus > Oceanobacillus sp. CF4.6. The sequence continues at coordinate 2,058 of NZ_JBIMEX010000002.1, read as the reverse complement.
GGTATTTCCCAAATGATGGTGTTCATCAATGACGGTTATAAAGCAGACAGTATGCCAAAAGCATATATGGAAGGTATTGTGAAGCTACTTTCACCAGTTGCACCACATATTGCTGAAGAACTTTGGGCGAAACTTGGTTATACAGAAACGATCAGCTATTCCAAATGGCCTGTATATGACGAATCCAAATTAGTTGAGAATGAGGTTGAAGTAGTCCTTCAAGTAATGGGAAAAGTTCGTTCGAAAATTAATGTTTCCGTAGATATTTCTAAAGACGACTTGGAAAAAGCAGCACGTGCTGATGAAGGTATGCAAAAATGGCTGGAAGGTAAAACAATCCGAAAAGTGATTGTCGTACCAGGAAAGCTGGTTAACTTCGTAGCAAATTAAAAAAATGAAAAAAGATCTCTTCTTATAATAAGGAGAGATCTTTATATTCAGGGAAGAATAAGTAGGGCGTATTTAATCTGAAGGTACCCATTCTGTTTTTAAAATAACCCATTCACCATTTTCAAAATACCACAGCGTTTCAATAGTACCAAGACCATCCGCATGATAAGCACCACTTATTTGTTTATAACTTTTTAACCCATAACCTTTACTGTCGCTAATCTTAATTGGTTCAAAAAAAGCAATCGGATCAATCATTAGCGGTGTTTGTACCAATAACTTACCATTCTTATCATAAATACCGAGACGTATATAATCACCAGCTCTATCCATTACTTCTATTATAATCGGTTTATCACCAGGATTCATTTGGAGTGTAGCCTTGAAGTTTTCTTCAAAACTCCCTTCAACAAAGCGTTGTTCAGGCAAGTCAATCTCTTTCATATTACCATTTGCGAGCGTCCGGAAGTTATAAGTATACAGCCCACCACTTCCACCAGTTGGACTTTGGAAAAAAATATCGTTGATGCCATCATGATTTAAATCAATAAACTGTATAACGGGATCATATCCACCGCCATAGCTAATTTTCCAATCATTACTTGAAGTTGATGTGACCTCTGCCCATATATCCTGATAATACTGGGCATCAGGGGAGAAAAGCATCCCTTTTAATTCAATTGTCTCCTTTTCACCATCACCTGTAACATCTTCATGATAGGTTTCTATTATGATCGCTTCTTTAGGATCTGTTTCAGCAGCAAAAGTAACAGAAGGGATAACTAATAATAGAAGAAACAGGAATTGCATTGCAGACTCACTCCGTTCAATGTTTATTTTTTTAAATGTTACGTCGCTAATCACGATTGTTTTAATGCAGTTAGATTGCGCGTAGTGTTTGCATCTTATGCGTAAAATCCGTAAAATTGAAGTTGCATATAATAGGAAAGGATGATTGTTGTGGCAGATATTAAAGAAATAACGCCAACAGAAGTAGAAGAACTAATGAATAAAGATAATATTGTAGTGATTGATGTAAGAGAAGATGAGGAAGTTGCGCAAGGTATTATTGAGAAAGCGAAACATATTCCATTGGGAGAAATTCCTGAAGCAGCCTCCGAATTGGATAAAAACAAAGATTATATACTCGTTTGCCGTTCAGGTGCCAGAAGTATGAATGCATCGAAGTATTTGAACGAACAAGGTTTTAAGGTTATAAATATGAAAGGCGGCATGTTGAAGTGGGAAGGCGAAGTAATCGTCTGACTATTGTTAGAGGTTATCTCTGGGAAAAATGGAAATAACCTCTAGTAAGAATAGGTTGATTTTATGAATAAAAGCGTGTAATATTAATTTTACTGTTTAGGAACCGGTTGATGCCGACTTGGTAAACAGTAATTTTATTTTTTTCGACAAACACAAATAATAGTATTGACAAGCTTTGATAATAAATGCTATAATAAGATTCCACAAGTAAGCAAAGACAACATCTGTTTACAAGAAAAAAATAAATGTTGACAAATACTTGCTGAATGTGGTATATTAATCGGGTCGCTATTTTAAACGACTTACAAATTTGCTCTTTGAAAACTGAACAAAACAACCAGTATGTCAAAGGAAGAAAACTTGTTTTTCTTTCTGAAACAACCTCAATTAAGTTTTACTTAG